>JAAVHJ010000009.1 GCA_014799805.1 Ruminococcus sp.
ATATGCAAGAAATATTAGAATCTGTTTATAGCGTTGTACACACGATGAAACCAGTTGATTTTGTAGATATTGGTTTATTATCTTATATTATTTATTTTTTCCTGAAATTAATCCGTGAAACAAGAGCTGGTCAACTGTTCAAAGGCATTGCTTTTCTATTAATTGCATACATGGTTGGCAAAATGATTGAATTAAAATCTATTACTTATATTTTGGAACATGTATTTAATATTGGAATTTTGGCAATTTTAATTTTATTTCAGCCAGAAGTACGCCGTGCAGTTGAGAAATTAGGACATACGAAATTGGGACTTGATGCAATTTTATCAGCCTCTAGTGATGAAGTTACAGCGAAATGGGCAATTGCGATTGAAGCGATTTGTGAATCTTGTGTAGAATTAAGCAAAACCTGCACAGGCGCATTAATTGTAATTGAGAAACAAACGAAATTAGGCGAGCAAATCGAAAACGGAACTATTGTAAATGCAATCCCAAGCAAAGAATTATTTGGCAATATTTTCTATCCCAAAACACCATTACATGATGGTGCAGTTATTATGCGTGATGGTATGATTCTGGCAGCCGCCTGTTTCTTGCCGAAACCCCAAAAAGAAGAATTAATTAATAAAAAATTAGGCTCACGTCACAGGGCTGCCATTGGTATGAGTGAAAATTCAGATGCAATTGTTATTGTTGTTTCCGAAGAAACAGGACAAATTTCTGTTGCAGAAAATGGAAGTTTAACAAGAGATTTTGAATTTGATACATTGCATAAGCTCTTAACGGACAAGCTCATTCCGAAACAACAAGATAATAAAAAAATGCGTCTGCCACTTCTTCGCAGTCGCACAGAAAAGAGGGATTCTCATGAAAAAAATCCATGATTTTCAGAATTTTTTAATTAATCTGGTTGGCACAAAGCCTGTTTCTGTATTTGCTTCTATTATTTGTGCAGTTTTAATCTGGTTTTCTATTTCTGTTACTGTTTATCAAACAACGCATGTGACATTTTATAATATTCCTGTTGTGATAGATTTAACAGACACGCCTGCAGGTGCAAATGGATTAAGTGCGATTTCCTGTGATGTTGAGACTGTCACAGTAGAACTGGAAGGCAACCGTGCACAGATTGGAAGACTCACACAAGAAGATTTAAAAGCAAATATTATTACTTCTGATGTAGCTACAATTGGAGAATTTTCTTTTGAAATTTCTATTGAAGCAGATAAAAATATTTCTTTTATTTCTACGATTTCACCAGGCTATGCGACTGTAAAATTAGACAGAATCGAAACTAGAACTTATGATGTAACAGCCTCCATTCCAAATGTTCATGCGACTTCAGGGCATGCGATGAGAAAAAGTGATATTACATTTGAACCAGCACAAATTGAAATTACAGGTCCATCTACACAATTAGATACAATCGAACGAATAGAAGCTTATTCAGAAAAATCTCTTGAAATTGATAGTTTATATTCGCTTTATACAGACGAAATTAAATTATATACAACAGAAGGTGCTGTCATGGACACAGACGGCTTAGAAATCCCAAGTACAAATTTTAAAATTACAATTCCTGTTTTAACACAGAAAGAATTAAAACTTGCTTATAAAATCCGCAATGCACCAAGTAATTTTGATTTAAACTGGTTACAAGAGCATTTGCATTTATCAGAAGAAACAATTACACTTGCTTCACAGACAAGTACAGCCTTTGCAGAACGTGAAGATTGGGATTTAGGTATTATTAAACTTGATGATATTGGGCTTAATTACGAACATGATTTCCCTGTTGAATTAAGCGAAGAATTTATTAATCAAAGTGGCTTGCAACAAGTGAAATTAACACTGGATAATCAAGAGCTGGCCTCCAGAGAATTTCAGGTGAATAACAGTAATATTTCTGTTATCAATGCACCAAAAGATTTTGATATTACTGTGATTACTAGAAATCTTCCTGTCACTGTCATGGGTACAGAACAAGATTTAGATAATCTGAACACACAAGATATTTCTGTTACAATTGATTTATTAAATTATACAATTACACAGAATACATCATTTAGTACTGACGATGTAGCAATTTCATTCTATGGTGATACAACAAGATTATGGGCAGTTGGCAATTATACAGTTGCACTTGACTGTGTCGAAAAAGAAAAAGAAACAACAGCAACAACTACAGCAACAACAGTAACAACTTCATCAAAAACTTCTGAATAATATAATAAAAAAATCCGGTTTGTTTAAGAACCGGATTTTTTATAGTTTATTATTTTATTTACTAGAAATGCACCTGCAACAAGAAAAATTTCTGCGACTGTCTGCCAAAGCCTTGAAATTAAAGAAATTGTCACAGCATATTCTTCTGGCATAATTAATACTAATCCTGCTGTTAAAATGCCTTCTCTTACACCAATCCCACTTGGTGCAAATAATGCCAATATGCCAATAATTGTTGATAGTCCGTAAATGCCCCCGATATATAGCCATTGTGAAGCTGTTACTGGATAAATTGCATGTACTAACATGAAAAATCCTGAACCAGCAACAAGCCAGTTTGCAATAAATAATATAACTACTTTCAGCATATCAGAATATGCCATAGGAATTATCATATCTTTTTTAAAAATCTTACTCAAAATTTTCAGAAAAAAATTAATTATCTTTGGATGAATGCAAATAAAAAATAAAATTATTAATATAACAGTCAGCCACATGTATTTTGCAAGTAAATCATTCGGGAAAAAAAATAAAGAAATTAAAAACAAAAATGCAGCTCCTAAGAGTGTGCATATATTTTCCAGAAAAAAGCAAACAGTTACTTTTCTTAATGACTGATTGGCTTTTTCATAAGCAGGACATCTTGCCATTAATAAAAATACTTTTCCAGGGATATATTTCCCAGGGATTGATAATAAATAAGCAATCACAGCGTCAAAATGCCTGATATTACATTGATTTAATTTTGTAATAAAATGCCATAATGACGCAAGCGTGATAATATATGCAAAATATAACAAAAAAGAAATTATAATACGAAACCAGTCTAAATCCCAATTCATAGCCTGAATTTCTTCCCAATTCTGTATAAAATATTTTGCTAGAAAATAAATTACTAATATCAAAAATATAATTTTAATCCCATGGGAAATAAAATTTTTAATTTTTTTGTTTTTCATATTTTTTTATACTCCTGATTTTTTTATTAGATTCAGGTTCACATTCAATTTTTCTGATTCTATACTGAATATCTTCCAGTAATTTTCTATTTGCAGCAATTGTATCGCCTAATAAGCCAATTGTAATTGTCTGAAATCCCATCATTAATAAAATTGCTGTTAAAATAAGAGACTGCACATGCCCAGCACCATCACCCATTGCCATGAAAATTAAAAATCTGATTCCTAGTACAGCGCCAAATAAAAATAAAATAATACCTAGTATACTAAAAAATCTTAATGGCTTATACATAACAAATGATCTAATAATCACAGTTGCAGAACGTTTCATATATTTCCACATGCTAGAAAATAATCTGGAAGGTCTGGTTTCTTCATTTGTTCTAATCGGAATAGAAGTCATTGCTATTTTATTATGTCCTGCCTGAATAATTGTTTCTAGTGTATAAGTATATTCATTGACAACATTGATTCGCAAAGCGGCATCTCTGGAATACGCCCTGAATCCACTTGGTGCATCGGGAATATCTGTTCCAGAAGTTACTCTGACAACCCAACTACCAATATGTTGAAATTTTTTCTTTTTCCAAGAAAAATGTTCCGTCTGGTCAATGGGTCTTTCTCCAATCACAATATCTGCTTTATTTTCCAGAATGGGCTTGACAAGTTTTGTAATATCTGCACCGCAATATTGATTATCTGCGTCAGTATTCACAATAATATCTGCTCCTAAATGCAAACAAGCATCAAGTCCAGCCATAAATCCCTTGGCAAGTCCTTTATTTTTCTTAAACGAAACAATATGATGAAATCCTAATTCACGGGCTTTTTGGACTGTATTATCTTGACTTCCGTCATTAATAATTAAATACTCAATTTTATCTATGCCGTCAATATGACGTGGCAAATCATGATAAGCTAATTCTAAAGTTTCTTCTTCGTTATAACAGGGAATCTGAATAATTAATTTCATAACATTTCCTTTCTGGTTTTTAATTTCTGATTTCAAAAACCATAGACTGTATTGGAATACCAACAATTCGAGTATCTTGTTGATTAATAATAGACGCTTCCCAAATATCTGTTTGAAAACCAATTGCATTAGAACCATCTTGCAAATATCTTGCTGGAATCTTGAACACAAGTGACTTTCCATTATTACTATCTGAAATAATCTGTGTATCTACAATACTACCATTAATAACTAACCGCACTGGAAATACTTCTCTATCTAATTCCCGTAAAGGCAATTTGCTTGCTAAATTTACAGTCAAATCATAATCTTTTTGTTCTAATATACAACGAATGGCAGAATTTTCGCTATTTGTCCAGCAGAATGTTTTTTCATAATCGCCAAAGCCATATAATTTATAATGATTGATAGTAGAAGCAGGATATCTTAACCAATCATGCAAATAAGAATATAAATAAATTTGCCTTGCCTGTGCCTTAAATTCTAACGGCATACCTTTTTCAGCACTTGTATTTTTATCTTCCATGCAATTAATCATGTCTGTATAAATAATTTCTAAATTATTATCTAAATCATAAGTATATGACTTGCTTGCAATCAAATAAACATTCTCATATTGCAAAGCTAATAAATCTAATTGCTCTTGTATATTTTTTTCAGCTGGATATACATGGGCTTGTGTAATGGCTTTTATAGGCAACCAAAGTGTTGACAAATAATAATTTTCTATCACAACACAATCATTTTGATTAATATGCATGGTAATATCTTCTAAATTTTCCCACTCCATGCGGGTATCGTCTTTGTGTGTTCTTAAAAAATTTGCATATGGCATAGAAAAACATAAACTTGCAATCATCACAGGATAAATAATTATTTTACTTAAATTATCAATTGCAGTCACGCCAAATAAAATTGCCACAGGAATAAATGGCACTAAATATCTTGCATAATAATCATAATAATCAATTTCAAATCGCAAAAAACTTGAATAAATCAGCACACAATAAAAAAACGAAATAAATATGACTAATTTTTCTTTACTGACAAGAAATAATTTAGATTTTAGCAAAGCAATGATAATTCCAACTGGTATTAATAGCATACCTGCATTTTCGATAAAGCCTATGATTGTAAGTGATACACTTTCTTCAAGTGTTTCTAATTTATCCATGCTTTTATAAATAATATATAAAATTGGCAATGCAAGCAGACAAACTAATAGCCATTTTAAAAATTTAGAATTTTTTTTCAGATAAATTATTTTAACATGTTTATCTATGATAATAAAATATACCAAACAAATAATTTCTAAAATTAAACCCGTGATGACTACTGCCTGTGAAATATTCTGGACATTCACACCCCCAACAAATACAGAACGGTAATTATTCATTGTATAAAAAGGCTGAACTTGTCGCATTGCAAAATAACTTGCCAAATAAATCGGAATCATAATATTTAATAATATCGCAAATATATTTTTTCTTGTAAAAAAATACAATCCCGCATATACTAGCAAAATATAGGGCAAAATAGTATAAATCGACACATGATAACAACTAAAAACGGCAATTGGCAAAACAGAAAATTTAACTTGTTCTGGTTTTTGCTTATCTGTTAAAAAATATAAAAATAATAAAATTAATACAGCCAGAAACATTTCTGTCAGGGTAGACTTTGCAACCCAGATTACAATTGGCGATAATGCTAATAAACTACATGCTGTAATTGCAGAACAAGATTTTAAATTTAAATTCTGGCATACAAAATATAATAACAATATTGCTAATAAATAAAATATATTCTGAATTTCTGCCATGTGTGCCATGCCAAATAAATTGCCCCATAGGGCAAGCATTGCCGCATAAGTTGGGATTCCGTGATAAATTCCAGAAACAGGACTTATTGTTCTATCATAGACAGTATCAGGATAATTTTTACTTGGAATATCATAACCAACTAATTTATTATGCACAGCAGTCTGAAAATTTTTCTTTGATTCTTCAGAATCTAATAAATCATATTCTATAAAATCCTGTTGTCTGTCATCATAACCATGCATGAAATTAATGGCTACGCATTGATAAACGCCTTCATCTTGTCCCATGCCGAATAATTCATTTTTTTGACTCACAAAAGCAAGTCCTATTACAGCAATTATTACTGGAATTAAAATTTTTTTGATATTCCAGTTAATTTCTAATTTTTTAGGCTGATATTTCAAATATACTAGCAAAAATAGCAACAAATCAAGACAAGCTGTGATACCAATGCCTCTGAATAAACTATATTCATCCAGAACAAACAAAGTCATAGTTGCTAATATATACGAACAGAAAAACCAAGAAATTCCGAGTGTTAAAATTTCAATGATATTTCTTTTTTGAAATAAAATTCCTCCTGTTCCTAAGCATAATATCACACTTACAATTGTCAGAATCAAAAAACTATTCATGTCAAATCCTTTCAGATGGTTTGTTTCTGGTCTAATGTTTCAAAAAACTGTCGATATTTTTCAATAATTACATTCCAGTCAAAATGCTTTCTGACATAATCCCGACCATTTAAACCCATTTGATTGGCAATTTCTTGATTTTTTAAAAAATAATTTACACAACCCTCAAATTCAAAATAATTATTAAAATATAATCCGCCTGAAGATTCTCTTGCAAAATTTTTTGTTACTTTGCATGCTTCATGCACCAGAACAGGTCTTTTACAAAGCCAACTTTCCATAATGACCAAAGAAAAGCTTTCATTTTTAGATGGTTGGCATAATAATTCTGCTGCACCATAGGCGTTATATTTATCTTGTATTTCTACAAAACCTAAATCTATAATATCTTGTTTAACACCAACTGGAATTTCAATTTCTCCGCCACCAATTAAAACTAATTTCAAATCTGACGGATTGCGTTTTTTAAACTGTTCAAAATATTTTAGTAATACATGGACATTTTTGCCTAAATCTTTACGTCCTGCATATAAAATAAATTTTTCCTGAATCTTAAATTTTTTTCTGAATTCTTCGGGATAAGATTCTAAATTAATATCCATGCCAATTCCCATTACAATTTTTTGAATTTTACTAGTATCATAAACTTTTTCTGTTAATTCAAGTTCAGGTTTTGCATTAAAAATCATACCAGCGACTTGACAATATAATTCTCTGTAAATTTTCATATATAAATATGCTTCATCATGAAAACAAGGAATCATAACGGCTTTCTGGGGACAAGCTTTTATGCCATAATAGGTTGTCCCGAACATATAGGGAATATAAACAAATGCTGTATAATTCTCTTGATTTTCAGCAATATATTGATATAAATCAGGGCTATTTATCATTTCCTGTATAAAAATTTTTTCTTCCTGTTCTGTTGGCTGAATATGATTCATTAATTTTAAATTAATTTCATCAAAAACTTTTGTATTACGCTTACGGACTTTAAATCTCCTGACAGGGATTTCCTGAATAATTTCTATGCCCTCAGGATAATAATTTTCATTCCAATCACTGACAAATTCTCTGACACAAGTTGTTAAAATTTCTACTTCCATACCCGCCTGATGCAAATGTTTTGTCACTTCTCTGGTCTCCATTTCAGCTCCGCCTGGGATTTTTTCCGCATACCATGGTATCACAAATGCAATTTTTTTCATGTTAATTCTCCTGTGATAAATTTTTCTAACTGTCTGGCAAATATAGCTTTAATTTTTTCATACTGAAAATCTTTCAGCCGTTCCTGCTGATTTGCAATTATCTGATTTCTTAAATTTTTATGTTTTACAATTTTATCAATTAATAAACTAATTTCTGCTGGATTTTTAGACTTTACGACAATGCCACTATTGCCCATAGTCCACGGAATCGCACAACTTTGATAAGCAATCACTGGAATATTAAAATACATGGCTTCTACTAACGGCACACAAAATCCTTCATGTTCACTCATGCATAAAAATATATCAGCAATATGATAATATGCTAATATTTCAGAAAATTTAATATGCCCCGTAAAAATAACATCGTTCAGCTCCAGAGCTTCGACATATTTCACTAATCTATGATAATATTTTTCCATGCCTCCAGCATTTCCAACAAAAATTAATCTTGATTTTGGATTGATATATTTTTTATAAAATGCAAAAATTTTGATAATATCCTGATGCTTTTTATTGGGTGCGATTCGTCCGACAAAAATAATATTTGTCCAGTTCTCTTGAGAATATTTTTTAATAATAAAATTATCAGGCTTTTTTTCATAATCTGCAAACGGGATTAAAATTGGTCTGATATCTATCGGACAAGTAAACCCTGCTTTTTTTAAATCTTGTTGATTAAATTTTGAATCCGCTAAGCAATAATCTATTTTACTAGCTAAATTTTGCAGACCGTCCAGTCCATACTGTGCATTTGCTTCTGCTTGTGCATTATAGCCATGAAAAAATTCTGGTGGTGTAATATTATGATAAATCATGATTTTTCTGCAAGCATATTGTTCTAAGCTGTAATTTAATTTTGAACCTGTTGACATGTGATATAAAATAATATCTGAATTATCCAGTTTAGGCATGCCATTACATAAATCTGATGCTGTATGCTTGGGCAATCTCTGGTCAACAACTTCTGCATAAATACTGGTATCATAATTTAATTCCTGCATTGCTTTTTTTAATGCAATCGTATCATTTCCGACAGCGTCACCAAATGCTAAAGTCGGCAAAAATTGTATGATTCTCATGATGTTCTTCTCCGAAGTTTTTCATTTTCAGCCGTTAATGCTTTTATCTGACTGCGTAAAGCCTGAATTTCCTGTTTATTTGCAGATTGTTTCAATTCCAGTGTTTCGATTCTGGAAACTAATTCTGTCAGATTAATCTGGTCAGAATCACTTTTAGAATTAATATATTGCTGAATTTGATTCACAGAATTTGCTGTATGCAAATTTAATGCATTTTGTTCTGTCATGATAGGCAAAATATAAAATTTCATGAGTTTACGCAATATTTTTTTAATAAAAATAATGATAAAATTCCCCTCAATTGGTTTATAGGGTTCTATTTGATTGCGAATATTTAAATATTCAGAACTTTGTTGCAAAGAAGCCAGTTCAAAATGATGTTCTGCATGATTTATTTCTTGTGCAAAGGGAATTTCTTCAAAATCCAGCATAGAATCCTGATAGCCTTTTTGTTTAATTTCCATGCGTATTTGATTCATAATTTCATCAATATTAATAATATTAATAGTATTTATTTCATTCTGCATGTAAATTCTCCTTTCTGGAAATTAATGTTTGATATTGGATAGCATCAATAAAAATAGAATTAATACCTGTAAATGCATACTCCAGATAATTTTTAGAATGCATGAAATTTAATAATTCCTGATTTTTTATCCCGACTGATAAATTTTCAGAATAAGGTATCATTTCGATAATAAAAAATAACGGTCTGTATTTTTCAAAATCAATATTTTTTAATATTTCTAATTCCAGACCCTCTATATCTAAATTTAAAATCACAGGGGCTTTTTCCTGAAAATAATTTTTTATAATATCATTTACACTGATAGTTTTAATAGTAACAGACTGCATTAATTTTGCATTGGGATTTTTTGCAAGAATATCTGATATATCGCCGATTTTAGATAAGCCGTCAAGATTTAAAACATGAAATATCACATTTTCATTTGATTCCTCTGTCACTGCCTGATTTAAAATAATATCTCCAGAGCGTTTTTGTTCTAATTCAGGAATTAATAACGGATTAGCTTCTAATAATACGCCTCTTGCACCCTGCTGATAAAAAAAATAGGTATTGCTCATTTCAATCGGCTTATTTGCACCTAAATCTAAATAATTACATTCCTGAAACGGAATGCCTAACATTGCACAGGCATATAGCATAATAGCATCTTCTCCCGCTTGGGAATATGTTTTTTTATTAAATAATTTTAAAGCATTTCCAGAAATATTATTTTCTTGCAAAATTTGTTCTGTTACTTCAATTCTATGAGATAATTCTAATGTTGTGATATCATCACTTTGCATACGTTTTTCTGTTTCTGAACGATAATGTTCTAAACAGTCCAGTCTTTTTTCACAGCGTTCTGTTCGTTCATGATGTCCAGTATCAATATTTTTTAACTGGAGCTGTAAAAATTTTAATTCTTCCTGAAATTTTTGATTTTGTTCTTGTAAAAAAATTAATTTTTCTTGTAATGCCTCAATTTGCAATGCAGAATTTTCCTGAACTGAGATTACTTGATTTCTTGTTTCTTGTAATGCTTTTGCATTATCAGCGGATTCACTTCTGGCAGTTTCTGTTCTGGCATATAAATCACGCAGAAAAAATCTTAATAATCTTGTATAGAATTTCAAAAATTTTCACCTCCATAAAAAACTAGATTTTAGTCGACAGACACCAATATCTTGTTTACTGGAAGATACAACAAAGCTGATAACTTGTCTGATATCATCAAAAATAATGCCATCATGAGAATGCACTGCAATATCTAAAAAATATCTTGCTGGTAATAAACTATTTTGAAATATAATTTCCAATTCGCCTTGTTCCTGAATAGGAATGCATTCTCCTGTTTCAATTAAAATATTTGTACCGTAGCAATGCAGACCATCTTCCCGAAAAATGCCATAACCAAAATTGCCTTTTAAATTATTTTTATTAGATTGATATTTCAGAAAAATTTTTATTTTCTCTTGGGTATCAAAAACATATTGCTTTTGATTTTCCAGATTTCTAAGCTGTACGTCAGTAAAAACAATTTCCTGTGTTCCCATGCGAATCGCTGTTTTTTCACAGAAATCAGGCAATTTTTGTGAAATTTTTGTAACAGATGATTTTTCTAATTCTTGTTCTTTTTCCTGTTCTGTAGCATGTTGTTTTTCAAGCTGTTCAGTGCGTTTTAGTTCCATGCTTTTTAAATAATTATCATGGACAATTTTTGGCGTGCCAGATTGTTTAATTAATCCGTCTTCAATCCAGTATGACGTTTCACAAATTTGTTCTATTTGTCCCAAAGCATGTGAAACAATCACAATTGTTGTACCATGGGCTTTAATTTCACGCAATTTATCAAAGCATTTTTTCTGAAAATTCGCATCACCAACCGCTAAAATTTCGTCAATTAATAAAATATTTGCATCTACGTTAATTGCAACAGAAAAAGCCAATCGCATATACATTCCAGAAGAATATGTTCTCACAGGGTTATCAATAAAATCTTCTAATTCTGAAAAATTTATAATTTCTTGTAAACGCTTGTCTATTTCTTTTTTTGTTAAGCCAAATATAGACGCATTTGTATAAATATTTTCCCGTCCTGTCATATCAGGGTGAAATCCAGCTCCTAATTCAATTAAACTGGATACTCGTCCTGTCATTTCAATACTTCCAGAATCAGGATATAAAATTTTCGTCAATAATTTCAAAGTTGTACTTTTGCCACAGCCGTTATGTCCGATTAATCCAATGGCTTCGCCTTTTTTCACACGAAAACTAATGCCCTTTAATACCCATCTATCTTCATAATGATTGCGATTGCGAAATAAAATTCTGTCTTTTAAATCATTGCCTTTGTCATAAAAAATTCTAAATTTTTTCTTGACATCATGCACTTCAATTGCATAGTCTGGATTCATGCATTACATCACCTCCGCAAAACGCTTTTTTAATTTTGAAAATATAAATTCTCCTAATAGTAAACTTGCAATTCCAAAACAGAACGCAATGAACAATGTTGAAAAATCAGGTATTTTGGCATAATATAATATATCCCGATAGGCAATAATCACAGAAGTCATAGGATTGATATAAAATAATTTTTGTATTTTGCTATCAGAAATTGTTTCCAGTGGATATAACACTGGTGTCATGTAAATCCAAGCCATGGTAATAATACTTAAAATATGCTCCATATCTCTGAAAAAAACAGTGACTGCTGAAAATAATAAAGCAAGTCCTAAAGCTATCATGTATTCAATGAACATAATAATTGGCAGGCAGATAATTGCTGTGAAATTCATAGGAACTCCAGAACAGGCAATCACTAGAAAAATAATAATAAATGTCAGAAGCATATTCACAAAGCAACTTGTGACATAAGCAATCGGCAATACTTCTCTTGGAAAATAAATTTTTGATACTAAATTCTGTGATGCCATGACAGAATTCGCTCCGCCTTGTAAACTAGATGAAAAAAATATCCATGGAATTAAGGCAACAAATAAATATAAATAATATTTTTCAATTGCACTTGGCAAAATAAATGAAAATGCAATGGTATAAATAATTAACTGAAATAACGGATTAATAAACGTCCAAAGAAATCCTAATACACTGCCTTTATAACGTCCTCTTAAATCTTTTTTGACAAGACTAAAAATCATTTCCCGATAGGCATATAATTCTTTGCATAAATTTATCATAATTCATAACACCTGTTTTTTAAATTTCTATTTTTATATATTATACCCTGAAATTTTGTAAAAGTCAATTCGCATGTGAAAATCATAACGCTTTTTTTAAAATTATTGTGACATACTAAAAAAATTACTTGTTTTTTGCTTTATTTTTTAGACTAAATTACAGAAAACAGCACTGGAATATTGCTAAGCTTATCCAGTGCTGTTTTTCTATTGTTATAAGGAGTGAGATAGAGATTATTTACCAGCTAACCATTCATACATGCCTTCATATTGACATGCAGAATTATTCCAAGAGAAATCTTGCTGCATACCACGTTTTACCATATCGTCCCAATGATATCTGTAATTGAAAAATACAGATTTTGCATAATTCACTGCACCTAAAAATGCTTCTGACCAGAATTCTTTGAATGTAAAGCCTGTACCTGTTAAATCAAATTCGTTATATGGCTGAACGGTATCTTTCAAACCACCTGTTTCACGTACCAAAGGTACAGAACCATAACGCAAAGACATTAATTGTGTTAAGCCACAAGGTTCAAATTTAGACGGTACCAGCATCATGTCCGCACCTGCATAAACTTTGTGTGCAAGTTCGTCATTATAGCAAATATTTGCAGAAACTCTGCCAGGATATCTTCCAGCAAAATAACGGAACATATTTTCATAGGCTGGGTCGCCTGTGCCAATTAATACAAACTGTGTATTATCATCGAGGAATCTCTCAAACGTATCGCCTAATAAATTCAAGCCTTTTTGGTCTGTTAATCTGGAAATCAAGCCAATCAGCATTTTTCTGTCATCTTGTTCTAAGCCCAATTCTGCTTGCAAACGGCGTTTATTTTCTAATTTGCCAGTTAAGAAATTATCTGCATTGTAATTATAATAAATTTTCTTATCTGTTTCTGGATTAAAAATCCCGTAATCAATGCCGTTTACAATTCCTCGCAAAGAGTTTTCCCTTGCATATAACAAGCCGTTTAGATTTTCACCATATTCAGGCGTTTTAATTTCCTGTGCATAAGTTTCACTTACAGTTGTAATATAATCTGCATAGACTAAACCGCCTTTTAACATATTTGCATCTTTGTTAAATTCCAGCTTGTCTGGTGTGAACATGTAATCAGGCAAATTTGTATTATGTTGGAATTCTTCGATATCCCAAATACCTTGGAATTTCAAATTATGAATTGTCATAATAGATTTTACGCCCTGATAAAACGGGTGTGTTGCAAATGTAGAATGCATTAACACTGGAATTAAACCCGTCTGCCAATCATGACAATGAATAATATCTGGGTGAAATCCGATAACAGGCATCATTGCAAGAACAGCCTTGCAGAAAAATGTAAAACGCTTGATATCCCAACACATATTACTGCTATAAGGCGTTTCGCCATTGAAATAATACTCGTTATCTACATAGTAAAATTTAATGCCATGATATTCATATTCCATGATACCAACATGTTCTTGTTTTCCTGCATAATCCATGAAGAAATGGTGACGATAATGAAAGAAATTTCTATATCTTCCTGGAATACAAGTATAATATGGAATAATTACTCGAACATCAAAACGGGATTTGTCAAGATATTTCGGCAATGCACCTACAACGTCAGCAAGTCCTCCTGTTTTTACAAAAGGCACACACTCAGACGCAGCAAAAAGAATATTTGTCAAGGGGAACCCCTCCTCTAGTATAAATTTTCTATTTCTATTATAACGCTTTTTTAAGAAATAGTCAAGAGATATTTCACATTTTTTCAAATCTTTGTGAAAAAACACGGGAATTATTTTATTTTTCAGGATATTTTCATTGACAGAAATTTGCAAACAACAAATTGATTTTATGAATTTTTAACCAAAAATAAGCTTTAGAATTTAGAAAATCTTATGCTGAATATAGAAAATTTCTTTTTTTCATTGACGAAATTCATAATATTTAGTATAATACTCATGTGAGCAAATTTAATTTTTTGCGGTGTATGCGTAATAATTGCATTTACTGCAATAACCAAAAGAAAGGTGAGAAATCATGACTTATCAAGAACTGGTAAAAAAAGTACAGACTGCTCTTGTAAAAGCAGATGCTTCTGCAATTACAGAACATATTGCTGTACAAGTAAACGTAATCGGTGAAGCAGAGGGTGCATTTTATATCGAAATCAAAGACGGTGTTCTGTATGTAGAACCCTATGATTACTGGGACAGAGATTTTCTGCTAACAGGTAATGCGGAAGAAATTTTATCTGTTATACAGGGAAAGGTTTCATTGATAACTGCAATCGCTGATAGCAGGGTATTTCATGAGGGCAATGTAGACAAAGCAATTGCTTTCGGTGAAATTATTCCAGAAAAGAAAATTAGAAAACAAAAAGCGGAAACGCCAGAAACGACAGAACCAGAAGAAAAGCCAGCAGAAGAAAAATTACCAGAAGGAAAACCTGCTACTACAAAAAGAACGAAAAAAACAAAAACCAAAGCAGACACGGAAGAAAAAGTTTCTAAACCAAAGAGAACCAAAAAGACTAAGTCTGCAAAAACGGAAGAAACGATTATTCCTGTTGAACAATTAACATTGATTACAGAAACAGCTCCAACTGTAGAAACTGAAAAAATCGCTGAAACTGTTGAAACAGAAAAGCCCAAAACTGCTAAAAGAACAAAAAAAACGAAAGAAAAAACAGAAATTTCTGAAAATCCTGCACCGAAAAAAAGAGGCAGAAAGCCAAAAAATACTAGTAAATAATTTCTAATGCAAAAAGTCAGACACATGTAACTATCACAGTGTCTGGCTTTTTTTAATAAAATAAATAAGTAAATAAGAATACAGAAAAACGAAAAAGACATAGCATAGACTATGTCTTTTTCAGCAAAAAATAAGAGAAAGAGGTTAGAAATCATTTTTTTCTTCCTCTATTTATTATACCAGAAAATTTAATCGCTTACAAGTATTTTTTAGAAAATAAATATTTTTGTATGGATATACAAAAAAAATTATTTATTTTAGTAATAATAAACAAAAAGAAGAAAAATTACGTTTCAGGTCTTGCTTTTTATAAAAATCTATGTTATAATAATACCATTCGAGTGTACAAGACTTCGGAATATAAGTGTGCGGGCCCTGTGCAATGATTCACCGTGAACCATGTCAGGCGGGGAACCGAGCAGCATTAAGCGGATGGACTCATGTGCCGCAGCAAGCCTGCACACTTATGTTCCGAATTTTTTTGAAACTTTGAACAAAATATTGGGGGATTTTTCATGTATCAGGCTCTATACAGAAAGTGGAGACCGTTGCGTTTCCCAGATGTATTATCACAACCACATGTGACAACAACTTTACAAAATCAGATAAAAGCACAAACTACAGCACATGCTTATTTATTCACGGGTTCCCGTGGTACAGGTAAAACCACTTGTGCAAGAATTTTAGCAAAAGCTGTCAATTGTGAACACCCGCTTCCAGATGGAAATCCTTGTTTAGAATGCAGTATCTGTCAAGATGCAGAAAAGGGTATTTTGTCAGATATCATAGAAATTGATGCGGCTTCTAATAATAGTGTAGAAGATATTCGGGAATTGCGGGACGCTACTGTGTATACGCCGGAACGATGTAAATTTAAGATTTATATTATTGATGAAGTTCATATGTTGTCTACCAGTGCATTTAATGCATTACTGAAAATTATGGAAGAACCGCCAGCTTATGTGAAATTTATTCTTGCAACAACAGAGATTCATAAAGTTCCAGCGACTATTATTTCCCGTTGTCAACGCTATGATTTTCGGAGAATTCAGCAAAAAGACCTTGTTGCAAGATTGAACAGCATTGCAAAACAAGAAAAAATAGAAATCACCAAACAGGCTGTAGAATTCATTGCAAAAATTTCTGATGGTGGTATGCGTGATGCAATTTCACTATTGGACAGATGCTCTGCTTATGGTGAAACGATTACAGAACAAATTGTTTCTGAATCTGCGGGAACTGCTGGAAGAAATTATTTAATTCAGCTTTTGCAAGATTTATATCAGAAAAATATTCCTGATAGTTTGAAAATTATTGCTGAATTGCATGATAATTCAAAAGATTTACAGCGACTTTGTGAAGAATTAATTCTCATGCAAAGAGATATTATGCTGTTAAAAGCAACAGGAGATATTGGACTTTTGCATAGCATGACAGATGAAATTCCAGCTTTACAAAATATCGCAGCTGAACAGGACATGTCACGTATTATGCAGATATTAGAAAATTTACAAATTTGCCGTGAACGTATGACAAAAGCTATTAATAAACGTACAGAATTAGAATTATATTTAATTCGCATTTGTAATGATATTTCTGTACAGCAGGCAAATCAAGCAGAAATTGTGAATTCTAGTGAATTGCAAGCATTATATGCAAGAATTGCACAGTTGGAACAACAGAAACCAGTTTCTGAACATTCATTGATAAAACCACAGGCATCACCTAATTTTTCTGAACCAAAGCCAGAAATTGATATCAAAAAAATGAAATTATCTGATTTTCAGCCATTAACACAATGGGCTGAAATTCTGGAAGAGTGCGAAAAATTAAACCCAGCTGTGTTGGGTTCGCTTACTGGTTCAAAAGCAGTCTGCTATGCAAATGTGATATTAATTATAGCAGAAAATCAATTGTTTGTTTCTATGTTTAAAAAACCTGAAAACGCAAAATCTTTAGGTGATGCAATAGAACATGTTATGGGGAAACGTTATGCTGTTCTTGCAAAATGTTCTCCAGAAGCTGTAAAACCGCAAATTGTGCAAGAAATGTTAGAACAAGCTAAAAACAGCGGGATTCCGACAACTGCTGTATAATAGAAAATTTATTTTATTTTAAAAAATCTTATTTCAAGAAAAGGAGAGGTTTTCATGAGAGCAAGA
Source organism: Ruminococcus sp. (assembly GCA_014799805.1). Lineage (GTDB taxonomy): Bacteria > Bacillota > Clostridia > Oscillospirales > Ruminococcaceae > UBA3855. Next base: position 17,529 of record JAAVHJ010000009.1, read on the forward strand.
ATACCAAGAGGCACAAATAATAATGCCCAGAACATGAATTCTATGATTCGTCAGGCACAGAAAATGCAAGACCAGATTACAGAGTTACAAGACGAAATTGAAGCACGTGATTTTCCTGTCACTGTTGGCGGTGGCGTCGTAGAACTTGTTATGACAGGTAAAAAAACTATCAAATCTCTGAATATCAAACCAGAGGTCGTAGATCCAGAAGATATTGATACACTTCAAGATTTAATTATCAGTGCTGTGAATGAAGCTGTCAGCCAGATTGAGCAAACAACAGAAGATGAAATGAGCAAAATTACAGGCGGTGTGTCTCTGCCAGGATTGTTCTAAGCATGGCAAATCATGATGCATTACCGCTTGTGATATTGACAGAACAGTTTGCAAAATTGCCGGGTATCGGAATCAAAACCGCTACTCGGCTTGCCTATCATGTCATGTCCATGCCATCTGACGAAGTAGAAGCATTTTCTCAGGCGTTATTACATGCCAAACGAACTGTGCATTATTGTAAATGCTGTGAAAATCTAACAGATTCTGATTTTTGTCCGATTTGCAATGATAACAGCCGTGATAAATCTACTATTTGTGTTGTAGAGACTCCAAAAGATATCTCTGCTTTTGAGCGTACAGGCGAATATAAAGGCGTTTATCATGTGTTGCATGGCTTGATTTCGCCGTTGAAAAATATTTTGCCAGATGATTTAAAAATTCGTTCTTTAATTGCCCGTGTTCAGCAAGGAAATATTCAAGAAGTCATTATGGCAACGAATCCAACTGTAGAGGGCGACGCAACAGCAAGTTATATTTCGCAGTTATTAAAGCCTTTCGGTGTGACAGTAACAAGACTTGCTTTTGGTCTGCCAGTAGGCGGAATATTAGAATATGCTGATGAAGTTACACTGTATAAAGCACTTGAGAATCGAAATGCTATGTAATTAAAAAAAAATAATAAAATAACTCTCTGCGAAATCCCAGAGGGTTATTTTTTTAAATTAATATTTATTATATTCATATTTTGGTGAAAATTCCTGAATTTTTGAAAAAAATTTCTACATAAAAATTCTGAAAAATTCATAGATTTCATAGTTTATTCACAAATTACAATATTTTTTATGTTATAATAATTATATTCGCAATGCACAGTGCATGAAATATTATATACTGTGCTAAAATTTTTGTACGTTATTTTTTTATCACAAGAAAGGATGAAAGAAAATGATTTCAAGAAATATGAGCAATCGAATGAAAGCGATTGCAATTGCTACATTGATGTGTCTATCTACAACAGCCATGACAGTTCCGTCTACTGTTAGAACAGATTCTATGGGAATCAGTGCATCTGCGGCATCTGTTAATCAAAAATTAGCTGTTGGCGATTCTTACAAAGGCATGACAGCTGACGTTGCCTCTGACGGAATTAAGACATTCACAATTTCAGTGACACCTGATTTCACAGGTAATCTTTCCTATGGTTTCGGTGCCAGCACGGCAGAATCTCCCTATTGGTACGAATGGGACGGCAAATCTTGGGTAGATACAAAAGGCGGTACAGTAGAAGTACCTGGTGTGGAAGTTGCTGTAACAGCAGGGCAAGAAACAACAATTACAGTTGATGCTTCCAGTCTTAATTTAAAATACAAAGACCAGTATGATAGCCAATATGATGGTACATTTGAATTTAGAAATTATTATGGCGGTAGTGTAACTGTTAATTCTATTACTGCAAATGGTGCAAGTACACCTACACCAACACCTACACCAACGCCTGACCCAACAAATCCATCAACTCCAAGTAATCCTAATAATTCTGTTGGAGGTGGAACAACTTTAACAGATGACACAAAGGCAAAAACAAATATCTACAGAGGCAAAACAGCTGATTTAGCTTCCAGTGATATTAAAAATATTACTGTTACATTAGATACTGGAGACTATGCAGGTAATTTCTCTTATGGCTTCGGTATTGGCATTGCTGACACGCCTTACTGGATGGAATATGACGGTAGCAAATGGGTTGATACTTCTGACGGCTCTGAAGTAGCAGGTGTGAATGTTACTGCTGGTGGCGGTGAAGTAGTCATTGTAATTGATACTTCCAGTCTGAAATTAAAATACAAAGATGAATATAACAGCCAATATGACGGCGAATTTGAGTTCAGAAATTATTATAGCGGCGGTAATACTGTAACAATTAAATCTATTGTTGCAAATGGTAATGCAACACCAACACCATCTAATCCTAACCCAGACACACCACAAACACCTGAGGATGAACATCCAAATGCTATCAAAGACGGCAGTACACAGAACAGCAAAAGCGGTACTTGGAGTTTCAAAGATAATCAGAACGGCACTGGCACGATGACAGCAACACAAGCTCGTCAGATTGAATTTGAAAAAGCATTGGTATTAACACAGGGCTATGATGAAGAAACTTATGCACAGCAAGGCACAAAACCTGTTGAGGGTGTAGACCCGATTAACAGTCATAAATTTGCTTATTCTGATTTTGGTCTGTCTAATGTTGGTAATAAAGGCACTGTTACAATTGAATCCTTAATGGCAACAATTGAGAGTGAAAAAAGCGTCAAGAATTTCATGTATGGTGGCGGTCTGAACGTTGAAAATGGTTCTCCTGCTGATACAGAATCTGCAAAAAAAGAAGCTGGTGTTGCTTCTGATGAAAATGCTGGTTACTGGTATAATGACATGGGCGATGAAAAGAAAGAAGAATGTGAAGCCGCTGGTGTTAATTTCGGCATTACCCCAAGCAATGGCTATTTCTTAAGTTCAGAAGATAATCAGCTTGGCACTTATTTCAGCGTATTCTGGGATGTTCCAGAAGCCGTGAAGCCTTATGAAACTGCTGGGGAAATCTCATTCCAGTACTGGTATGGTGTTGAAGAAGCAGAAGAATATACCGAAGTTGAATCTGTTAATCTATTAGGCGGTGTGCTGACTTATACAGAAGAAGTTACTTTTGATTATACAGCAAGCAAAAAATCTGATGTGAATAAAGCCATTAAAGCTGGTGATATGTCTGGTGAATTAAGCTTTACGTCTGACCTTGGCTTAGAAGCAAATCAGGATGTAAAGGCTGTTGTATTTACCGTTTCTACAACACAAGATTTAGATAAGCTTGTATATGGCGTTGGTGCATCTGTTGGTGAAGATTGGGAAATGTGGTCTCCAGAAGATGCAAAATGGGACTTTGTTGTATTAGATAAAAAATCTGGCGATGTAGAAATTGCTTGGATTGTTCCATCTGGATTAAATATTAATGAAGAATATGGTAATCTGCAATTTGGTTACTGGTATGGTGGCAAGGGCGAAGAAGTTTTAGATTCTGTAACACTCAAATCTGTTGAAGTATTCTATAACGAAGTTGAAGAAGTTCCAGACCCTACTCCAGACCCAACCCCAGAACCTACTCCAGAACCAACAAGACCAGATTTAGAAGTAACTTTATGGGGCGACGCTAACGTAGATGGCGAAGTTGATATTATTGATATTATTCGATTAAATAAATACATTCTTGGTCAAGCAAAACTTGACCCACAAGGTTATGTAAATTCTGACGTTGATGACAATGGTATCATAGAACCTGTAGATTCCTTGAATATCATGAAATTAATTGTTGAATTGTTAGAACCATCTGATTTCCCTATTAAATAATTAAATAAAAAACCAGACAGGAATTTTAAAATTCCTGTCTGGTTTGTATTATAATACAAAACGCTCTGGAAATAACTGTTTTAATCTAACTGTTTTTTCTGCAAGATAAATTTTAAACTCATCATCACAAAATTCTGCCATAAACTGCCGACATGCACCACATGGCGGACAATTTTTTTCTGGGTGAATTCCGCCAATAATTGCAATCGCTTTAAATTCCTGATGTCCGTCTGAAATTGCCTTTGCAAAGGCAACACGTTCCGCACAAATCCCTAATGAATAACTGGCATTTTCTATATTACAGCCTGTGTAAATTTCACCTGATTTTGTTAATAACGCAGCTCCAACTGGAAATTCAGAATATTTACAATAAGCATATTGTTGAGTTTCTTTTGCTTTTTTTAATAATTCAGATTTTTCAAATTTTTCAGACATTGAATCTAAATTCAACAATATCACCGTCCTGCATGATATATTCTTTTCCCTCTAAACGCAATAGCCCCTGTTCTCTTGCGGCACTCATACTGCCACATTTTTCTAAATCTGAAAATGCGACAATCTCAGCACGAATAAAGCCTTTTTCAAAATCTGTGTGAATTTTTCCAGCGGCTTGCGGTGCTTTTGTGCCTTTGGTAATCGTCCATGCACGGACTTCTTGTTTTCCTGCTGTTAAGAACGAAATCAAGCCTAATAAGCTATAACCTGTCTGAATAATTCTGTTTAAACCAGATTCTTCCAGACCTAATTCTTCTAAAAACATTGCCTTATCTTCATCATTCATGTCTGCAATTTCTGCCTCTGTTTGTGCACAAATCGGCAATACAGCAGATTTTTCTTCTTCTGCAATTGCTTTTACAGCTTGAAAATGCACTTGCTTTTCCAGATTTCCTGTAAAATCGGCTTCACATAAATTTGCTGCATAAATCACTGGTTTTGCAGATAACAATGGCGTATCATGCATAAATGCCCGTTCATCTTCTGTCATTTCAAAACTTCTTGCAGATTTGCCGTCCTCTAAATGCTTTGCCAAACGCTCAAAAAAATCAACTTGAATCTGGGCTTTTTTATCGCCTTTTAATAATTTTTTAGCTCTGTCAATTCTACGTTGTATCATTTCTAAATCAGCAAAAATTAATTCTAAATTAATTGTCTCGATATCTCTTGCTGGATTAATACTGCCGTCCACATGAATAATATCTATATCTTCAAAACATCTGACAACATGTACAATTGCATCAACTTCTCGAATATCTGCAAGAAATTTATTCCCTAATCCCTCACCTTTGGAAGCACCTTTGACAAGTCCTGCAATATCTACAAATTCCAGAGTTGCTGGCTTGAAGCTATCAGGTTGATACATATCTGCCAAATAATTCAAACGGCTGTCTGGTACGGATACCACACCGATATTTTTTTCAATCGTACAAAATGGATAATTTGCCGATTGTGCACCTGCATTTGTTAATGCATTAAATAACGTACTTTTTCCGACGTTCGGAAGTCCTACCATGCCTAATTTCATTTTTTTATACTCCTTATGCTGAAATTTTAAATTTAAATTTTAATATTATATTTATTTTAGCATATTCCAGTTAGAATTGCAAGTATTTTTTAATGATAAAATAAAAAAACTGTTGCATTATGAATCTGACAATGCAACAGTTATATTATTATTTAATCATGCACAATGACGGGCAAGCCGTCAAAAATTTCAGAATACAAATTTGCTGCTTCAGAATGGCGCATATTTAAACAACCATGTGACCCATTGTACATATAAATAGAACCACCATAAGCACCCCTTGACAAATCATGAAAACCACAGCCTAAATAATTAAATGGCATCCAGTAGTCAACCCATTCTTCATAGCCTTGTACGGCATACGTGCCTAAAACTTTGCCGTTGATATGCCCGACAATCTGGCAAACACCTCTGGGCGTTCTACGACTTGGATTTGTTTCCGTACCAGATACAATATCATAATCCATAATGACAACATTATCTTTATAATACCACATATGCTGTTCAGAAATATCTACTTCAATATATGTCGTGCCAATATCATCTGTTTTGCGACTATATCCTATGCCCCATGTTTCATAAACTGGTTCAACTGTGACAGTCTCACCTTTTGCAATTAATTCTTTTAACTGCACAACCGTTTCATCTCTGTCAATTAGCCAGCCATAACAACTTGCGTTTGTCCATGGGACAGTAATCCAGCCGTCCACTGTTGCATAAAATTCGTGGTCTTTGCCATAAGTGTCAGTTTCCTGTGCCATATTGGCAACAAATTCTGTCACTTTTTCTTCATCTAAGGGAATATCATGCCCAGAAGTTGTAATAAATGAACCGTCTGGCTTTGTCAGCAACCAACTAATCACAGTATCACTATCAAGTGTAATTTTTCTATCATCAAAATCATATGTGATATTACAATTTGCATAGCTGTTATATACTTGCAAATCGTCTTGTAAATCTTCAGCAGTTACTTTTGCTTTGTATGCTTCATAACACCCTGATTCCTGCATTGTAATTTGTGACTCACCAGATTCTAACTGTTTCGCAATATATGTCATCAGTGTGTCAATATTAAATTTATCGCCAACTGTTTCAGGCTGAATTTCAAAATTTCCAGAATCAGAACGAATAATTTTAGCATTCTGTGAAGTTTCCTTACCCCAATCATAATTTGCAATTAAATTTCTTAAATCATCTTCTGAATAAGCATATTCATATTTTACAGGATATTCAGAACTTGTAAATAATTTTGCTACCCAATTAAAATTACTTTCACTTGTTGCCTCATTAAAAGTACCAGCAGCAATTGTATATTCTGCTTTGAAATCCTGTGCAGAGAAAACAACTTGTTCTCCCTTTGGTGTAATTAAAGTTAAGTCATCTACTTTTTTTGCATCTAGTAAAGCTTGTTCCGCTTCATCTTTTGTCATACCTGAAACAGAAACTGTGTTCATATAGGTATTTGGAAGAAATTTTTCTTGATAACACAATGCACCAATCACATATGCAAGAATTAATACACCCGCTCCGATAATTCCCAACATAACAGCTATTTTGCCTGCATTTTTTGATTTCTTTCTTTTCTTGGATTTATTTTTCGATGATTTTTTTTCAGATACAGAATCAGATATTTCAAAATCCTCTGTTTCATCATAGTCTTCTTCAAATTCAGGTTCTTCTAAATCTTCCTGTAACACTGGTTCTTCTGGTGCGACTGGTTCTGAAATTGCAACTGCTTTTACACGAACTTTTTTTGCATTTTTTTCTGCAGCGGAATTTAATTCCTGTTGCACAGGATTTTGTGAGATTGGCATTTCACGACTGCCTTGTTGTTCAGAATTTAATTTTTCCTGTGCCTGACGCAATTTTTCTTGTTTTTGCCTTTGAATTTCGGCAATTCTTTTTTGAATATCCCCTCCTGCATTCTCTGCTACAGTTTCTTGTACTGAAGAAGATGCTGGCTCACTCGTTTTTTGCTTTGCCTTACTTGCATGTACTAAACTTTCTGTCAGTGGTTCAGCTACCCCAACAGCCTCTAAAATTTCTGCTGCGGACATTTTGGAAGCATCTAATTTTTTTCCGTTCTTTTTTCCATTCTGTCCTATTTCTTTTTCATCTTGCAAAGCGTGTCATTCCTTTCTAACTAAGTTCTCTATTTCTTATTTTTTGTCTAATCTTTATGGTCTAATTTCTAGTATAACACATTTCCCGTCACAAATAAATGAATAATAAGTTACAATCTAGTAACAAATTGTTTTCTTCTTGATAATATTATTATTTTAAGCGAACTATGTTATTTTTTATAGCGAAATTCACGATTTTTGAAATTTTAATCAGAAAAAATAATTTTAGTTTTGTTCAAGTTATTTTTTAATTGACATCTTGATAAAAAAATGATATAATATTTTATATACAGCAAATTTACTGAAAAGGGCGTGTTAAGAATGCGAGAAATTTTTTCAAGTGCTGAAATTTTACTACCAGATTTTGAAAAAATAAATGCTTACCAATGGAGTGTGATTGCTTGCGACCAGTTCACAAGTGAACCTAGCTATTGGGAGGAAACAACTAAAATTGCCAAAAATGCCAAATCTACATTAAATTTAATTCTTCCTGAAATCTATCTGGAACTACCTGACGTTGAAACCAGAATTGCAAATATTCAAAATCAAATGCAAGAATATTTAAAGCAAGATATTTTTAAAACTTATGCGAATGCAATGATTTATGTAGAGCGTATACAGAGTGATGGCAAACTTAGAACAGGTGTGATTGGAAAAATTGACTTAGAATATTATAATTATCATGCTGACAGTCAATCCCCTGTAAGAGCAACAGAGGCAACTGTTTTAGAACGAATTCCCCCTCGTATGCGTGTACGGGATAAAGCAATTCTGGAATTGCCACATATTATGTTATTAATTGATGATATAAAAAATATAACAATTGGCACATGTACAGCACAAAAACATCAAATGCAAAAGCTTTATGATACAGAGTTAATGCAAAATGGCGGACATGTGACGGGCTATCTTATGAATGCAGAACAGCAAATGAATTTTCAAGAAAATTTAGAAATATTACTTGCTGAAACAGGAGCATTAAAATTTGCTATGGGTGATGGAAATCATTCGCTTGCCACAGCAAAAGCTTGTTATGAAGCATTAAAAAAATCTAATCCAGGAATAGATTTTTCAAATCACCCAGCAAGATATGCATTAGTAGAGCTTGTAAATTTACACAGTGAAGCTTTGGAATTTGAAGCGATTCATAGAATTATCACACAAACAGATACAGAAAAATTATTAGCCTATTTAACAGAAAATTTAAATTTATCACAAGAACCAGCAGAGCAATTTATAATTATCATAAAAAATAATGCAGAACAAAAATTATATATTCATAAACCGTCATCAAGTTTAGCTGTAGGCAGTTTACAAAACGCATTAGATAATTATTTAGTAGAAAATTCAGGTAAGATTGACTATATTCACGGCATGGCAAGTTTAAAAAAATTATCCCAACAAGAAAATAGCATTGGCTTTTTATTACCAGATATGGACAAAAAATTATTATTCTCCAGTGTTGAACAAGATGGTGCATTGCCTAGAAAAACATTTTCTATGGGGCATGCAGAAGATAAAAGATATTATATAGAAGCAAGAAAAATTAAATAAAAAAATAATTTTTCAGAAAAAATTTCAAAAAAAGCTTGATTTTTATAAAATTTTATGCTATAATATTACTATACAAGATGTGAAAAGACCGGAACGCATTCCGGTCTTTCATTTTGTGAATTTGTAAATGCAAGAAAGGCAGGTTATAACATTTCATGAAATTAAAAAAATTCGGCAGTACGGAACAAAAAATTTATGATTTAGTTTTGCCGATTGTCAATGAATTGGGCTATCTGGTTTGGGACGTGCGTTTTGAAAAAAAAGGTGCTGACTGGGAATTGACGATTTTTATTGACAAAGAAACAGAAAGCATTACCATTGATGACTGTGAAAAAGTAACAGCTCCTGTAAGTGACATGCTTGACGAAAAAGACCCCATTCCGCAAAGTTACCGTTTAAGTATTAGTTCTATCGGCTTAGAAGCTGACCTTGTGAGAGAAAGCCATTTTGATGCCTGTATTGGCTGTGAAGTACGGGTAAAAGGGTTTCAGAACTTTGCAGATAACAGCCGTGAAGTGATTGGCATTTTGACAGATTGGAATAAAGAATATTTAACTTTGCAAATATCACAAGAAGAAATTTTAGAATTAAAATTTTCTGAAATTGCATTTGTGAAATTATATTTTGATTTTGAAAAATAATATTTTTAAGAAAGGGTTTGAAAACAAAAATGGACAGCAAATTTTTTGATACACTAACAGCACTTGGTACAGAAAACAGCCTTGATACAGAAGTCATGATTGAGACTGTAAAATCTGCGATGCAGAAATCTGTACAGCGTATGTATCCAGAATGCAAAGAGGCAATTCGTGTAGATATTGATATTGAAAATAAAATTTTTGATATATTTATTTTACAGGAAGTCGTGGACGAAAAGCCGATTAATCATTCACAGATTCATATTGATGAAGCAAGGACGATTAATCCTAATATTTGTGTTGGCGAAACACTGGAGCATAAATTAGATATTTCTAAATTCAGCCGTGCGTCTGCACAGTCTGCCAAGCAATCTATTAAAGGCGATTTAAGAGATATTAACCGTGACAGAATTCTTGATAAATTCCAAAGTAAAGAAAATGATATTATTACAGCAACAGTCATGCAAGTAGAACCTGGCAGAGGCTCTGCGACACTCATGTATGACAAAACAGAATTATATTTACTGCGTCAGGAACAAATTCCTAATGAAATTCTCAAAGAAGGCATGTCACTGAAAGTTTATATCACGGGCATTGCAAATAAAAATAAAAAGCCAATTATTAAACTCTCCCGTGTACATCGTGATTTAGTAAAGCGTTTATTTGAATTGGAAGTACCAGAAATTTATGACGGCATTGTAGAAATCAAATCTATTTCCCGTGAAGCTGGTTCACGTTCTAAAATTGCTGTGATGTCTCATGATGCGAACGTAGATGCAATTGGTGCTTGTATTGGTGCAAAGCATTCCAGGATTTCTGCTGTTGTAAAAGAATTAAACGGTGAAAAAATTGATATTATCCCCTATAGTGATGACCCTGCAACGTTTATTGCTAATGCATTATCTCCTGCAAAAGTTCTCAAAGTTGTTATTTTAAACGAAGCAGAACATGCTTGTGTTGCAGTTGTTCCAAGTGACCAGTTATCCCTTGCAATTGGTAACAGAGGACAAAATGCAAAACTTGCTGCGAAATTAACAGGTTATAAAATAGATATTAAATCTGATTTTGAAGAAATTCCAGAGCCTGTATCAACTACAGAAAATAGTTCTGACAAAGTATTTACAGAAACAGAACAAGATGATATACTGTTTGAAGAAGAAGTAAAATCAGAGGAGTAAATTATGCAAAAAAAAATTCCAATGCGTATGTGTATTGGCTGTGGGGAAAATAAGCCCAAAAAAGAATTAATTCGTATTGTAAAATCTCCTGACGGTGAAATTTCACTAGATACTACAGGAAAAAAGTCTGGTCGTGGTGCATATATTTGTCAAAATCAAGCTTGTTTTCAGCAAGCAATGAAAGCTCACAGACTAGAAAAAAATTTTTCTTGTAAAATTTCAGCAGAAATTTATGAGGTGATGCAAAATGCCTTATCAGAAATTGCACGGCATTCTTAGTATTTGTCGGAAAGCAAATAAAATGGCACTTGGATTTGTGCCTATGCAGGAGGCTTTACAAACTGGAAAAGTTTGTGGTGTACTGACAAGTACGGATATTTCATCTAAAACGCACAAAGAAGTATGTTATATCTGTCAAAAAAAAAATATTCCTGTTATCTCTGTGTCTTTGACAATGTTTGAAATTGGCAATATTACAGGCAGAAAAGCAGGTGTCATTGCGATTTTAGACACAGGTTTTTTTGACAGAATCCGCCAACTATGTGAATCACAGGAAAATTAATTTCACATAGCAGTTACTAGAATAGGAGGGATTTTTGCCTATGGCAAAGAAAATTAAATTAACAGACGCTGCAAGAGATTTGCAGATTTCCCCGAAAGAGCTGGTTACTTTTTTGGAAGAACGTCTTGGCGAAAAGAAAACCACAAGTTCATCTGTTACAGAACGTGAATTTAATCTCATGCTGGAATTTTACAGTCAGAAAATCAATGTAACTAGCTTTGATGATTATTTTGCATCAAAAAGCAAACCAAAATCTGCATTTATTTCTGAAACAAAAAAAGCGGGCAAACAGGAGCCTAAAAAAGAATTCAAGAAAAAATCTAAATCTCAAAAACAAGCTGATAACATGAATCAGCCACAGAAAGAACAGCAAAAGCCTGTGCAATCACAGAAAGAACAGCAAAAGCCTGTGCAATCACAGAAAGAACAGCAAAAGCCTGTGCAATCACAGAAAGAACAGCAAAAACCTGTACAATCACAGAAAGGACAGCAAAAACCTGTACAATCACAGAAAGGACAGCAAAAGTCTGTACAATCACAGAAAGGACAACAAAAATCTGTACAACCACAGAGGGAACAGCAAAAGCCTGTACAATCACAGAAAGGACAGCAAAAACCTGTACAATCACAGAAGGAACAACAAAAACCTATGCAACCACAGAGAGAACAGCAAAAGCCTGTACAAACACAGAAAGGACAGCAAAAACCTGTACAATCACAAAAAGAACAACAAAAGCCCGTGCAAGCTAATAATAATAATAATAATAATAATAAACACCGTGATGAAAAACGTAAAAAAGCACCTCAAGTACATGGCGAAAAAACCCGTCTTGGTGGTGTTATGAGTGCAGGACGAACAGAAAGTCCTGAAAAACGCCGTACCGTAGATACCAGAGGCAGTTATATTGAACTTGATAAATATGATGAACGTTATGAACAAATTGCCCCTGATGATAAAAGAAAAGATAATTATTCTACTAAAAAACAAAAAATCAGTCAAAAATCTGCACAGCGTAATAAGAAAAATAACAGCAGAAAACAAGAAACAGAAACACAAAGACTTGCCCGTCTGGAATTAGAACGTGCCAGAAAACAGCAATTAAAAGTAAAAATTCCAGATATGATTCAAGTTGGTGAACTTGCCAGCCGTTTAAAAGTCAATGTCTCCAAAGTTATTGGAAAACTCATGGGTCTTGGCATTATGGCCAGCATTAATGAAGAAATTGATTTCGATACAGCTAGCATTGTTTCTGAAGAACTTGGTGCAAAAGTAGAAAAAGAAGTCATTATGACAATTGAAGAACGTTTGATTGAATCTGAAGAAGTTGACGAAGAAAATCAACAGGAAAGACCTCCAGTTGTTGTGGTTATGGGGCATGTTGACCACGGAAAGACTTCTATTTTGGACAGAATCCGTCATGCAAATGTGACTGCCTCTGAAGCAGGTGGTATTACACAACATATTGGTGCTTATCAAGTCAAACACAATGGACAGACAATCACATTCTTAGATACCCCAGGACATGAAGCATTTACTTCTATGAGAGCAAGAGGGGCAAATATTACAGACATTGCTGTATTAGTTGTTGCCGCTGACGATGGTATTATGCCACAGACAGTAGAATCTATTAATCATGCCAAAGCCGCAGGTGTTTCTGTCATTGTTGCCATTAATAAAATGGACAAGGAAGCTGCTAATCCTGATAGAGTCCTGCAACAATTAACAGAATATGGTCTTGTTTGTGAAGAATGGGGCGGTGATACAATTTGTATTCCTGTTTCTGCAAAAACTGGTGATGGCATTGATGAATTATTAGAAAATATTTTACTGGTTGCAGAAGTCAAAGAATTAACTGCTAATCCAGACAGACTTGCAAAAGGTACTGTTGTAGAAGCCAGATTAGATAAAGGCAGAGGACCTATTGCAACGTTGTTAGTCCAAAAAGGCACACTTCATACAGGAGATATTATTATTGCAGGTACTTCTGTTGGTAAAGTTCGTGTGATGACAAATTATCAAGGCAATGCAGTAAAAACAGCAGGTCCTTCTGTTCCAGTAGAAATTACTGGTTTAGACGAAGTTCCAAGTGCAGGTGATATTTTTGACGCTGTAGAAGATGAACGTCTTGCAAAAGAACTTGTGGAACAAAGAAAACATGAAGCAAAAGAAGCAATGTTCCAAAATACTGGTCATAAATTAACGCTGGATAATTTATTCAGTCAGATTGCTGAGGGTGAAACAAAAGAATTACCAGTCATTGTCAAAGCAGATGTGCAGGGCAGTGCAGAGGCTGTCAAGACTTCTCTTGAAAAATTATCCAATGATGAAGTCCGTGTGAAAGTCATTCATAGTGCAGTTGGTGCTGTCAAAGAAAGTGATGTCATGCTTGCAAGTGCATCTAATGCAATTATTGTTGGCTTTAATGTCAGACCTGACAATGGAGCTGCGGAAAGTGCTGCCCGTGATGGTGTTGATATCAGATTATATAGAATTATTTATGACGCAATTGAAGAAATTACAACAGCTATGAAAGGTATGCTTGCACCAAAATTCAGAGAAGTGATTCTGGGCAAAGCCGAAGTCAGACAGTTATTTAAAATTTCCAGTGTTGGTACCGTTGCAGGCAGTTATGTATTAGAGGGCAAATTAACAAGACAGTGTCAGATTAGAATTGTCCGTGACGGCATTATTATTGCTGATGACCATATTGCGGGCTTACAAAGAATGAAAGATTCTGTCAAAGAAGTTGCCAGCGGTTATGAATGCGGTATTAGTCTTGAAAAATTCAATGATATTAAAACAGGTGATATTTTTGAAGCATATATTATGGAAGAATACCAGCCAGATTAATTTATATTTTTAAAATTCAAAAAAATAGCAGATTCTCACAGAAAGGAAAAAATGCATTATGCCAAGTTTTAAAAACAGTCGTATGTCTGAAGATATTCGCAGAGAATTACCAGATATTTTCAGACAAGTAAAAGACCCTAGAGTTAGCAATATGCTATCTGTTGTACGTGTGGAACTTGCGGGAGATGGTTCTCATTGTAAAGTATATATTTCTAGTCTGTTAGGCATGGAAGATACGAAACAATCTGTGAAAGGCTTACAAAGTGCGTCTGGATTTATTCGCCGTGAATTATTTGCAAGATTAAAAATGAAAAAAAGTCCTGAATTTCATTTTATTGCAGATGATTCCATTGCAAGAGGTGCAGAAATTACAAATAAACTTGAAAAAATTATCTCTGCGGAGGACGAAACGCATGAATAAAATTAATATTCCTGAAACAGCAGAATTTCTTAAAAATTGCGAAGATGTGCATATTTTAATTCACAGAAGCCCTGATGGTGATTGTATCGGGGCAGGGTATTCTCTGCAAGCGGTTTTAAAATCACTGGGCAAACGTGCCAAAGTATTATGTGCGGATGAAATTCCTGAACGATTTGATTTTCTGAAACCTGAAAAATCTGAAAAACCAGAAGAAGATTTTATAGCCAAAACTATTATTTCTGTAGATGTCGCTGATACGAAATTATTAGGCAGTCTGGAAGAAATTTATTCTGGAAAAATTCAGCTCTGCATTGACCATCATGTGTCTAATAAATGTTATGCTGAAACATTATTACTGGAAGAAAATGCCTCTGCAACTTGTGAAATATTATATCAATTATATCGCTATATGCATATTAAATTCACAGAACAAATTGCAAAATGCTTATTTACAGGCATGTCTACAGATACAGGCTGTTTTAAATTTGAAAATACAACACCAGAAGCACATATTTTTACAGCAGAATTAATGCGTGAATTTCCTGATATCAGATATGGCTTAATTAACCGCCAGATGTTTGATGTGAAAAGCCCGTCCAGAATTAAAGCTGAAATGCTTATGCTTAGCCAAATGGAATATTATTTTAATAATCAATGCACGATTGTTTGGGCAACATTGGAATTATGCCAGAAACATCAAGTTGATGAAAAAGACATGGAAGGCTTAACAAGTTTGTCTTTACAGCCAGAAGGCGTAGAAGTTGGCATTACATTTCGGGAGCGTGAACCGAATGTTTTTAAAGTTTCTATGCGTTCTGCTAAAGATGTAAATGTTTCTGAAATTTGTCAGATTTTTGGCGGTGGTGGTCATGTGAAAGCCGCTGGTTGCTTATTAAAAGGCTCTCCAGACGAAGTCAGGAAAAAAGTCTTGCAAGCGGTGGAAAAAGCATTATGAATAGTAATTTAAATGGCATTCTCTGTGTGGATAAACCTGCTGGATTTACGTCTTTTGATGTCATTGCGAAATTACGTGGCATTCTAAAAATGAAACGTTTGGGACATGCGGGAACGCTTGACCCTATGGCAACGGGTGTATTGCCTGTATTTGTGGGCTATGCAACGAAAGCTTGTGGAATCTTGCCAAATGAAGATAAAATTTATATTGCAGAATTTCAACTTGGTAAAATTTCTGATACACAGGACAGCACTGGAAAAATTTTAGAAACACATGATTTTACTGGTATTTCTAAACAAGATATTTTAGATTCTGTTCCTACTGGTGAAATTATGCAAATTCCCCCTATGTATTCCGCCGTTTCTGTGAATGGCAAAAGGCTTTATGAATTGGCTCGTGAGGGAAAAGAAATTGAACGTCAGGCAAGACCTGTATCTATTAAATTAGTCTACTGCACAGGTATCAATCCAGAAACAGGAAAAGGAACATTAGAAATTCATTGTGGAAAAGGGACTTATGTCAGAACACTGATTCATGATATGGGAAAAACTTTAGGCTGTGGAGCTGTTATGACGAATTTAAGGCGTTCTTATGCAAGCGGTTTTGCTTTGAATTCTTGTTATTCACTGGAACAAATTCAAGAATTTGCTGATAAAAATAATATTTCTAAAATTATTATCCCCATTGAAAAAGCATTCAGCTCCTTGCCTGTTGTGAATTTAAATGTCAAACAAACAAAGCTTTATCGCAATGGCGTAAAATTAGATTTGTCACAGTTTGCTATAAATTTTAAATCACAGCAATATGCGGTTTATGGCACAGATGGCTTTCTTGGAACAGCTTTGCCTGATTTGGAACAGAATTGCTTACGCATTGAACGCAATTTATGCGAGCCGTTGCACCGAAATGAGGTGTAACATGCAAAAAACTTCTGTTGCATTAGGATTATTTGACGGCGTACATCTTGGACATAGAGCTGTTTTGCAAGAAGCAAAAAAATCTGATTTTATTCCAGTTGTGTTCACATTTCCAGCAGAAACCGCTGTCAGAAAAAATTCAGGTGGTTATATTTATTCCAGTCATACCAGAAATTTTATTTTAAACCGTGATTTTAAATTTCAAGTGGCTTGCATGGATTTTGAACAGCTCCGTAATTTATCTGGTGAAGCGTTCGCAGAAAAAATTTTATGTCAAGAATTACATGCAAGTCATGTGACTTGTGGCTATGATTTTAAATTTGGCTATCATGCGTCTTGTAATATAGAAGATTTAAAAAATTTCGGAAAAAAATTTCATTTTACAGTAAAGCTTGTGAACGCTGTCAAGCAAGATAAGCAAATTATTTCTTCTACAGAAATTAGAAAATTATTGCTTGCAGGCGAAATTGAAAAAGCAAATACATTTCTGGGTATGCCCTATTTCATTTTAGAAAAAGTTTCTCATGGCGCACAACTTGGCAGAACAATTCATTTTCCTACGATTAATCAAGTATTTCATGAAAATCAGCTTGTGCCTAAATTTGGTGTGTATGCCTCTCAGACAAGAACACCTGACGGGAAATATTATCATTCTATTACAAATATTGGCATCAAACCAACAGTCAATTATAACGGCTTGCCTTTAGCAGAGACTTATATTAAAAATTTTTCTGGTGATTTATATGATAAAAATCTGCAAGTAAGATTATTAAAATTTATTCGTCCTGAAATGAAATTTGATTCTGTGCAGGCATTAACAAGGCAAATGCAGGAAGATTTAAAATTTTGTTGTTGATGTTTTGATTTTCTGCTTTTTGTCACATGCCTGACACATAATTATAGTAAGCTATAATTATTATAATTATCTATCATGAATCATGAAAGGAAGTGATGTTATTCATGATTGAAGTCAAAAATTTGACGAAACATTATGGCGATAAAAAAGCCGTCAATGATATTAGTTTTACAGTCAATGACGGTGAAATTTTGGGCTTTTTAGGTCCGAACGGTGCAGGAAAATCTACCACGATGAATATGCTGACAGGGTATATTTCTTCTACATCTGGACAGGCATTTATTAATGGCGTCGATATTCTGGAAGAACCTATTAAAGCAAAATCTTTTATTGGCTATCTGCCAGAAATTCCGCCCTTATATGTAGATATGACAGTACATGCTTATTTAAATTTCATGTTTGATTTGAAAAAATGCAAATTGCCCAGACGTTCGCATTTGAAAGATGTCATGACGCTATGTAAAATTATTGATGTAGAAAACAGATTAATTAAAAATTTATCAAAGGGCTATAAACAACGTGTTGGCTTAGCACAGGCTTTAATTAACAATCCGCCTGTGTTAATTCTGGACGAGCCGACAGTCGGACTTGACCCAAAGCAAATTATTGAAATCAGGACATTAATCAAACGTCTTGGCAAAAATCATACTGTAATTTTATCTTCACATATTTTATCTGAAATTCAAGCTGTTTGTGACAGAGTGATTATTATTAATCATGGTGTGATTTCAGCCGATGATACAGCAACGAATTTATCTAATAAAGTCAGCACTGACCATAGAATTATTGCCAGAATCGATGGACCTAAAGCAGAAATATTACAGGCAATTCGTGCAGTTAATGGCATTAAATACGTTCGTGCAGACATGGAACGTGAAAAAAATATTTATGATTTTGAAATTGAAGCAGAACCAGGAATTGATATTCGTCGTGATATTAATAAAATTACAAGAGAACATAACTGGGATATTTTATTATTAAAAACAATGGAAATGACACTGGAAGATATTTTCTTAAAAATTACAATGGGTGAAACAGTGCAAATGAAAGGAGATAAAACATAATGGGTGCTATTTATCGGCGGGAAGTTGGTGCTTTTTTTTCATCTAGTATTGCTTATATTTTTTTAGCAGTGTTTTATATTTTTGCGGGTTTTTTCTTTACACTGGATAATATCGCCGTTGGTTCTACGAATTTATCAGGCGTGTTTTCAACACTGTTTTTTATTAGTATTTTTTTAATTCCCATTTTGACAATGCGTTTGTTTAGTGAAGAAAAAAAACAACGAACAGAACAAGGTTTATTGACAGCTCCAGTTTCTTTGAATGGCATTGTGCTAGGCAAATATTTTGCAGCACTGACTATTTTTGTCATTGCAGTTAGTATTATATTTATTTATGGCTTTATTTTAAGCTTATATGGCACAGTTGCCTGGCTGACTTTGTTTGCAAATTATTTGGCAATTATTTTAGTTGGGTCTGCATTTATTGCAGTTGGTTTATTTATTTCATCTTTGACAGAAAATCAACTGGTAGCTGCCATTGGTGGTATTATATGTTTGGCTATGTTATTTTTAATTGATATAGTAGCCTCTTTTGTGAAAATAGACTGGTTACAGAGTTTATTATATGACTTGTCTTTTTATACAAGATATTATGAATTTACATGTGGTATTTTTAATCTCTCTAGTGTATTATTTTATTTCAGTACAGCTGTATTATTTAATTTTTTCACTGTGAGAGTATTTGAAAAACGCCGTTGGAGCTAAGAAAGGAGCAGGATTATGGCTGATTTAGAAAATCAAAATCAATCAGAAACTCCTGTTTCTGATCACAAAAATATTAAAAAATCCAAAAAGCCTATTAATTTAGCCAGACGTAAAAAATTAAAATACGGCAGTGTCGCAACAGCAATTACTTGTACAGTAATAGCAGTGGTTGTATTATTAAATATTTTAGTCAGTGTGCTTGTTGAAAAATATCCTTTGAAATTGGATTTAACAGAAGAAGGAAAATTTGAAATTTCTGAACAAAGCATAGAATATTTAAAAAATTTAGAAAAAGATGTGAATTTTACAGTGCTAATGGCGGAAAGTAATTTTCAAAGCAGTAATTCTGCCATGAAAATGGTTTCTGAAATTTTAGAAAAATATACACAATATTCTGATAAAGTGCATTTAAGCTATGTTGACCCGACAAGTAATCCTGATGTTGTAAATACGTATCAGGAAAATTATGCAGCTTCTCTCACAGAGGGTGATATCATCGTTTCTGATAGTTCTGATAATACAAAACTTCGTGTTGTGAATATTGGTAATTTATTTACTTATGACCAGCAGAAATATTATTATTATTACTATTATGGCTCTGGTTCACTGGAAGATTGCATTACTGGTTTTCAGGGCGAACAGGATTTAACTTCTGCCCTGATGTATGTAACGGATGCAAATCCAATTTCTGTTGGAATCTTGACAACAGCAAATGGTGAAGCTTTATTCAATACAAGTTACCACACAAATTCACTTTCTGCAATGGCACAGAGTTTATTTAAAAATGGCTATGATATAGAATATTTAGATTTATATACTGGTGAAGCTGATTTTGAAAATTATGATATGTTAATTCTTCCTGCACCTGTGAATGATTTAACGACAAATGCAATTGATAATTTATCTGCATTTTTATATCATGACGGCGAATATAATAAAAATTTAATTTATATCGCTGATTATACACAGGGAGATACGCCACATCTTGATGAATTTTTAGAAACATGGGGCATTCAAGTCACAAAAAATATTGCTATGGAAAGTGATTCTAATACAGCACAGCAAGTGACTTTATCTAATAGCAGAGGGTCAATTCCTGTACCTGTAGTCACAATTGCAGATGAAGCATCTGGTGCAAACCTTGCCAATGCATCATTGCCAATTGTTGCACCATTTTGCCGTACGATTAATTTGCTTTGGAATTCTAAAAGCAGTGGCGTGACTTCGGCTTTATTGCAGACTTCGGATTCTGTTTATTTAAATGCTATGAATGAAGAATCACAAAATACAGATACAAATCCTGCCGGTACACAGAATATTATGGCTGTTTCTAAACGCAGTACGATAATAGATAATACTTCACATGCAAGCAATCTATTAGTGATGGGTTCTGTATTTTTATTTGATGTAAATTTAATGCAGGATAATTCTTATAATAATGCAGAATATTTTATTTCTGCAGTGAACATGATTTCTGGCAAGGATAATAATTTAGTCATTGCTTCTAAAGATTTAACAAGTGAAACAATTACAATTACAACGGCTGGTGTGCGTGGTATTTATATTGTAACTTTTATTATTCCAAGTGCAGTCATTGCAATTGGCGTTTGGGTGTTCTTAAGGAGAAAAAATAAATGAGTGATAACCAGCAAGAGCAGAAATATTTGATTGAAAATGAAACAACAGATATTGGCAAAGATACATTCTTTGCTGATATACCTGCTGTTTCAGAGCAAACAGTGCCTAAACATGGCATGTCAAAAAATTTAAAAAGCTTGATACTTGCAATTGCAGTATTACTATTATTAGGCGGAGCTTTGCTAATTATTATGTTAATTAATAAGCAAGAAAAAGATTCACAGCCCATTGATACAGAATCTATTCAAAATGCATTACTAGATGATGAAGATAGTGTCATTATGCTAAATCCTGAAATTTCTGATGATGTAGAAAAAATTGAGATTTCTAATACTGATAATTTTGAAGTGTATTTGCAGACAAAAGCAACAGAAGATACAAAAGCGATTTATGCCATTCAAGGCTTAGAAGATATTGCATTAGATACAGGGCTGATTTCTACACTGGTGAATAATGCAAGTGAATTTTCCGCAAATAGCTTAGTGGAAGAAAATGTATCTGATTTTGCAAAATATGGTTTAGATAATCCTAATGCAAAAGTAATCATGCACTATACTGACGGCACAGCATTTGCATTTTCTGTTGGAAGTGTTTTTCCTATGGACGACTCACAGACATATTGCGAAGTAAATGGCAGTGTTTATCTTGTGAAAAGTTCTCTGATGGCAAATTATCAGAAAAATAGCTTTGCATTTGTTTCTAATGTCATGCTGGAAAAACCAGAAGAAGAACCAATTGTAGAATCTTTGCGGATAGAACGACAAGATTTAGATTATGACATGCAGATAGAATATGATTCTGAAAATGCAGAAGATACTTCTGTTGGTGGTAATTTTTCAACGCATATTATGCTGGAGCCTGTGAGAGTTTATTTAAATATTGACAAAACGCCTGATATTACAAATGGCATGTTTGGCTTAACTGCTGTG
This sequence comes from Ruminococcus sp., assembly GCA_014799805.1. Taxonomy (GTDB): domain Bacteria; phylum Bacillota; class Clostridia; order Oscillospirales; family Ruminococcaceae; genus UBA3855. The sequence goes on from JAAVHJ010000009.1 coordinate 39,122, forward strand.
GAAATTGCAAAAATTCACCCGTCAGAAACAGATTTAAAAAATGCAGGCATTGATAATCCGTTTTGTTCTGTTACAATGAACTGTGATGACGGCAATGATTATATTTTGCATTTTGGGAAGAAATATACAACTGAAAATGGCACAGAAGCTTATTATGCTTATCTTGAAGGAACAAATATAATTTACGGCGTTGCAGAAACAAGAGCTGTCTGGACAACTGTTTTACCAAATGAGATTCACTCTGCTAATATTTTTAATACAAATGTCTGGCATATTGCCACACTGGATATTACAACAAGCAATCAACAAGAATTGCATTTTGTCGGTTCAGGAGAAGATGCAGATAGTTATATTGTCACAAAAAATAATGAATCCTGTGATACAGAACGTTTTCGATTATTATACAGATTTTTATTAAATATTTACGGCGATGAGCTGTTTTTTGAAACAGATTTGCCAAGTACAAATCCAGATGTAGAAGTGCATTTGACAACACAAGACAATAAAGAGGACTATACAATATCTTTTTATAAATTGACAGATATGAATGCAATGATTGCTGTAAATGGCGTGCCGACTTATAAAATTCGGTCATCCTGTATTGACACTATCTGGCATAATCTTGAAATTTTTGATAATTTTGATGAAGAATTTAGCTTGACATGGCAATAATTTCATGTCAAGTCACTACAGAAAGGAGTTTGATTATATGAATTTTATGATGTATAAGGGTTATCCTCTTGTTCGCAAAGAAAATGAATTATATTATGGCTATATGAGTGAACCCTATGTTGTGTTTTTAAGAATCGAAAAAACACAAAAAGAATATGGCATTATGACTGCTAAGAAAATAGAATTTTATCAAATGTCAACGGATTTAGACCATCCTAAAATTACACAACGTGCGGAACGTGATAATTTATATGAAGCACTTGATGTTGCGTCTGAATGGCTGAGCCGTTCTAAATCTTAAAAACTCTAAGGAGATTTAACATGAAAAAATTACTTGTTTGTTTAACTGGAATTTTAGTATTATTAACTGGTTGTAGCACTGAAAATGCTAATTCTGATGAAAATCAAACTGCACAAACTTCGTCCGCAGAAGATAATCATGCTGGAGCTGATAATTCTGTTTCAGATGAGAATGTAATTATTATTACACTTTATCCAGAAATTGCACCAATTACTTGTGAAAATTTTGAAACTCTTGTTTCAGAGGGTTTTTATAATGGCTTAACATTTCACAGGGTAGTTGATGATTTTATGGCACAGGGTGGAGACCCACAAGGCACAGGCATGGGTGGCAGTGAAAATACGATTAAAGGCGAATTTTCCTCTAATGGCGTTGAAAATAATTTATCTCATCAACGTGGTGTAATTTCTATGGCAAGAAGTCAAATGAATGACAGTGCCTCTAGTCAGTTTTTTATTTGCTATACAGATTGCAGTTTTCTTGATGGTAATTATGCTGCATTTGGTGAAGTCACACAGGGCATGGAAGTAGTCGATAAATTTTTAGAAGTGCCACGTTCTCTTGGCAGTGACAGTGCAATTTCTTCTCCCAATTCGCCAATTACTATGAAAGAAGTTACTATGATTGACCCTGATGAAAATAATAACCCTCGTGTACAGATTATCATGGATGATTTCATAACAGAATAATCAAAATCCCTCTTTGTAAATTTATTACAGAGAGGGATTATTTTATAAATTTTTATGAAAATCTGCCGTCTTCGTTTTTAATTTGACTCCACATATAGCGAAGCAACCAACCGTCAAAATTTGTAATTTCCATAGAAGAACCTGCCATCATGATAGAAGTGCCATCATCTGGGAATCCATTTGGCGGAGGTCCTGCATTCGTGCCATTCTCACCATAAAAATCTGTAATGCCAAAGCCGTGACCGATTTCATGCTCTAAAACATGGACATTTGTACCGTCCAGCATGTTAATATAAGCATCATCTGATAATCTCTGACCCCAGTCACCGCCTGCACCTCCAATTGATGGGAAGCCTTGTGTTGCCCATAAATACATATCAAAGCGATTTTCTAAACCATTCGGATATTGATAATCAGCTTCTGCAAAATGTTCAAATCTGGATATTTCATCAGGCGCACTTGGCAATTTATCTGGAATTGTTTCAATACCATTGCTTGTGTCATATTGACTGTCATAATCTGTAATCAAATTATCATAAACAATTTCATCATCATGTAAATCTAACAGGCAATTTTTATCTAAAACAGCCCAGCCAACAATTTTTACATCAATATGGTCATATTTCCAGCCGTCATAATTTTTTAGCCAATCGTTCCAAGCATTAATGCTATCACTTGCAAGCTTTTCAAATTGCTGACGCTGTTCATAAGTAATTGTTTTATAAGACTGCCATCTGACGACAAAATTAATAGTTCCGTTTCCTGCATAAATCTGGTCAAATATGGTATTTCTTCTAGTAGTAGACCCCTCATAGACACAGCGATTTTGCCAAATCCATTCTGCGGATTCTTTATATGCTTCTGGCATGTCAGCAAGTGTAATTTCTTCTGGATTTTCTTCTGGCGGGTCAATCACTGGTGGTTCAGTTGGGATTGGGTCTGGATTTGTAATTTCTACTGTCGGAAAAATTGTATTTGGCTTTAAATTTACCATAAATGTTGGAAACCTTGTGATTTTATTAGCAATAAATTGTTGTAATAATTTAATATCTTCTGTGTTTAAAATTCCATCACCATTGACATCAGCTCTTGATGCTTTCATAATATTAGAAAAATCCTGATTTTTCACAATTTTTTTTGCAAAAATCAAATCATAGATATTTACAACCCCATCATGATTCACATCGCCAACCCGTCCACGATTGTCTAAAGAAACTAATTCCCATTCTGCACGGCTTGCATCATCGGTCATAATAATATTTCCGTTACTATCTGGTGCAACATACCAACCACCAGCTGTAATCTTGCAAATATTAGAATCTGATTCTTGTTCTAAACTATATTTTTGATAATTATTTTCGTCATTTTTGGCACTGACAATTAAACTGCCATCAGAATCTGTTGTCAAATAAGATTGATAATTGCTACCAGAACGGATTGTATAAACATTAGGACTTTCTTGTTCTACTACCCACTGGTTATATTCTGCAACACCATCAGCATCATATTCACAAACATGATTGTCATTTTCACCACCGTTGCGAACAGTTAAATATTTTCCAGTTGCAGTATTTTTTAATAAATATGCTGCACTGTCTATATCAAGTGCTTTTGTATTTTGCATATTTTTATGATAGGTAAGTGTACTGCTTAATGCTATCAAACACGCAAGCGAAATACTTAATTTTCTAAACATGTCATATCTCCTATAAAATTATTTTACTTAAATTATAACATAATCTTTTCAAACTGTCAATAGATTATAGTTATATTTTTTCTTAATGTGTATGATTCATGAAAAATTGTGAAGCCTAGCTGAAAATAATAAATTTTGCATTGACAGTATGCATTTTCTATGGTATAATAAACACAAATCAGGGGAATGATAATCATAGAGATACTCTCTCAAATTTAGGATTTAAAATTTAATTTTGATTTTTAGAAGGAGTTTTGCAATATGTTTTTCCCTGAATTATTTAGAAAAAATGACTGGGATGATTTTTTTGAACACCCATTTCATATGCCTGCTGTATCACAAAGCAATCCTATGAAAACTGATGTCAGAGAAACAGCCACTGGTTATGAAATGGCAATTGACTTGCCTAATGTGAAAAAAGAAGATATTAAAGCAGAATTGCATGATGGCTGTTTAACAATTCATGCAACGACATCACAAAATCATGATGAACAAGATAAAAACGGCAATTATATCCGCCGTGAGCGTTTCCGTGGTGCTTACAGCAGAAGTTTTTATGTTGGTGATGCGATTCAAGAACAAGATATTCAGGCAAACTTCACAGACGGTGTGTTAAATTTAAGCATTCCGAAAAAAGAATCTGTTTCTCCTGAAAAAAAATATATTTCTATTAATTAAATTGATTTTGAGTTATTTTCCTCTCTCGAAAAAATCCGTCTATGCGTCAGCACAGGCGGATTTTCTGATTGCAATTAATTTAATAATAATTCATCTTCTGTAATTAATTTTACAATATATTTCATCAATGTCAAAGAATCTGTTGGGTCTGCTATGTTATCCTGATTAAAATCAATTACTTTTATTTGTTTGTCTGTCAAAATTTTTTGACCAAGAATTGCCTTATTTAATGCGATAACATCCAGAATATCAACAGAATTATCAAAATTCACATCACCTAATAATAGTATTTCTGGTGTATCTGGTATTTCACCAAGAGATTCAAAATTAAAATTATTTTTTTCTGCATATGTCTGTGCGGTAGAATTTTCATAGCCCTTGATAGTTGCTGATTTTGCATAAGGAAATGTATAAATATTTAAAAATTTACAATCAGGATTTAAAACAGTTAATACAAAATCATCTAGTCTTGCGATAGCAATGAGTCTTGTACTGAAATAAGGGCTTCCAATCGTTTCGACACTTTCTGGAATCGTAACAGATGCTAAATTTTTACAACCTGCAAATGCATAAGCTCCAATGTCTTTCAAACCCTCTGGCAATGTAATTGCAGTTAAATTTGTGGCAGTTGCAAATGCATAAGGCGAAATAGAAACTGTATTATTTTCTAAAATTATTTCTGTATTTTCAGGCATTGTGCCTTTATAGAAATAAGCAACATTGCCAATATAAATTAATCCGTCTGGCTGATTTTCAAGCCATGCAGTTCCTGTAAAAGCATCACCGCCAATCATTTCAATACTATCAGGAACTGTAATATTACTTAAATTTGCACAATCTAAAAATGATTCACTGTATAGCATTTTAAAGCCCTCTGGCAATGTAATAGAAACAAGATTTGTATTTTTCGCAAATAAATTCGGATTGATTACAGTTGTGCCGTCACGCAATGTAATTTCTGCTTGTTCTGGAAATTCGCCTTTATAAAGCAACGCATAATTCCCTGCATAAATTACACCATCTTCTTGTTGATTAAGCCAGGCTGTATCATGAAATGCATATTCACTAACTTCCTTCAAATCATGTGAGAAATTAATTTTCTCCAGATTTTCACAATTCGCAAATGCGTATGAGCCAATCGTTTCCAGACTTTCAGGCATTGTGACAGAAATTAAATTTTCCTGATTTGCAAATGCACTGTCAACAATATATTTTACATCTTCTGGAATTATAAATTCTGTATTTTCAGTCAGTTTGCCCTTATGGCAATATAAAAAATCATTGATATAGACTGCACCGTCTGGCTGATTGTTAAGCCATGCAGTATTTTCAAATGCATGTCCGTGAATACTAGTTACATTTTGAGAAAAACTAATATTTTCTAAGCTGGTGCAATTTTCAAATGCACCAGTTTCTATTGTTTCTATATTATCTGGAATATTAATATTTTTTAAATTTTCACAATCCCAAAAAATACCAGAACTCAAATTTTTCAATCCTTCTGGCAATTGAATACTTTCTAAGCTTGTACAGCCTCTAAAAGCACGATTTTGTATTGTATTTAAATTTTCTGGGAGCTGTATTTCAGATAAACTTGTGCAATTTTGAAATGCTTCCATGCCAATTGAAGTAATTTTCTCTGGAATTGTAATTTTTTCAAGACTAGTGCAACCATCAAACATATTGACTGGAATATAATATATATTCATATTTTCGGGCAATCTTACTTGTTTTAAATTAATACAATTTTGAAATGTATTTTTCCCAATTGTTGTAACAGTATCTGGAATACTTACAGAAACCAAACTTTCACAATCTTTAAAAGCTTCTTCTTTAATACTAACAACTTTTTCTCCGTTAATTTCTTCTGGAATTGTAATATCTGTTGCACCATCTACTACGCCAATAACTGACAACAAAAAATTAACATTTGTGCTACTAATACTAGGACTTCTGCGATAGATGAGATTTTCATAAGTATATTCATTCATAATTTCATTCATAATTTCGTTTGTATCTTCTGCATGTACAGAAAGATTCAATACACAAGGTATTGTTGTTGCAAACACACAAGTTAATGCGACCAAGCCAGCTAACAATTTTTTTAATTTCATTCTATTGCCTCCTGTTATTTATTATAATATTAAAATTAAGCTATCAAGCTATCAATTAAGCCAACAATAAATTTCATTAGCATAAGCGATTCATCAGGTTCTACCATACCATTTTGATTAAAATCAACCGCTTTCATTTGTGTTTTAGTCAGAATTTTCTGTCCAAGAATTGCTTTATTTACTACAATTACATCCAAAATATCAACAACGCCATTTTCATCAGCATCACCTAATATAACTGGCTCATCATCTTGAATTTTAATTTCACCATTTGAAAAAATAACTTCATTGTCAGTTGCATAATTTTTTATCTCTCTACCTGCAATTCCCCAAAGATGTTTAAATTGATAATTCTGATAATCCAGTTCTGGAAAATAGGAAATCTCAAATACATCACCAGTTATGGCATCTTCTGGAATCTGTACCATTAATAATACCAATGCCCCAGTATCTTCTGTAATACCTGACCCTGCCCATAATAAACGACAGCAATTATCATTAAATTTATGACTGCTTGTCATGGAAAATAATAAATGCTCATTTCCTGTTTCAAATGCTTGCTGTGAATCTGTAATCACTTCATAATCACATCTGCTATCAACAGAAATAATAAATTCCGCTGAATTAATGCCTGCATTTGCTGTTAAATTAACGAAAACTGGTATTTCATAATTCATGTTTTCCAATTCTTCACTTGAGATAATTTTATTCTCAATCTCAATTTTAATTTTTTCCTCTTCTGCAAAGGCATTCAGCACAGAATAATTATGACACATAGCAATACATGCTGTGAAAACAGCAATTAATTTTTGGAATTTCATAGCTATTTACTCCTATCTTTGTTATACAGTTCTATTATTCATTATAGCAAAAAAATAATTTTTTTGCAATAGATTTTAAAATAAATTTTGCAAATCACTTGACTTTTTTTCAGATAAGCCTTATAATAAAAATAATTATCATTCAGGAGGAATTATTTATGCCAGAATATCAAGATATTTATGATATCCATCGTAATTTGACAGGAAAAATTATCCAAAGAGGACAACCCCGAACAGACGGCGAATTTGTTTTAGTCGTACATTTGTTATTATTTGACCAACATGGTCGTTTTCTTGTGCAAAAACGTGTCGAACAAAAAGCAAGTTTTCCTGATATGTGGGATATTTCCACAGGTGGTATGGCACAAGCTGGCGATACCAGTCAATCAGCTGTAACAAGAGAAGCACAAGAAGAATTAGGCATTATATTAGATTTTAGCAATACAGCTCCTATTTTTTCATTCAGAAGTCAAAATACGTTTGATGATTATTGGCTAGCTGAAATTAATTCTGAAAATCTAAATTTCAAACTGCAATCTGAAGAAGTTGCTGAAATCCGTTGGATTACGGAACAGGAATGGCTGGAATTAATTGCCACACATCAAGTGATTCCTTATAGTTTTCAGAATATGCTATTTGATTTATATAAAGCACATTTTTCAGGCACAAGAATATTTCCGTTTGGAAATCCCGAAATTATCAAAGGTGCAATTTTTGATATGGACGGTTTATTACTCGACACTGAAAAAATCTGTGATAAGACTTGGAATCAAGCTGGTGAACAATTTCATTTTACTGATATTGAACGTGCCAAAAAATCCTGTATTGGATTAAATGAAGCAAGTACAAGAGAGTTTTTTAAATCTAATTATCCAGATTTTGATTATGATGGATTCCGTGCTTTATCAAGAAAATTAACACAAGAAGCCCTTGCAGAAAAAATTCCTGTCAAACAAGGTGCAGAAGAAATTTTAATTATGCTGAAACAAAAACAGATTGCTTTGGCTGTTGCAAGTTCTACCCGTGAAGTTACTGTCAGAAATCAATTAGAACGTGCAGGACTTCTGCAATATTTTGATAAAATTATCACAGGTGACATGGTGCAGAAAGGCAAGCCTAATCCTGAAATTTTTACAAAAGCTTGTGAGGCATTGCAATTAGCTCCTGAAACCTGCATTGCATTTGAAGATTCTGTGAACGGCATTAGAAGTGCTTATAGAGCAAAAACTTTTCCTATTCACATTCCAGATTTGCACCCTGCAAATATGGAAACTTCTTCTATGAGTTGGAAAAAATTTTCTTCTCTTTTAGAAGCAAAAAATTATTTTATGAATATTTTATAAATTTATTTTGATATTTTCTATTTTTACAGAAAATTTTCCTATTGTTTTAATAAAAAAATTGAAATCTATTGACAAATTATATTTAAAATTATATAATTATACTAGGAATATTATATATTCATAAAAAAATTATGAAATTATTGTAAAGGAGAATTTTTTATGAAGAAAAAAATGCCCAGCAGAATTTCTGCTGTTCTGGTTGCTTCACTCCTGCTGACAGGATTCAGTGCATTACCAGAAAAAAATAATTTAGATGTCAAAGCAGCTGAATTAACTGGACAAAGTGCATTTGATATTACTTCTCAAATGACAATCGGCTGGAATTTGGGAAATACATTGGATTGTGGAAATACAGGTCTCAAATCTACAACAGCTCCAGAAAAATTTGCCACAAAATGGGGCAATCCTGTTCCAACAAAAGAATTATTTGAAACAGTTCAAAATGCTGGATTTAATACCGTTCGTATTCCAACAACTTGGTATGAACATCTTGAATATAATGAAGATGATGATTTTTATTATATCAATGATACTTGGATGGATTATGTACAACAAACAGTTGATTATGCCTATGATTTAGGAATGTTTATTATTCTGAATGTTCACCATGAAGATTGGGTAAATGTCAGCGAATTCACAGACGAAAGTTTTACAATGGCTTCTAAAAAATTAAGTGATATTTGGAGTCAAGTTTCTGAAACATTTGCAGATTATGATCAGCATTTAATTTTTGAAGGCATGAATGAACCACGTCAGACTGGTTTAGGCAGTTCTGTGGAATGGGGTTCTGGTGATGACTATTCCAGAACTTATATTAATAATTTAAATGCTGTTTTTGTAAATACTATCAGAAATCAAGGTTCTTCTGCCAATGCAGAACGTTTATTAATGTTGCCTGATTATTGTGCATCTTCTGATTTTAATGCCATTCGGGCTGTAGAAATTCCAGAAAATGCTGGAAATGTTGCATTATCTGTACATGCGTATGCTCCATATTTCTTCACCATGGATTCTGGAGACTATGCAAATCACACGTTCCCTGGAGCAAGTGGCTATGGTGAAGATTATGAAATGGCTTTGACAAATTTATTTAATGGCTTGAAATCTATTTCAGATGACAAGAATGTACCAATTATTCTTGGTGAATTCAGTGCATCTAATTTTGATAATACAGATTCAAGAGTTGCATGGGCAAAAGATTATTTAACAAAAGCAAAAAATGCAGGTATTCCTTGTGTACTTTGGGATAATAATAATATTACAAATACAGATGGCGAAGCACATGGCTATTTATATCGCTTAACAAATACTTGGTATGATGTTTCTGCACCAGTCATAGAAGCTATGATGAGTGTTTATGGTATTACACCACAATTACCTGCATATGAGCCTTATATTGAACCAGAATTTAGCTGGGATTCCATTCCAGTGGGTGATGACTGGGTTACATTATTCCGCCCAGAATCAGGAAAAGAATACAAAGCATGGGACAATGCATTTATTAACAATTGGCAAGATTATATTAATGAAAATTATGATATTGTTTTAGTATATCAATCTGCTTCAGAGCCATATTTAGTATTGCAAGGCGAAGGCACAAGTTGGAATCAAATCTATTCCACTAGTGGCAGTGACAATTTTATGATATCTTTTACATATGATGATGTTTTGACTAGCATGGAACAGAATGGCACTAGTCTTGATGAAATGAAAAATTTCTATATCAGTGCGTCATCTGAATCTATGACAGCATATGGATTATTTGCCGTACCAAAAGAAAATCAAATTCCAGACCCAGATCCAGACCCAAATCCAGATCCAGACCCAGATCCAAATCCAGATCCAGATCCAGACCCAAATCCAGATACTTTAAAAGGCGATTTAAATGCTGACAACGAAGTTTCTATATTAGATATTATAAAACTGCAAAAATATTTAATTTGCAAAGAATCCTTTGACAAAGCAACTTGGGAAAAAGCAGATATGAACAATGACGAAATTGTAAATATTTATGATTTAGTATTACTTAAAAATGCTATTTTAAAAAATAAATAATTCTTATAAAAAACTGCCCGTTTTACTAACAGGCAGTTTTTCAATTTTGCTGTTCTTGCTGATTCGTTAAATTTGTCACCCAATGATATTTTATATAATGCTTGTAAACTGCAGGAATTTTTACAAATTCGTCAAGTGTTAAAATAAATGCAACAGCGATAACTGGCAAACGCAATACAAATGCACCAAGCATTCCCAATGGTACAACGACTGCCCATAATGTAATAATATCACAAATCATGCCAAATTTTGTATCACCTCCACAAGCAAAAATACCACCTATGACAGTCGAATTTAATGAATTGCCAATAATATAATAACTTGCCATGAAAAGCATATATTTTAAATATACCTGTGCTTGTGGATTCAGAGCCGTAATTTTAAGTATCAAGGGCGTTAAAGCTAAAATTACTAAGCCTGAACCTATGCCAATCCAAATAGAACATCTGACAAAACTGCCCCCTGCTTTTTTAGCTTGTTCTAATTCATTTCTGCCAAGCATGCCACCAAGAATAATAGCAACCCCTGCAGCAATTCCCCAACAAAGACTTGCAATCATACTGCGAATAATACTTGCAATTGAATTTGCCGCCGTGGCATCTGTTCCCAAATGTCCCATAATCACAGAATACATCGTAACACCGCCACCCCAGCCAAGTTGATTTAATAACAACGGCGCTGTATATTTCCAGTAATCTCTATGCAGTTCTGAATTTGTAAAATAAAACATTTTTTTTAAATTTAATTTCGGACATTTGCCTTGTAATATAACAAATAACACTAATACAACTTGAAAAATACTTGCGAATACCGTTGCCAATGCCGCACCTTTAATGCCCATATTTATACCAAAAATAAAACAAGCATTTAATATAATATTTAATATGACACCAACAGACCCAATAAGCGAACTTAACCCAGCTTTGTCACAAATTTTCATAATCCCAAAATAGGCCTGTAAAAATCCAGTTAATACATACGACAATGAAACTGTTTTAAGATAATCTGCCCCTAACTGTATTAAATAATTATCTGAAGTAAAAATTTTCATAATTTTTTCTGGTATAAAACAAGTACATAAACTAAAAATTAATCCAATTAAAAACGAATATCGCATAGTAATTGCAAGAATTTCATCTACAGCATGCTTATTATTTCTGCCCCAGTACTGCGAAGCAAGCACATTACAACCAGAAACAAAAGCCGTATAAAATAAACTGCATACAAACATCACCTGTCCTGCCAGTGAAGAAGCAGACAAAGAATCTTGATCTAAAAATCCGAGCATAAACGCATCAGACGCTGAAACAAGCGATAACATTAAATTTTGAAATGCAATAGGCAAGACAATTTTAAATAATTTTTGATATAGTTCTTTTTTTTCAGTTTTCATAATATTTCCTTTCATAATAAAAACTGCATGACACAAGCCATGCAGTTTATTTATTTTCTAAAACTTAATCAACTAATTTAATAATTGCCATTTCTGCGGCATCACCACGGCGAGGACCAGTTTTAATAATCTGTGTATAACCGCCCTTGCGTTCCGCATATTTTGGAGAAATTTCATCAAAAAGCTTTTTCGCTACAGCTTCTTTTGTAATATAAGCATATACCTGACGCTTGCTGTGCAAGTCAGTATTTTTGCCCAGTGTAATCATTTTTTCAGCAACACTGCGAACTTCTTTTGCTCTTGTAACGGTTGTTTCTACCTGTCCATTTTCCAACAGAAACGTCACCATTGCTCTGAGCATAGCGGTTCTGTGTGCAGTTGTTCTGCCCAGTTTTCTGCTACCTGGCATTATTCTTCAACTCCTTTTCGCATATCTTAAAATCTGTCAGATACACTCTTGCAATCAATCTTCTTCAGACGACAAATCAAAACCCAAAGATTGCAATTTTTCTTTGACTTCATCAAAAGACTTTTTACCAAGATTACGTACTTTCATCATTTCTTCCTCGGACTTGTTAATTAAATCATCCACTGTATTAATGCCAGCACGTTTCAGACAATTAAACGAACGCACTGACAAGTCAAGTTCCTCAATGGTCATCTCAAGGATTTTTTCCTTGCCTTTATCATCTTTTTCAACAAGAACCTCAGGAATACATGTTTCGTCAGATAAATCCACAAACAATTTCAGATGCTCGTTGAGGAGATTGGCTGCCTGTGACAAAGCTTCTTTTGCGGAAATCGTGCCATCCGTCCAGACTTCCATTGTCAGCTTGTCATAGTCGGTGACCTGTCCGAGACGTGTGTTCTCCACGGTATAGTTCACCTTTAAAACAGGAGTATAAATGCTGTCTACGGCAATTACATCAATTGGCATATCTGTAATCTGTTGCTTATTGCGTTCCGCAGATACATAACCTCTACCCTTATCAATTGTAATTTCCATGTGAAGCTTTGCATCTTTTCCAAGTGTTGCAATATGCATGCCTGGGTTTAAAATTACAACTTCGGAATCTGCATCAATATCATTCGCAGTAACTTCGCATTCACCTTCCGCATCAATTAAAAGCGTTTTAGGACCTTCTCCATAAAGTTTCGCAGTCAGTCCTTTCAGGCTTAGAATAATTTCTGTCACATCTTCTTTGACACCTGGAATTGTGGAAAGCTCATGATGCACCCCATCAATTTTGACAAAATTAACTGCCACACCAGGAATAGAAGAAAGCAGAACACGTCTGAGGCTGTTGCCAAGGGTTGTGCCGTAGCCACGTTCCAACGGTGACAGGACGAACTTGCCATATTTTCCGTCCGGTTTTAAATCTTCGGGAACAATTTCAGGCTTTTCAATTCTTTCAAGCATATAAACCCTCCTATTTCGTAATTCGTAATTACTTGTATTTCTAAATCGTGAATCGTCAATCAAATCGAAAGCGTCCGCAAGCAATTACCTATTACTTGGAGTACAGCTCGACAATCAGGTGTGTTTCTGCTTCGTAGTCAATATCCGAAGGATTCGGAAGTCTGGTGACTGTTGCGGAGAAATGATCTTTACTGGATTCTAACCAAAGCGGAACCGTTCTGCCACCTGTTTTTTCTAAAATACCAGCAGTCTGGTCATTGCCTTTGAACAATGCACTTGTTCTGCTATTTTCGCCCAGTGCAATTTCATCACCAATCGCCACACGATAAGACGGAATATCTACTTTTTTGCCATTTACAGTAAAATGACCATGTGTTACTAACTGTCTTGCTTCATGTCTGGTAGACGCAAGACCCATACGGAATGCAACGTTATCTAATCTGGATTCCAGAATAGTAATTAAATTATCACCGGCTTTGCCTTCCATTTTTTCAGCCAGTTCAAAATAATGACGGAATGGTTTTTCCATTACACCATAAATAAATTTCAATTTCTGCTTTTCTTTCAGCTGAGTGCCATATTCAGAAATTTTCTTACGACTAGGACCAGCCTTTTCAAAACGACTGGATTTTTTATCAATGCCCATAACAGCTGGACTAATGCCCAGATATCTGCATCTTTTCAGAATTGGGTCTTTATTAACAGCCATGTAAAACTACCTCCTCTGCTATTAGACACGTCTTCTCTTAGGCGGACGGCAACCATTATGCGGAATTGGAGTTACGTCTTTAATCATGCGTACTTCCAGACCGACAGTCTGCAATGCACGGATTGCAGCTTCACGACCACTTCCTGGACCTTTGACATATACTTCGACAGTCTTAAGACCATGTTCCATTGCAGCCTTTGCAGCCGTTTCCGCAGCAGTCTGTGCTGCAAACGGTGTAGATTTTCTGGAACCACGGAAACCCAGTTCACCTGCACTTGCCCATGAAATCGTATTGCCCTGTGTGTCAGAGATTGTCACGATTGTATTATTAAACGTAGACTGAATATGCACAGCACCGCTCTCAATATTCTTACGCTCTCTGCGACGGCGTATCGTGGTTACTTTTTTACCATTCTTTGCCAAAAGAACTCGCCCTCCTTAATTATTTCTTCTTATTCGCAATCGTCTTAACTGGACCTTTGCGTGTTCTAGCATTTGTCTTTGTACGCTGACCTCTTACTGGCAGACCTTTTCTATGACGAACGCCTCTGTAGCAACCGATTTCAATCAATCTCTTGATATTTAAAGCTACTTCACGGCGAAGGTCGCCTTCTACTGTCAAATTTGCGTCGATATAATCACGCAATTTTGCAACGTCTTTTTCTGTCAAATCTTTTACTCTGGTATCTGGATTAATGCCAGTATCTGCCAGAATCTTGCTTGCAGTGGGACGTCCGATGCCATAAATATAAGTCAGACCGATTTCCACTCTTTTTTCCTTTGGCAGGTCAACACCTGAAATTCTTGCCATTTACGAATTACACCTCCAATGCTGTTAGGGCTTAACCCTGACGCTGTTTGTGCTTAGGATTTTCACAGATAACCATGACTTTTCCCTTGCGTTTAATAACCTTGCACTTCTCGCAAATCGGTTTTACGGAAGGTCTTACTTTCATAAAAATACCTCCTTTGTGTATTGCGGTTTACTTGGCTTTACTTAGCTCTCCATGTGATACGGCCTTTTGTCAAATCATAAGGCGACATTTCAATTTTTACTTTATCACCTGGAACAATACGAATATAATTCATTCGTAATTTACCGGACACATGCGCCAAAATGACATGCTTATTGGGAAGCTCCACACGAAAATTTGCATTTGGGAGTGCTTCCAGCACGACACCTTCAATTTCAATCAAATCTTCTTTCGACAAATTCATTCTCCTCCTTGTGGCTGTTGCTATCCTGATACTGCCGTAGCCTATAACGTAATGCCCTGTTTGTCATGCCGTTCAAATCTAATATCACACCAGTTGCACGAACATGTTTTTTATTTTTCCGTTTCGGCTGTTCCAGTGTTCTGTGCTTGCCATCTGCCAAATATACAAAATTTTTATCTAATTTTATAATACTATAAAAATTATCTTGTTCTTTTCCGGCAATTGCACGTACAATCATACCAATCTGTAACTGCATATTTCTTTTACTCAGGGTCTGTTAAAATAACAGGTCCATTTTGCGTAATTGCAATTGCATGTTCAAAATGTGCGGACAAACTGCCACTCTTAGTACGAACAGTCCAACCATCTTTGCAAACACGGATTGCATCACCTTTTGCATTAATCATTGGTTCAATGCAAATACACATACCTGCCTGAAGACGAACGCCTTTTCTGCCTGCCTGTATATAATTCGGCACTTCTGGAGATTCATGCAAATCTCTTCCAATACCATGACCGCAATATTCACGAACAATGCCGTAACCACGGGACGCACAGTAATTTTCAACTGCACCAGAAATTTCATATAATCTTGCACCAACCACGGCTTTGGCAATTCCCTCATAAAGAGAAGCCTTTGTTACATCTAAAAGCTGTTGTGCTTCTTCGGAAATTTTGCCAACAGGAAACGTTGCACAGGTATCACCATGGAAGCCATTAATATACGCACCAACATCAATGCTGACAATATCACCTGATTTTAATTTTCTCGAACCAGGAATGCCATGAATGACTTCTTCATTGACAGAAACACAGGCACTGCCAGGGAAACCGCCATAACCCAAAAAAGAAGGTACTGCATTTTGACTGATAATATAATCATGCACAATTTTGTCAACATCTTTTGTTGTCATGCCAGCTTCAAGAGATTGTCCGGCGAGCTGTAAAGCTCTACCGGCAATTCTCCCAGCAATTCGCATTTTTTCTAAATCTGTCTTAGATTTAATTGTAATACTGCTCATTCAGTTTCAGCCCCCACTGCTTTGAGTGTCAGCTTTTTTGTATCGGCAACTTCTTCCTGTCCAATCACAGTTTCCAGTTTGCCTTGCTTTTCATAATAAGCCTTAATTGGCTCTGTTTCTTTATGATATGTTTCCAGACGTGAAATCACGGTTTCGGGTTGGTCATCTTTACGAATCACAGTATTCGCACCGCACTTGTCACACACGCCTTCTGTTTTAGAGGGCTTGTATTGCACATGATAAGATGCACCGCAACCTTCACATACTCTTCTGCCAGAAACACGTTCTTTAATGACTTCATCAGGCACGAAAATTTCTACAACTTTGTCAATTCTGACACCCATTGTATCTAATGCCTCTGCCTGTGGAACAGTTCTCGGAAAACCGTCCAGAATAAAACCATTCTGAGCATCTTCCTGAGCAATTCTGTCTTTCAGAATACCAATTACAATATCATCTGAAACCAGACCGCCAGCTTCCATAACTGCCTTTGCTTTAAGACCATATTCTGTGCCGTTCTTCACAGCTTCACGAAGCATATTTCCAGTAGAAATCTGTGGAATATTTAATGCTTCTGAAATAGCCTCTGCCTGTGTGCCTTTTCCTGCACCAGGAGCCCCGAGTAAAATCAGATTCATAATTTGCCCTCCTTATCCTAAGAAACCCTTGTGATGACGCATCATCAACTGAGATTCCAGAGTTCTTGCTGTCTCCAAAGCAACACTGACAACAATCAAAATTGACGTACCACCCATTGAGAGAGAACGCAAACTACTGTCAAACCAACCTAACGCAATTGGTAAAATTGCAATTAATCCCAAGAATACTGCACCAACAAGTGTAATTTTAGACAACACTCTGTGAATATAATCAGAAGTTGGTTTACCAGGGCGAATGCCTGGAATACCGCCGTTGCTTTGACGGAGATTATTCGCAATTGTAACTGGGTCATACTGCATTGCAACATAGAAATAATTAAATGCAACAATTAAAACTAAATATAATACAGCATAGCCCCAACTTGTTGTTTTGAAAAAATTAATAAAATAATAATAAAATTTCTGACCAAAACTTGTTGTCTCATCAATAGAAGCGACTGGCTCTACAAACATGCTGATAGTAGCTGGCAATGACATGAAAGACATTGCAAAAATAATTGGCATAACACCGCTCATGCATATTTTAATTGGAATATGCGTGCTTTGACCGCCATATTGTTTTCTGCCTACAACACGTTTAGAATACTGAATTGGAATTCTGCGTTCTGCTTCGTTCATGAATACAATAAAGCCAATCATGAAAACAAACACCAGCAAAATTACAATATCTACAAAGAAATATTTTGCTTTGTCCATTAAGAACAGACTCCACAGCGTACCAACATCTGTTGGGAATCTTGCTACGATACCAGCAAATAATAAAATAGAAATACCATTGCCAATACCTTTTTCATTAATTCTATTGCCCATCCAGACAACAAAACTTGCACCTGCTGTGAAACATGCAATAATTACAATTGCAGAGAACCAACCATATGCTCCGGAAGTATAACTTACAGCCCCTGCACTGTTTTTTAGCGTTAAATAATACGCAATTGACATGATTAATGCTAATACAAGCGATACATAGGCTGTAATTTTATTTAACGTCTTGCGTCCTTCTTCGCCTTCTTCTTGCAGCCGCTCCAAAGGCGGTAATGCATAAGTCAGTAACTGAATAATAATAGACGCATTAATATATGGCGTGATTGATAACGAAAATACAGTTGCTTTTGAAAGCTGTCCACCTGTCAGAATATTTAAATATTCCAGAAAATTACCATCTGTTGCATTTGCAGTCATCCATTCTTGTACCGCTGCAAGCGACAAGAATGGAACTGTAATTGCACCGCCGATACGGAAAATAATAATCATGATAAGCGTGTAAATAAATTTTTTTCTGATTTCTGGCACGCTCCATGCATTTTTCAGTGTCTGAAACAATTCAGTTCACCTCAGCTTTCCTGTTCTGCTGTTCCGCCTGCCTTTTCAATCTTCTCAAGTGCAGTCTTTGTGAATTTCGCTGCTTTCACCGTCAGCTTAACGTTCAATTCACCATCACCCAGAATTTTCACACCATCGCAAACTTTTTTTACTAAACCGCTGGCACAAAGCAACTCTGTGTCAACAACAGTGCCTTCTGTGAATTTATTTAAATCGCCCACATTGACAACTGCATAATTTTTTGCAAAAATATTATTGAAGCCTCTTTTTGGGATTCTTCTTGCAAGTGGCATTTGACCGCCTTCAAAACCGATTCTGACACCACCGCCGGAACGAGCATTTTGTCCTTTGTGACCCTTTCCTGCAGTCTTGCCGTTACCAGAGCCATGACCTCTGCCCACACGTTTTACGGGCTTATTAGAATCTGGAGCTGGTACAAGTTCATGAATTTGCATGATAATTGCCCCCTTTCTTATGCTTCTTCTACTTTAATCAAGTGAATTATTTTTTGAATTTTTCCTGCTGTGCAAGGATTATCCGGCTGTGTTGTCACATTGCCGATTTTTTTCAAACCCAATGCATGTGCAGTTGCAATCTGGTCTTTCTTACAGCCGATGAGGCTTTTTACAAGTGTAATTTTTTTCATGATATAAGCCTCCTTAACCAAGAATTTCCTTAACAGTCTTACCACGTTTTGCGGCAACTTCTTCTGCTGTCGTACAACCTGTTAAACCTGCAATTGTCGCTCTTACAACATTACAAGGATTATTAGAACGCAAAGATTTTGTTCTGATATCTTTAATGCCTGCAACTTCAATTACGGCACGAACAGGACCACCAGCGATAACACCAGTACCAGCAGCAGCAGGACGCATTAACACTTCGCCTGCACCGAATTTACCAACAATTTCATGTGGTATTGTAGTACCTTTCAATGGCACTTTGACCAAATTTTTCTTAGCATCTTCAATGCCTTTACGAATTGCGTCTGGAACTTCGCTGGATTTTCCCATGCCAAAGCCAACAGTGCCGTTGCCGTCACCGACAACTACCAGAGCAGAAAACTTCATGATACGTCCGCCCTTTACGGTTTTGGATACTCTATTAATATGAACTACTTTTTCAATAAATTCTGTATCCTTTGCCTCAAAATTAGCCAATGATGTTCCCTCCTCTTTTTAGAAATTCAGACCGTTTTCACGAGCTGATTCAGCAAGTGCCTGTACTCTTCCGTGATATAAATAACCGCCTCTGTCAAATACAACATCTTTAATACCCTTGTCAGCAGCTGCTTTTGCAACCAGTTCACCGACTTTTTTAGCACCTTCGATATTACCACCGTTTGCATCAAAGCCTTTTACCATGCTGGATGCACTTGCCAGTGTCACGCCATTGACATCATCAATAATCTGCGCATAAATATGCTTTGCACTACGGAACACACACAGACGTGGAACTTCAGGAGTTCCGGAAATCTTTGTACGCACACGAGCATGTCTTTTCTGACGTGCTTTACTGCTGTCAAATTTTTTAATCATAAATAGCCGTACTCCTTTCTTAATTATTTCTTGCCCTTGCCAGCCTTGCCTTCTTTGCGAATAATACGCTCACCCATGTAGTGAATACCTTTGCCCTTGTATGGCTCTGGCAGTCTCTTTTCACGGATTTCAGCGGCAAACTGACCAACTTTTTGTTTATCAATACCTTTAATTACAATCTGGTTCGGCTGTGGAACTTCAATTGCAATTTCATCTGTTTCTGATACAATGACCTGATGAGAAAAACCCAGATTCATCACCAGATTTTTGCCCTGCTTTGCTGCACGGTAGCCAACACCATCAATTTCCAGTGTTTTGCTATAACCATTGACAACGCCTTCAATCATATTATAAATCAAAGTTCTTGTCAAACCATGTAGGCTTCTGTGTTTTTTATCATCAGAAGGACGTGCGACAGTAATCACACTGTCTGTCAACTCAATTTTCAAATCTTTAGAAAATTGTTGAACAAGTTCGCCCTTTGGACCTTTTACTGTTACCAGATTATCTGCTACCTTCACATCCACACCAGCAGGAACAGTAATCGGCATTCTGCCAATTCTTGACATAATCTATACTCCTCCTTACCAGATATATGCGAGCAATTCACCACCGACATGTAAAGCTCTTGCTTTCTTGTCAGTCATAATGCCCTTGGACGTAGAAACAATTGCAATGCCAAGTCCTTTACGAACTTTCGGCATATCTTCACAGCTTGAGTAAATACGCAAGCCCGGTTTTGAAACCCTACGCAGACCGGAAATAACCGGAGTTCTGTCCTCTGTATATTTCAGAGTAACTCTGATAATGCCCTGTTTGCCGTCATCTACAATCTGAAAACCTTTAATATAACCCTCGTCTGCGAGAATTTCTGTAATTGCTTTCTTCACGTTAGATGCAGGAATATCAACCGTGGCGTGCTTCGCAGTGCTTGCATTACGAATTCTCGTCAGCAAATCTGCGATAGTATCTGAAATTTGCATGCCAAAGACCTCCTTCTATTTTTTACCAGCTTGCTTTCTTAACACCCGGAATTTGACCATCGTTTGCCAATTCTCTGAAACAAATACGGCAAATGCCATATTTTCTCAAATAAGCATGTGGTCTTCCGCAGATTTTGCATCTGGTGTACGCTCTTGTAGAGTACTTGGGTGTCTTCTGCTGCTTGTTAATCATTGCTTTTTTAGCCATGTTCGTCCCTCCCTTAATCAGCGAACGGTGCACCAAGGAGCTTTAATAATTCCTTAGCTTCTTCGTCAGTCTGAGCGGTTGTGATAAAATTAATATCCATACCACGAACTTTGTCAATTTTATCATACTCAATTTCAGGGAAAATCAACTGTTCTCTGATACCTGTGGAATAATTACCACGACCATCAAAAGAATTACCATTAATTCCTCTGAAATCACGAACACGGGGAAATGCAACGTTGAATAATCTATCAACAAAATCATACATTCTTTCGCCTCTCAGTGTTACTTTCACACCAATTGGCATACCCTCACGCAATTTAAAATTTGCGACAGATTTCTTTGCACGGCAAACAACCGGCTTTTGACCTGTAATAATTGCAAGGTCATTCATAATAGCATCAATAACCTTGGAATTTTCCTTTGCCTCACCAGCACCAACGTTGATGACTACTTTATCCAGCTTCGGAATCTGCATTACGCTCTGATAGCCGAATTTCTGCATCAATGCAGGAGCAACGGTATTGACATATTGTTCTTTTAATCTTGCCATTTCGTTTCTCCTTTACTCGAAAGACTTCTTGCATTTCTTGCACACACGGAGCTTGATTTTTTTAACCTTGCCGTTGTCCAGAGTCTTTTCCTCAAAAATATGACCAACTCTAGTAGGCTCGCCACATTTTGGGCATACCAGCTGTACTTTAGAAGCATAGATAGGTGCTTCTGCCCTAACAATATTACCAGACTGTCCCATAGCCGTTGGTTTCAAATGCTTCGTTACCATGTTGATTCCCTCAACAATAACCTTGCCTTCTTTTGGGCTGACCTGAACGACTTTTGCAGTCAGACGACCCTTTTCTTTTTTGCTTGGGTCTTTGTATTTATACTCATCTGCACCGGTAAGCAGAATGACAGTATCGCCTGTTTTTACATGAAGCTTTGCACTCATTCTGAATCCCCCTTTACAGCACTTCCGGAGCGAGAGACAAAATCTTCATGTAATCCTTTTCACGAAGTTCTCTTGCAACCGGTCCAAAAATACGAGTCCCTCTCGGGTTCTTGTCCTCTTTGATAATAACGGCAGCATTTTCATCAAAACGAATATAAGTGCCGTCTTCTCGTCTCAAACCCTTAGCACTACGAACGATGACTGCTTTTACAACATCGCCCTTCTTTACCACGCCACCGGGTGTTGCTTTCTTAACGGATGCAACAACAACATCACCGATATTTGCATATCTTCTGCGTGTACCGCCCAATACTCTGATACACATCAGCTCTTTTGCACCAGTGTTGTCTGCAACCTTCAGATAAGTCTGCATCTGAATCATGGATGCTATCTGCTACTTACATATAAATTATATAATATTATTATAAATTTATATCAAGAAAATTCCTGTTTCATGCTTTTTATTTCACAAGCATGAACCTGGGCATACTCTTGCAAGAATTTCAATTCCTGCATTTTTTTCTTGAGTAGCCTCTCCTTTCCTCAAAAATTGAAATAATATAATAAAAAAACTTATTTAGCCTTTTCGATAATATTCACAACACGCCATCTCTTATCTTTAGAAAGCGGACGTGTTTCCATCACTGATACACGGTCACCAACTCTGCATTCATTGTTTTCATCATGTGCTTTCAGACGAACTGTACGCTTGATGATTTTCTTATACAACGGATGTTTTACATTGTCAATAATTGCAACAACAACAGTTTTATCCATTTTGTCGCTGACAACTAGACCTGTTCTTGTCTTTCTCAGATTTCTTTCAGCCACAGCGTTTTTCCTCCTATCTTACTTTGCGTTTTGTGCAAGTTCTGCCTCACGCAGACAGGTTTTCACACGTGCAATATCTTTCTTAACAGCCTTTACTTTTGCTGTATTATCCAGCTGACTGATTGCAAGCTGAAAGCGGAGTGCAAAAAGCTCTTCTTTGAGGCTGACAAGCTTCTGATTCATTTCTTCGACAGACATCTCTTTGATTTCTGTTGCTTTCATTGCGTACTCCCCTCCTTACTCTGCTGTCGGTTCAGTTTCTTTGAGAATAAACTTGCACTTGATAGGCAGTTTATGCATTGCAAGACGCATTGCCTCTCTTGCTGTTTCTTCCGGAACGCCCTTGATTTCAAATAACACTCTGCCCGGTTTTACAACAGCAACCCAATACTCTGGAGAACCTTTACCAGAACCCATTCGAGTTTCAGCAGGCTTTTCCGTAATTGGCTTGTCAGGGAAAATTTTAATCCAAACCTGACCGCCTCTCTTAATATATCTTGTCATAGCGATACGGGCGGATTCAATCTGATTAGAAGTAATCCAAGCAGGTTCAAGTGCCTGCAAACCGAAATCACCATAACTTACTTTATTGCCTCTGTAGGCTTTACCCGTCAGACGTCCTCTGTGAACACGACGATATTTTACTCTTTTTGGAAGTAACATATTACTTGTTTCCTCCTTCTCTTCTTGCGTTACGAGAATTATTATTTCCACGTCTTTCGCCACGGAAATTATTTCTTCTGTCATCACGCTTTCTGTCATTTCTGTTATCTCTGCGTTTTCTCTCGGTTCTTTCTCTTGCTGCCATAGCTTTCGCAGCATCGCCCTTGAGAACTTCGCCTTTATAAATCCAGACTTTCACGCCCAGCTTTCCATAAGTTGTATCAGCTTCTGCAAAACCATAATCAATATCGGCTCTGATAGTCTGTAACGGAATTGTTCCTTCATGATAGCTTTCAGAACGAGCAATTTCTGCACCAGCTAATCTGCCAGAAACCATGACTTTAATGCCCTTTACATTTAATCTCATTGCTCTGCTGATAGACTGCTTCATAGCACGTCTGAAAGAAACACGTTCTTCTAAATCATGTGCAATTTTTTCAGCTACTAACTGCGCATCTAAATCAGGCTGTTTAATTTCAAGAATATTAATTGCAACCTGCTTGTTCATCATTTTTTCCAGTTTTGCTCTCAGCTTTTCGATTTCAGCACCGCCTTTGCCGATTACCAAACCTGGTTTTGCACAATGAATATGAATTCTCACTTTGTCTTCTGCAAAGCGTTCAATTTCCACACGTGGCACGCCCATAGGCTTGAGTGTTTTCAGGATATAATTTCTGATATTATAATCTTCTACCAGCATATCACCGAAATCAGCTTTTTTCGCATACCAGCGAGAATCCCAGTCTTTAATTACACCAACACGTAGACCGTGTGGATTCACTTTCTGACCCATTCGCCTAACCTGCTACTTAATATATTAATTAATTAATAATTAAATTAATATCAAGAAAATTATTATTTTTCTTGAGTAGCCTCTCCTTTCTCAAAAATTAATTTTCCTGCTCTTTCACTACAACAGTGATATGAGATGTTCTTTTCAGAATACGATAAGCTCTGCCCTGTGCTCTTGGCATCACACGCTTCATAATAGGACCGGGCGTCACATAGCATGCAGAAACATAAAGATTATCTTTATTCATGCTATGATTATTGTCTGCATTTGCAATAGCGGACTTCAAAAGCTTTTCCAGAATTGGACTTGCTGCCTTAGGTGTGAGGCGAAGCGTTGCCAGTGCTTTTTCTGTAGACTGATTTCTGATTAAGTCCAGCACAATCTGCACTTTTCTAGGAGAAATGCGGACATTACTCAGAGTTGCTTTAGCTTCCATTGATTAACTCCTCCTTCCGCTATTACTTCTTACCGTTGTTGGACGTTTTAGAACCAGCATGTCCCTTAAACGTTCTTGTTGGTGCAAATTCACCAAGCTTGTGACCAACCATATCTTCTGTCACATAAACTGGAATATGATTTTTGCCGTTATGCACTGCAAACGTGTGTCCAACAAAATCCGGAAAGATTGTGGAAGAACGGCTCCAAGTCTTGAGTACTTTCTTTTCTCCTGCCTCGTTCATGGCAATGACTCTCTTGAGGAGAACTTCCTGCACATAAGGACCTTTTTTGATACTTCTGCTCATTATACAGTTCCTCCTTTCCGATTACTTGCCGTTACGGCGTTTTACAATATATTTATCCGTACGATTATGTGTTTTTCTGGTTTTGTAACCCAAAGCAGGCTTGCCCCAAGGTGTCACAGGTCCAGGACGTCCAACAGGTGATTTACCTTCACCACCACCATGTGGGTGATCGCATGGGTTCATAACAGAACCACGAACAGTAGGTCTCCAACCCATATGACGTTTTCTACCAGCTTTACCATAATTTACATTTTCATGGTCAATATTAGAAACCTGACCAATAGATGCTTTGCAATTAATCGGAACTTTTCTCATTTCACCGCTGGGCAGACGAATTAATGCATAACTGCCTTCCTTGCCCATTAACTGTGCCATATTGCCAGCACTTCTGACAAGCTGTGCACCTTTTCCAGGGTAAAGTTCAATTGCATGAATAAACGTACCAACTGGAATATCAATTAATTTCAATGCATTACCAGCTTTAATATCAGCGTCTGCACCTGCACGGACAACATCGCCGACTTTTAAACCATGAGGTGCGAGAATATAACGCTTTTCGCCGTCTTCATACTGTACTAATGCGATAAATGCACTTCTGTTTGGGTCATATTCCAAAGTCAAAACTTTTGCGTCCATAGCTTCTTTATCACGCTTGAAATCAATTACACGATATTTTCTTCTATTTCCGCCACCTCTATGACGAACTGTAATACGACCATAGCTGTTTCTACCGCTTTTCTTTTTCAGCGGTTCAAGCAAACTTTTCTCTGGAGCGTCTTTGCTTAATACAGAATAATCTGTCACTGTCATCTGACGTCTAGACGGAGAAGTCGGCTTATAGCTCTTGATTGCCATTTATTTCACTCCTTAAATAAAATGCTGTTTGCGGGAAGCATTTCCCCATACATATCTGAAAAAAATACAATTAATTAATATATTAATACATGCCGTCAAAAAATTCAATTGTACCTTTCTTTCTGTCAGCTTTCTTTGTACCCTTTTCATTGACAGGCTCTGGATTAATTGTCACAATCGCTTTTTTGTAAGAAGCGGTTTTACCAATAAATCTGCCTACTCTTTTCTGTTTACCACGGCAATTTACTGTATTTACTTTTACAACTTCAACATTGAAAAGTTCTTCTACAGCGTCCTTGATTTCCAGTTTATTTGCATCTTTTGCAACCTGGAATGTGTACTTGCCATTTGGCAAACCGTCCATGCTTTGTTCTGTAATAATTGGTCTGATAATAATATCCTGTGGTGCTTTCATTATGCATACACCTCCTCAATTTTTGCAATGGCATTCTTTGCAACGATAAATTTACCGCCGTTCAGAATATCATAAACATTCAGAGTGCCAACATGTGTTGTTTTCACACCAGAGATATTTGCTGCACTTTTATAAACTTTTGCATCTGCATCAGCTGTTACAAGCAATGCTTTTTTCTCAACACCAAGTGCTTTCAGCATTGCTACGATTGTCTTTGTCTTGTACTCATCCATTGTAAGTGTATCAAGGACAATCAAATTGCCTTCCTGAACCTTAGTAGAAAGTGCAGATTTCATAGCCAATCTACGAACTTTCTTATTCAGAGAATATCTATAACTTCTTGGCTTAGGACCGATAGCCACACCGCCATGTCTCCACTGGGGAGCTCTAATAGAACCCTGTCTTGCATTACCAGTGCCTTTTTGTCTCCAAGGCTTTCTGCCACCGCCACTTACTTCAGTACGAGTCAAAGTTGACTGTGTACCCTGACGCTGATTTGCAAGATAATTTACGACTGCCATATGCATAACAGCTACATTTGGTTCAATGCCAAATACGCTGTCTGCAAGCTCAGTAGAAGAAACTTCACTGCCGGACATATCAAATACTTTTACAGTTGCCATTTTTCAGCTCCTCCTTTCTTACGCTTTTACACTGTCAACGATTGTTACAATGCCACCCTTAGGACCTGGAATAGCACCTTTAATCGCAATCAGATTATTTTCAGCATCTACTTTTACAATTTCGAGATTCTGCACGGTTACTTTTTCAGCACCCATATGACCTGCCATGCCCTTGCCCTTGTAAATTCTGGATGGAGAAGAACAAGCACCCATAGAACCAGCCTGTCTGTGAACAGGACCTGTACCGTGTGTTTCTTTTAATCTATGCTGATTGTGACGCTTGATAGCACCCTGGAAACCTTTACCTTTACTTGTACCAGAAACATCTACAATATCGCCAACTGCGAATACATCAGCTTTTACCAAGCTGCCTGCTTCTAATGCAGAATCTTCCAGTTTAAATTCTTTCAGAGTCTTCTTGTAACCAGCATTTGCTTTATCAAAATGACCTTTTTCAGGCTTATTTACTCTGTTTGCTTTTTTATCGCCAAAACCGAGTTGAACAGCTGCATAGCCATCATTTTCGACTGTTTTCACTTGTACAACCTGACAAGGACCAGCCTCTACGACAGTTACTGGAATGACTTTGCCATTTTCATCAAAAATTTGTGTCATACCAATTTTTTTGCCGATGATACCTTTTTTCATGTTTTTTCCTCCTTATGGTTATTGGTCGGAAATTTCCGACATGACCTGATTATTATATTATATAATAATCGGGAACACAGGGATTACTTGACTTCCATTACAATGTCAACACCTGCAGGCAACTCCAATTTACGGAGTGCATCAGCCGTCTTTTCTGTTGGACGGATGACATCAATTAAACGCTTGTGAGTACGCTGTTCAAACTGTTCACGGCTGTCTTTGTACTTGTGTACTGCACGAAGAATTGTAACAATTTCCTTTTCTGTTGGTAACGGAATAGGACCTGAAACACTTGCACCGCTTCTTTTCGCTGCTTCTACAATTTTAGCTGCTGCTGCATCTACTGTAGCATGCTCATAGCCTTTAATTTTGATTCTGATTTTTTCGCTTACTGCCATTTATTTCGCCTCCTTAAAAACAATTAAAAACGCAGTTTTTGGGGGCTAGGAATTCTGACAAAATTTCTTTCCACTTATCCAAGCGTTTCATTTTTGTAATTAATACAAAAAACCGAAATCTTATTTGGCAAGACTTCGGAAGAAATCACACAGTCAGAATTGACAGACAGCGAAAAACTGTCCTTTTATCGTCACACAAAAAGCAATTTTCAAAATTACTTGTCCGACTGCACATACTGTGTCATCATTCCTTGCCGTTCAGTTCCTGACTGAACATACTCCACGAAAATTACCTGACAAACCGCCAGCAACCTTTCGCTTCCACGCATATTTTATCCAACTTTTCTGGACTTTTCCTATTATAGCATGCTTTCTCAAATATGTCAATATGAAAATAGTAAATTTTTTATAAATAAAATTAATATAATTAATTTATAAATTCTGTTAAAGTCTTTGGCGTAAAGTTATTTACATCCACACCCGCATTAAATGCATTTTTAAATTGCTCCTGTGCTAAAATCTGATTTGCAAAATTATGACTATTATGAATATGTCCATATATATGATAAGTATCACGAAAATAGCCGTCCCATTCTAAAATAGGATAGTGAAACAAAATCACTTTTCTATTTTCATCTTGTATTGTCAGGTAATTATCAATGGATGCAAATAAATTCCGAAATCTTTCTCTTTTTAAAAATCCTCTGTCATGGTTGCCAATCAGCAAATGTTTTTTACCATGCAAATTTTTAAGATACAGCTCCGTTTCTTCATTAAATTTCAAGCATACATCACCAATAATATAAACCTCATCTTTTTCTGTCACAACTTGATTCCAATTTTCAGAAATTACCTGATGCATAATTTCTAGATTCTCAAAAGGTCTGTTGCACATGTGAATAATATTCTTATGACACAAATGCAAATCTGCTGTGTAAAAAATCATGTTTCCTCTGTCCTTTCTAGTAATAATTTCATATCTTCTGGAATAGGTGCAATTATTTTATGATATTTATGATATTTATGATATTTATCTAAATATAAAAATTCCCCACAATGTAATGCTTGTCTATTAATATCTTCCATGCAACCACCATATAATGCATCACCTGCCAGCGGACAACCAATAGATGCCATATGTACCCGAATCTGATGCGTTCTACCTGTTTCTAAAATCAATTGCAAGAAATAATATTTTCCTGTTTTCTGCAATACTTGAAAATGTGTCACAGCAGGCTTACCTGAATCTGCAATACATCGCTCAATCACAGAATTAGATTTTCTGTCAATTGGCTTGTTAATTACGCCAGAATTCGGCAAATCTCCAGTGACAATCGCATAATATATTTTTTTAATATTCCCATGTAAATAACTTGCTGAAACCGCATGCTTTGCAACAGCAACTAAACCCGAAGTATCTTTATCTAGTCGATTCACAGGTCTGAATGTCAATTCTGGAAACTGACTGGCAAAAGCATTTCCTAATGTATCATCATAATGCCTTTGACTAGGGTGTACAGGTATCCCAGCAGGTTTATGAAAAACCAGCAAATCTTCATCTTCAAATAATAAATCTATTTTTAAATTCGCATTTGGCTGTAATATTTTATGATCCTGAAAATGCAATCTAATTTCTTGTCCTGCATAAATTTTATCAATACTTCTGACAAGCTTTCCCTGAATGGTAATGCCATTTTCAATATGCTTTAATTTTGTTAATTGTCGTTTCGATAATTTACAATCCTGACATAAAAATTCTTCCACTGTGCAAGGCTCTTTTCGATTCATGAAAAATACTAAATCTGGCATAAAACCTCCTGTTTTGATATTTATTTTAATATAATTCTTGTACAACATCTTGTTCCTGCAAATATTCCCGAATGCGAATTTGCAAGAATAATACTAGCATAGTAATTAAATTTGGCAAAAATATATTTGATACCAGAATAAAAAATAATTTTATATACTGTCTATCTAATAATTTTCTTGAAAAAGAAACTGCTTGCAATACAGGGCGATTCGGTTTTTCTAAAAATAAAAATGGTGTTGCAACTAAACTAATTAAAAATTTGATATAATAAATTGCTGTCCAAATGCAAATTGCAATGCCCTGTACTGTCGCAAACAGCCACAATCCAGCATCTTCTTGTAAAGTACATTTCTGAAATGCATAAACTGTTAAAACACAAGCCAACACAAACGGAATCAAAACGAAAAATTTAATTAATTCAATTATGCCAAAAAATCGCATACTATGCCAGAAAAAATAACTATCTTGAAACACATGTGATTTTTTTTTGCCGAATCCTAATAACCAGTTAAACCAACTGCAAACACTACAAAATACAGGAATTACCACACAGAAACATAATAGCTCCCATAAAAAAGCAAACAGCACCCAAAATTGATTTCTACCAAAAAATAATTCACTTGTTTTCATAGGCGTTAATTTTAATAATAAGCCTGATAAAATATCTGGAATTAATCTCATGCCTAACCAGATAACAGGGCATAATAAAGCAATTCCCCAAGCCTTTTTTTTATATTTGCTTAATGATTCTCTTGTGAACTGGTGCAATTCGTGCATTTTCATAAATAATTGCTCCTTAAATTATAATATTATAATTATTATTATATTTTTATGTAATAAAGCAATTAATTTCTGGAATAAGGTGTCATGCCTAAAATTTCAAAAGCCTGTGCAGTTTGCCACATCTGAGCCGTTAATAATACTTCAAAACCCTCTCCTGCTTCACAATGTAATTCTTTTGGTGAAATTTTGGGCAAGCCAAAACAAGCAAGTAAATTACTAATCACGCCTGCATGCGTAATCACAGCACAATGTGTAAAATCCTGTTCCATCATGTCCATTAGCATTCTATAAACTGCACGATAACTTCTGATACATAATTCTTCTACGCTTTCACCTTCTGGCGGTCTGATATCTGGCGAACCGCCTTTCAACCAAGTTCGATAATCTTCTTGTCCGATTAATTCTAAAGCAGATTTGCCCTCAAATTTACCAAAATTTAGTTCTCTCAAATCTTCAATTAAATATAATGGCACTTCTGGGAATAAAATTTCCGCTGTTTCAGTACATCTTAATAACGGACTGCTATAAACTCTTTGCACCCTTGGATATTCATACAAATCCATTTTTCCGCTTAATTCCACAGCTCCCTTATCTGATAACGGAAAATCCGTACTGCCAATATAAATACCATCTTCATTGGCTTTCGTTTTCCCATGCCGATAAAAACTTAAATGATAACCTTTCATAATTAGACAGCTCCTGAATGAAATTTTAATATTTTTAATAAAAAACGATAAATCAAAATATTATTTTCTGTTACTCCTGATTTTTTACACAAAATTTTAAAGAAAAACTTTAAAATTTTCCACGGACAAACTACTTTACAAATAGTATAATCTGTAATATAATAATAATATCACATATGAATATTTATTTTAAATCAAATTAATTTAAATTGAGAGGAGTAAAAAATATGAATTCTGATTTTCCACGTATCATTGCGTTACAGCGAAAAGAAAGACAAATTAGTCAAAAGCAGGCAGCAGCAGATTTAGGAATTTCACAGGCATTACTTTCCCACTATGAAAAAGGCATTCGTGAATGCGGACTAGATTTTCTGGTAAAAATTGCAGATTATTATAACGTTTCCTGTGATTATCTGCTTGGACGTACACCAGAACCAGAGGGAAGAATTATTTCAGTCGAAGATATTCCAGAAGATGATGGCAATAATAGTATGCCAAGCCCTGAAGTAGTCGCATTTAACCGTAAAATTGTCAATAATTCTATTAGTTTATTATACTCTTTGGCACAGAAAACAAACAGCATTACATTGATTAGAGAAATTTCTGCTTATTTAATGCTGAATATTTATAAAATATTCCGTATTATTTATAATGCGAATCCGCATAACGACCAGAAATTATTTTCCGTTCCAAAAGTTGTTGCCAATGATGACGCAAGTGCAATTGTCAGTATGAGTGAAGCAAACATAAAAGCTGCTTCTTGTGGCATTCCGATTGGAAAAAATGATTTTGTAGAAGATACAGAAGTATTATATTTAACCACTTCTATTTTGTCCCAGACATATCCAGAATATTCCGCATCTTTACTGAATTTAATTAAAATCAGTGAAGACAGCATTCATAAAAAGCGTAACGCATAATTATTTTAACATATTTTCTAAAAAAAAGCAAGCAGTCCAGTAAGATTTTCTTACTGGACTATTAGCTAGTTGCAAAATTCTGATATTTTTCCATGAATTCTTCAAAATTGCTGACATTCCCTGCACCATACTCCGCAGAAAATATTAATAGCAAAGAAACAAATTTTCTGTCATACTTTTTAGCATAGACTTGTGCTGTAGAATTTTCATAACCGTAAATTATTGTTTTATAATAAATTGTAGCTATAAAATCATAAAGTTCACATTCTGGATTTTCAATTGTAATAGATGCTAAAGAATAACAATAAGAAAAAGCAAA
Source organism: Ruminococcus sp. (assembly GCA_014799805.1). Lineage (GTDB taxonomy): Bacteria > Bacillota > Clostridia > Oscillospirales > Ruminococcaceae > UBA3855. Next base: position 71,400 of record JAAVHJ010000009.1, read on the forward strand.
ATCTCCAATTGATGTTACACTATCTGGAATTGTAACAGATGTTAAAGATTCACACCAATAAAAAGCACCACTTCCAATTGTTTTCACACTATCTGGAATAATAATTTCTTCTTGTTTACATGTTGTTCCATCAATTAAAATTCCATTAATTATGACTAATGGATTTTCATTTCTTTTTATTTCTAACCATGGTGTATTATCAAAAGCCTTCATTCCAATTGTTTTCACACTGTCTGGAATTGTGACAGATGTTAAAGAACTACAATTATAAAAAGCATAATCTTTGATTGCTGTCACGCTATCTGGAATTATGACAGATGTTAAAGCTATACAAGAATTGAAAGCACTAACTCCAATTGTTGTTACACTATTTGGAATAATAATTTCCTCTTGTTCGCATGTTGTTCCATCAATTAAAATTCCATTAATAATGACTAGTGGATTTTCATTTCTTTTGGTTGTTAGCCATGGTGTATTATCAAAAGAATTTCCTCCGATTGCTGTCACACTATCTGGAATTGTGACAGATGTTAAACAGGTACAATTCATAAAAGCACCCGCCCCAATTGCTATCACACTGTCTGGAATTGTAACAGATATTAAAGATTCACAAGAACTAAAAGCCCAATCTCTAATTGTTGTTACACCCTCTTCTAGTATAATTTTTTTAATGTTTTCATTTAAATTATACCAATAAGATTTTGCATAATCCCTATCTTCCATTGTACCAGTCCCACTAATCGTTAATGTTCCAGTGGATTCTTCAAAATTCCAAGTTAAATTTTCCCCACATGTTCCCGAAGTAGCAATTTCTTCATCTTCGGCACTTGCAAAAATAAAATGTGTTGGCAGAATCTGTTCTGTGATTGACAAACAGTTTGCACAGAAACATGATAACACTATCATACCAGCAAACAAAGCATTTAATTTCTTCGTATTAACCCCCCCTATTATCTAAGTTTATTATATCATGAAACAATAATAAAACAAGTGATTTTTTATAGTTTTTAAGTTTATGTCAATTTTCAGTCCAGTAAAAAAATCTTACTGGGCTATTATTTTTATGATTCCAAAAGCATTTTTTTCAAGATTACAAAATCATAGATATTCACAATATTATCTTGCGAAACATCTGCACGCAAAAACTCATCTTCTGTAAAAGAAATTTTGCCGATTAAATATTTTCTTAATAAAATTAAATCCTGTACAGAAAGCATGCTGTTATTATCAATATCACCATAAGGAATTGTAGGAGTTAATTCTGTAGTACTTGTTGTTGTATTAGTAGTCGTTGTACTTGTTGTGATACTAGTGGTTGTAGTACTTTTTGTGGTACTAGTAGTTGTTGTGCTAGTTGTGGTACTAGTAGTTGCTGTGCTTGTTGTAGTACTAGTAGTTGTTGTGCTTGTCATAGCATTAGTACTTGCAATACTAGATGTTTCTATTGGCGTTTCTTCCCATAATTCATAGCTATATAATTCAGGTTCATCTGTCGCAGAAATAGAAACTTGGTAGTATAATTTATTTTTCTCTGCATACATGCCGTAAATATAGCCTTTTTGTTTCTGTTCTTCGTCCAGACCAAACAGCCACATGACACCACCGTCTTTCCATGCAAAAACATCTGTTGGCGTTGTATAATATAAAATATCATTTACAACAACGGGTGTGATATAAGTCCCTGCATAATAATAATTTTCTTTATCAAATACATACCATCTTGCCCATTTTGCATCAAGAGAATTCATATGCGTAATTTCTGAAATACCTGTTTTCGCATCAAAATCACATAAATCAAACCAAGCAGTTGTTTCATCTTGTTCTGCATCACAATGAATGGCAAACCATTGATTCTGATAATACTGAATTGCAGAATTACAATGATTCCAGAAACCATTGCTATATAAATCAGAAATATTTAATTCAAAAACAGATTGCCCCGTTGTCAATTTCCAATCAGTGGAATCATGGCTATTTTCAGTTAATTCTTCATTTGTTTTTAAAAAATTTTTATGATACACAAGCCCTGCATGTTGATAATAGGCATCATCCCAAGTCACATCTACATGATACCATGCGTTATCAATATATAATAAATTCCATGCATGGGAAAGCTCTTGACTTTCCACCATTGCAGACTTAACACCCACACGATGTAATAAAATATTATATAACCATGCATAGCCTTCACAAACAGCAGTATTTTTTTTGAGCATACCATAAGCTGTATGTTTCAATTCTGTATTCACAGAATCTGTATAATTCGTATAATCATAATCATAATTTACAGCCAGATAATCATGTAAATACAAAGCTTTTTCCGCATCAGACCAGTTATCATCTACACCAGAAATAATTTCATCAATTTTTTGCATTAAATCATGATAAATTTTATCATAATTATCATCATTTTCTAAATAATTTGGCTTAATTTTAATCAAACCAGTATTAGATACCTGATATGTCGCAGTCAAACGGGAAGTCAGAATTCCAATATCCCAAGTAGAAATAACTGTCCTGTAAATCTTTAAAACTTCCTGAATTTTATCGTTATAATTTTTTATGCCAATATCAATAATAATTCCATCATCATGATTGGCAATTCCCTGATAAATATCCATTGCAATTTGCTGTGTTTCTTTTGCACTCAGACTTTCAGTTGCTCCCAAATACGAAAAATCAGGCATTTTATTTAATTCTGCATTATCCGCATTGACAGAAACACAGGAAATTTGCATACTTGCAAAACAAAAAGCAAGTAATACCGCACATTTTTTTAAATATTTCCGCATACCAAACCCTCCTGTTCTAAATTTTTATTTATTTTTATTTTAACATTTTTGAATTAATTTGTCAATATAAAAAACAAAGCCATTCCAAACAGGAACGGCTTAATTTTTTCTTTTGCTTGTTTCGCTAATCAATCTCTGATTTCAGTTAATAATAATTCTTCTTTGCTAGGTCTGATATGCATAATTTTGTTTACTGTTTTTAGCATTAGAAAAATAACAAATGCCATGATAACAAAATTAATAACGGCTGTCAGAAATGCACTGTAATTAATATACTGGTCGCCCATCAAATGAATTACCGCCAATACAACCCAAAACGGGATTAATAAAATTTTCAGTCAAAGAAGACACTATGCAAATTCTTTAAATTCTTTCACAAAACCACTTGCAGATTCTATGCTAAATTTTTTGTTTTATTCTCATTTGCCATATGTACAAAATCTTTTCAAGTTTTTATTTTAAAATTTTTTAGGGAAAATTCCCTGATTCAACTGTGCTAATGCTTTTGCAACTTCATTTTCTTCAATAGAAGCATATGCTTTTTTGACTTCCTGTCCCTCTAGCACCCGTCTGGCAATTTCAGCTTTTTGCGGATCATTTATCATAGCTTGCATATCAATTTCTTGGTCAGCAGATTTCATAGACCGAACAGATTTTTTACCACCATATCGCATTTCTGTTAATTTTCTCTGCACATCATCATCAGAGCCATCTACACGAATCCCTAACATTTCTGTACGATGTATTTTAGAATCACCAAAAAATGCATCTGCATCAACAATAATAGGCTTTGCTTTTTTTGGTTCTTTTTGTTTTTTACTGCCAAACAATTTTTTTGCTGGTTCAGGTTCAGATTTTGATTTTTCAGATTTTATTTTTTCAGATTTCTGTAATTTTTCTGTTTTTTTCTGTTCTGGTTCAAAAGTTACTTGGGTTTTCGACATTTTTTTAGAAGACTGATATAAATTTCTTTCTGAAACACTGGTAATTTCATCAGATGAAATCATAATAGAAACAGCTTTTAAACTGGTACAACTTACATAATAATTTTGTGGTTTATCTGCAAAAATACGCTGTAAAAGCGTTTCTTCGTCAGGAATTTCCTGTACAAATGCAGTATCTGCTTCTTCTTTCAGCAAGTCTTCCATACTAACTGGAATATCATAATCTGTTGAAGATACCTGCTGTGGCACTTTGGAAACAAAAGCACTTGTTCCTTGTGGAGGAGATTGTTTTGCTGTATACATACCAGAAGCAATTGCTGTAGCAGAAATAGCAGGTCTATCTGGAATTGACATATTAGATTCTGATTGTAATCCATCAGAATCAAAATTAAAATTCGACAGAACAGGCACAGGAGGAATTGCTTCGTCTCGATTAGCAAGAAATTCTGCATTTTCTTTAGAAGACGTTTCAGAAATAGTATCTAAAAAAGTTTTTTTTCTTTCAGGCTGTTTTACAGGCTGGGGCTGTACTGGTTGCTGTTGTATTGGCATTTGTTGCTGTACAGGAACTGGTGGTATTGGTGCTTGTGTCCAGTGATAAACTGGATTTCCATAAGCATCTTGACCAATTATTTGTGGAATCATCTGCACATAAAAAGCCTGCCCTGTTGCATCATACATGATTTGCACATAAACTTGATTTCCATTTGCATCATACATGACTTTAATATGATTTGCTTGCTGAACTGGAGGAGGTGTACAAGGCGAACAATAAGCCCGTTGATACATTGGCTGTTGTTGTGCAGAATAAGGCTGTTGATAATCTGCCTGACAACCCTGTATTTGCTTTTGTGTTGGAAGTGGATAATGGCATCGGACACAATAGGCAAAGTTTCCCTGTGGCTGTTGCATTTGACAATTCGGACAAATCATGCGAATTCACCAACTTTCTGTTTGGATTCACTCCTGTTTATTATTATAACATAATCTATTTAAAATAGCAAGTTATTTTTCAAATTTTCCATTTTTATAATAACTATCATAAATTTCTTGTGTAATTTTCACAAATCATTCTTCATTTTCTAAATTCTCTGAATTTTCCACATTTTCTTCTAAATTTTCTTCTGAATTTTCTGGAACGGATTCTTCTGGCACTTCGGCAAATTTTCCTGTATCTACCGTTACAATGAAACCATCTGTATTATTTCCAGAAACGCTATAATTTAAACTACTTGGCACAGGTAACATAGTAGTTGCATTTGCAGTATCTGCTGGATAGAAAAATATTTCATACACTTTGCCGTCATAATCTGTAATTCTAAAATGCTCACCATCATAAACATACTGATGCAAGAAATCTAAATATTCTTCTAAGCATAAATGATTTTGCATGATATAATAGGCATGTCCTTTTCCAACATAACGATAATGCCAAGGTTCATAAGCAATACCAGTAATATCTGTTTTATCTTCTGCATAACGCAAAATCATACCATATTCAAAACAATGTTCATTTATCCAATTATAAACACCTGTGCCATCATATTCGCCGTCTGCAAGTGTTAAGTCTACACTCCAACCTGTTTGATGTTCACTATAACCAGCTTTGGAAACTTTTTCCGAATAATCCAATCCAGTAGAAGCCAAATCCTGATCATATAATTCTTGTTGTCTTTCTTTGGAACGATAGCCACTTTGTACGACAATATTATTATCATATACTTGACTATAAAAATCTTCAAACATAGCAATTAAATTTTCTGCATTTTCCTGACGGACTTTTACTTCTGCATCACGTACACCAAAACTATGTGTTGTGCCTTTTTCAAGCATAAGTCCATATAAGCTAATAATATCATCTTCAGCTCCTTGAAAAGCCGTATTATTATTAACAAGAATCAAACTGCCATTATATATCATGTCATTAGAAATTTCTTGATTCTCAAAAATAATTTTATTCTCATCAATTGGTATTGTTGGTTCTTCTGATTCTATGATATTATCTGTATAATTCGTATTTTGGTCTATGACTGTACCTTTTGTTGCGACAAAATAACCACCATAACCGACACCTGCTAGTAATGCCAAAGATAATATCACATCAAGAACACGTTTGCCCGCACTTGAATTTTTTGTTGTTTTTGTGGTTTCTCCCATAGCATTCGCTCCTTTTCATAAAATTTAATATTTAATATTATTATAGCATGGAATTCAAAAAAAATAAAGTACTTTTTTACAGTTTCTGCAATTTTTTTCAAAATATACAAGATATAATTTTTTAAATTCTGAATATAATTTTATTATCAGGAGGGTTTGTCCATGAGAAAAAAATTATTATATCTGACAAGTTTACTATCTATTATGCTAACTGGTTGCAATCAAATCACAGTGATTTCTGAAAATTCCGAACCAGAACAAAATTATTATATACAAGAAATTGCACATTTGCATTTGGAAGACGCATTAGATTCTTTGGAAAAGCAATCACAAAATCAAAATAATACGCAAGATACTATCAGAGCCGTCTGGATTCCTGTCATGGTGTATGAAAACTGGATGCTTGATAAATCAGAAGCACAATTTCGTGAAAATATCAGAACAGCATTTCAAAATTGTGTGAATTTAGGCTTAAATACAGTCTATTTACATGTAAGAGCTTATGCAGACGCTTATTATAATTCTAGTATTTTTCCAACAGGTATTTATTTAAACAATAACTATGACCCATTAGAAATTATGCTGGAAGAAGCCCATGCATTAAATTTATCTGCACATGCTTGGATTAATCCTATGCGGGCACAAACTGTACAGCAATTAGAAAAACTTGACACAAGTTATATCCTTCGTCAATGGTATGATAACCCAGAAACTAACGGCACATATTTCGTAAATTATAATGACAGATATTATTTAAATCCTGCCTATCCCGAAGTGAGACAATTAATTGCTGACGGCATTGCAGAAATTTTAGAAAATTATCCCGTTGACGGCATTCACATAGACGATTATTTTTATCCGACAACGGATTCTGATTTTGATGCAAAAGCATTTTCTGAAAGCAATGCGACAGATTTAGCTGATTGGCGTAGGACAAACTGTTCTGAAATGGTAAAATTATTATATCAGACAACAAAAAATTATAATCCAGATATCCCTTTTAGCATTAGCCCACAGGGAAATTTTTCTATTAATTATGAAAAGCTTTATGCAGATGTGAAATTATGGTGTAGTGAAACAGGTTACTGTGATGTTATGATTCCACAAATTTATTATGGCTTTGAAAATCAAACATGCCCCTTTGCAGAAACAGCTACTTTATGGGCAGAAACTGCAACCGCAACAGATTTAGTAATCGGTTTAGGAGTCTATAAAATCGGTACAGAAGACCAATGGGCGGGAACAGGAAATTTAGAATTTTTAACTGACAGCTCCGTCATTTCAAAACAAATAGAATTTATTTCTAATTTAGAAAATACAGACGGCATTGCATTATATAGCTATAGTTCTATTTTTGAACCTGAACAAGCTGTATCAGCTTTAATTAATGCCGAAAAAAATCAAATTTCAGAGCTGTTACAGCAAAAATAATGCTCTAACAAATCGCTAGAGCATTAGAATTTTTAAAACTTTTTTTAAAACTTTATGATTTTTCTAATATTAATTTTCTTGCAACATGCGTTTCTAAATCAGCCAATCTTGTCGGCATAGGAATATGACTTTCTTTCGTCACAAAATGCATTGCAATTTCTGTTGCTGTATCTAAACAAATTTTATGCCCGATAGACAAAAATATAGGCTTAACATTTTCATGTGTTCGTAATACTCTGCCATAGACTTCTTGCTGAATCATAATATCCTGATAACTTCCAGCTATTACTTCTGGCTGATTATAATCTACATCAAAAATTTTATAATAGCTCTTAGCAATTCCAATTGTTGGCATATTTAAAATTACACCTGCATGAGAAGCAATGCCTGCATGTCTTGGATGTAAATAGCCATTTCCATCAAAAATATATAAATCTGGCTTGATTTCTAATTTTTTAACTGTCTCTAAAACCAAAGGCAATTCCCGAAATGCCAGAAATCCTGCTTGATACGCCACTTGAATTTTATCATGAAATTGCTTTTTTTCAAGAACTTTTCCAGTCTGATAATCTAAAACGACAATACAACAAACTGCAAATTCCTGATTCTCTTGTGTCCAGTAAGCTAAATCCACACCAGCAACGGTTTTTAAATTTTCTTTCACAAATCCATCTTGACAAATAATTTTTTCACTAATTTCAATCTGGACTTGGGTCATAAATTCTTGTGTATATTGCATCATGATTTCACTGCATCAAGCAATGCCTGAATTTTATCTGTTTTTTCCCAAGCGACATTTAAATTTTCACGCCCGAAATGCCCATAAGATGCAATTTTGCGATATTGCGGACGGCGTAAATCCAGCATGTTAATAATACCATCTGGTGTTAAATCAAAAATTTCAGCAACAGCTTGTTCTAATTTAGATTCTGCTGTTTTTCCAGTTCCGAATGTATCCACATGAATCGAAACAGGTTTTGCAACGCCAATCGCATAAGCAAGCTGAATTTCGCATTTATCTGCAAGTCCAGAAGCGACAATATTTTTTGCAATATATCTTGCTGCATATGCTGCACTTCTGTCAACTTTAGTCGGGTCTTTACCAGAAAATGCTCCACCACCATGACGAGCATATCCCCCATAAGTATCAACAATAATTTTTCTGCCAGTCAAACCACTATCACCTTGAGGACCCCCCACAACAAAACGTCCTGTCGGATTAATAAAAATTTTTGTATTTTCATCTATTAATTTTTCTGGTATTACGACATCAATTACAAGTTCTTTGATATCTTCACGAATTTGTTCAATGCTAATATCCCCTGCATGTTGTGTAGAAATTACTACCGTATCAACACGGACAGGCTTATTATTTTCATCATATTCAATACTCACTTGTGTTTTACCATCTGGGCGTAAATAACGAAGCGTACCATTTTTTCTGATTTCTGTTAATTTAATTGCTAATTTATGTGCAAGAGAAATCGGCAAAGGCATGAATTCAGGTGTTTCATTGCAAGCATAGCCAAACATTAAGCCTTGGTCGCCTGCACCTGTTTCTTGGGTATCATAGGCATGATTCACACCCATAGCAATATCTGGTGATTGTTCGTCCATAGCAATCATGACATTGCAAGTATGTCCATCAAAGCCGAATTTCGCTCTGTCATAGCCAATATCAATCACTACTTGACGGGCAATTTTAGCAATATCAATATTTGCTTTTGTTGAAATTTCACCCATACATAAAATCATACCAGTTGTCACAACGGTTTCACAAGCAACACGTCCATAACTATCCTGTTCCAAAATCGCATCTAATACTGCATCAGAAATCTGGTCACAAATTTTATCTGGGTGTCCTTCTGTCACAGACTCTGAAGTAAATACATGATTCATAAAAAAACAACCTCCTGTTTTAAAATTTTACAAAAAATTTTACCAAACGACATCAAGCAATTAAATCAAAACAGCGTTCAGATTGACTAAACGCTGTTAAACACTATAATTTCTCAATCATCTTGACACAATTATAAAAATTACATTACTAGTATAGCATGTTTCTTTTTATTTGTCAAGTAAAATAAACAGGCTAACAAAATTTCTAAAATTTTCTTTTTTATTCAAGAGTAATAGAAAAATGCATAGAACTGTCAGGATTTATCCTAGAGAATATAATATCATAAATAGCCTTGATAGCTTTTTTTTCATTTTTGGAACTAAACCAGAAAATCCAATTATTTTCTAAATCAAATTGATTATCTGTTGCCTCCAACTCAATATATGGAACATGTTCTATCAAAAAATCAACGATATCACTATTAATATTCAATTCGTTTTCAATATTTAAATAAAAACTATCCCAATCAAAAAAATGTAATTTTATCATATAATATCACTTTAATATTCTTTTTATTTGTCAAGAAAATCAAGCAAATTAGAAATTTTATTTTCAATCAAAATACCATTTAAACCTGATATTTTTTCTTGATTTACTTCTACAATAAATCTACAAATAGCCATATCTGGTGTCGGTACAGAATTTTCTACAGTAGTATATACAAATAAATTTTCATTTTCTTTTTTTATATTATCAATTGTTATGGTTCTGTTACTAGCTCCAACAGAAGTATAGACGATTAAAAAAATATTATCTTCATCATAATCATTACTATTAAAATCAGAGCTAAAATTAATTTCTTGTTCTATATTTTCAATTGTTTTACATAATTCATCATAAGATAAAGCAACATAAACTTGTTTAGAATCTATATCATAAACATTATTTCTTGTCCATGATTCGCTCAAAATATGAAATTCTAAATCTTCTGTTTGTTTTTCCATTTCACTTTTTACAATCATTTTTTTCATTAAACACAAATCAAAAATATTAATTATGCTATCTTGATTTAAATCGGCATTTTGCCAACACTCCAAATTACCTTTACCATGTAACCACTTCTGAAGAACAACAATATCTGTGACAGAAAAAATTCCATCTCCATTAACATCACCAGCTAAATATTCAGAAGAAACAACAATATCTGTATTGCTTTCTTTTATCTGAAGTGCTTTAGTTGAAATATCTTTTATTGGCACAACTTGCAACATCATCATAATGCCTATAAATGCTGACCCAATCCTTAAAAGTTTTTCTTTCACCATAGTATCCTTTCTTCTATTATCTTGTGCCAAAAATTCTATCACCAGCGTCACCAAGACCAGGGATAATAAATTTATTTTCATTCAAGCCCTCGTCCATAACACCACAATAAATATTTACATCAGGGTGTGTTTTAATCATATTAGAAGCACCCTCTGGAGAACAAATAATACACATGAATTTAATATTTTTCACACCGACTTTTTTCAGCTCCGTAATTGCGGAACAAGCCGTTGCACCTGTTGCAAGCATAGGGTCAACAATAATGACATCACGTTCTGCAATATCATCTGGAAATTTTGCATAATATTTCACAGATTCATGTGTTTCAGGGTCTCTGAACATGCCAATATGTCCAATTTTAGCTGCTGGCACAAGAGAAGTCACGCCGTCAATCATGCCTAAACCTGCTCTTAAAATCGGCACAACAGCAAGTTTTCTACCAGAAACAATTTTTGTTTTTGCCATACACAAAGGTGTTTCCATTTCAATTTCTTTCAAAGGCAAATCTCTTGTTGCTTCATAACAAATCAGCATAGCTGTTTCATTCACAAGCTCTCTAAATTCCTTTGTACCTGTGTTTTTATCACGCATTAAAGAAATTTTATGCTGAATCAACGGGTGGTCAATAATATTTAATTTAGCCATAATAAAAATCCTCCTATTAATTTTCTAAATTTGCAATTTTATCTATTCTTCTCTGGTGACGACCGCCTTCAAATTCTGTTTCCAGAAAAATTTCCACTAATTCCAATGCAAGTCCAACACCAATGACACGCTCACCCAAACATAAAATATTTGCATTATTATGTTTTCTGGTATATCTTGTGGAAAAACAATCATTGCAAACAGACGCACGAATGCCTTTTATTTTATTTGCAGCAATACTCATACCCACACCAGTACCACAAATTAAAATACCTTGTTCTGCCTGACCTGAAACAATTTTTTCAGCAACTTGCTTTGCAATATCTGGATAATCGCAAGGGTCGCCGTCTGTTCCTAAATCCAAATATGCAATATTTTTTTCATCAAGATATTGCATTACTGCTTTTTTCAAATTTACGCCTGCATGGTCACAACCTAATGCTATCATACTATCACCAATCTTTCTTTTTTGCCACCAGATAAAACCGATGGATTTCGCCACTGACAAAGCCTTTTTCTTGTATTTCCTGCTCTATCATAAGCAAATTTTCAAAACAATTATCAACAGAAAAATCAACAAATTCCCATTCGATTACTTTTGCAAACCAAACCAAAGCCCCCGTATCATAAAACCGAATCGGACAATATGCTTCTCCTTGTTCTAATATTTCAAAACCTGCATTTTGAAATAATTTTAACTGACTAGCAAGACAATGCCCTTTAAATTTTCTTTTTGCATTTGGTAATAATTTTTTCACAAGCTCCCAGTCATTATATTCACCAACCTGCTGTGTGAGAAACAAGCCATTTGATTTTAACACACGAAATAATTCATTGATATCATATCTACCATGACGATTCATAATCATATCAAATTCTTGTGAATCAAAAGGCATGTTTGATACATCTGTCATTTCATGAAAATCAATGCCTAATTTACTAAATTTTTCTTTACAAAATGCAACATTTGGGGCATAGCCCTCTGTTGCACTTGTCAACGCATAGGCATGCTGTAACGACAGCAAAAACTCTCCACCGCCAGTATCTATATCTAAAAGCCGACTTTCTGAATTTAAATATTGCTTGATAATTTGAGAAAAATCCCAAGGCAATTTATTTTCTCCAGAATCAAATCTGTTTTTCAAATAGCTGAAATCCCAGCCTTTTATTTTAGCATATTGTTCTTCTGTATGCCAATATGCTTTTAATAATTCTTTGTTCATCATAACAGCTCCTTTATCAAAAAAATTTTTCTTGACAAAATTGCAGTTATCCGACAGCATTCTATTTACGCAATGCAATCTGCTATCAGATTATCCTGCATTGCGTTGCTATCTCGTGACATCACTAATCAACTTCTTTCTGTTTTATCTCTGAATAATACGCATAATATCATCAATACAAATAAATATTATATTTATAAGATAATTTAGTATGACAAGTATCTGTTCACAAATTGTAATTTCATCACCACAAGTAATACAAATATATTTCAAATATATATCATCATTTTCATCGAGGACAAAACTTGTATGATACTTAAAATTTAAATGATTCAGCATTTCAAGCATAGCAATACGCTTTGATTCCTGCACTTCGCTTGCAAGCTGACATTCAAAAAATATACTACCACTTTCAGAAATAAGAATACCTATATCAAAATCTGATTCTGGAATCATAAATATATAATTATGATTTATATCTTTTTCAACAGTAAAATCACTAAAATTATTTTCTATTAATTTTTCTTCCAGTAATTTAATTAATTTTTGGGAATTCATAATAATCATCTAATAATATTATTTATCCGTTTTTTTCTTTTGAATCTGCACAGCTTGTAAATAACTTGCCGTCAAATCGGAAGCAGTGCCAAGTTCTGCATGTGTCGCACACAGGCAGACCCCCACAGCGGATTGTAATCTTAATGCGACTGGAGCTAGAATAATTTGCAAATTATCAGGCAATTTTGTAATCATTTCTAATTGTTGCAGAAATTTTTCAGCTCCGTCACCAGTAATCATTAATTTGCCAGTCATATTTTGAATTGCCTGTATAATTTCAGCAACGCTTGCTAATTCGCCCATAGGCATTTGTGTGATATGATTATCATAGCGATAAATTCCATAATAAAATAAATCTTCTCTTGCATGCATAATTGCAAGTACAGTTCCGTTTCCAATTCTGGAAGCCAGTCCTGCCAATGTCGAAACGCCAACACAAGGCGTATTATCTACCATAGCCATTCCCTGTACGGCAGAAATGCCAATTCTCAAACCTGTATAAGACCCTGGACCCACGGCAACAGCAAAGCAATTAATATCTTGTATTGTTAAATTACATTCTGATAATAAAGCTTTGCACATAGGCATAATGACTTGTGAATGTGTACGGCTTGTATAAACAGTATGTTCACCAAGCAGGAGCTGTTTTTCTGTGTCCAGAATGGCAACAGATGCCATTTTTCCAGACGTGTCAAGCCCTAAAATTCGCAAAGCGTTCACTTCCTTTTGCATCTAATTCTAAAATAATACGTCTTTGTTCTTGTTCTAATATCTCTAATGTCAACCAAATTGTATGTTTTGGCAAAGCATTTTCAATATTTTCAGACCATTCAATTGCAAAAATACTTTCTTTTGGCAGAAAATCATAAAAGCCTGTTGTTTCTAATTCTTCTTCGCTGTCAATGCGATACATATCAAAATGACATAACTGCAAAGGCGGATTGCCATATACATGTACTAATGCGAATGTTGGAGAAGTGACTAAATCCTGCAAGCCTAGTCCCAAAGCTAAGCCTCTTGTAAAAGTTGTTTTTCCTGCTCCCAAGTCTCCACGATAGGCAATGACATCACCTGCATGTAATAATTTTCCAAGAGATTCTGCAAAAGCAATAGTTTCTTCTGGCGAATTGGTAATAAATTCTTTTCTCATAATTTTATCATTAAAATAAACCGCTGATATTGCCATTATTATCACAATCAATTTTCAATGCAGCAGGCATTTTTGGCAGACCAGGCATTGTCATAATATCGCCAGTCAGCACAACAACAAAACCTGCACCAGCAGACAATCTGACATCACTGACAGTAATACTGAAATTTTCGGGTTTGCCTAATAATTGCAGATTATCAGAAAGCGAATATTGTGTTTTGGCAATACAAACAGGTAAATTGCCGTAACCTAATTTTTCAAATTCTTGTAATGCTTTTAAAGCTTTTGGCAAAAATTTTACACTATCGGCACGGTAAATCTCCGTTGCAATTTTTTCAACTTTTTCAGTAATAGAAAGCTCTGTGCTGTACAGTGTTTCAAATTTTGATTCTTGCGTATCAATCATCTTACAAACTTTTTCTGCAAGGTCTGTGCCACCTTCTCCGCCTTTGGCGAATACTTCACACAAAGAAGTTTCCACACCTAAACTTTCGCAATATTCTGCAATAAATGCTAATTCTTCGTCAGTATCTGTATAAAATTTATTTAATGCAACGACAACAGGTACATGATATTTCTGCATATTTTCAATATGTGTGCCAAGATTCACAATACCTTTTTTCAGGGCTTCTAAATTAGGCGTTGTCAATTCTGTTTTTGGAACACCGCCGTTATATTTTAAAGCTCTCACAGTTGCAACTAATACAACACAAGAAGGCTTCAAACCTGCATAACGGCATTTAATATCAAAGAATTTTTCAGCACCTAAATCTGAACCAAATCCCGCTTCTGTCACACAATAATCGCCTAATTTCAAAGCTAATTTTGTTGCCCTGACAGAATTACAGCCATGTGCAATATTGGCAAAAGGTCCGCCATGAATTAAGACAGGCGTATGCTCCAGTGTTTGTACTAAATTTGGCTTTAATGCGTCTTTTAATAAAGCTGTCATTGCGCCCTGTGCTTGCAAATCTTTTGCATAGACTGGTTCGCCATCTAAATTATAAGCAACTAAAATATTGCCAAGACGTTTTTTCAAATCTTCCAAATCAGATGCAAGGCATAAAATTGCCATGACTTCTGATGCAACAGTAATCTGAAAACTATCTTCACGGGGCACACCATTCATACGACCACCCATGCCAATGACAATATTTCTTAAAGCTCTGTCATTCATATCCATGCAACGCTTGAATAAAATTCTTCTGGTGTCAATTCTTAATGCATTGCCCTGCTGAATATGATTATCAAGCAACGCACAAAGTAAATTATTTGCAGCAGTCATAGCATGAATATCCCCTGTAAAATGCAAATTAATATCTTCCATAGGAACAACTTGTGCATAGCCACCGCCAGCAGCTCCGCCCTTAATACCAAATACAGGACCTAAAGACGGTTCACGAAGTGCAAGCACTGCCTTTTTACCAATTTTCGCCATAGCTTGCCCTAAACCAACACTAACTGTTGTTTTTCCCTCACCTGCAGGCGTTGGATTAATGGCTGTCACTAAAATTAATTTACCATCTGGTAAATTTGCAGTTCTTGCAAATAAAGCTTCTGTTACTTTTGCCTTATAATGTCCATAAGGTTCAAGTTCTTCATTTGTAATACCTAAATGATTCGCAATTTCAGCAATTGGTTTCATTTCTGCACTTTGTGCAATTTCAATATCAGATAACATAAAAAATCCTCCTAATTTTTTAATTAATTTATATTAAGACTCTTTCAGAGTCTGTATAACAGCCGTTAATTTGCCATTGCAATTTCACGAATTCTTCAATAAGCATACCCTTTCCCTAACATTGCAGGAAAAGGGCAAATTTAAATATATTATTCCATTGGTTCTGCAACTGCATTTTTTTCAGAAATATTCACAGCAGCAATTTGTTCTTCCAAGAAAAGCCCATCTTTTTCAGGGTTAAATTGTTTCATTTCAGTGATTAATTTTTGTAATTCTGTATCTACTTTGACATCTGTTTGAAACTGTTCCAATAATTTAGATTCTTCGGAAACAGCAATTCCTGCCATTTCTGCCAAAACATCGGCTTCTGCTTCTTTTTGAATAATCTGTTCTTCCATGCGATTAAATTTTTCACAAGAACATGCAGTATCTAATTTTCTAACAGCTTGTGCAAAATTTTTTTTAGTTTCTGCCATTTGAGAACGTGTCACTAACATTGCCTGACGGCTTTTTAATTCCATCAGCTTTGCTTTAAGAATTTCCACTTGTGTCCTGATTTCCGCAGTCTGATTAGAAAGTGTATCATATATTTTTTTATAATTTCCTGCTTCTTCATCATATTTTATTTTTTGTTGCAACATTTTTTTTGCCATATAAATATTATCAAATGCAAGTGCAATTTTTGCCCATTTCTCCTTGTCAGCAGATTTGCTAACTGCTTCTTGATATTGCTTTTCAGCAATTCGTTCATTTGCAACGGCATTTCCTAACGCTTGCATAGATAGATTTAATTCTTCCTGCATATCCAAAATAATCTGTTTTTCCATTTTCTCAGGATTTTCTACATGGTCAATTAATTCATTGATATTAGATTTAAAAATATCGCTGATTCTTGAAAAAAAGCCCATAGCACTATCCCTCCAATTATATCAGACTATTTATAATCTATTCTAATCATACCACAAAATATGAGAGATGTCAAGCAAAATTATGATAATTCTGCTTGCAATTTATTTTATTTTATATTATAATAATATTAATTTTAAAAAGGAGAATCTATTATGATATTTATTACAGGAGATATTCACGGCGAATATGATATTCACAAATTCTCAACCAAGAAATTTCCCATGCAAAAATTATTATCACGTTCTGATTATATGATAATTTGTGGTGATTTTGGTTTACTATGGGACGGTTCAAACTCTGAACGTTGGTGGTTAAATTGGTTGGAAAAAAAGCCTTGGACAACGCTTTTTATTGACGGCAATCATGAAAATTTTGACATGTTAGAATCTTATCCCCTCACAGAATGGAATAAAACACAAGTACATCAAATTACGGAACATATAATACATCTCTGTAGAGGCAGTGTATTTGAACTAGAAGGAAAACGTTTTTTTGCATTTGGCGGTGCAGAAAGTCATGATAAAACATTTAGAAAAAAGGGTATTTCTATCTGGGAACAAGAAATGCCGAATGCACGAGAAATGCAATATGGACGGGAAGTTCTGAAAAAAATGAATTGGCAAACAGATATTGTCATTACACATTCTTTGCCACAGCGTTTACAAGAAAAAATATTTAAAGCTGATGATGATGATTATAAAAGCAATGCCTTAACAAATTATTTCGATGAAATTGATACAAAGCTAGATTTTAAATTCTGGTTTTCGGGACATTATCATATATCAACTTCTTATCATCATAAATATTTTTTAGTGTATCAAGATATTTTACAATTAACAGATAACGGTTTCACTTGTGTTTATTCCCAAATGAATTAATTCCTGCATAAATTGCTTGCAATGCTCATAAACATGAATTATAAAAATATTTCCCGAATATTGATAATACAGGTGATAATTTATGAATATGAACAAAAAACAATTGTTTGCTAGAATTGGTGCAGTGACATCAGCAATTACATTAGTACTTGCTGGTTCATGGTATACTGTTCGACATATGGAACAAACAACTAGTCAAGTAAATTCTTCTGCTAGTGATGGACAAATTATTATTTTAGATGCTGGACATGGTGGCATGGACGGCGGTTGCACTTCTGCCAACGGCGATGTTGAAAAAGACATTAATCTTGCGATTTTATTAAATTTACGTGATATGCTTCAAGCTTCTGGTTATACAGTTTTAACAACAAGAGATTCTGACAAATCTATTCATGATGAAGGCATAGAGGGTATTGCGAATCAAAAAAGTTCTGATATGGATAACAGGCTGGCTTTATTTAATTCTGTACAAGATGCCATTTGCATTTCTATTCATCAAAATCAATTTACAGATTCTCAATATAATGGCGCACAAATGTTTTATTCAGAATCAAATTCTAAAAATGCGACTTTAGCACAAACACTACAAAACCAATTTGTAAATTTTTTGCAACCTGATAATAAACGTGAAATTAAACTTTGTGGCAAAGAATTATTTTTATGCTATTACAGCAAAAATCCAACTGTTATGGCAGAATGTGGTTTTTTATCAAATCCAGAAGAAGCAAGTTTATTAATTACCGAAGATTATCAACAAAAAGTAGCATTTACAATTTATTCTGCTTTAATTCAATATTGTGCGGAAGCAAGTTATTAATTCGCTTGACAAAAAGCAAATTTTAGAGTAAAATAAAATAAGTAGAATTTTATCATAATTTATCTAAAAAGTGAGGATTTTTAATGACAGAAAAATTAATGACAGTTTTAAAAAAATATTATCCTGTAATACTAGCTATTTTGGCAGTTTTTATCATAACAGGATATATTTTTTCTAAAAAATCAGAGTCAGAATCTGAAATAAAAGCCAATCAAACTGTACATACACTAGAAATAGAAAGTTCTCCCACAGAAACAGAAACTTTAACAGAATCTGAAACGGAAACTGTTACCGAAACAGAAACAACAACAGAACCTGAAACTTCTGAACCACCAGAAGAAATTTTATTAGAAGACGTCCCCTATTATTCCCAAGAAAATATTTTACCAACAGGTTGTGAAATTATCAGTGCGAAAATGTTGCTTGAATATTACACCCATGAAGAAACAGAAATAGAAGATATGATAAGTGTTATCGCATGTCAATATCCTAAAGAAAGAAAAGGTAAAAGCTATGCACCGCATCCCGAAAATGCTTTTATTGGCAGTCCGTGGGATGAAAGCAGTTTCGGTTGTTTTGCACCAGTGATTGTGAAAATGCTAAATCATTTGTTACCAAAAAATTATCAAGCTGTTGATACTACGGGAACAGATTTGCAAGAACTTGCAGAAAAATATTTACCACAAGGAACACCCGTATTAGTATGGGCAACAATCTATATGCGACAGTCTTTTCCAAATGTAAGCTGGTATTTATATAATCAATACGGTTATCCAACAGACAAAAAATTTCAATGGCTTGCAAATGAACATTGTATGGTACTTGTTGGCTATGATGAAACATATTATTATTTCAATGACCCTTATGATAGCAATGGATTAATTTCTTTTAAACGTGAAACAACAGAAAAACGTTATGAAGAAATTGGCTGTTATAGTCTGATTGTACAAGAAAAACCCAAAAAATAAAAAGGAGAAATTTCATTGGCAAAAAAAGAAAAAATGCAATTTGTCTGTACAGAATGCGGTTGGACAAGTCCAAAATGGAACGGCTGTTGTCAAAGCTGTGGTGCATGGAATACATTGGAGGAAGTTACACCTGTTGCAAATCAGGCAATGAAAACTTTCACAAATTTATCTGATAAAATTCATTTAATTTCTGATATATCTTCTGAAAATGAAATTCGTTATCATACAGGCAGTAGCGAATTAGATAGAGTGCTTGGCGGAGGACTTGTGAAAGGCTCTATTGTATTATTAGGCGGAGAACCAGGTATTGGGAAAAGTACTTTATTATTGCAGATTTGTCAATTTATGGGTAAAGATTATAAAATATTATATATTTCGGGCGAGGAATCCGGCAGACAAATTAAACTTCGTGCAGAACGTTTAGGGGTAATATCTGATAATTTATATATTCTGACAGAAAATGACGCACAAGCAATTTGTGATACAATTTATACAGTAAAACCAAATATTGTTATAATAGATTCTATTCAGACAATGCAGATTACACAAATCAGTTCTACTCCAGGCAGTTTGACACAGGTCAGAGAATGCACAAATCTATTTATGCATACAGCAAAAACGCTTGAAATTCCGATTTTTATTGTCGGACATGTCAACAAAGACGGTGCAATTGCTGGGCCGAAAGTCATGGAGCATATTGTAGACACGGTATTATTTTTTGAAGGCGAACGTCATATGAGTTACAGAATATTAAGAGCTGTTAAAAATCGTTTTGGTTCTACAAATGAAATTGGCGTATTTGACATGCAGGAAAAAGGCTTACAAGAAGTAGAAAATCCCTCACAGATGTTACTTGCTGGGAGACCTTTGGGCGTTTCTGGTACTTGTATTGCTTGTGTCATGGAGGGTTCAAGACCGATTTTAGCTGAAATACAAGCTTTAGTTTCTAAAAGTGGCTATTCGTCACCCAAACGCACAGCAACTGGCTTTGATTATAATCGCATGTCTTTATTATTAGCCGTATTAGAAAAACGTTTCGGCTTAAGCTATGGTGCATTAGACGTATATTTAAATATTGTCGGCGGTTTCAAATTAGACGAACCAGCAGGAGATTTGCCAGTCGCATTGGCATTATATTCCAGTTTAACAGATAAAATTATTCCAGATAAATTAATTGCCATTGGCGAAATTGGACTAGCTGGAGAAGTCCGCAATGTATCGCATATTATTAAGCGTGTCGAGGAAGCCCGAAGAATGGGTTTTGAGACTTGCATTGTTCCTAAACAAGCATTAACAGCATTACCGAAAAGCTCTCAAACATTAAGAATTTTCGGCGTTGACAGTCTCAGACAAGCTTTCCGTGTGCTTGCCAAACTTGAAATAGAAAAATCTTAAATTATTCTATAAAATAAAATTGCTAGATTCTAATAATCTAGCAATTTTTATATTTTTTTCCAATTTGGTATAGCTTTTTTATTAATTATATATAATAAATTCTTTTCTAAATTATTTTTTACATAGGATGCAATTCTTCCTAAACAAAGAATACTTGTATTATAATCATCATCTGTTTCAACTTCAATAAGATACTCACAGCAGGAGCAATCATCAATAAAATCTGCATAAGGTTTTCCATACCAAGTTTTTCTTGCAAGTGGACAATAATAAATGCGTCCCGCATAACCGCTCACCCATCTTCTTTTTGAAACAGAACAGAATACTTTGAAATATTTTTCAGATATAGAATTATATAGCCATGATTTATAAGAATCACTATTCACTAAAATATTCCTAAGTTCAGATTCAGTAATAAATCTGTCAAATTTGCTTAAATCTATTTCGAGTGCTGATATATCAGAAGCTCTTATTTTTTTTAATTTTTCTTCATCTACTTTATGCGTAACATAAATTTCTATTATTAGTTTTTTATTTCCTGAATAAGCAATCACATCAGGAATAATTTCTCCATTTTTCTTTTCTAGTTCTACATAATCAATTTGTATTTTACCTTGATTCCACATAGGAATATATACATTGGCTAGTTGAATCCTAACAGCAGGTAACATAATTTCCTTAGTCTCTGAAAGAATTTTTTTAGCAAGTAAATGTAAAGAAGTCTCATATCCTTTTTCGCAATCTTCTGATGAATAATGTGCAAAATGATGTGATACCTTGTTTCCTTTTTTTGCAATTAAAGATGCTCCACAAGCGGGACAAATACAGCCACACCTCAATCCTTTTTCGACATCATCAATATATACAAGACTGCCTTCTTTAATAGCATATATCAGATTTGCTTTTTTCATCTCTTTCATACTTACTGTTCTCCATTTGTTTTATCATCAGGAAATATACAGAAATTTTACAGCCATATTTCTGAATTATAAAATATTTTTATTTTCTAACATAGCATCTTTTCCAATCTTGCAAAGCTTCTTCATAACTCTGAAAACGTTCACGAAAATCTCCCCAACGAGCTACATGGATATACATATCACCATTGTCCCATGCTTTTTTTAAAAATTTCTCGTTACTATAACGACTAAGAAAACGATAATCACAAATATTCCAACTACAATATAATTTTTTAAATCCTGCTTTTCCGCTAGGAATTATTTTACTGCGTCTAACTGTACGATTAGCAAATGTTTTCGGTTTTTGTCTATTTTTTGAAGTACTGGCACGGTCTTTTACGACAGGAAATTTTTTATAACTTCTACTCATAATAAACCCTCTTACTAAAAAAACCGTTGGACAAAACCAACGGTTTCTTTATTCTCATCATGGGCCATCGGGGACTCGAACCCAGGACCGTCCGGTTATGAGCCGGAAGCTCTAACCAACTGAGCTAATGGCCCTAATACAAAATACTATAAAAGAGCGGAAAACCGCTCTTTTATAAATCATGTCGGCACTTATCCGAATTCTCAGGTCGTCACCAACCAAATATTTTAGACGTAAAAGAGCTTAACTGCCGTGTTCGGAATGGGAACGGGTGGAACCTCTTTGCCATCAGCACCGACTTTGCAAACAGAACAAGAACAACACAAAATTTAAAATTCAAAAACTAAAACCTAATTTAAAATGATTCACAATTAGGAAAAGTGCTCGACCGATTAGTATCTGTCAGCTGAACATGTCACCATGCTTACACTACAGACCTATCAACCTCGTAGTCTACAAGGGGTCTTACTCAATAGAGGGGAT
>JAAVHJ010000010.1 GCA_014799805.1 Ruminococcus sp.
AAGACTAACTTCGCCAGATAATGTATCAGATGCACCATTACCACTTGCACCCATCACTTTTTCAGTTTTCAAAGAACCCTCTACAACTTTCTTATTTTCAGGTGCAAACAGTTCATTGAAATAATCATAGTAGTAATCCAAATCATCTGTTGTTAATTCTTCAGGCAAAGAACCTTCTACTTTGCCATTGGCTTCCATGTATCCACTTTCATCTTTTACAACATCGCCGGAAATTGTTACATCATAAACTTCTTTTGCAAAATCAAGAATATCATCTAAAGTAATCTCAATATCATAAGCTTTATCTTGTGTCTGGGCACTAATCTGATTCAAGACTTCTGTATAAACGCCTAAGAGTTTTCCATATATATTACTGTTTGCAAAATCGTCAATAGAATTTGGAATTCTGTTAATTTTGTTAGCCTGACCAGGGAATTTGTTCTTGAGTGTGGACTTTGCTTTCTGGAGGGCTTCATCAATATTTGCAGCAGAATATTCGCCGGAATACTCACCAGTAAAGCCATTGAATTTATCTCTAGCAGTTTCAATTTTGTCAAGATAACCATCTATCATATTATCGATTTCGCCTTCAGCCATAACGTCAGCTTCATTGAGCTGTTGCTGTGCTTCATCAATTTGTCTCTGTGCATCATCAAGCTGTGCCTGTGCATCATCAAGCTGTTCTTGTGCATCAGCGAGTTTTTCTCTTGCATCTCTAAGCTGCTGTCTTGCATCATCAAGTTGTTCCTGTGCATCATCAAGCTGTTCCTGTGCATCTTCCAGTTTTGCTTGTGCATCAGCAAGTTCTCTCCGTGCAGAAGCGACATCACCGCCATTTGCAATTGCATCATCAAGTTCTGCTTGCTTTGCATCTACATCATCTTGTTTTTCATCTACATCAGCTTGCTTGCTGTTTTTTTCCTCTTGCTTTTCTTCTAATTCAATTTCTTTTTCATCTACTTCGATTACTTTTGCATCTTTTTCAGCCTGTTTTTCATTTTTCAGCTGTTGCTTCTCATCTTTCAGAGCCTGTGCGTCATCCAGTTGCTGTTGATAATCAGCAATGATATTATCAACCATGACATTTGCATCAGTTCTTACTTGTTCCAAAGTAGCTACAATATAATCTAATACAGCATCTACTGTTTCAAGCTTATTACCCTTATCATCTAAGATAGTAACTTCAAACGGAATTTTGGAATCATCCAGAGCTGTTGTAGAAGTCTTAATTGTAACTGTAAGATCTAACGCACTGTCAGATTTAAAATCAAATTCTATATCTGGGTATTTCTCAGCAAACTGTTTCTGAAGAACATCTTTGATAGCAACTTCATAAGGATAATCCACATCTAATACCATTGTGACATCATCTAAGCCAATTTCTGCTGTAGCGGATACATATTCTGGATTATTCACAATGTCTTCCAGCATATCCATATACCAAGCGTCACTTGTCAAAAGTGATTCTGTCAGTTTGGAAATATCCAAAGTATAAACCTGACCAGCCTGTGAAGTAGTCCAAGCCTTTAATGTTTCATTCCATGTAGATGGCTTTTCATATACTGCATACTTTTCAACTTCAGTAATTGGGGAAAGCATGGAATCTGCAACGGGGACATTCTTGAAATTTTCGATTGTGATTGTTTGGAGACCACTTTCATTCACTGCATTTTCATCAACAGCGAAAGAAGCGACAACGAGTGTTTGAGACAGAGCAACTGGTACTGCAATCGCCGCAGACATTGCTCTACTCAGAAATGATTTCTTCATTGTTAGATTACCTCTCTCTTCTTTGTAGATTTTTGATTTTCACGACGCAGGAGCGAATTTAAAAAATAATTTTCTTTACTCCTATGCCTTGCCTCAAACATCCCCACACTGTTCCGACATGACAGCACAGAAACGTTTTTATACTACATATTTTAGCACATTATTTTGAAATTGTCAACACCCTTGTCCAATTTTCTTTTAAAATATTGACTGAATATTTTTTATATTTTTAGGTGACTTGCACAAAAATAAAAGCTTTTATGCCCTTTTCATGACGTTTTTTCCATGTTTGACATTTTATAACAAGAAAAATAACAGGCAAAAAATTAATTTTTTTCTTTGCCTGTTACATTAATTTTTAATAAAAATATGCTAATTTTTTACAAATTAATCTTCTTGATGGACTTCTTGCAAAGTCAAATCAAATTCTAAAAACTCTCCTGAACGGAAAACAGTCATTTTAATCACATCACCAGCATTGTATTTATTTTTTTCTTCATTAAGTGCATCAGTAGTACTAACTTCTACATCACCAATAGCAGTGATAATATCACCTTGACGAATTCCTGCTAGTTCAGCGGCACTGCCAGTTGTAACAGCATACACATAAACACCTTGTGGCATGTTATAATGTTGGGAATCGGATTCAGACACATCAACACCACTAATGCCAAGTTGTGGTCTGCCTGTTACATAACCATGATTAATTAAATCTTCTAAAATATCTTTTGCATCACTAATCGGAATCGCAAAGCCTAAGCCTTCTACGCTGGCACTTCCATAAGTGGAGGACATTTTCGCAGAATTAATGCCAATTACCTGACCATAACCATTCAGCAAAGGACCACCAGAGTTACCAGAATTAATTGCAGCATCTGTCTGTATTAAAGTCATATCTTTTTCATTGATAGTAATTTCACGATTCAATGCAGATACAATTCCGCAAGTCGTTGTACCGAATAATTCAAATCCAAGCGGATTACCAATTGCAACAACCATTTCACCAACCCGTAAATCATCACTATTCCCAAATTCAGCTGGTGTTAAGCCTGTTGCATCAATTTTCAAAACAGCTAAATCTGTTTCCAAATCATAGCCAACAATTTGTGCGTCATATTCTGTTTCATCTTCGTCACCCATAACGACACTGACACTAATGGCTTTTCCGCATTGATAATCGCTTTCTGTATCATAAATACAATGTGCATTTGTGATAATATAACCATCTGCTGTCATGACAATACCTGTACCTGTGGCAGGTAACTGTTGTGTTTGAGTGCTATTGCCATTGCCATAACCGCCATAAAATCCAAATCCCCAATAGCTCTGCGTATTCTGTGGTGTGTATTCAAATACTGCATTAATGCCCACAACAGAAGGCAATGCTTTTTCCACAATATCTGGAATGCTTAATGCACCTTCAGGAGCTGCCATGTTAATCCAGTTTGCTGTGGAATTCACAGAAACATTTGCATTGTTATTACTTTCTACAGAATCTGTATTTTCCTCTGAATCACCAATATTTTCTACAATTTCCGTGTCACTGTTCACGGAAGAATCCCAATTAGAATCATTGCGACCGAATAGCTTATACATTTCAATCGAAGAAACAGAAACAATTGCCAGTGCTAATACACCTGCAACAACTTTCAGGAAATGTTTCCCACCATTATTTTTAGGAGAATTCTGAGAACCATTATCAGAAATATAATCAATATAATTATTATTTTCCCCCTCCTGATGATTCTGATACAAACTATCATATTTTTCATGATTTTGATTATCAAACATAATATTCATTCCTTTCTGTCTTGCTATATCATTCAGCATTGCTGATATTATTTTTGTTTACAAGTATTATTATACTCTCTAATGTGATAATTACATGACAAAAAAAAAAATACATTATGAAAGAATAAAGCATTTTTTGCGTAAATTTAAAAATGCTTTTAAGAAAATTCATTCTCAAAAGCATTTCTATTAATTTTATGTTTCTTCAAATTCATCATACCAATCACTTGAAATAATGCCTAATTTATAAAAAAGCAAATTTCTTTCCAGCCAGCTATTATAATCTGAATTTTTTTCTAGTTCATATTTTTGATTCGCAATCTGATTTAAATTACTATATTCTTGTTCCGTCATTTTTTCAATTACAAAATCCTGAGAAATTAACATTTCCAATTTTTCTAATCTGAATATATCAGAATCCTCATGCAAATCATTTTTTGTCAATATAGATTCATTCTGATATTTTTCCAGTAAAACTTCTGTCAAATCCTCACGTTCTGCTAATGCACGAATGCCATTAAAACTCTCATACATAGAATCCATGCCCCATTGATAATTATCAAATGCATACACATCTATAAAATACGGATAATCTAACACAGCATCTGTTAAAGCATTGGTATCTATTTTTTTTATCATATCTTCTGGCAACTGCAACATTTCGCCACGTTTGACACGATTAATTTCATGATACCATTCAGGCTGACTCATCACTTCCTCATAAAAAGCAACTGCCTGTGAATCATCTGTTAACACATATTCCTGATAATTTTTCTGTGCCTGACCTAATAAACCACTAAAAAAGCCAACACCAGCTATTGTATCTATTGCAACAACAACCCATTTCTTCATAATATCCACCTATTTTAAATACAGCTCCAAATGGTATCTTGGTCTATGCTTTGTTTCTAAATAAATTTTGCCGATATATTCGCCAACAATGCCAATGCCTAATAATTGCAAGCCACCAATTCCCCAAACTGACACAGCCAGAAATGTCCAACCAGTAACTGTATAACCCTGAAAATGTCGCACTAAAATATACACTAACATGAATAAACTAATCAAAAAAATAGCAATTCCTAAACTAGTAATCATTCGAATTGGCTTGACAGACAGCGAAGTGATTCCCTCAAATGCAAAATGCAACATTTTTTTCAATGGATATTTTGATTCACCTTGTAATCTTGATGCACGGGAATAATAAACTTTTCCTGTTTGAAAACCTAACATTGGCACTAATCCACGAAGAAATAAATTTACTTCTTCATAGCCAGATAATTCTTGTAACACTCTTTGGCTCATAAGCCGATAATCCGCATGATTATAAACCAATTCCACACCAATTGCATTCATAAGCTTATAATAGCTTTGTGCAGTGATTCTTTTAAAAGCCGTATCTGTTTCCCTATCACTGCGAATGCCATAAACAATTTCACAACCTTGCTGATATTTTTCTAACATCGCATCAACTGCATGAATATCATCTTGCAAATCTGCATCCATAGAGATTACAACATCGCATTCTTGCTGAACAGTCATTAATCCAGCAAGCAATGCGTTCTGATGTCCGTAATTTCTGGAAAGTTTAATTCCACGAAATAAACGATTTTCTTCATGTAACAATTCAATTTGATTCCAAGTTTTATCTTTAGAACCGTCGTTAATAAAAACAACATGACTATTTTCAGAAATCTGATGATTTGCTATTAAATTCTGCATTTTGCTTCTTAACTTCTGAGCTGTAACAGGCAAAGCCTCCTGTTCATTATAACAGGGAATCACGAAATATAAAATTGGAATTTCAGGGTGTTTCACTTCCATTATGAAATAATCGGAGCTGTTGGATCAGCATCTACAACTTCAGGCTCCGTAGTATACTCAGGAATTACATCAGTAACTTCTGACTTATCTTTTTTTACAAATTCATATTTTTCGCCTGCACCTTCAAAAGCGGAATATATTAAAATTTGGGTAGCATCTTCTGCATCTAAAATGTCGTCTTCATTTACATCAGTACGTTTTTGTTGTTCTTTTGTTAATACATCTTCTAATTTTGCACCAACATTTGCGGAATGTCGTAATACAAGCGTAGCATCTTCAGCATCAACTACACCATCTCCATTTGCATCACCTAATAAAAAATTATTGACATTAGTTGTACTTGTTTCTGTTGGGTCTGTATTGAAACTAGAAGTTGTACTGGTTTCTGTTGGTTTTGAATCAGAAGTTGTGGTTGTCTCTGGTGGGTCTGTATTTAAATCAGATACAGTTGTAGTTGTTTCTGTTGGAGTTGTATTGAAACTAGAAGTTGTACTTGTTTCTGTTGGCGTTGTATTTAAATCAGATACAGTTGTAGTTGTTTCTATTGGGGTCGTATTGAAATCAGAAGTTGTGCTTGTTTCTGTTGGCGTTGTATCTAAATCAGATACAATTGTAGTTGTTTCTGTTGGTGTTGTATTGGAACTAGAAGTTGTGCTTGTTTCCGTTGGCGTTGTATCTAAATCAGATACTGTTGTAGTTGTTTCTGTTGGCGTTGTATCTAAATCAGATACCGTTGTAGTTGTTTCTGCTGGGTTTGTAGGAACTGGATTTGTTTCAGTAGGGGTTGTGTCATCAATTTTTTCGCCCTCTGGCAATTCAGCTGCGGAAATAATAGCTTCTGCTATCCAGGCATGTCCTTCCGCACTAGGATTCATTTCTAAATTATTTAGATTAGTATACCGATAAGCTTCACCCTGAAATGCAGAATAAGCATCTATTAAAATGCAATTCGCTTGTTCTTTTGTGAATGTTTCCAGATAATCATTAAAACAACTTTTTACAGCCAATCCTGCTGGATTCAGAATGCTATTATATGCCGCTTTACGTTTTACACTCAAGTTATCATAATTTTCAATATTATCTAACAAATTATAAACTGTCTGATATACAATTGTTGCATTTTGATATTGTGAAAGATTTTCCGTAATAGCTTGAAAATTTGCGGTTGCAGATTCACGATTCGCTTTAATTGCACTTGCCATTTTATTAGAATATGGTATCAATTGCATTTCGTCAGAAAATCCATAATCTGTTAAACTTGCTGTAAATACATCAAGAAAATTTTCAAATCCAAATTGTGTCATAAATTCATTTGCAGTTGAAATAAATTCGTCCATAATATCATGAATACCAACTGTTACAATAATAACATCTGCTTGTGATAAAGCTTCTTGTATCTGTGCATCATTGATACTAAGTAAAATATCTTCTGTTGTATAATTATCTTGTGCAAAGTTTTGAATTTCCAGACATGTGTAATCCTGAATTAATTGTACATAGGATTTTTCACCATCAGGAAGACCTGCTCCTGTAGAAATACTATCACCAATCACAACAATATTTGGTGTTTCTTGGGCATGTGTAGGCACTAATACACCGCTTATATTCAGCATAGCCGTGATTGCTGTTACAAATGCCACTAATTTTGTGCTTTTTTTCATGATTAAAAACCTCCTCTTAATCTTGTGCATATGTTTTTGCTACAGTTTTATTTTACTGCAAAAAATATCACTTGTCAAGCGATAATTACTACCATTATTTTTTTTGTTTCAGCATAATATATGCTGTTACAATTGTAATTACAACTGCTATAACCGTTGGAAACCAAGTATCTGGTACAGGCAAATTTGCCGTATTCATACCATAAAAACTAAAAATCATAGTTGGAATTGACATAATAATTGTAACAACAGTTAATCGCCACATGACAATATTTAAATTATTTGAAATCACTGAACCAAAAGCTTCTACCATACTGGAAATAATTCCAGAATAAATATGACTCATTTCAATGGCTTGTCGGACTTCAATTAATACATCTTCCAATAGCTCTTGGTCTTCATCATAAAGCTTAATTGTTCTGCCACGTAGTAACTTTTCAATTGTTACTTCATTGGCTTTCAGCGATGTTGAAAAATAAACAAGAGATTTTTCTAATTCCAGCATTTGAATTAATTCTTTATTTTTCATCGCACTGCTTAATTTCTGTTCCATAATATAAGACGTTTTATCAATTTGCTTTAAATCCTGCAAATAAATTGCTGTAATTCTAAGCAATAACTGCATGACAAATCTTGTTTTCATACGTGTTTGCACACCTTTTACAGTACCATCCCGCATATCACGCAGAATTTGATTATCTCTTAGCGAAATCGTAAATAAATAATCTTTTGTAATAATAATCCCTAATGGCACAGTAAAAAACAGAATTGTTTCTTCTGTCTGAATTTCAGACATAGCCGTATCGACAATAATTAACGTCTGTTCGTCTTCACGTTCAATACGGGAAGATTCTTCTTCATCAAGAGACGAACGCACAAAACCGCTGTCTAATTTAAAATTTTCAATTAATCTTTGTACTTCCTGTGCTGTCGGGTCAATCACACAGACCCAACACCCTGTGACAGGTTCTTTTAATTCCTGAATCATATTATCCTGTGTCTGATAAAAGTGAATCATAATAACTACCGCCTTTCTTTGCAAACAGAAAATTTCTATTTGCATATTTAAAAATTTCCGCTCGCCCATCAGGGTCAATATTCATCATGTTCACCTCCAGATAACTAAGATACTTTATTTATTATACTAGATTTTTACAGAATTAGCAAGCATTTTTTCAAATTTCACCAGTGAATATCAATTTTTTGTCGAATCTTGTCGAAATAGAAAAACATTTGCGAAAGACTTGCAAAATTTTCAGAAATATGTTATAATAAAAATAATCATAAATAATCATTACAAGGCGGTGCAAGGATTGTACCGTCTGAAACTGTTATATTTTCTAAAATTTAAAAAGGAGCTAAAATTATGGGAATTATGGATATTTTTGCACAGCTGGAACAAAATAAGCCATCTGGAGGCAAACCAGAATGGCTGATTGTCGGCTTAGGCAATCCTGGCATGATTTATGAAACGACACGTCATAATGCTGGATTTTTAGCAATTGACATGTTGGCAAATTTAGAACAAGTACAGGTCAATCGTATGAAATTCAAATCCTACTGTACAGATTTAACCCTTGCAGGACAACGTTGTTTATTACTGAAACCCCAGACTTACATGAATAACAGTGGTGAAGCTGTTGTACAAGCAATGCAATTTTATAAAATAGATATTAATCAAGTGATTATTATATTTGATGATATTTCCTTGCCTGTGGGCAAATTACGCATTCGCAGAAAAGGCAGTGCTGGCGGACATAACGGAATTAAAAGCATTATCGAATTAACAGGTTCAGAAGATTTTGCAAGGATTAAATTAGGCGTTGGCAAAAAACCGAATAAAAACATGAATCTTGCCGATTGGGTGCTAAGCAAATTCACTGACAAAGAATTAGCACAAATGCAGATTTCTTGTGCAAATGCTTGTGAATGTTTAACACTCATGCTAAGTAATCAAACTGAAAAAGCAATGAATTTATATAATGCATAATACTTGTTTTTATTTTAAATTTTAAATTTTAAATCTTGCTTGAAGGAGATATTATGAATTTTTTTACAGAAACTTTTCAGGAATTATCCGACTGGAAACGGCTTTCTGAATCGTTGCAGACTGGAGAAACACCAGTTTGTGTCACTGGTCTTTCAGCGATTCATAAAGCACAACTTGCTCTTACAGTTGCCGTTGCACAAGAAGAAATTATTTTATTAATCACAGGTTCAGAAGCAGAATCTATAAAACTTTGTGCAGATATAAATGCCATGTCTGGTGAAATTATCGCAATGCATTATCCAGCAAAAGAAATGCTGTTTACTTCTGCTGAAAGCAAATCAACAGAATATGAACAGGAGCGTTTACATGCACTCAGTGCGATTACGCAAAAACAAGTGAAAATTATTTCAGCCAGTATAGAAGCCTGTTTACAACCAACAATTCCTCCTGAAATATTAAACACTTCACATATTAAATTAAATTTAAACAGCATAATTGATTTACAGGAACTTATTCAAAAATTATTATCCGCTGGCTATACACGTTGTGAAACCGTAGAGGGCAAAGGGCAATTTGCTATCAGGGGTGCTATTATAGATATTTTTCCAGTACAAATGCAACAACCTGTCCGTATGGAATTATTTGGTGATGAAATTGATACGATTTCTTATTTTGATACAGAAACACAACGCCGTACAGAGGCAATTCAAGAAATTATAATATCTCCTGCTTCTGAATTATTATATCATTCTGAATCTTTAAAACAATCTATCATAAATTTTTCTAATAAACTCAAAAGCAAACGCAAAGATAAAATTCAGGCAAATTTATTACATGATATAGACAGATTAGATTCTGGCTTACAACTTGCCAATATTGACAAATATTATCATTTAATTTATCCTGACAAAACAACAACATTATTAGATTATATCACAGGGACAGTTTTGCTTAGTGAATTTTCAGATATTAATCGTCATGCACAAGCACTTACAGCACAGCTTCGGGAAGATTTAAAATTACTTTATGAAGACGGCATTTTATGCAAACATCTTGACGGAAATATGCTTGATTTTTCAGAATTTCAAGCTATGCTACAATCTAAAAACTGTGTATATCTAAGCCAATTTTTACAAGGCAGTGAAAGAATCCCGTTTAAAAAAATTATCAGTATGCAAACCATGCAAAATGCAACTTGGGGCGGTGAAATCAGGCAATTATTAGAAGATTTACAAGAATATATTTCACATGATTATCGAATTATATTAGCTGTTGGCAGTGAAAAAACATTGCCGATTTTAGCAAATGATTTACAAGAAAGTAATATTCGTTGTTTTATTGCCAATGAAACAAATTCTTGTCCAGCAGGTGCTGTATTAATTACTGCAAAAAGCATTTCCAGTGGCTTTTCTTATCCAGAAAACAAAACAGCTTTAATTGTCCAGACAAAAATGCATACAGCTAGAAAACGTCGTCATAAACATAAAGCAGGCATGGAAATTCAGACACTTGCTGATTTACATCCAAATGATTTAGTCGTTCATGCAATGCATGGAGTAGGGAGATTTTTAGGCATTCATAAACTGGAAATGGAAGGCATTGCAAAAGATTATATTACCATTCAATATGCTGGTACTGAAAAGCTTTATGTTCCTGTTACACAATTAGATTTAGTTTCAAGATATATTGGCGTTCAGGACGAAGGAGCTGTCAAATTAAATCGTTTATCTTCCCCACAATGGCAGAAAACTTGCAGTCATGTCCGCAAAGCGGTCAAAGACATGGCAGAAGAATTAATGAAACTCTATGCCAAACGGGAAAAAAGTGAAGGTTATGCCTTTTATCCTGATGACGAAATACAACGCAACTTTGAAGAAAGATTTCCCTATACTGAAACAGATGACCAGTTACAGAGCATTCAGGAAATTAAATCTGACATGGAACGTCCCAGACCTATGGATAGATTACTTTGCGGTGATGTCGGATTTGGAAAAACAGAAGTTGCATTCCGTGCAGCGATGAAATGCATTTTAAGCAACAGACAATGTGCCATTCTTGCTCCAACAACAGTATTAGCATTACAGCATTATAAAACAGCAATTCAACGTTTTGACCAGATGCCAGTCAGAATTGAAATGTTATCAAGATTCAGAACCCCAAAAGAACAGAAAAAAATTCTTGCTGATTTAGAAAAAGGCAAAATTGATTTGATAATTGGCACACATAGAATTGTCCAAAAAGACGTAAAATTTCATACATTAGGCTTAGCAATTATTGACGAAGAACAACGTTTTGGTGTGGCTCATAAAGAAAAATTCAAAGAAATTTTTTCAGGCATTGATGTATTGACATTATCTGCAACGCCGATTCCAAGAACATTAAATATGGCGTTATCTGGGATTCGTGATATGTCTGTATTAGCTGACCCTCCGCAAGACAGATATCCAGTACAGACTTATGTGACAGAATATCAGGATAGTATTATCACACAGGCAATTACAAGAGAATTAAAACGTGGCGGACAGGTATATTATATTCATAATAGAATTGATACGATTGCAAATTGTGCCAATAAAATTCAGAATTTATTTCCTAATGCAAGAATTGCAATTGCTCACGGCAGATTATCTGAAACAGAAATGTCTGATATCTGGCAACAAGTTATTGAATCAGAAATTGATATTTTAGTCTGCACGACAATTATAGAAACTGGTGTTGATATTGCCAATGTCAATACACTGATTATTGAAGATTCCGACAGATTCGGATTAAGTCAATTATATCAGCTCCGTGGACGTGTCGGGCGTTCTAATCGCAGGGCATATGCTTATTTTTTATTCAAGCGTGACAAAGTACTTTCTGAAATCGCTTCAAAAAGACTGGACGCTATGCGTGAATTTACACAATTTGGTTCAGGATTCAGAATTGCAATGCGTGACCTTGAAATCAGAGGAGCTGGCAGTATTTTAGGCGGTAAACAACATGGACATATGGAAACTGTCGGCTATGACATGTACATGCAAATGCTGAATGAAGCGATTGCTGAAGTCAAAGGCGAAAAAATTAAAAAAATAGCTTCTTGTACAGTTGATATTCAAATGGAAGCTTATATTCCAGAAGAGTATATTCAAAGTACTTCTTCCAGAATTGACATGTACAGAAAAATTGCGACAGTCCGTGATGAACATGACGAATCTGAATTAATTGACGAATTAATAGACCGTTATGGTGAACCGCCAATCGCAATTACAGGCTTAATTAAAATATCTTTATTAAGAAACTGTGCTGTAGCTTTGGGCATTACAGAAATTACACAAAGAAATGCAAGTCTGCAATTTTATATTACTTCTCCTGAACCTGAACAAATTACAGCGTTATCTGCTAAATATGGCAGAAGAATTTTATTTGTCTGCAAAGATAAGCCCTATATTAGCATTAAATTAATTTCTGGACAATCGCCTGCAAAATTAATGCAAGAGGCTATTTTTACTATGCGTGATGCAATATAATGCAAAAACTCTGCTGTAGATTCAGCAGAGTTTTAATTTTTATTGACATAGCATTATTTTTTTAGTATAATTAAGATGAAGCAAAACGATAAATTTTAGAAAGGAGAATCTATTATGAATATTATTTTTACAGGATTAATATTTTTGATGATTATTATATTACATATCATTGCATTTATTTTCATCATAAAAAATTTTTTGCAGATTGATGAAGTTTCTGTAAAAAAGTCACTAAAGAATACTAAAGAAGAACCTGTTTTGACTTCGATAATAATTGGTTTCATAGCACTTTTGGCGATTTTTACAGGACTACCACTTCTAGTACGTACCTCAATTTCTGGCGCAAAGCTATCGTTTTCAACACATCCAGCCACACTCTTTAACAAAACTATTTATATATGTAATTTCATCAAAGGTCTGATATTTCTTGAATCAGCAATATTTTTACCTTATGGACTAAATTTACTGCTCTATAAATTATGGTATAAAAAAACAGGACTTTCAAAACGGATAATGCTTCCTAGTATCATTATTGGGATTATAAATTTTATACTGTGTGTATTCTGGATAATTGTAGAAGGTTATATAAACGACTGGGCAACATGGCCATGGGAATGGTGATAATAATTCAGAAATATTTTATAATTTAAAAATAAAATAAATAGTGACTGTCAAATATTGACAATCACTATTATTTTTATGATAATTAATCACCAAATGAAATACCTAAATCACGGGCAAATTGTACTTGTTGTCCCTTAGGGTCAACTAACTTTTTCTTACCTGCAATATCAGCTAATTTATTAGAAGTTACTTTGCCATCAACAAAGGCAACTGTACGTCCGAATTTACCGTCTGCAATTAATTTCGCTGCATGTACGCCAAACTGTGTGGCAAGCAGTCTATCATAAGCACTTGGTGTACCGCCTCTTAGCATATGACCAGGTACACAAACTCTTGCTTCAATGCCTGTATTTTTTTCAATCTGAGCTGCAATTCTAGCCGTATCATTGCCATGTTCTGCATGATATTTTTCACGTTCTTTTTTCTTGAGTTTTGCAATTTTAACATCATTTACACCCTCAGCAACAGCTAAAATAGAAAACGTCTTGCCCTTTTGCGCTCTCTTAACAACAGCGTCACAAACTTTGTCAATATCATAGGCAATTTCAGGCAGTAAAATAATATCTGCTCCGCCTGCAATGCCAGAATATAATGTCAGCCAACCTGCTTTATTGCCCATAATTTCACACACAATAATTCTGGAATGACTTGCCGCCGTGGTATGCAATCTGTCAAGTGCATCAGTAGCAATATCTACAGCTGTATGAAATCCAAATGTTACATCTGTGCCATACAAATCATTATCAATTGTCTTTGGCAAGCCGATAACATTCAAGCCCTCATCTGCTAATAATTTAGAAGTTTTGTGTGTGCCATTTCCGCCTAAAGTCAGCAAGCAATCTAATTTTTGCTTTTCATAAGTCTGTTTCATGTTTTCAACTTTGTTGACATTGTCATCACCAATCACTGTCATCATCTTGAATGGCTGACGTTTTGTGCCTAAAATTGTGCCGCCTTGTGTGAGAATACCTGAAAATTCAGACGGCTGCATATCTCTGCAAAGTCCGTGAATCAATCCGTAATAACCGTTAGAAATGCCAACAATTTGAACGTTTTCTTCTCCGAAACGTTCATAACAAGCTTTTACAACGCCTCTGATAGTCGCATTCAGACCAGGGCAATCTCCGCCACTTGTCAGAATGCCAATTCTTTTTTTCATAAAAAATGTTCCTCCTTAAAATTTAAATTTTAAAAAATTTATTTTAATCATAAAATTAAAATCCGATTGCATACAGCACAGAAAAATAATGCAAAACGCTTCCAGCAACAACAAATAAATGCCAAATCGAATGAAAATATTTGACAGATTTTTTCTTGTAAAAATAAACGCCCAGAGAATAGAGCAAACCGCCTGCAATTAAAGCAATAAAGCTGAATTTCGGCAAAACTTGATATAACGGCTTAATTGCCAGAATGATTCCCCACCCCATGAGAACATAACAAATTGTAGAAAATTTGCTGAATTTCTCAAGATTCACGGAAGAAAATACAATGCCTAACACTGCCGCTGCCCAAATACAGCCAAAAATTGTCCAACCTAGCCAGATTGGCTTAATACAGCACAATGCATAAGGCGTATATGTCCCAGCGATTAATAAAAATATTGTGTCATGGTCAAATACACGAAATACACGTTTTGCTTTAGGATTTGTTAAAGCATGATATAACGTTGACATCGTGTATAAAATAATCAGAGATGCACCAAAAATAGATGCACAAACAACAGCTTTTGCATTATTATGAATCGCACAAAATACAATTAAGACAACGCACCCTGCAATAGATAACAATGCTCCGACACCATGCGAAACAGAATTAAAAATTTCCTCCCCTAGTGTATAAGATGGCAATGTAATTGACTTTTTAGTTTTCATCATGATAACTCCTTTCCATAAGTGTTAATTTCTAACTGTTTCTGAAATTCAGCTGGTGGCATAGGCTTTCCATATAAATAGCCTTGAATATAATCACAGCCCATTTTTTTCAGAATTTCGGCTTGTGCCTTATATTCCACACCCTCTGCAATGGTTTCCATATCCATGGATTTTGCAATTTTAATCACAGCAGAAACAATTTCCTGTGCGACTTTGTCAGTCTCAATTTCAATAATAAACGACCTGTCAAGTTTTAATAACGTCAATGGCAATAACTGAATATAACTTAACGAAGAATAGCCTGTCCCGAAATCGTCCATTGCTAATAAAATTCCCATATCCCGTAATACATTCATTTGTTGGACAGTATAATTAATATCTCCCAAAGCAAGACGTTCTGTTAATTCTAGTT
This sequence comes from Ruminococcus sp., assembly GCA_014799805.1. GTDB lineage: Bacteria > Bacillota > Clostridia > Oscillospirales > Ruminococcaceae > UBA3855. Next base: position 15,456 of record JAAVHJ010000010.1, read on the forward strand.
CTAAATATTTCGGCTCTAAATCAAATTTATCAAGTTGATTCTGAATCACTTCACAGACATTTGTCTGATAAAAATCACCAGATGCAAAATTAATAGACATGATAATTTTAGATAACCCCATTTTTTGCCAGATTGCCGTCTGTTCACAAGCTTCACAAAGTACAAAATGACTAATGGCAGAAATCATACCCGCTTTTTCCGCAATGGGAATAAATACATTCGGTGAAATCATCGTACCATCTGGACGAATCCAACGGATTAAAGCTTCTGCACCGATAATTTTTTCTGTGTGAATATCTACTTTAGGCTGATAATATAATTGCAAATAATGCTTTTCAATTGCTTCAGAAAGTGATTTTTCCATTTCACCCTGATATAAAATTTCCTGATGCATTTTCGCATCATAGCCCATTAAATAAGATAATTCCCCCTTACCGACTGCCAGAGCAAATTCTGCATGTTCTAATACTTCTTTAAAATCTTTGCTGTCTTTTGTTGGCATAGAGGCAAACCCTGCGGAACAACTCAAAGAAACAGAAGGAAATTCTTCTTTTGCAAGTTCTGCCATTGTTTCACGAATTTTTTCAATTGTCCGTGCAGGTTCTCCGTCATCATCATCATAGCTTTGTAAAATCAATGCAAAATTATCTGCACTAATTCTTGCAACAGTGCCGTTATTTGCTGTATATTCACATAAAATATGTGCAAAAGCTTTTAAAATTTTATCACCTTTTTCATAACCACAGGAATCATTAATAATATGAAATCTGTCAATATCTAATACAATGACCCAATAGCGATAACGATAGCCTTGTGTTTCTGCTTCTTTTGCCATTTGATATAATTTTTCCCCATCAGACATTAATTTATTACGATTTGGAATCCCTGTTATTTTATCATTATAAGCAAGATTTTTAATTTTTGCATCTTTTCTTTTTTCGTTTGTAATATCAATCAATGCCCCGCCAATAATTGGCTTGCCGTCTTTGTTGATTAAATTTTCATGATATTGATACGCATACCAGACATATCTATTATGTTTCCAAATTCGTAATTCCATCACTCTTTGACAGGTATCTGCACTAGAAACTGGTGTGTTGCGAATTTTTGCTAAATAATCATCAAATTTAATTCTGTCATTCTGATGAATTTTCTTTCGGAACCGATGAAATGAAATTCTGTTTTCTGAAATACCTAAAATATTCATGGCTTCATCTGAAACATAATATTCTTCTTTTTCTGTTTCACAAAGCAAAAATCCAATGCCTGATAATTTCATAGATAAATCATAACGTGTCTGCGAAACTATTAAATCCTGAGCATTTCTGGTTAATTCCTGTTTTGCATTTTCTAATTCTGTTGTTTCAAATCCAATGGAAAATAACAAAGACGCTGTATCATTTGTTTTCAAAATAGAAGTTGTCCATGTAATATATCTTTTTTGACCATTTTTGGTTAATAAACCTGTTTTCAATGTTTTTCCAGCCAGAACAGCTCCTGCTTCTTTGGGGCTAATGCTAATGCTATGAAAAAAATTATTCAATAATATCATATTATCAATTTCTTCATCATCTTCATGAATGCCTAATAATTCGTCCATTGCTTGATTGGCAAACATCACAGATAAATCATCTGACCAGATAAATGCAGGTACATCAATTTTTTGTACCATTTCACAAATTCTGTCTACATCAATCATACTATGCTGATTTTGATGATATCTTACAGATAATACAAGCAACACTGTCAGAAAAATCATACTGAAAATATAAACTCTTAATGTTATCATAGCATATTGTGGATAAGAACCGACAATTTTTATTACTAACAACGAAAACACAACGAATAATAACTCCAGCCATAACATTAAATTTTTATTACGATGTTTCATGCTATATCTGCAAAGCAGTTCCCCCCTTCTTATCTCTAAATCAAGTATAATTTTATTATACTGCTTTTTGCTAGAAAAGTCAATCTATTCAGAAATTTTTTGGCAAAAATTTCTTCTAATTTTGTAGAAAAAAACAGCTCCTATTTTTTATACTAGGAGCTGCATTTTTTTTAATAATCACCAGAAGTATCTTCTTCCAGTTTGAATTCAATATTATAATAAGCAATTTTACCTTTTTCATATCTGGCACATTCTGCTGTGACAGTATCACCGCCCTTGCAACCGTCTAATACTGCAAGTACTTCATCATAATCAGAAACTTTTTTGCCGTTCATCGTCAAAATAAAATCATCTGGCTTTAATTGTGTATTAGAAATATCACATTCATCACTAATTTCTGACACCCAGAGACTTTCGGCAAGTTTTTCTGGCATTTCCTCACCAAATACTTGTTGAAATTGCATAGCGGCATATTCTGTATTGGCTGACATGAACACAATGCCAATTCTAAATCTTCCTGAAACATAGCCGTTTTCAATCAAATCCTGTACAACAGGCAAAGCTTGATTCATGGTAATTGCAAAGCCTAATCCCTCATAAGTTGCTTCATAAACAGATGCATATTTTGACGAAGTAATACCAATTACTTGCCCATACATATTCACAAGAGCGCCGCCAGAATTCCCTGGACTAATCGCCGCATCTGTCTGAATGCAATCCATCATAAAGCCATTACTATCAGCTCTTACTTGCCGATTAATTGCAGAAACAATGCCCTTTGTAACAGAATTTGCAAGCCCTGCGGGATTGCCAATTGCGACTACATTTTCACCAACATAGACTTCATCAGAATTCCCTAATACAGCTGGCACTAAATCTCTTGCATTTACTTTCAAAACAGCCAAATCTGTTTTATTATCACTACCAACTAAAACAGCATCATATTCTGATTCGTCATCTAGTGCAACTTTATAACTATCGCCTTGTACGACATGTGCATTTGTAATAATATAACCATCTTCTGAAATAATAATTCCTGAACCTGTGCCACTTAAAACTGACCTGCCATTCTCAGAAGTTTGATACACATAAACTTCAATAATAGATGGCTTGACTAATTCTGCAACGCCTTTTACAGTATATTCGCCCTCAGATGTTACATTTTCATCTTCCAGATTTAATTCTGGTTTTTCCTGCATTTGCAGAACAACTGTATTTTGGATAATTTCAGAATCAGAATTTAATGCACCATGCATTAAATCTGCAATAATGCAATAAATACACAGCAAGAAAATCATTGCCGCAATCACAGAAGACATCACTAGAATTTTTCGATTCATGGGAATTGGTTCTGCTGGTGGTGTAGGGGGGCATTTCTGTCTGGGTGGTACTGGTGGTGGTGCATAGCGTGGTGCATACATATCACCATAAAACATACCCTGTTGCTGATAATAATTTCCATAATAAGGCGGTGGCGGTGGTGGTGGATAATAGGGCTGTTGATAGGGATAACCTTGGGGGGGAATTTGTCGTTTTGGAACAGCATTTGACTCAATAGGTCTATTTTCCTGTTGTGTATTTAAATTAGCATTAGAATCAGAAACAGATGTTATATTTTCCTGTTCTGGAGGTGGTGGGGGATTATTTTCTGATTTTGGATATGCGTCTGTGTAATCTTCAAAATTATTATCACTCATAAAAAACCTCCTTACACATTGCCTACTGGAATTTGCACTTCAAAGCAAGTATATTCGCCTTTGACGCTTTTTACAACAATATGCCCTTGGTGCAAATGTACTATCTTGCGTGAAATAGACAAGCCCAAGCCTAAGCCTGTTTTGTCCTCACTACGGGAAGCATCTGTTTTATAAAATCTGTCAAATATTTTAGGCAATTCATCATCAGCAAGCCCTTCGCCTGTATTTTTCACACAGATATGTGCAATTTTATCTTCAGTATATAACGCAAAGCTAATCACACCGTTTGTATTTACAAATTTTACAGCATTTTCAATTAAATTATATAATACTTGAAATAATAAATCTTCATCTGCTTTGGCAAATAATGCACTGTCGTCTAAGCCTTCGACTTCAACATGTTTGTCTGTGATACGCTTTTCAAACATCAGAACAGTTTTAATTAATAATTTTGAAATATCCACTGTCTGCAAATGAATCTGCATAGTACCAGTTTCAAATTTTGTCAAATTCAGCATAGAATTTACTAACGTTTTTAATCTATGAATTTCATCTGCTATAATATGAATATATTTTTTATGCTGTGATTCTGGAATTGTTCCATCAAGAATACCATCTGCAAAGCCACCAATTGTTGTCATAGGTGTACGTAATTCATGTGATACATTTGCAATAAAATTTCTTCTTGTGGTTTCATTCTGTTCAATAAATTCTGCCATACGATTCATAGTACAGCCTAACGCATATAAATTCGCATGTTCTGGAAGTTCCACACGGGCTGAAAATTCACCCTCTGCATATTTTTTGGTTACAGTCGTAATTTCATCTAACTGACTATCAAGACGTTTTGCACCAATTCTAAATAATATCATAAATAAAATAAGCACAATTAATAAGCACAGCACTAAATTTCTGACTAACATATTGCTATAATCCTGCACCATTTGGGCATCACTGACAGAAGCAAGATAATACTGTGCAACGTCTTTGTTCTGGTCTTCCAGATAAAATCTGATAGCACAACAGAACTGTGCAGATGTTGCATCAGGCGTATAATATCCAATTTGAATAAAATCATCTGTACGAAGATATGCCCTGATAGCAGGTGTTAAAATTTCTGTTTTGTCACCACTTGGATATAATATTTCTCCATTTTCATCATAAATCCAGATTTTATAACCATATTCCAACTCTGCTATTTGCACAAGCTTTATGACATCTGCATTCATCATGTCTTTGGGACTGTTGTAATATTCAGAAATATTTGTTACTAATGCATCACAGTTTTGACAAATCGCATTACTAATCGTATCTTTATAACTTGCAACTGCACTGCATATCATAATGACACCTGCTAATAAAATACCTGACAGCATTAAAACGCCTGATAAATGAAAATAACTTTGTGAGATAGCACTATTTTTTTTATTTGCCGATAGTTTCATAATTTATATTTTATATTATAATTATTCTTCATCTGCTTCAAATTTATAACCAACGCCCCATACAGTTTTTAATGCCCAATGTGGTGATACATCCGCTAATTTTTCACGTAATCGCTTGATATGCACATCAATTGTTCTGGAATCGCCATAATATTCAAATCCCCATACTTCGTCAAGCAATTGGTCACGGGTATAGACATGATTCGGATTAGATGCCAGATAAAATAATAATTCTAATTCTTTTGGCGGTGTTTCCATAACTCTGTCATTCACACGCAATTCATAACGTGTCATATTGACAACAAGCTTATCATAACGGACTTCTCTTGCCTCTGGTTCTGCATTATTTGCACTTACTCTGCGGGCAATTGCCTTAATACGGGCAATGACTTCTTTTGTATCAAATGGTTTTGCAATATAATCATCTGCACCAAGTTCTAAGCCAAGTACTTTATCAAACGTTTCATTTTTTGCAGAAATCATAATAATTGGCACGTTGGAATCTTTGCGAATTTCTCTGCACACTTGTCTGCCGTCCATAGAAGGCAACATAATATCTAATAAAACAATATCTGGATTTAATGCACGGAATTTATTCACAGCCTCTTTGCCATCATTAGAAATAATCACACTATAGCCTTCTTTTTCAAGATACATGCGTAATAAATCACAAATATTCTGGTCATCATCTACAACTAATACTTTTTCTAAAGCCATAATTATTAAAAACTCCTCTCTTTGTGTTGCAAATATTTTCTTGACTATATGATTTTTATCAAGAAAATATATTCACCTTTCATTATACATGATTTACAAGCAAATTATATTAATTTTTTATGAACAATTTTTGAATTAACTGTAAAACCATAAGATTGCCATTTTATAATAATATAAAAAAATTAATAATTATGCTAGTTTCAACAGTTGAAATTATGCAAAACGCTGATTTTTTAAAAAACTTGCAAAATAGACTTGATTTTTTTAATAAAACTGGTAAAATAGAATTAGCACTCAACGAAAGAGAGTGCTAAATTTTCTAAATCAAAAATAATTAGAAAATTTTTAAATTTCAGATAGGAGGAACATATTTTATGACAATTAAACCATTGGCTGACAGAGTTGTCATTAAGATGACCGAAGCAGAAGAAGTTACAAGAGGCGGAATCATTCTTGCAGGTTCTGCAAAAGAAAAGCCACAGATTGCTGAAATCGTTGCAGTTGGTGAGGGCAAGTATGATGAAAACGGCAAACTGATTCCTATGACTGTAAAAGTCGGTGACAAGGTTCTGACAAGCAAATACGCTGGTACAGAAGTTAAGGTTGACGGTACAGAATATACTATCCTCAGACAGGAAGATATTCTTGCAATTGTAGAATAATTTTTAATAGATAGGAGCGTGTTATTATGGCAAAAGATATTAAATATGGTGAAGATGCCAGAAAAGCATTACAGGCAGGTATTGATAAACTTGCTGATACTGTGAAAATCACATTAGGTCCAAAAGGCAGAAATGTTGTCTTAGATAAAAAATTTGGTGCACCATTAATTACAAATGATGGTGTGACAATTGCAAAAGATATTGAACTGGAAGACGCTTTTGAAAATATGGGTGCACAGCTTGTAAAAGAAGTTGCAACGAAAACAAATGATGCTGCTGGTGACGGTACAACAACAGCTACTCTGCTCGCACAAGCAATTGTAAATGAAGGCATGAAAAATATTGCAGCTGGTGCAAATCCTATGATTCTTAAAAAAGGTATTGCAAAGGCTGTTGATACAGCTGTTGAAAATATTAAATCTAATTCCAAACCTGTTGAGGGTTCAGAAGATATTGCAAGAGTTGGTACAGTTTCCTCTGCTGACGAAAGTGTTGGTAAATTAATTGCTGAAGCAATGGAAAAAGTAACTGCTGATGGTGTAATTACTATCGAAGAAAGCAAAACTGCTGAAACTTACAGCGAAGTTGTAGAAGGTATGCAATTTGACAGAGGTTATATTTCTCCTTATATGGTAACGGATACTGAAAAAATGGAAGCTGTTTATGATGACGCTTATATTTTAATTACTGATAAGAAAATTGGCAGTATTCAGGAAATTTTGCCTTTGTTAGAACAAATGGTACAGTCTGGTAAAAAATTAGTAATTATTGCTGAAGACATTGAGGGCGAAGCTTTAACAACAATTATTTTGAATAACTTAAGAGGTACATTCAAGTGTGCTGCTGTAAAAGCTCCTGGTTTTGGTGACAGACGCAAGGAAATGTTGAGAGATATTGCAACATTAACAGGCGGTGAAGTTATCACAGAAGAACTTGGCTTAGAACTCAAGGACACAACAATTGCACAGCTTGGTAAAGCTCGTCAAGTTGTTATCCAGAAAGAAAATACTATCATTGTAGATGGTGCAGGCGATACAGAAGCAATTTCTGCTAGAGTTGCACAGATTAAATCTCAAATTGAAAGTGCTACTTCTGATTTTGACCGTGAAAAATTACAGGAAAGACTTGCAAAACTTTCTGGCGGTGTGGCTGTTATCAAAGTTGGTGCTGCAACTGAAATCGAAATGAAAGAAAAGAAATTACGTATTGAAGATGCACTTGCTGCAACAAAAGCCGCTGTAGAAGAAGGTATTGTTGCTGGTGGTGGTACAGCTTTAATTAATGCAATTCCAGCAGTAAATGCTTTGATTGATACACTTGATGGCGATGAGAAAACAGGCGCACAAATTATTGGAAAAGCTTTAGAAGCTCCATTACGTCAGATTGCTTTAAATGCAGGTCTGGAAGGCAGTGTAATTATTGATAAAATTATCAGCTCCGAAAAAGTTGGCTATGGCTTTGATGCTTATCACGAAACTTATGTTGACATGATTCCTGTTGGTATCGTTGACCCAACAAAAGTAACCAGAAGTGCATTACAGAATGCAGCCTCTGTTGCTGCTATGGTTCTTACAACAGAAAGCTTAGTTGCAGATATTAAAGAACCTGAACCTCCTGCACCTCCAATGCCTGCTGGTGGTATGTATTAATAATTAAAATATTAATATATTAATTAAAAATAAATTCGCTCTGTTGTACTCTCACAGCAGAGCGATTGTTTTTTTAATTTTAATTGACAGATGTCTTATTTTGTAGTATAATAAATATTACTAAAAAAGAAGGGATATGATTTTTATCATGTGGTATATCAAACCAGATAAGCAACTTGCAGAACAAGTGCTTTTTTATGGGCAAGATATTTTACGTTCGCCTAATATGCAATCAGAACGAAATTTTATGCAACATGGCACAACAGATTGTTTTACACATTCTATTTGTGTGGCTTATATGGCTTTGTGTGTTGCAAAAGCATTGCATTTTAAAAATATTAATAAAAAAAGTCTTGTTCGTGGGTGTCTGTTACATGATTATTTTTTATATGATTGGCATGATAAAGCATCTGCCTGTAAATTTCATACATTTATGCACCCAATGATTTCTTTGAAAAATGCAGAACAGGAATTTGATTTAAATCCTATTGAACGTGATATGATTCGTAAGCATATGTTTCCGCTTTGTTTTCCGCCCCCAAAATATAAAGAAAGCTTTATTATTACAATTGCAGATAAATGCTGTGCAATTAGTGAAATTTGGCATTTATATTCACTTGAAAAAATTATTCATTTACTGGAGGGCAGAATCCAGCATGAAATTTTAGAATCTGATTTTAATGCAGAACCAGCTTATGCATAACATGAAAAAACTAAAATTTATACTTGTGTTACTACTAGCATTATGTTTATGTGCATGTGATTTTACAAAACAGCAAAATTCTATTACAGATTCTAATATTTCTGATATTTCTAATATTTCTAATATAGAAAATAATACTGAAAATAAATCTGAAAATTCTATAGAATTTCAGAATATTAACTGCAATTTAAAATTTCTTTGTGCATGGCAAAGTGAGTATTATATCCAACAAGGCTATATTGATTCACATTATTTCATTTATTATATTACAGAAGATAATCATGCATATTCAGCTTTATGGAAAACAGATGATAAGTCACCTGAAAATGCAATATTATCTATTGATAATTTTACAAATATAGAAGAATTAGGAGAAATCAGTTTTGCAATAGATGATTTGCTTTTAGAAATCAGCACACAAGAATTAGTCATACAAGAAGAATCAGAACAACTTGATATTGATGAGATTAATATCTGGTTTTATGGTTATGTTAGTAATAAACAATTTCTTTTTTATCAGACTGGCAATATTACTGCAAAAAAAATCCAAACTGCCGAAGCAACAGAATTAATTAATCAATTATATTCTGAATCTACTTTTGGGGACGCTCGTTTTCAATGGTCTAATTTCTATAGTCATCTTGGTGAAGAAGATGTAACTTGAAAAATTCAAGCAACAAAAAGTATATTAATAAATTAATAAAAAGAGTAGGGATAAATTTATGAAAAAACTAAAATTTATACTTGTATTAGCATTTGCAGTATGCTTATGTGCATGTGATTCATCAGAATCTATTCCACAAGAAACAAATCTAATCTCTGATTATATAGGAGAAAATCATTATACATGCGGAAAAAATGTAACTTGGAATTTTGATGAAACAACTGCAACACTAACAATTAGTGGAACAGGTGAAATGCGGGATTTTGGTTATGATTCTTATGGGTGTTATCCTTTGTCAGCACCTTGGAATAATTTACAAGCAGATATTAAAACAGTTGTGATTGAAAACGGCGTAACAACAATCGGTGAGGAAGCTTTTAAATCTTGTACTGCATTAGAATCTATTACAATTCCAGATAGCGTCACCAGAATTGGTAATCTTGCTTTTTCAGGATGCATAGCTTTGCAATCTGTTACGATTCCAGAACATGTCATAGAAATTGGCAGTTGGGCTTTTGATGAATGCACAGCTTTAGAGTCTATTACAATTCCAGAACATGTCACTGAAATTGGCTATCATGCTTTTTCCAATTGTTCAGCATTGCAAGCAATTCATGTTGCTGAAAATAATCAAAATTATTCTAGTGAAAATGGTGTTTTATTTGACAAAAATAAAACAATATTAATTAAATTTCCTCCGCAAAATAGTCAAATAGAATATACGATTCCAGAAAGTGTAACAGAATTTGATACATTTGCTTTTTATGAAAATTCGGCTTTAAAATCTATTACAATTCCAGAACATATCACAAGTATTGATGATAATATGTTTTTTAGATGTTCTGCTTTAGAAACTGTTGTCATTCCAGATAGTGTAACAAAAATTGGTGATAGTGCTTTTTCTGAATGTTCTTCTTTAAAATCTATTATCATTCCAGATAGTGTAACATATATTGGCGATAAAACTTTTTCAGAATGTTCTGCTTTAGAATCTATTACCATTCCAGAAAGTGTAACATATCTTGGAATTGATGATTTTTTAGGGTGTTCAGCTTTACAATCTCTTACTTTTAACTGTAAATACACACAATTTAGTTCTCATAGTACTGATGATTACCAAATTTCTGATAACATAACTATCTATGGCTCTAAAGATTCTATTGCTGAATTTTATGCAGAAGCATATCACGCAACGTATATTTGCCTTGATGAAAATTAATATTAAAAAAATTTCTCTGTTTTTAGAAACAGGGGATTTTTTTGTTTTCAACATTCCACAGTGGAATTGTTGAAAACTAGAATATTTGTATTTTTTTTTCTGATTTGGTTATACTGAAACTGAAAAGAGGTGCTATCATGACAATTGTATTGATTCGGTCATTTATATTATATTTAATCGTCATATTTTCTGTCAGATTAATGGGCAAACGACAATTAGGCGAATTACAGCCGTCTGAATTAGTTATCACAATTTTAATTTCTAATATTGCGACTTTGGCATTAGAAGATATTAATATTCCGTTGTTACATGGCATTTTGCCAATATTGGCATTAGTCTGTTATGAAGTACTAGTCTCATGGATTAGTTTAAAATCAATTAAAATTAGACGTTTGATTTCTGGCAGTCCGAAAATTATTATTCGTGACGGAATTTTAGACCAGAATATGCTAAAAACTTTGAGATTTTCTGTAGATGATGTCATGACTGCATTGCGAATGAATGGAATATTTTTTATTGAAGATGTGCAATTTGCAATTGTGGAAACAAATGGCAGTATTTCTGTTTATCAAAAATCTTCTGAACAGCCTGCTACAAAAGAAGATGTCCATACAGCAAAAAAAAATGTCAATCCGCCACAAATTATTATTGCAGACGGAAAGCTTCGGGAACATGCTTTGTCTAGTATCGGACAGGATAAAAAATGGCTGGATTTAATCTTAAAAACAACAGATATTTCTATTGCAGAAATTTTCATGATGACAGCAGATAATGCATGTCGTTATCATATTATTAAGAAAGGATAATTTTTTTATGAATCGTTGTAAAGTAAGTTTAGGCATTTTAATAGTCTTAATTTTATTATGTATTATTTCTCTCATGACAGTCAAAACACAAGCACAAAATTATCTTGCTATCATTAATAAACTAGAAGAAAGTTTAGAAACTGGCACGACAGAACAAAGTTTGTTAATTTGTGATGAATTAGAAAATGATTTAGAAAATTATTATAATATCACAGCTTTATTTGTAAACAGCTCTGAATTGAGAGAAATTCAAAAAATTATTTCTAGTTTACAGCCTATGATTGTGACGAATCATGAAGATATATTACTAGAAATTGCAAAACTCCGTGCATTAATTCAAAATATTTATCATGAAGAAATCCCAGAAATATGGCATATTTTATAATATGCTTAGAAAATATAAAAACTTAAGAAAAAACTACTTGCATTATTAGAAAATATATGCTAAAATAGAAATATATTCATGATTGGAGGATTAAGTTTCAATGGTTAATTTTAATAACGAATGGGATATTTTGCTTGCAGATGAAATGCAAAAAGAATATTATTTAAAATTGCGTGAATTTTTAAAACAAGAATATGCAACACAAGTAATTTATCCAGATATGTATGATATTTTTAATGCTTTAAAATTAGCAACTTATAGTCAAATCAAAGTTGTGATTTTAGGGCAAGACCCTTATCACGGTGCAGGGCAAGCTCACGGATTAAGCTTTTCTGTCAAGAAAGGTGTCAGAGTGCCACCATCTTTGAAAAATATTTATAAAGAAATAAAAGGCGATTTAAATATTGATAATTTATCTATGCATGGAGAATTAACAGACTGGGCGAAACAAGGGGTATTATTATTAAATACTGTTTTAACAGTCCGTGCTGGTCAAGCGAATAGCCACAGAGGACAGGGCTGGGAAATATTCACAGATGCGATTATTAAATTATTAAATCTAAGAGAAGACCCGATTGTATTTTTACTATGGGGGACACCTGCCAGAAAGAAAAAAGTATTAATTACAAATCCAAATCATTTGATTTTAGAAGCGGCTCACCCGTCCCCGCTTTCAGCACATAATGGCTTTTTTGGGTGCAGGCATTTTTCACAAACAAATCAATTTTTACAGGAAAAAGGCTTTACACCAATTGATTGGAAAATTTATTAAATAATAAAAAAAATAATAAGGTGATAGTTTTATGAAAAAAATAATTTATTCTTTTGAAGTTTTTCCGCCAAAGCCAACAGCTCCTGTTGAAAAAGTTTCTGCATGCTTTGAAGAATTATCTGCTTTAAAACCCGATTTTATCAGTGTTACATATGGTGCAGGCGGTGGCACTTCTGGCGGAAAAATTACTTGTGAATTATCAGCAAGATTACAGAATCAGTATAAAATTAAATCTGTTGCACATTTGCCTTGTATTTCTTATACAAAACAGGAAATTACAGATATTTTAGCTGATTTTAAAGCAAACGGCATTACAGATATTTTGGCATTGCGTGGAGATAAAAGCCCTGACAGACCTGAAAAAACAGATTTTAAATATGCAAGTGATTTAATTCAGTTTATTAAAACACAAGGCGATTTTGAAATTTATGGTGCATGTTATCCAGAAACACACCCAGAGGCAATTTCTGCAACGGCTGATTTGAGAAATTTAAAACATAAAGTTGATACAGGTGCAAAGCATTTAATTTCGCAATTATTTTTTGATAATGAAAATTTTTATCAATTTCGGGAAAAATGCGAAATTATTGGCATTCACGTCCCAATAGAAGCAGGTATTATGCCAGTTGTGAATGTGTCTCAGATTCAACGCATGGTAAGCCTTTGTGGTGCAAGTTTGCCCAGAAAATTTACTGTGATGATGCAGAGATTCGGACATAGTCCAGAAGCTATGCGTGATGCAGGCATTGCCTATGCAGTTGACCAGATTGTAGATTTAGTTGCAAATGGTGTTGATGGGATTCATTTATATACAATGAATAATCCTTATGTTGCAAAACGTATCACGGAAGCAGTATCTGGTATTTTGGGCAGAAATTCATGATAAATTTAAATGCTGTTGACAGAACACAAGCTTTTAGATATATGGGGTTTCACGGTGAACCAGATGAAAAATTTAACAAGCTTGCTGACACTTGTGAACAAAAATTATTATCTGCGGTAAAGCCCAGATACTGTTGGCAATTATTTCAAAAACAAGATATCAAATTTTTATTACTAGGACAAGATATTCAGAAGCATTTAGAATATTGTGAACAAGTGATTTTATTCTGTGCGACATTGTCACAAAGTACTGACACTTGCATTAGACTTGTACAAACAAATGATGTCTTAGCTGGCATGATGATAGATGCTATGGCAAGTGCATTCACAGAACAATTTTGTGATAGTGTAGAATCAGAAATATTAAATCATAATTTTCAACATCAATATGCTACATGGCGATTTAGTGCAGGTTATGGCGATATGCCTTTGTCTATACAAGATGATTTTTTGAAATTACTTCATGCACAAAAACGTGTTGGCGTTTGTGTAACAGATAGTGGCTTAATGATTCCTAGAAAATCTGTTACGGCAATTATTGGCTTATCAGATACACCTGTTAAAAAATCAAAAAAAGGCTGTACAATTTGTAAATTACGGCAAAATTGTCCCTATCGTGCGAAAGGAGAACATTGTAATTGAATTTAAATTTTAAAAAAATTTTAGAGCAAGAAAAATTTTTAGTCCTTGATGGCGGTATGGGTACAATGTTACAAGCTGGTGGGCTGAAACTTGGTGGCATTCCAGAAATGCTGAATTTTACAAATCCAGAGTTTATTACCAGCATTCATAAAGCCTATGTCAATGCAGGAGCTGATGTTGTATATACTAATACATTTGGGGCGAATCGCTTAAAAATGGCGAAAACGCATAAATCTGTGCAGAATATTATTAAAACAGCAATTGCCAATGCAAAAAATTCTGGTGCGAAATATATTGCTTTAGACATTGGACCAATCGGGCAGTTATTAGAACCAACAGGAACTTTAAAATTTGAAGAAGCCTATGATATTTTCAAAGAACAAATTCAAGCGGGTGAAGAAGCAGATTTTATTGTATTTGAAACAATGACGGATTTATTAGAAGTCCGTGCGGGTGTGCTTGCAGGACGTGAATATGGAAATAATAAGCCAATTCTAGTCACAATGACGTTTGAAGAAAACAAAAGAACATTCACAGGCTGTGAAATTCCAGCAATGGCTTTGACATTAGAGGGCTTAGGCGTAGATGCGATTGGAATTAATTGTTCTTTAGGACCAGAAGAATTAATGCCAATTGTAGAAGAACTTTGTCAATGGACAAATTTGCCTGTGATTGTCAAACCAAATGCAGGCTTACCAGACCCTGTTACAAATGCTTATGATTTTAATGCTGAAAAATTCGGCTCTTGCTGTGAAAAATTTATTGACATGGGAGCTGTCATTTTAGGCGGTTGCTGTGGCACAACACCTGAACATATTAAAGCAATTGCCAATATGCTAAAACATAAAACACCTGTGCAGAGAAATATTTCTATTCCGTCTGCGGTTTGTTCTGCTAATAAAACCGTAATTATTAATCAGCCCAGAGTGATTGGCGAACGTATTAATCCAACTGGAAAAAAACGCTTTAAACAAGCGTTAATAGAACATGATATCGATTATATTTTAAATCAGGCTATTCAGCAAATTGATGCTGGAGCTGATATTTTAGATGTCAATGTTGGCTTACCTGAAATTAATGAATCTGAAATGATGGAATCGGCTGTGAAAGCAATTCAAGGCATTACAGATACACCATTGCAGTTAGATACAACAGATAGAAAAGCCCTAGAAGCTGGATTACGTTGCTATAACGGCAAGCCAATTGTCAATTCTGTCAACGGTGAAGAAGAATCTTTAAATACAGTTCTGCCTTTGGTAAAAAAATATGGTGCGTCTGTTGTTGGTCTGACACTTGATAAAAACGGCATTCCTAAAACTGCACAAGGCAGATTTGAAATTGCAGAAAGAATTTTACATCATGCACTTGCATTAGGAATCAGAAAAGAAGATGTTTTTATTGATTGCCTCACACTCACAGCTTCAGCCGAACAAGAAGGCGTTATGCAAACGTTAGAAGCTGTTCACAGAGTAAAAACAGAATTGGGCTTGCATACAGTTCTGGGAGTATCTAATATTTCTTTTGGACTGCCAAATCGTGAGCTTGTGACAAGAAATTTCTTAACAATGGCATTATATGCAGGTTTAGATTTGCCAATTATTAATCCTAATATTGCGAATATCATGTCTTGTGTGAGAACTTATAAATTACTTGCCAATATTGATAAAAATGCAGTTGATTTTATTGCACATTATGGCAATGATACTGCACAGGAATCCAAGCCAAAAATTCCGCAGGATTCTAGTAACATGAATTTAGAATCTGCAATTTTAGCAGGTTTGAAATCAGAAGCTGGTATGATAACTAAAAAATTATTAGTTTCTACTGAACCTATGGAAATTGTGAATGAAATGCTAATCCCTGCACTTGACCGTGCGGGAACAGATTTTGAAACAGGTAAAATTTTTCTGCCACAGTTGATTTCTTCGGCATCATCTGCACAATCTGCTTTTGAAGTGATTAAGGCATATCTTTGTGAACATAGCACGGAATCTGTGAACAGAGGAACAATTGTATTAGCAACCGTCAAGGGTGATATTCATGATATTGGCAAAAATATTGTGAAAATTCTGCTTGAAAATTACGGCTATGAGGTCATAGATTTAGGCAAAGATGTTCCCTATGAATCTGTAGTCGAAGCAACTAACAAATCACATGCATTACTAGTTGGCTTATCGGCTTTGATGACAACAACGTTGCCCTCTATGGAAGCGACAATTAAATTATTAAAGCAACATTGCCCTTGGTGTAAAACAGTTGTTGGCGGAGCTGTTCTCACAGCAGATTATGCCGAAAAAATTGGTGCTGATTTTTATGCAAAAGACGCAAAAGAAACAGTTGATATTGCAAAACAAATATTTCAAAATTAATTTTTAAATTTTTTAAAATTTTCAAATAAAAGCAAGAGGGTTTTTAGTTAGTGAGTCATTTTCTAAAAGGCAGAAGAATTGCCTATGGCAGAATTATCAGTTTTTTGCTGATAGCTGTAATTGTAATTTGTGTGGGAAGCCTTGCAATTCGGCTGAAAAAAATTTATAATGGTGAAATTACTGCGAATATTCCAGACCCTGAAAAATATCCCGTTATGGGTGTAGATGTCTCAAGATATCAAGGCAATATTGACTGGGCTGTGTTAGAATCGCAAGATGTGAAATTTGCATTTATTAAAGCAACAGAGGGTAGTTCTTTTCAAGACATTTGCTTTGCTAAAAATTGGGAAGAAGTAAAAAAAACTAATATTTATGCTGGAGCATATCATTTTTTTAGTTTTGAAAGTTCTGGAGAAACACAAGCACAGAATTTTATTGACACTGTAGGAGAACTTGACGGCAATTTACCTCCAGTTGTGGATTTTGAATTTTATGGTGACTATGCGGATAAGCATTTATCCAAAAAAGAAACAAGACAAATTTTAAATGCCTTACTGGAGAAATTAGAAGAATATTATCAAGTAAAGCCAATTATTTATATTACAACTAAGACATATTGTTATTATATTTTAGGCGGTGGCTATGAAGATTATCCAATTTGGATGCGTGATACTTATATGGAACCGCTGACAAGATGGAATTTCTGGCAATATTCTGACCAAGGAAAATTAGACGGCTATGATGGCATTCAATCTGACCAGACAGAAGTTTATATTGATTTAAATGTCTATCATGATAGTTATGAAAATTTTTTAGAAGAATTTTCTTTGCCAGCTAGAGATTTTAAAATCAATTTGTCCGATACGCAAGAAGAACTTGCGTGAGATATATTAAAAAGGAGGAAAATTTTTATGAAGTATTACATCGGTATTGACTTAGGCGGTACAAATATTGTTGCCGCAGTCGTGAATGAGAATTATGAGATTCTTACAAAAGCAAGTACCAAAACAAACAGACCACGTCCAGCAGAAGCAATTGCTGATGACATGGCAAAAATGGCTTTACAAGCTGTTGCAGACGCAGGGCTGACTATTGACCAGATTGAATGGGTTGGCGTTGGTACACCAGGAATTGCCAACAGTGAAACAGGTGTGATTGAATATTCTAGTAATTTAGGATTTGAGAATACACCAATGGCAGAATATATTAAAAAACATATTAATAAGCCAATTTATATTGAAAATGACGCAAATGCAGCGGCTTATGGTGAATATGTTGCAGGTGCGGCAAAAGGTTCAAATAATGCTGTTTGCATTACACTTGGCACAGGTGTCGGCGGTGGCATTATTATTGACGGCAAAATTTATGCAGGTTCTAATTTTGGTGGGGCTGAAATTGGACATACTGTGATTCAAGTAGATGGTGCATTGTGTTCCTGTGGACGTAAAGGCTGTTTTGAAGCATATTCTTCTGCAACTGGCTTAATTCGCATGACAAAAGAAAAAATGGAAATTGCTCCTGAAAGCAAAATGCATGCTATCACAGCAGAACGCAATGGAAAAGTTTCTGCAAGAACCGCTTTTGATGCAATGCGTATGAATGATATTCCAGCAAAACAAGTCGTAGATGATTATATTAAATATCTTGCCGCAGGTATTACTAACACAATTAATATTTTCCAACCTGATGTATTATGTATTGGCGGTGGTGTCTGCAATGAGGGTGACCCGTTATTATTGCCTATGAAAGCATTGGTTGAAAAAGAAGTTTATACTAGAAATTCTGCAAAAAATACAAAAATTGTCATTGCAGAATTAGGCAATGATGCAGGCTTAATTGGTGCGGCTTTCCTTGGTGCAACTAAAAAATAATAAAATAATAAGCCCTTGTTCTAGTAAGCAAGGGTTTTTTAATTATTTATAAAAATAACAGGGCTGAAATACAGCCCTGTCGGGAAATAAAATCAAATCAAATCAAACTTTGTGTAGAACAAAAGAAAGGAGACAACAAAACGAGTGTTAATCATACGGGGTTCGTATTTAACACTGGTATTATGATAACACAAAAAAATGCATTCGTCAATAGAAATTTGCAAAAAAGTTACGAAAAAATGAAAATTTTGTACAGTTTGGCTAAATCTATTCCGACAATTATAGCAAAAATGCCGTGTTTAAAAGTTGATAATTTCTTGCCAAAAATGAAAAATTGTGCAATATGTGCAAAAAAAAGATGATATTTTGTACAAAAAAAATGTTTACAGAATGCCATTTTTATGTTAAAATAAATATGTTGCAATTTGTTTGACTGTCTTACTGGATTTTTAAAATTTCCAGAAAAACAGCAAACAAGAAACTATTTTTTTAATTATTATTTACTATAGGAGGAAATTCCAATGGCTAGAAAAATGAAAACCATGGACGGCAATAATGCTGCCGCATGGGCATCTTATCCATTTACAGATGTGTCAGCAATTTATCCAATTACCCCATCATCTGTTATGGCAGAAGTTACAGACCAATGGGCTGCAAAAGACAAGAAAAATTTATTTGGTGACCCTGTAACAATCGTAGAAATGCAATCAGAAGCAGGTGCAGCAGGTACTGTACATGGTTCTTTGTCCGCAGGTGCTTTGACAACAACTTATACAGCATCTCAGGGCTTATTGCTGATGATTCCAAACATGTATAAAATCGCTGGTGAATTACTCCCGAATGTTATTCATGTATCTGCAAGATGTGTATCTTCTCATGCATTGAATATCTTCGGTGACCATTCTGACGTTTATGCATGCCGTCAAACAGGTTATGCAATGCTTTGTTCTTCTAATCCTCAGGAAGTAATGGACTTAGGTGCAGTTGCACATCTGGCTACTATCGAAGGCAGAGTACCGTTCTTACATTTCTTTGATGGTTTCAGAACATCTCATGAAATTCAGAAAATTGAAGTTTGGGACGATGCAGATTTAGATGAAATGCTGAACAAAGAAGCGGCACAAGCATTCCGTGACCAGGCTTTAAATCCAAATCACCCTGTTTTAAGAGGTTCTGCACAGAATCCTGATATTTTCTTCCAGGCTCGTGAAGCATGTAATAAATATTATGACGCATTGCCAGCAGTTGTAGAAAAATACATGGACAAAGTCAATGCAAAAATTGGCACAGATTATAAATTATTTAATTATTACGGTGCAGAAGATGCAGAACATGTTATCATTGCAATGGGTTCTGTAATGGACACTGTAGAAGAAACTGTAGATTACTTGAATGCAAATGGTGGCAAATATGGTATGGTTCGTGTACGTCTGTATAGACCATTTGTTGCTGAAAAGCTTATCGAAGTATTGCCAGATACAGTAAAACAGATTTCTGTATTAGACAGAACAAAAGAACCAGGTTCTTTAGGTGAGCCTTTGTATTTGGACGTTGTTGCAGCTTTGAAAGATACAAAATTTGATGCTGTTAAGATTTTCACAGGTCGTTATGGTCTTGGTTCTAAAGATACAACACCAAATCAGATTATTGCTGTATTTAAAAATACAGAGAAAAAACGCTTTACACTCGGCATTGTAGACGACGTAACAAATCTGTCACTTGATGCTAGCTTCAGTCCTGATACAGCACCTGCTGGTACAATTTCCTGCAAATTCTGGGGCTTAGGTTCTGATGGTACTGTAGGTGCGAATAAAAACTCTATTAAAATCATTGGTGACCATACAGACATGTATGCACAGGCATATTTCTCTTATGACTCCAAAAAATCTGGCGGTGTTACAGTTTCTCACTTACGTTTTGGTAAAACACCAATTAAATCTACTTATTTAATTAATAAAGCTGATTTCGTTGCATGTCATAATCAAAGCTATATTGACAAGTATGACATGGTATCTGATATTAAGCCAAATGGTACATTCTTGTTAAATACTATCTGGGATGCAGAAGGGCTTGAAAAAAATCTTCCTGGACAAGTAAAAAGATATATCGCACAGAATCATATTAAATTCTATACTGTAAACGGCGTAAAACTGGGTCAGGAAACTGGCATGGGAACAAGAATTAATACAATTCTGCAATCTGCATTCTTCAAACTTGCTGATATTATTCCATTTGAACAAGCATTAGAATATATGAAATCTGCTGCTGAAATGTCTTATGCGAAAAAAGGACAAGACGTTGTAGAGAAAAACTGGAATGCAATTGATGCTGGTTATCAAGGCATTGTAGAAGTAGCTGTTCCTGAAGCATGGGCGAATGCAGAAGATACACCAATGGGCATGCCAAAAGTAACTTGTAATAACAAAGACTTAGAAGATTTTGTAAACAACGTTCAGATTCCTTGTAATGCACAACAGGGCGATGCATTGCCAGTTTCTACTTTTGTAAAACTTGCTGACGGTACATCTCCATCTGGTTCCTCTGCATTTGAAAAACGTGGCATTGCTGTAAACGTTCCTGTATGGAATCCTGACACTTGTATTCAGTGTAACCAGTGTGCTTATGTATGTCCGCACGCAGTATTGCGTCCTGTGACGCTCAACGCAGAAGAAGCTGAAAATGCACCTGCATCTATGAAACTTGCTGGATTAAAACCTGCTATCGGCGATTTGAAATTTGGCATGACAGTTTCTGTTCTTGACTGTACAGGTTGTGGCGTTTGTGCAAATATTTGTCCTGCAAACAAGAAAGCTGATACACTTGTGATGAAGCCTCTTGAAACACAGCTTGACCAGCAAGAAGCATTTGATTACGGCACAACAAAAGATATTAAACCAGAAGTAACTGCTAAATTTACAGAAGCGACTGTAAAGGGCTCCCAGTTCAAACAGCCATTGCTTGAATTCTCTGGTGCATGTGCAGGTTGTGGTGAAACACCATATGCAAAATTAATTACACAGTTATTCGGCGACAGAATGTATATTGCCAATGCAACAGGCTGTTCTTCTATCTGGGGTAACTCTGCACCTTCCACACCTTATACAGTGAATAAAAAAGGCTATGGTCCTGCATGGAGCAACTCTCTGTTTGAAGATAATGCAGAATTTGGTTATGGTATGTTCTTAGGTCAGGATACGTTGAGAAAACGTGTGATTGCAAAAGTAGAAGCTCTTGCTGAAACAGCAACCAAAGAAGAAGTAAAATCTGCTGTTGCAAAATATCTTGAAACAGTAAACGATGGTGCAGCAAATACACCTGCTACAGAAGAATTAATTGCTGTATTAGAAAAATGTGACTGTGAAAAAGCTAAGACAATTCTTGCTGAAAAAGATTTCCTGCGTAAAAAATCACAATGGATTTTCGGCGGTGACGGTTGGGCATATGATATTGGCTTCGGCGGTTTAGACCATGTTATCGCTTCTGGCAGAAATGTCAATATCATGGTATTTGACACAGAAGTATATTCTAATACTGGCGGACAGGCTTCTAAAGCAACTCCAACAGGTGCAATTGCACAATTCGCTGCTGCTGGTAAAGTCGTTAAGAAAAAAGACCTTGCAGGTATTGCAATGAGCTATGGCTATGTTTATGTTGCTCATATTGCTATGGGTGCAGATGTGAATCAGTGCTTAAAGGCTATCCGTGAAGCAGAAGCTTATGATGGACCTTCTATTATCATTGCTTATGCACCATGTATTAACCATGGTATCAAAACTGGTATGGCTACTGCACAGGCTGAAGAAAAGAAAGCTGTTCAGGCAGGTTACTGGCATTTATATCGTTATAATCCTGAACTCAAGGCACAGGGCAAGAATCCATTTATTTTAGATTCCAAAGCACCAAACACAGAAGAATATAAAAACTTCCTCATGGGTGAAGTACGTTATAATGCTTTGGCTCGTCAGAATCCAGAACGTGCAGAACAATTATTTGATAATGCATTAGAAAATGCAAAAGACCGTTATGATTATCTGACAAGACTTGCAAATTTATATAATGATTAATTAATCATAATTATTATTTCTATCAAAAACAGGCGGAAGAAATTCCGTCTGTTTTTATTTTTATAATAGCATATATAATTAATTATATATGCAAAAAACGTCACTGATAAAACAGTGACGTTTTTTATAATATTAATTTTGAATTGGGAAATCTTTGTCTGAAAGTAATTGTACAATTAATTTCATAATATTCAAAGAATCTGTAAAGTCTACCTTTCCATTTTGATCAGCATCAGCATTCTTGAAGCCCTTTGATTCTAAAGTTCTTTGTCCAAGAATTGTCTTATTCATTGTGATAATATCAAGAATATCAACTGTGTTATCCTCATTTGCATCACCCCAGAGAATATCTGTCGTATTAGTATTATCTTCTGAGTTTGGTTCTGTGGTAGGTTCCGGTGGTTTCACAGGATTTCCAGTACCAGAAGTTGTGCCATAGACAATACCACAACCAACAGTTGACATATAAACTTTGCCAAATTCGTTCATATCACCAACTAAGAAATTTCCGTTACCAGTACCACCATAGAGATGTTCTGTATTAATACAAGCCCATGTTTTACCACCATCTGTTGAACGATAAATGCCCTCAGGGTCAGTTTCAGACGGTTTGCCATAAATAAACAGCGTATTTACATCGCCTTCTTTTTCAGGTGCACCATAGCCAATAGATTTACAATAAAATACATCAGATTTTTCAACTTTTGTTCCACTCTCCGTGATGATATATAATCCATTCCAACCTAAAGCCATTGCAATGGTATCTTTTGTAATATATGCCAAATCGCCAGTATGGTCGCATTCGTCATATTTATCAACAACGGTTTTCTGGAACGTTGCACCATAGTCTGTGCTGATATAAAAATCATATTGTGCATCATCAAGTGTAGGTTCTGTTTTAGACATATCAGAAGACCAATAAGAATTATATTTAATTCCTGAACCGTAAACAATAGCAGGATTTTCAGGGTCAACAAGTGGATATGTTGTTTTGGAACCCTCTAAGCCAGTTGATTCTTTCCAAGTCTTTCCAAAATCATCTGTATAAACAATTGCCGCATTGTCACCACTTGCTTTCATGAATCTATAAGTGCCATCATCAAGCTGTGTAATCGCAAGTTTTCCGCCACCATTCGGAACATTCAAATCTTCCCATGTTTTACCAGCATCAAGGCTATAATACCCTTTTGCTTCATGTTCGCCTACACGTGCCATGACTTTTGTATCAGACGGACAATATGCAATTGCAGACGATGAGCCGATATTAGGCTGATATTGCTGCGGAATTTCAGTATCACTTTCATGAATAAAGCCGTCATAGTCGCCGATTACAGAATAATTCAAACCATCTGGAACGCTGACAAAATCCAGTGCAACAACTTCTTCTACGCCGTCAGGCTGGAAATAAAATTGTACGCCTCTTTCGTCCCAGACATTATCGCAAGCAAAAACGCCATTACCAGAAGTCATTAAAATTTTATCAGGGTTTCTTGGGTCTATTAAAATACCACTGCCCCAGTGACAAGCCTTGCCATAAATCCAATCATAGCCGTTGGTATCAATTGGATTTGATACAAAATAGCAATCATCTGTATATTTGCCTTCTTGTTGCCCTGGTGTAATATTCTGCCATGTTTCGCCGCCGTCTGTGGAACGATAGAAATAATCGCCCCATGCAATAGAATCATCTGTCCATTCTTCTGAAAACCACTGGTCAGACCATACACCACAAGTTCTTGCAACCATTTTATTCGGGTCGTTTTTATCAACAGTAATCATACCAACAGCACTATCTGTGACAGAAAGTTTTGTAACTTCGCCAGTTTTTGTATTATATTTATAAGCACCGCCAGCAGAACCAGAAAACGCAAGCCCTGCAATATAAGAGAAAAACAAATTGCCATGATTATCACTGGTAATAGAAACAGGATAATTTGCATTTGGCAAATCTGCTGATAATTCTGTAAATTTATCATCGTTTACATCAGCAACATGAATATTTGTTTGCCCAGTCACAGAAGTTCCGACATAAACTTTGCCATTTTCAATATGAATTGTGCCAATTCCGTTTTGTTCGTTATATTCTTTCGATTCTGTCCCTCTTACCATGTGGTCAGTCCACATAGGGAATTTGAGTGATTCTGTAAATAATCCCAAATCATCATAGCCTTTTACACATGCCCAGGTTTTACCGCCGTCTGTAGATTTAATCAATGCAGAATCGCCAGCTGTTACATCACCGCCAGCATAAATCACATCAGGATTGTCAGGGTCAATTGCAATTGGTTCAGAACATTCACGTCCGTCACCGTTGCCATGCACTTGAATCATGTCAGTGACATCAGATTCTGTAAAAGTTTTACCGCCATCTGTTGTTTTGAAAATCACAGTTCTTGCACCAGAGAAATAAGCACAGCCACAGAGAAAATAAACGGTATTATCATCTGTTGGGTCAATTGCCATACCCTTAACGCTGAGCAGACCTCTGTCTTCTTCATTAAGAAAATCAAAAATCTGCACCCATCTGTTTTGGTCATAGTCAAATTTGTAAGCACCACCAACGTCTGTACGGAGATACATTTCTTTTTGTCCCGTAGAAATACCAGATACAAAGCCACCGCCGCCAATGCATAACGTATCCCAAGTATAACTATCTTCCAAAGATGCTGTACTTTCTGCAACGCTTGCTAAACTTGTTGCTGTTGAACAAAGCATTGTGAAACTCATTGCCGTAGCAATTACTTTTTTCCAAATTTTCATGAAATCAAATCCTCCTTTTAAATTATTAAATTAATTTTCTGTCAAAAATAACAGGCTAATTTCATTTTACTATATTTTAAAATAAAATGCAAGCGTATTTAAAAAAATTTTTCATAAAATTAAATTTTCTGGGAATATTATAATTAAACTTGCAATATTTGCCAACTGATGCAATCAATCATTGCTAACAAAATTATGCTGATTATCATCATTTTTCACAATCTAAAATAAAATTTAAAAAAAAATCATGAAAAACAGGTGACAAATAAAAATTTCTGTGTTATAATAAATAACAGCATGCAGGCGTAAAAATTTATTGAAAAATTCAGAAAAGAGGATGATTTTTTTGGCACGACAAAAAAAGCAGAAAGCCGACAGAGCATATTATACATTTATGCTGTTAATGTTAAGTGTAGTACTGGTATTTGCATTTGGTCTGATGATTGGAAAACAAAATAATCCCCAAGAAGCAGAAACTGTTCAGAAATCTGTAACAGTTCCTAAAGATAATCTTACAGAAAATAAAACAATTACAGCATCTGATACAGAAACAGTTTCATCAACACAACAGGCACAAAAAGAAACAGTACCAGAATTTAAACAAGCAACAAGTTTCTGGAGTGAAAATTCACATATTTATTTGCGTGTAAATCATGAAAAACAATTAGAATTAAAAACTGTTGCAAATTTTGATTTATCCGACGCTGTTTATAATGTAAATGATACTAATATTGCTTCTATTGACAAATCAGGTATGCTGACTGGACTTACCAAGGGCGAATGTACAATTACAGTCTCCTGCAATGAAGAAACACTTCATATTCCAGTGACTGTCAGAGAATTAACCGTCATGGATGGCTGCACTTATGTAGACGGCATTTTAATTGCGAATAAAACATATGGCATGCCTGAAACATATGACCCTGGTATGTTACCTGAAACTGAACAAGCTTTCAATGCTTTACAAGCTGATGCAAAGGACTTAGGCTTAAATATTTATGAAAGCTCAGGTTATAGAACATATCAGTATCAGATTTCTGTTTATAAAAGCATGTGTGATGCCTATGGGGAAGATTATGCTTGTATGTATTCTGCAAGACCAGGATATTCTGAACATCAAACAGGCTATACTGTTGATTGTAACAGCATTGACAATACGTTTGCAGAAACAGCTGAGGGACAGTGGCTGGCAGACAATTGTCATAATTACGGCTTTATTATCCGCTATCCAGAGGGCAAAGAAGATATTACAGGCTATGCTTATGAATCATGGCATATTCGTTATGTTGGCATAGAAGCAGCAACTGAAATCTATGAACAAGGCTTAACACTAGAAGAATATTTAGATGTAGAATCTGTTCATGTTCATGTAGAGGGAGATGGAGAAACAGCAGATTCAGAAACGAATCTATCAGAAACAGTACCAACAGAAAATATTCCTGAAGAACCAATTATTAATTCTATCGCACCAGAAGAAAATATAACACCTGTAGAATCATTTGCAGATGCACCGTTAGATGCTCCTATATAATGTAGTATTTTTCCAAAAGCTCCGAGTTATCGGGGCTTTTAATTTTATCTGTTTTTTTGGCACAGGCATAACAGGCATATCACCAAATAATAAAAATTTTACAATATTGCCCTCTGCAACATAAATCCAATCCGTACCAGTATTGCTATTGAAAATTAAATAGTCTTTTCCAGTAGATAATTCTGTTAATAGCGTACTGCCATAAGAAACATTGCTGACAAAAAATTTTTTTATTTTGCCTTGTTTCAACAAAGAACCTGCTAGAACTATTTTTATTTTACCATGACAAATAATCGTATTGGTACTAGAAAGTTCTGTCATATCTAAATTTTTTTCTGTGATAACATGCAAAATATCTCCTATTGCCAGATATTTTCCGTCAGGAATTGCCTGTAAAAATTCTTTTGGCATGGTATACGAATTACCCTTTTTATCTGCAATTACAAAATTATTTTTTCTTGAAGAAACAACAACAAAATCATATTTTATCATTTTTTCATTCTCCTTTTTAAATTAAAATTAAATTTTTATTTTCTATTTATAAAACAATCAAACAACATAAAAATCAGATGGAAAAGCAAAACAATTTGCTTTTTTAGAACTATGCACAAATAAAATCTATAAAATTTATGCAAAGTGTCAATTTTTTGAAATGCTATAGCATTTTGCTTTAAAATATGCTATAATAAAATTAATTATATACTGACAGGAGGTTTTTCTTATGAAAGAATTATGTAAAACAATTAGTATCATAACAGCATCTGTTTTAATCATCTTGGCAATTTTCAAACTTGCAGACCGCATTTGTAGTAAATTCAGGAAAAATTATATTACAATAGATAACGAATATATTCACATCTAATAGAAAGGGAGTTGCATTTTGCAGGAAGTTATTATTATTGGTGCGGGTCCTGCTGGATTAACTGCGGGTGTTGAATTACTTCGACAAGCACCTGACCAGTATCATGTGACAATTTATGAAGCCTCTGACACCGTTGGAGGAATTTCCAAAACAGTGAATTACAAAAATAATCGCATGGATATTGGCGGACATCGGTTTTTTTCCAAAAATCAGGAAGTGATGAACTGGTGGCGTGAACGCATGCCTTTTCAGGGAGAACCGTCTTTTGATGATATTCAGCTAGGACGCAAGAAAAAGCTTTTCTCTGGTGGTGCAAATCCTGAACTGACTGACAAAGTCATGCTTGTCAGAAACCGTGTGTCAAGAATTTATTATCAGCATAAATTTTTTGATTATCCTGTTTCTATGAAATGGGAGACTATCAAAAATATGGGCTTTGCAACAACCATGACAGCAGGCATGAGTTATTTACAAGCGAATATTAAAAAAAAGCAGGAAAATTCACTGGAAGATTTTTATATTAATCGCTTTGGGAAAAAATTATATACAATGTTCTTTGAGGGCTATACCCAGAAGCTCTGGGGCAGACACCCTTCGGAAATTTCGGCTGATTGGGGCGCTCAAAGAGTGAAAGGCTTATCAATTACAGCTGTTCTGGAAGATATGCTTCGGAAAGTAACAGGCATTCAGAAACATGGACAAATTGAAACTTCTCTGATTGAAGAATTTTATTATCCCAAATATGGACCTGGACAATTATGGGAAACTGTTCTGGAAGAGTTTCAAACATTAGGCGGTGAAATAAAATTTCATGCTGAAATTACTAAAATTAAAACAAATAGCAAAAATAAAATAGAAAGCATTGGATTTCAGCAAAATGGTGAACTGATTGAAAAAGCCTGTGATATTTTAATTTCTTCTATGCCTATCAAAGATTTAATAGCTGGCATGAATGAAGTGCCTGCATGGGAAGCAAGCATTGCAGAGGGCTTGCCTTATAGAGATTTTGTGACAATCGGATTACTTGTTGATAAACTGGAATTAAAAAATCAAACGAATATACCAACTTTAGGCAATATTGTCCCTGATTGTTGGATTTATGTCCAAGATACCAGCGTAAAACTTGGCAGAATTCAGATTTTTAATAACTGGTCGCCTTATATGGTACAAAATCCATCAGAACAAATCTGGATTGGCTTGGAATATTTCTGTCAGGAAAATGATAAATTCTGGAATTTAACCAATCAGCAAAGTGCAATTTTTGCCATAAAAGAACTACGCAAAATGGGTATTCTTGGAAAAGGTGCGAAAATTTTTGCCTATCATCGTGAAAAAGTCAAAAAAGCATATCCTGCGTATTTTGATACTTATGAATATATTAATATTTTAATTGATTATTTAAATCAGTTTGAAAATTTATATTGTATCGGTCGTAATGGACAGCATCATTATAATAATATGGATCATTCTATGATAACTTCTTTTGAGGCTGTAAAAAATATTTTATCTGGCAATCCTGATAAAAGCAATATCTGGAATGTCAATACAGAAAAATGCTATCATGAAGTTGCCCAAAAGGAAGAAACTGCATGAAAGATATTTTAAAAAAATTCAGAAAATTAAAAAAAGAAAATGTTAAATCTGCGATAGGAAATTCTCTTAATATTGCATTATTAATTATCGCAGTGCTATTAATTGGCTATTATACTTTGTTTCCGTCAAGAGGCAGTTTTCATTCTGATTCTACAGATACCCTGATGTGGGCAGAGGCATCTTATGAAAGCAAAAGCTTATTTAATCCAGATTTTTATTATGCAGGTTTATTGCCATTCGGCACAAGTTTAATTATGCTGGCATTTATTCCGTTGACAGGTGTTACCATGACAACACATGTCATTGGCATGTTCTGTTTTTTCCTATTATTTACAGGAGCATTTATTTTCATGTTGAAACAAATGCACTGGAACTGGAGCTGGATTTCAATTGCAGTTTTTAGTTTATTAATGCTTTGTTCGGGCAGCGAAAAATTACGTGAAATTTTCTGGGGACATACGATTTATTATAGCTTAGGCGTATTATTTATTTTCGTAGGATTGGGATTAGTTTTTCGGCTCATGAATTTATCAAAAATCCCTGAACAGAATCAAAAAACAAGATTGCATTCTGGTATCAATATTTTATTGATTTTTATCTGGTTTGTGCTAACCTGTAGTGACCAAATTATCGCAATTACAATTTTTGCATTGCCTGTGATAGCAAGTATATTCTGTGAACGCTGGCTTGACAGAACAACAGAAATAACATCTGCTAAAAATAAAAATGCCTTGCTAGTGATTCTTGTGATGATTCTTGGCATGTGTTCTGGCTATATGCTGACAAATTTACTTGCTGGAAATATTACAGCACTCTATGAAGAATCTTATTCAGAATATTCTGCTATGGACACATGGGCAAGTAATTTGCAGGAATTCCCAACAGCATGGTTTTCCCTGTTAGGAGCAGAAATAGAAGAAGATTTGCCTCTTATGAGTGTCGAAAGCATTCAGGCATTGTTAATTATTATCACAGGTATTTTATTATTAATTTTACCAATTCTTGCATTAGTTTATTATGCAAAAATACAAGATGCAAAACTAAAAATTTTAATTTTAACTTATTGGTTCATGACTGCATTAATCATGATGGGTTATATCATGGGCAGATTATCTGTTGCCAACTGGCGATTATCTCCGATTGTTGCCATGTCTGTTGTTGTATCAATTGCATTTTTCCGATGGGCAGTTTCGCAGATTTCTTTACAGCGTATAATATCATTATGCATGATGCCGATTTGTATTGTCTGTGCGATACATGCATATACGATTATGAGCATGCCCATGAATAATACTTCTGAGAATATTCTCTATGAACTTGCAGANCAGTTAGAAGATTTAGATTTAACTTATGGCTATGCGAGCTTTTGGCAGGCAAATGGCTTAACGATTGTATCTGACTCAAAAATTAAATGNNGGGATATCTGGATTGATGAAACAGGNTGTACAATCAGAGGCTATCAAAATAATTTAGCTTGGTACGCTGCACAACCCGAACAGGAAAATTATTTCCTGCTTTTAACAAAATCNGAGGCAATAACACTTGAAAATTCTAATTATTATATTTTATCAAAACCACATGAAAAAATTAATTTAAAATCAGGTTATATTATCTGGATATTTTCAGAAAATATATTTTAATATCAAAAAAAGCTTTCCAGAAATACAATACTGGAAAGCTTTTTNATATTAATTNTCATCAGGAAAAGGCGGNGCTGTTTCATAAAATCCAAAATTATCTAAAATTGGTGCAGTATGAGGTGCTTCCTGTGTTAAATCCTGTGGCAAGTCATTNTCTTCNGTTGGNATAACAGGAGGNGCTGTGATAATATCTTCTGTTGTTGCCACGATTTCTGTTGTTTCTTCAACAGGTTCTGTTTCTGTAGGCGGCGGAACTGTTTCTGTGATAATCACAACTGTTGTTTCAGGATTACTTGCATAAAAAATTTTCANNGTTTCNTGTCCNCTNAAATCAAACGATTCNCCAACNGTTTTATTCAGCTCCACAACCTGACCATTTTCAAAACTAAAATTCACAATNGCTTCTGTATGATAATTNGCATTTGTCATGCCAAGTGCTTCTAATTCTTCTTCATATTGCATGAGAGATTTGCCCGTATAATCTGGAATAATAATAGACGCAGGNCCCTGACTGACAATNACTTTCACAGTAGAACCGCTTTGAAAAGGCTGTCCTGCTTCAATTTCTTGGTCAATAATAATACCAGCTTTATAAATATCATCATAAACATAAACTGGCTCTAAATATAACCAGCCATCAGCTTCCAGTCTTTGTTTCTGTACATCATAACTTGTGCCAATCAGCGTAGGCATCTGACTNTCNCCTGTNGCTTCTGTCTGTNCAGGAGATTCNGAATTTGATTCTGTNACAATATTATTTTCTGTNATAAATTNTGTCGTACTAGATATTTCTGTTGGCTGATTTGAATTTAAATTTGGATTTGGATTTTGAATTGTCATAGAACCAGAACCCATCATACTAATCACAATAATTAATACTATCAGCAAAATGCATANTAATATAATTACAATTGTCAAAGGCATTTTTGTCCGTTCAATAATATTTTCCTGTGCAGGCNGATTTTCNTTTTTGACAGGAATTTCNTGCTTTTCCTGTTTACTTGCCGAATGATAAGAAATTTCAGTCACAGCTGTTCTTGACTGTGTAAACTGGCTTGTTTCTTCCTGTTCAAATANCTGTGTCACAAGTTCTGTAATCGTCTGTGTTCTTTTNTGGACATCTAATTCTAAACCTTTCATGATAGCTTTAGAAACACTTCTTGGGATATTAGGATTCATTTCATACGGCTCACATAAATTATCATGTTCAATTCGACTGGTTGCCTCTGTTGGTTTACAGCCTGTCAGAATTCGATATAATACCGCACAGATACCNTAAACATCTGTAAAAGTCCCTTGTCTTGCACCAGGCGTATATTGTTCAGGTGCAGCATAACCATGAAATATTTCGCTTTGCAATTCCAATTGTACTGTTCTCACTGCATAAATGCTAAAACCGCATAATCGCAATTCTTCTCTTGGTGTGACATAAATNGTATCAGGACTAATTGCCCTATGAATTACACCATTATTATGCATTAAACTTAGAGTCGTGAAAAACGTTGGAAATAATTTAGAAACTTGTTTCCAAGTCAATTCCCCTGCATTATCTTTTAGATATTCAATTAATTTAATACCCTCCAGATATTCATAAGCAACATATGTTGTATTATTTGCTGAAAATATATCCAATGTCGGCATAATATGTGGCAAATTCCGCATTTGAGCAAGATTTTTATTTAATTCCGTAAATTCAGCCATTAATGCCTTATATTGCACAAGTTTATCAGGAAATACGCTAATTGTTGGACGNCCNCTCACACGCTTACACATGTTAACAGGCATATATTCACGGATTAATACTTTACAGCCAAGTGTGACATTATAGCCGATATAATTTGCACCTTCACTATTATGACCAAGTTTCACACCAAGTGTATAACGTTCATTCAATTCTGTACCAGGTGGTGCATAATTTGAATCATAAGGGGTATCTTCTTCATAGCCACAATGTGGACAAATTCTAAAACGTGCCGTTTTCAACTCCATGCAATTATAACAACGATTTTTTTCTTCCACAGGCTTATTCCCCCTTTCTTAAAATAATTAAAATTTTTTGTCACATCTTTATTTTATCAGTTTCTCATCAAGATGTCAACCTTTTTTGAAATTTGACAATCATTTGTATTAAATTTTGTATTTGATTTGTAATAATCTTTCACGATTTCGCAATATTTTTTATAATTTTATTAAATTTCTGGAAAGCATTTCCTGTACAGCTAATAAAATGCTAATTCTGCTACTATTCCAACTTAAACCGCCTTGCATCCAGACAGCGTAAGGCGCTCTTAACGGAGCGTCCGCAGATAATTCAATAGAGGCACCATTTGTAAAAGCACCTGCTGCCATAANNACCTTGANTNTCATANCCNGGCATATCCCAAGGTTCAGGTGTCACATGTGCATCAACTGGCGAACCTTTTTGAATGCCCTGACAAAATGCAATGACATTTTCAGGCGTTTGTAATTCAATTGCTGTGACAATATCGCCTCTTGTTTCCTGCATAGCAGGTGTACAGCGAAACCCTAACATAGAAAATAATTCAGCTGCAAAATTAGCTGTTTTTAAAGCATTTGCTGTCATATCTGGTGCAAGATACAAGCCTTGAAATAATTCACGATTCATGCCAAGTGTACAGCCCACTTCTTTACCCAATCCGACACAAGTCAAGCGATAGGCACATAATTTCACAAGTTCCGCTTTTCCCGCAATATAGCCACCCGTTCTGGCAATACCACCTCCAGCATTTTTAATCATAGACCCGATAATGATATCAGCTCCGACTTGTGTAGGCTCTAATTTTTCTACAAATTCGCCATAGCAATTATCTATCATAATGATAATTTCTGGATTGGCTTTTTTTATCATTTTACACATTTCGGCAATTTCTGAAATCGTAAATGCTGTTCTGAGAGAATACCCTCTGGAACGCTGGATATAAGCAATTTTCGCATGAGAAATATTTTTTTCGACAGATTCTAAATCTACTTTGCCATTATTGTCTAATTCTATTATGTTATATTTCACACCGAAATCTTTCAAAGACCCGTCTCCAGCATTGCCTTTTAAGCCAATTACTTCATGTAGCGTATCATAAGGTGTCCCTGTGACAAATACAATTTCATCATCAGGACGTAATAACCCAAATAAAGCCACACTTAACGCATGTGTACCAGACACAAAATTATGTCTGACTAATGCATCTTCTGTGCCGAATACTTGTGACCAGACGCTATCTAATACATCTCTGCCCAAATCTCCATAGCCATAGCCTGTACTTGCACCAAAACAAACTTCACTGACTTTGTTATCAGCAAACGCTTTTAAGACTTTTGCTGCATTATATCTTGCAGTATTATCTATTTCAGCAAAACAAGTTTTACAATTTAATTCTGCTTGTTCTGCTAATTTCTCTAATTTTTCATCAATTTCAAAAAATTCACGCATTCTCTAATAATCCTTTCATCATATTTTCTTGTTCTGAATTTTTTAATTCTAATACATATTCTGTATCAATGATTTTAAAACCAATTTCTCTGTAAAAACTTTCCCGAATATCTAACGCATATAAAACAGCTGTTTTATCAAACTGTGCAAGCCATTCCGCAAGCCAACGCAAAAACATTCTTGCATGTCCTAAGCCTCTTGCTTCTGGCAATGTTGCCACTTGTCCGATTAAGACATAATTATCAATATCAAACATAATAGTAGCTGTTGTGCTGTTTTTATAAGTCAATACATGACTCACACCGTGACGGCATCTATGTGATGTATCTGTCAGCCAGAGGGCATAATCCTGCAAATTCGGAAAACCTGCCTGCAAAATCTGATAAACCTGCTCTAATGACGGGTTAAATTCTACAAATTTTTCTTCAAAATTCTGATTCTGTGTATCTGGCTGTAATTCAAAAGTTGTTCTATGCAAAGCATGATATTCTGGCAAAATTTTTGCTAACATGGCACAAACAGGCATATCACATTCTATTCTGAATGGCAGATGCATTTGAATAAATAATGCTAAATTTTCAAGTTCCTGTTTGTCTGGATTAATAATTAAAATCGTACTGTTAAATTTCAATAAAATTCCAGTTTCTCCGACTGCGTAAAACTGACAAAAATCATAATCCAAACCATAAGCTTTATAATACGCATAAATTTTACGTCCTCGCCAAGTTTTACGCAATAAATTAATATTTAAATCATTATTATTGATAATTTTTCTAATCATAATTGATGCATTCTCTCTAGCATTTTTTCAGCTAATAAATAACTTTGTTCCATGTCGCTGATTTGAGCAACACAATAAGGCGAATGTAAATTCCTGCACGGAATCGAAATTGCCAAAGTTCTGACACCTGTTCTGGAAACATGCACAGACCCTGCATCATTACCGCCTGCAATTCTGGTTTTCGTCTGACAAGGAATTTTTAAATTTTCAGCCTCTTGGAATGCCAGTTGATATAATTCTTTGTCATAAATTGTTGCTTTATCCATAAACGGCACAACAGGACCCTTTCCCAAACGACAAACAGCGTCAGCTCCTCTTACGCCATCTAAATCGCCTGCTGTCGTTGTTTCCAGAATTAATGCAAATTCAGGATTCACTGCATAAGTTGCTGTTTTACTGCCACGCAGTCCAATTTCTTCCTGCACGAAAAAGCAAAACCATGTATCAAATTTAATTTCACCTTCCAGCATTTTCAACATACAGGCACAGCCAAATCTATCATCAATGGCTTTAGAAGCAACACGATTTCCGCCTAATTCTGTCCATTCGCCAATATAATAGACTGCATCGCCTAATAATACATGCAAATCGATTGTCTGTTCTGCTTTTTTCGTGCCAATATCCAAAATTAAATGCGTTTTATTTGGCTTTTCTTCACGTTGCTTTGCATTTAAATTATGCACAGGTTCACAGCCTAT
The DNA here is from genome assembly GCA_014799805.1 of Ruminococcus sp. Lineage (GTDB taxonomy): Bacteria > Bacillota > Clostridia > Oscillospirales > Ruminococcaceae > UBA3855. Next base: position 51,207 of record JAAVHJ010000010.1, read on the forward strand.
GACACCAATTCCAACATCAGGAATTTGCACTGCTCTGCCAATCACAACATCAGGGTCTATTCCGCCGACAGTATCTAATACAATTCTTCCATCTGGCAAAATATCCCGAATTATCAAACCTACTTCGTCCATATGTGCACCAATCATAATTTTATGTTTGGCAGGATTTTTTCCTTTTTTATGCACTAATAAATTTCCCAAAGCATCTGTTCGGCACTCCAGAATATCTGAAAAATTTGCAATTTTAGTTTCTAAATATTCACGGATTTTGCTTTCATCTCCAGAAGTGCCACACAATGCACATAATTCTTTTAAATAATTTATCATTCACAGCACCTCCTTAAAAATTCAGCCAATAATTTTCCAGTATGTTTAATATCATTCAAATCAACGACTTCTACAGGCGTATGCATATAATCTATTGGAATTGATAAAACACCAGTTTCCACACCATCACGACAGATAGAAAAATCATCTGCATTTGTGCCTGTTCTGCCGTTCATAACTTCATACTGATAAGGAATTTTTGCATCAATTGCATCATTCGCTAATTCATGAGACAAATCTTTTGATAACGCTGGTGAAAATCCTATCATGACACCATTGCCAGATACGCCTGTCTTGCTTAATTTTCCGTCACCTGCAAAAGATACATCTATTGCTAATGCAATATCTGGATTAATTGCAAAACAGCCAACTTTTGCACCATAGCCATTGACTTCTTCTTTTGCAGAAAATAAAACTGTTACTTTACAGCCAATATCTTCCTGCCAGATTTCATCAAGAGCATATAAAACAGAAGCAATTCCCGCTCTGTCATCTAAAGCTGGTGATGTAAATCTACCACCTGCTAATTCTTGTGTAATCCCACAGAACGTGACACTATCACCGATTGAAATTATTTCTTTTAATTCTTGGGCTGAATAGCCTGTATCAATTCGCACTTGTTCAATTTTCTGGACTTTTTCTTCACCGTTTGTCAAATGTGGTGGCAGTGTACAAATAATGCCAGAAATATTTTTTTTGCCATGTATTATTACACGCTGTGCAGGAAACCATCTTCTATCTAATCCGCCGATATTGCCAACTGTGATAAAACCATCCTCCGTAATACTGGTTACTATCAAGCCAATCTGGTCTAAATGTGCATCTAATAGCACATGCCATGCATTGGGATTTTGATTGCCCAATGTTCCAATGACATTACCATTTTCAATTCTAGCATCAGGACAATATTTTTTTAATTTTTCACAAGTAAATTCTGCAATTTCTGATTCATCCCCTGAAATGCCATTCATTTTGCATAGCTTTGTGATTAATTTTTTTAATGCTTTTTTATTCATACTCAAAGCTCCTTTATTAATCTTTTAAAATGCTGTCCTCTTACTTCAAAATTCGGATACCAGTCAAAACTTGCACATGCTGGTGAAAGTGTCACAATATCACCTGATTTTGCTTCTCTGTGAGCAGTTGCAACTGCTTCTTCCATAGAATTGACATGTAAAATTCTAGTATTTTCTGGATGATAATTTTTTGCAGACGTGACAGCTTTTTCAATTTTATCAGCTGTTACACCCATGAGAATTAATAATTTTACCCTGTCACAGACCGTTTCTGCCATGGGTTCAAATGGAATTTTTTTATCATAGCCACCTGCTAATACAATAATTTTCTGGTCAAAACTTCTTAAACCTGCTAATACTCTAGTTGGACTGGTTGCAATACTGTCATTATAATATTTTACGCCGTTGACTTCCCGAACAAATTCAATTCGATGTTCGACACCGCCGAAATTTTTAGCCACTTGCACAATTGCAGAAATTTCCACTTCGCCCCATAGAGCCGCTATCACACCTAAGAAATTTTCTACATTATGCATGCCTGGTATGCGAATATCATTTTTATGCACAACAGGTGTAATTTGCTTATTTTCAATATAGCATAACATGCCGTCTTCACGCAAAAATGTCCCACGTTCTGGAATTTCTTTTCTTGTGAACCAATTTAATTTTCCTCTTACTAAATTTGCAAAATCTCTTGTTCCCTGATTATCTAAATTTAAAACTGTTCTGGAAAATGCATTCTGATGTGCAATTAAATTCATTTTAGATTCTGTGTATTCCTGCATTGTGCCGTGTACGTCCAAATGATTTGGCGTAATATTTGTAATTAATGCAACATCAGGTGATTTTCGCATAGAAATTAGCTGAAAACTAGATAATTCTACAACAGCAATATCATGTTCCTGAATTTCTTCGATAATAGGCAATAATGCTTTGCCGATATTTCCGCCTTTATGAACGGTCTTTCCAGAAGCGGATAATATTTCTGCAATTAATGTTGTGGAAGTGGATTTTCCGTCTGAACCCGTGACTGCATAAATTGGACAGGGGCATAAATCAAAAAATATTTCCATTTCAGAAGTTATCACAACGCCTGCCTGTCTTGCTTTTATTAAAGCAGGATTGTTAAAATACATACCTGGCGTTCTGAATACAATATCAAAATCTGTTAAGCTATCTAAATAATTTTCACCTAAAATAAATTTTACACCCAAAGCTTTTAATTCGTCATAGACTTGCTGAAATTTATCTGCACTTCTTTTATCACAGACTGTGATTGCAATTTGCTTTTCACGGAATTTTTTAATTAATTCTGTGTGACTGACACCTGTGCCAATAAAAGCTATTTTTTTAGTTTTCAGCATTTGGAAAAAATTTTCTATTTTTGTCATAATTAGCCTCCTAATATAATTATCTCATGATATGCTTATTACATTATAGCAGATTCGCTTGTAAAAATCAATCTTTTCAGAAAAAAAATCTGTATGTCAGACTAACATTTTTCAAAATGCTTGACTTTTCAGAAAATTTATGGTATTGTTAGTTTAGAAAAATTTATCAGAAAGGACTTAATTATTATGAATTTATGCACAGGACAATGCCGTTATTTACTCTGTATTTATCGTCTGGAACATCATAATCCAAATGGCAGAATTCGTTGTGTAGATATTGCAAGAGATTTAAACGTCACAAGACCTAGTGTTAGTAAAATGATGAAATGCATGGTGCGTATGGAATTGATCCAACCAGACTATTGCGATTCTGTGTTATTAACACCAAAGGGTAAGGAAATTGCAGAAAAAATTAATGCAAATTATGATTCAATTTATGCATTTTTCAGGCAAATTCTGCGTCTGTCTTCCCAAGAAGCCAAAGACCATGCATTTTTATTTTTGACAACGTTTCCTGAATCCACTGTAAAAAAGCTTTGCAGTTCTACCAATAAAACGCTTGAAAAAATCGTTAAAAATCATGTGATTCATAAAAATTAAATCATTGTAAATGATTTAGTCCCTGCTTTCTTGTTAGAAGTAGGGAAGTTTATTAATAACTAAATCAGTAAATGTGTGTCTAGTAATACTTTCCTATCACTACGACTTTCAAATACTACTTCAATTTTTTATCCATTTCTTCTTTAAAGAAAAGGCCCTTGAAAATATAAAAAACAACTAAATTATAGATAAAATATACTAATTATTTGGTAATTTATACGAAATTAGAAAATATATGTAAAAAAACACTTAATTTCAGACGGTATATAATAAGAGGATAAATTTTTATGTGAAGTCCACGGAATGAATTTGGGTGCATTACATGACCACGGCTTGCAAAGAGGCATGACAGTCCGTGTAAGTTATGTACAAAATAATTTGTCAGACTGTTAATTTGTTTTAAATGATTTAGTTTATATATTTTATCTTAATTTAAAAAAGGAGAAATTTTTATGCCGTTTATTAACATCAAAACAAATCAGTCTGTGTCAACGGCACAGCAAGAAGTAATTAAATCAGGTTTGGGAAAAGCCATTTCTGCCTTGTCTGGCAAATCTGAACAATGGCTCATGGTGGGCATTGAACCAGATTATATTTTATATCATCAAGGGTCTGCTCATCCCTGTGCTATGGTAGAAGTGCAGGTTTATGGAAATGCTTCTGCTTCTGATTGCAACAAACTAACAGGGCATATCAGCAAACTTTTGCATACGGAATTACAGATTCCTGAAAACCGCATTTATGTCAGCTATACCTGCACGCCAAACTGGGGTTGGAATGGTAGTAATTTTTAATAAAAAAATTTTTAACTTTTTTAAAAAATCGGTTGACAATTTTAGAAAAATCTGCTATAATAAAGATAGCATCAGATTTATGATGTGAATTAATAAAACGGAGGTTATGCCAATGAACATTAAAAAAATGCTAGCAAGTACGCTTGCCGTCATTACTATGGCCAGTGGTGCAACAGCTCTGACTTCTCATGCAGAAGATTTTACAGAAGTAGCTGAAGTTGAGGAAATGACCCTCTCCGCACTGGTAGCTGAACAATTGGAAGAAAAAGAAATCGCAGGGGAAATTTCAGCGGAAGATGTCGCAACTACGATACGAGTTGCCAAACAGGTGGAAGAAATGAGAAATCAGGATATGATTTCTGATGAAGATGTACTGGAATGGGAACAGGCTTTAACTGGTAACAATGACATGAATGGGATTGTAACTTATTCAGGCGAAGAGTGTTATACAGCATATAACAGCTATAGAAAAACTTCTGGACTTACTGGCACTAAGCATTATTTTGCAATTATTAATGGTCCAACAGCAGTGCTAATGGGTACAAATTTTACTGTAGATTATTCTATGCATAATGAACTTACAAAGGGGGCTTGTTGGTATGCTCCTAGGTTAGACGATTTTCTGCCGACTAGTTTTATAGATGACTCAAATATGTGTTCTATATCAAAACCATTTAGGGCTACTCGTGGGGGTGTTGGCATATATGCTAATATTATGCGTCAAGAACTTCCATTTTCTAATATCTTTGCTATTGGTGGTGTTAGTTCAGAATATGGCATACATTGTTACACAAGTAGTAATATTAAGAGTCCTTCTGATAAAATTGAAGGATATAATAGTAAAAAAACTGAGTATTATAATTTTGTAAAATGCATTTATGCTTTAGGTGATGTAGACCGTAACGGAGTTGTTGACACAATAGACACCTTAAATATAACAAAAAATATTAACCATTTATTATTTGAAGCAAGTATGAACTCTACTACAGTGGCAAGCTCATATAATGAAGCTGCATTTAATCTTGCGGCTGATGTTAATTTAGATGAAACTGTTAATATGAAAGATGTTGAAGAAATAAACAAATATATTTTAGGGCAATCTTCGATATTACGATAAAATTTAGAAAGGCTAAGGTGATATTTATGAAAGCTAAGAAAATAGCTAGCCTTGCATGTGCATTGTTACTTGCTTGTTCTGCTTGCCCTATCAAAGGGTATGCTCTCGAAATTGGATACGAGACTGAAATTGACGGAAAACCTTATTACTGGGACGGCTCAAATTTTCGTCCTGAAGGTATACCTACAATAAATATTGCAACTTTAAAATCAAAAGAAGATATTGTCATTGATGGTGTTACGTATTCTTTTAAGGAAGAAGCTTTTAATTGCTATGTTTATGAAGGCGTTGTTGATGGCGTAACTTGTGTTGCTAGTGTCATAGCACCAAATGGATTTTATGATGGTCAGGTTTTAGGCACAAATATTCCTAAAGATATTGTAATTGATGGCATATCTTATTCTTTCTATTCATGCCCTGGTAGCATAGAAGAGCTTGCTTCTGATGCATATTATAAGGGTATCATTGATGGAATTACTCATATCATTGATGTAGATTTAGCTAGTGGTGAAATTCTATCAGATAGCATGTGTCCAGAATCCTTTGTTGACGAATCAACAGGTCTAACATATTCTCTTGCTGAAATTGACAGCACAGGTATTGGAACTTATGAAAGTGTCGTTGGTGAAATCACTTATATTCGGAGACTACAAAATTGGTTTTTTGAAGATTTTAATAGTTTTGCTAGTATGACAGATATTACAATAAATGGAGTAACTTATTCTGTTCCACTTAAGGATGACGGAGTTAGAGCGAATGGATTAGATTATGTACCTGGAAAATCTGGCTTTATCTATAGTGATGGTAGTATGGATGTAATTTATTATTATGCGAATATGAATTCTGCTAATAATGATTTAGAAAACGTTGACCCTGCATCTATCATATCAGAAGTAGATGGTCGTCCACTTTTCATGGATGAAAAATCTGCATGGGAGTATGTTTATGCTTTCTGGGACGAATGCAGAAATGCTCTTAAAGAAACTGAAAATGGCAACATTATGACACTGGAAGATGAAATTGAAATCCCTGCTGTAAAAGGCGATGCAACAGGCGATGGAGAAGTAGATATCTTAGATATTATTACTGCAAATAAAGCAATTCTTGGACAGAAAACATTAACTCCAGAACAAAAACAAGCACTGGATATTGACGGAAACGGCATTGTAGATGCAACAGATTCCCTTGCAATCATGAAATATATTACAGGCTTAACGGAAACATTATAATGATAAAATAAACTGATAAAAATCATAACCCCGATGCAAATCACATCGGGGTTTATTTTAATCTTCTTCTGTATCTGTTGCAGATTCTTCCAAAACTTCGGTTACATCTTCGCCAATTTCTGAAATAGTATCTGCTAATGTTTCCGCTGTTTCCTGAATCGTCTCTTTGACTTCTTCCACAACTTCTTCTGCAGCTTCGGCAGTTTGTTCTGAAATATCTTCTTCTGCAGAAAATTCTACATCTAAATCATCTACATTGCAATTATAAACATCATTCATGAAATCATCATCATCAAAATCTGCACTATCAAAACGCATTCTGTTTTTCTTACGGCTTCTTTGCAAAACCAGCAAGACAGCCGTAGCAGTTGCAATAGCAGTCGCAACAATTACGCCAACTAATTTAACACTTTTCATAAAATAAAAATCCTCATTTCTCCGCAAAATAATTTGTCCAGTCAGCAGAGTACTTGCGGTGGCTCTCTGCTAGAGATTACAAGATTATTATAGCACATAATTTTAGAAATTTCAATAGTTTTTCTGAAATTTCAGAAATTCATCACATGTTTTTAGTCAGATACATCAAAATAGAAATTGCAACTGTTGGAGCAGTTTCACAACGCAGAATTCTATTTCCAAGCCATACCTGATAACAACCCGCAGAGATTGCCTCTTGTGCTTCCTGTTCTGAAAAACCGCCCTCACTGCCAATAAAAAGCCCAATATGGGAATTATTTTGAAACGGCACATCATGAAAATGTACCCCACCTTTTTCTTCATAAAGCATGATATTCAAATCTTGTTTTTTACTATCTGCAAGAGCGTCTTTCCAAGTCAGCAAAGGCTGAATTTCAGGAATTATCCCTCTGCCAGATTGTTTAGATGCAGACATAGCAATTTTCTGTAAACGCTGGCGTTTTTTTTCAAATTCTTTTTTTTCAGGTCTGGAAATACATCTGGAAGTCAGAACAGGCACAATTTCAAAAACGCCTAATTCCGTTGATTTCTGCACAATTTCCGCAAGCTTATCCTGTTTTGGGATAGCTTGATATAACGTAATTTTAAGATTCGGCTCAGAAGCACATGGAGCAATTTTAAAAGGCTTTAAAAATACTTCTGAATCTGTAATTTTTATAATTTGGCATTCATAATCCATACCACAAGAACAAACTGTCAGTATTTCGCCAACACGCATTCTAAGTGAACGCCCGATATGTCTTGCATCTTCCCCAGTGATAATAATTTCTTCTGCGTCAGCGAATTCTGTAAAAAATCTAGGCATGTCAACTTCTCCTTACATACAGCAATAATACTTATCATCTAGTTGAAATAAATATACCCATTGGCTGTCAACAGACCCAAAATTAGCTTGTTTATCATATATAAAATTTAGTTCCAATTCCAAAGCCCAAGCACCTTGAATTTGTTCTGAAAATTTAGTATCCGAATCCGTAATATTATCTAATAAATCAAGCATGGCTTCCAGACCGCCAAAATTTCTATCCTGTGAAAATTCATTAATTAAAATCATTTGAAATTTAAAATCTTCACCTGTTTGATTTGCAATCCCTTGATGTAAACTAGTGATAAGTTCGCTTGTTTCCTGATAAGAATATACTTCATTAATTTGATATTCTGTGTAGACAGGTAAAGCATTTTCTAAATATAAATCTACATCTTGATTCTGAATTGATGCAAAATAATTTGCAACAGCCGTGACCTGTTCTTCTTCCAGAAATCTTCTGTCATAAGTCATTGGCACAGCAAAGCCTGTTTTATTTTCTCTCATTGTAGCCCCATAGGGTAATTCTTCTTCTGTGATATTTGTTTCTTGTTTCTGACTACAGCCTGTAAACAACATAACAGTCATTATCAAAGCTGTTATTTTAAAAATCAGTTTCATCATAAAAAAACTCCTGTTAATTAATAATAAGCAAGAGAAAAACTCCTGCTTATTATAATTTAGCATATAAAAATCAATTTGTCAAGTATTAAACTTGTTCTTCGAGTACCAAACGCAATTTTTTAATAATTTTCTTTTCTAATCTTGAAATATAAGACTGTGAAATACCAATTTTTTCGGCAACTTCTTTTTGGGTGCATTCTCTGCGACCATTCAAGCCGAAACGCAGTTCCATGATTTCACGTTCACGGGCAGGCAAAGCATTCACAGCATTATGTAGCATTTCTCTTTCTGCTTCCCATTCAATGCCACGACTGACAATATCATCATCTGTCCCCAATACATCTGATAATAATAATTCATTGCCGTCCCAATCGACATTTAATGGCTCATCAATAGAAATTTCGCCTTTGTACTGAACAGATTTTCTTAAAAACATTAAAATTTCATTTTCAATACATCTTGATGCATAAGTTGCAAGTTTAATATTTTTATCTGGGCAGAACGTCCCCACGGCTTTAATTAAGCCAATTGTTCCGATAGAAATCAAATCTTCCAGACAAACGCCAGAACTTTCAAATTTTTTGGCAATATACACAACCAGCCTTAAATTATGCACAATTAATAATTCTCTTGCATTTGGGTCACCAGCAGAAAGTTTCGCAAAAACAGAAATTTCTTCCTCTCGTGTCAAAGGCGGTGGCAAAGTATCAGCTCCGCTGATATAATCCACAGTGGGATGTAATAATTTTTTCAGAAATGCTCGAATCCTTTGCAAAATACGCATGAAAAATCCTCCTTAATAAATAATTAAATTAAATTAAATAATTAATAATATAATAATTTTGGATTAAAAATTGCTTTTTGATTTTCCTGTTCACCAATTCCAATTAATGCATCAACAGATTTTGATTTTCCTTGTTCAGGTGAAATTAAAATTTCATCAGGCTGAAATACTTCTAACAAACCACTTCCTGCAACTGTCATATATGGCACAGGGTGACTATGTTTCGGCTTTGCCATTTTGCCAAGTAAATTTTTATCACAGATAATCACAGGCTTTCCCGTATAAAAATCAACCAAAGCATTGCCTGTATCAGCCAGACCATTTAATGTAACTGTATCATTTTGATAGCATATTATCACATGATAAATCCCATTTGTTTTATGACTTCTATCATGTAAATATTGTATTATATGTAAAATGATATATGCAATAATTGTAAATATTACCAATTGCAAAAGCGAAATATCTAAATAATAGCTAGCATTATTTTGAATCATTCCAGTAGAGCCAATCATAGAAACTCCCATGAATGCCCCTGCTGTCAGAAAACTCATGCCTAAAAAACAGCAACAGCTCCAGAAAATATTTTTTTTTCCAAATGCTACTAAGCAAATTATGATTGCTGTAATAATTTTATAAAAAATAGAAATCACAACAGGCATTTCTGGAAAAATAATAATCAATGCACTGCAACTGCCTAACACAGCACTAAATAAAGCTCTCCAGAAAATAAATCTCTGATGTGTGATTTTTGCTGTGAAACTTAATAACAAGTAATTCATGTATAAATTAAATATTAACAAAATATCTAAATATATCACTTGCAATTTGCTTCACCGTCCTTTTTTGTGATATTATTATAACATACATGTCCTGTTGAAAAATGTCATAACATGGGCATAAATTAAATTTTTTTCAGGAATATTTTGCAATTTCCCTGCATAGCAAAATAAATTTAAAATTAATTTCCTGCATTTTCCTGTTCTGTTTCCTGTATGAACCAGAAAATTTCTGCACATACTCCTGTTAAGAATTTTACAGAACAGAAAGGACGAATCATTATGCCCTATCACAAAGTTGTTATTTCTGGAATTAATACTTCTGAACTGAAAGTCATGAGTGAAGAAGAAAAAATGAAATTATTAAAAGAATTTAAGCAAACAGGCAGCAAAGCCATTCGTGATAAATTAATCAAAGGCAATCTTCGGCTTGTATTAAGTGTGATTCAAAGATTTGCAGGACGTGGCGAAGATGTAGACGATTTATTTCAAATTGGCGTTGTCGGCTTAATTAAGGCAATTAATAATTTTGATTTATCCAAAGAAGTCAGATTTTCAACTTATTGCGTACCAATGATTAGTGGAGAATTACGGCGTTATTTACGTGATTATAATCAAATTAAAGTCAGTCGTTCCTTGCGTGATTTGGCATATAAAGCCATTCAAGCAAGGGAAGCCCTAACAAATCAGCTTTTGCGTGAACCTACGATTGAAGAAATTGCAGAAGAAATTGGCGAAAAGCGTGCTGATGTCGTCATTGCCTTAGAAAGTATCAGTGACCCAATTTCATTATACGAACCTGTTTATTCTGATGCAGGGGATACGCTTTATGTTATGGATCAATTAAGCGACCAGACAAGTGCGGAAAGTTGGATTGCACAATTTTCCATGCGTGATGCTATGAAAGCACTGGAAGACAGAGAAAAAAATATTTTATATTTAAGATTTCTATGTGGTCACACACAAGTTGAAGTTGCCAAAGAAATTGGCATTTCACAGGCACAAGTTTCCAGATTAGAAAAAGGGGCAATTGCCAAAATCAAAGACGCTATTTAAATCAAAAAACCGCCCATTACAAGGCGGTTTTTATTTAATTTAAATCTTCTAAACTATCTATCAATTTGACAATATATTTCATAATATTTAGCGAATCCACTGGGTCAACGATTCCACTATTATCCACATCAGCAGAATTTTTTTCTTCTACTGTAAGAACTTTTTGTCCTAAAATTGCTTTATTTATCGCAATAACATCTAAAATATCAACTGCATCATCTAAATTAATATCACCTTTTTTAATTTCTGGTGTTTCTGGTGCTTCACCAAGAGAAACAAATTCTACATTATATTTTTCTGCATAAGCCTGTGCTGTAGAATTTTCATAGCCATGGATTGTTGCCATATAAGAAATTGTACTTTGAGAATCATGAATTTCACATTTTGGATTTTCAATTGTAATAGATTTTACACTCAAAATTACAACTTCACCATTTTCAAGTTTTCCTATTGTCGTAAAAGCACTGTTATCAATTATTGTCACATTCTTTGGAATCATAACAGATTCTAAAGGACACCCAGCAAAAGCATAGCCACTAATTTCCGTTATATTTTCTGAAATTGTAACAGATTCTAATGAAAAACACTGAGCAAAAGCCCACCTGCCAATTGTTGTGACACTATCCGGAATCACAACAGATGTTAAAGCAATACAACCCCTAAGAGCATCATTTCCAATAGTCGTTACACTATCGGGAATTGTGACATACTCTAAAGAATGACATCCCTCAAAAGCATTATCATCAATTATTGTCACACTGTCTGGAATTGTAACAGATTTTAATGCAGAACAATCAGAAAAAGTACCATCACCAATTTTTGTTACACCATCTGGAATAATAACAGATTCTAATGCAGAACAACCAGAAAAAGTATTATCACCAATTTTTGTTACACTATCTGGAATGCTAACAGATTCTAATGCAGAACAAGAATAAAAAACCTTATCACTAATTGTTGTAACACCATCTTCAATAATAACTTGTTTAATATCCTGTGCTAAATTACCCCAATCAAATATATTCATACTGCCACCAGAATAAACAGGATTACCGTTACTATCATACCACACACCATATTCTTTCATTTCACCTGTTCCGCTAATTGTCAATATTCCTGTAGTTGTATCAAAATCCCAAGTCAAATTTTCTCCACAAGTTCCTGAAGTTGCAACATTTTTTGCCATTACTGAAATAAATTTAACCATTGGCTGAACTTGTCCAACTACTGACATATTACTTGCACACATGCATAATGCTGTGATACTAACAATTAAAGCTTTTAATTTTTTCATACTTAAAAACCTCCTATTATAAAAATAATCAAATTTATTATAGCATAAAACTAATCATAAAACAAGAGATTTTTTCTATATCTATCACAAAAGCAACCTATCAAAAGGTTGCTTTTATATTAATTAATTAATTTTTAGGTTTTGCTGAAATATTAAAAATAGAACTCATCACAGGCACTGCAAACGAAAATGCAACTGCCTGCCAAAGTAAATTTCCAGTTAAGACTGTTGTAGAAAAAATAGCCTGTGCCTGTGGTAACCAAATTGTCACTGCAAGCATGAATGCGGAAAATAACACAGCAAAAATTAATTTCCAGTTAGAAAAATAACGTACACTAAAAATTGTCCCATGTTCAGATTTGCACTCAAATACATGAATTAATTGTGAAACAACAAGCGTAAATAATGCACAAGTTCTTGCTTCTGTGAGCGTTCCGCCAAGTCTTAAAGCGGTACTAAATGACCCTAGTGTACAGAGTCCAATCATAACACCACGCCAGACAATTTTGCCTAATAAACCATTTGCAAAAAAACTTTCATCTGGTTTTCTAGGGGGACGTTTCATAATATTTTTTTCAGGCGGTTCTAATCCTAAAGCAATTGCTGGTAAACCGTCTGTTGCTAAATTCACAAGCAATAACTGCACAGGTAGCAATACAACAGGCATACCCATTAAAATGCCTAAAAACATAGTAATTACTTCGCCAATATTGCAAGATAATAAATATCTGACAAATTTTCTGATATTAGAATAAATTGCCCTGCCTTGTTCTACGGCACTCACAAGTGTTGCTAAATTATCGTCCATTAGAATCACATCAGCGGCTTGCTTGGCAACATCAGTACCATTCATGCCCATAGCAACACCAACGTCAGCTTCTTTAATCGCAGGTGCATCATTCACACCATCGCCTGTCATCGTGACAATATTTCCAGCACGTTGAAACGCTTTGACAAGTCTTAATTTATGAGAGGGATTCACTCTGGCAAATACAGAAATTTTAGACAATCTTCTGTCAAGCTGTGTATCTGTCATTAAGTCTAATTCATCACCTGTGATAACTTCACCACCACGAAGCAAACCTGCTTTTTTGGCAATTGCCGCCGCAGTTTTCTTATGGTCACCAGTAATCATGACAGTTTTAACAGAGGCATTCGCACAAGTTCTGATTGCTTGTTTTGCTTCAGGTCTTGGCGGGTCCAGCATACCAGTTAAGCCAAGAAATACCATACCGTTTATTGCTTGATTAAAACTTTCACAGCGTTTTTCAGCAAACGCTAATACACGCAAAGCCTGTTCAGATAAGCTCTCTGCTTTTTCTGAAATCTGCTTACTCATCACAGGTGTTAAAGCAACATCACCTGTTTTCGTTCTCACAAAATCACAGCGTTTTAAAATTACATCAATTGCACCTTTAGTATAAACAATACTCTGCCCGCCTTTTTTCACAAGAACACTCATAGACCTAGTATCACTATCAAAAGGTTCTTCGGAAATTCTGGTATAATCAGACAGCATTTTAGCAGAAATTCCGCCTTTTGCTGACATGGCAAGCAAAGCAATTTCTGTTGGGTCGCCGACTGCTGACCAACTAGCATTATTAGATAATTCCCCTCTGTTACGGCTGGAAATATCACCAGATAATTCTGCATTATTGCATAAAACAGCACATTTTAATAAACTTTCTAAAGCAGGATTGCTTTTAGGATTCACATGCATATTATGTTCTAAAATTGCACCGTCCATTTTTAAAGCATTGCCTGTAATATCAAATTCCTGTTCTAACAGATTAATTTTAGTCACTGTCATGCGATTTTCTGTAATCGTTCCTGTTTTATCAGAACAAATCACAGATGTACAACCCAAAGTTTCCACACTATGCAAACGATTGACAAGGGCTTTTTGTTTCATCATACGATTGACAGCAAGTGCTAATGCAATAGTAACAGTCGCAGGCAAACCTTCAGGAATCGCAGCAATTGCAATAGAAATTCCTGTCATAAGCATATCAAAAATAGGTTCTCCTCTGAGAACACCTGCACCAAATACCGCCATACAAACGCCAATACAAATAAATGCAAGTGTTTTTCCTAATTCTCCTAGACGTTTTTGCAAAGGCGTTTCTGTACGTGTAATCGAAGACAACATGCCAGAAATCTGACCCATTTGCGTATTTTTGCCAGTAGAAATTACTTGTGCAGTGCCACTGCCTCTTGTAACAGCCGTGCCACTATAAATCATATAAGGCTTATGTAAACCTGTTAAATCATCTTTGCGTGTGCCAGCATATTTTGCAATTGGTTCTGCTTCTCCTGTTAAAACAGATTCATTTGCATAAAGCCGATTCGCTGTTAATAGCAAACAATCTGCGGGAATACAATCTCCTGCTTCAATAGAAATCACATCTTCTGGCACAAGTTCTTCTGCTGGCAATTCCTGTAATTTATCATCACGCCAGACTTTGGCTGTTGGAGCTGTCATATGCCGTAATGCTTCTAATGTTTTTTCTGTTCGGTATTCCTGAATAAAGCCTAAAATTGCATTTAATAATACAATCACAACAATTGTAACAGCATCTGTCCATTCGCCTAATAAAGCAGAAATTCCCGTTGCGACTAATAAAATTAATACCATAGCATCTTTAAACTGACTGAAAAAAATTTTAATTCCACTGGTTGGCTTTACTTGTACTAATGTATTAGAACCATGTTTTTTTTTGCGTTCATTCGCCTGTGACGAAGTAAGACCTTTCATAATGCACCCTCTCTCAAATAATTTGACTATTGCATACTATGTACAAGTCTTACAAAATATGAGTATTTTCAAATAAAAAAACCGTTTCGGAAATATCCGAAACGGCTTGTTATGATTTTTATTAGTCGCTTACATAAGGCAACAAAGCAATATGTCTTGCTCTCTTGATAGCAACTGTCAATTCACGCTGATGATAGGCACATGTACCAGTTACACGGCGAGGCAGAATTTTAGAGCGTTCTGTCATGCATTTTTTCAGCTTGTTAATATCTTTGTAGTCAATTTTTTCTACACGGTCAACGCAGAACATGCAGACCTTTTTGCGAGGACGCTTAGATGGTCTTGAATTTCTCTCACGTTCCATTACTTATTACAACTCCTTTACAAAAAATTTAAGGATTAAAACGGCACTTGTCCGTCACTAATAATTGCTTCAAAATCGCTGATGTCAATATCCCCTAATTCAACATCTTTTGGCGAATTATCAAACTGCTGTGGTGCAGAATCCTGTTGTGGCATAGGATTCTGTGGTGCAGGCTGTTGATAATAATTACTATTGTTCTGATAACCATAATTACCATTATAGCCATTATTATTATTATAGCTATTATTTTGATAGCCATTGTTGTTATGATAGCCGTAGTTATTATTATAACCATTGCTATAAGATTGACTATTATTTCTAGTCGGGTCTGAGAGCAAGAAATTTACTTTATCAGCAATAATAGTATCTTGATAATGCTGTACACCATTTTGGTCAGTATAATTATTATTTTGAATTTTCGCTTCAATCAAAGCAGGCTTACCCTTTACAAAATACTGATTGACAAACTCAGCAGTTTTTCCGAAACAAGTAATTCTGAAAAAATCAGATTGTCTCTGTTCACCCTGTCTTACAAAATCACGGTCTACTGCAATTCGGAAACGACAAACTGGCATACCTGTTTGTGCCATGCTGAATTCTGGGTCAGCAACCAATCTCCCCATAAGAATTACTTTATTCATAAAAAGTACCCCCTGAATAAATTCGTTTCTTTACTTTGTAGTCACTAAAGCTCTCAGAACATTATCATTGATATTCAATCTACGGTTGAGTTCTGCTGGAAAATCTGGTGCAGATGTAAATGAATAAACCACATAATAACCTTCTGTGCTAACATCTGTGCCTTTCTTAATTGGATAAGCCAATTTACGCTTGCCCCATTCGCTGACTTCTTCTGTCAAAGTACCATGACGTTCAATCAAAGCCTTTACTTTTTCAACAGTAGCTCTCATGGTTTCTTCATCTTTTTTCAGACTGAAAACAACCATTGCTTCATAATTTTCATTCAGTTTTGCCATTTTTAAGCACCTCCTTCTGGATTTCGCCTGATAAACAGGCAAGGATTGGAACTGCATTTCTTAAGCAGTCCAGTATATTATAGCATAAAATCCAAAGCTTGTCAAGCATTTTTTGAAAAATTTTTTAATTCACTTAACGACACATTGTAAGTAATCTGGCTGAATTTTCTTCATCACCATGCCGAAATAAAAACTGTGCAACTTGTTTGAAATTCGTTTGAATATAATTTTTAAAAACAGATTCTTCTTGTTCTTCTGCCATTAAAATCGCAATTGGAATTTTATATTCTGGTTTTTGCATTTGCTGAAAAAATATTGTTCTGGAAAAATTATTTTTTTCATGCCAAAAGCGAAATAATAATTTTTCTTCCTGTGTGATTCCATGTTCACGACAAATTTCAATTCTGACATGTTTATGATGTTTCACAAGATGTAATATCTTTGCATGTTCTAATAAGCTGGAATTGATACACTGTGTTGTATCATGCATTTTAATTTCATGCAAATTTTTACAACAGGCAAATGCATCTTCACCGATTTTACGCACACTTGCTGGAATGTAAATTTTTTCTAAACTCCCACAGCCCATAAAAGCACGTTTCCGAATTTTTTTTAATCTTTTGGGAAGAACTATTTTTTTGAGAGATGCACAATTGAAAAATGCTTCTTCACTGATTTCAGTCAATTCCTTTGGCAATTTTACTGCATGTAAGCTCCAACAATTATAAAATGTCCATTTTTTAATTATAGTAATATTACTGGATAATCTTGCTGTCCCTAAATTCCAACATTCAGCAAATGCTCGGCTTCCAATATTGGTAACAGTTTCTGGCAATTTAACAGATTTTAATTGACTGCAATGTTCAAAAGCACTATTTCCTATTTTTTCCAGTAGAGACGGAAAAGCAACACGTGATAAATTTGTACAACGATAGAAACTTCTATCACCAATTGATGTAATATTTTCTGAAAATTCAACCAATCCAAGACTGAAACACCCTGCAAATGCATCTGTTTTGATTTCAGAAATTTGCTCTGGCAAAGTGATTTCTTGTAATCGAATGCAATTCATAAATACACCGTTTCCTAAATGTGCCACGAATGCAGGCAGGAAAATATTTTCCATTTCTCTGCAATTATAAAAAGCATGATGTTCAATCTGCTGAACCGTTTCAGGCAAGCTGAATGAAATAATATCACGATTTTGATAAAATTCCCATGCAGAAACTTTGTCAATTTGTTTTAAATATATCACAAAATTTTCACTCCTTTCTAACTAATTTTAAATTATTCTAAATAAAATAAATTATTAATTTTTTATAATTTTTGCTCTGAATTCCTGTTCAGCAGAAATGATATTTTTCTGTGCAAGTCCATAGACTTGAGAAGCATTTATTTCTATCTGAGCGAATTTTTTTGCTTCTTGATTAAGATTAGATAATTTTTTCAGAGATGTTCCCAAAGGAATATTACTTGTTTTTTTCAAAATTGCTAATAATTCACTGCCCTTTTGATTCAATGCTAAAATTCTTGCATAAGGCTGTTCTAAAAATAAATCCTGTTTCTGAATGCCTAGAATAGCACACATGATAATTCTTCTGATTCTTGCCATGGTAAAGCATTTTGTTTTAATATTCTCCAGAAATTCAGGCAAGCTATTTGCATTTTTGGCATGTAGAAAACGCTTTGCAAGTGCAGGTGTCATATCTGGTAAATTTAATAATTCTGATTCTGAAATCATACGCATTTTATATAATATCACGGATTCTAAATTTTTTATCTCTGCAACATGATTTTCTTGTATTTTTTTTATAATTAATTCTGCTGTTTCTGTTGGAATAAAACCAAAATAATTTTGCTTTGTTTCTAAAATTGCCTTTCTGATAAAACTGGCACTCGCAAATTTTGCACTGGTTTCTGAACTATCATGCAGGACATCCTGTCTAGGAATTGTAAATAATTCTAAATCTAAATTTAATTTTTTCATCGCTTTGATATATTCAATCGCTAATAAATTATTTGCATCTTGTAATAAATTTGCCTGTTCTTCGCCATAATAAATTTGACATAATTTCCAGATAGCCCACGGATAAGAATGCCCAGATTTTATTATTTTTTTTATTTCTTGTTGATAATTTGCTAAAATAAAATCTATATTTTCAGCTAATTGCATTAGTAAATTACTATTACTAGTAGAACTCCCAAACGATAATAAATTTATTATATTTAATTGCTTGATTAAATTAACAGCTCCTGTTGCATAACATTCCGCTGATGCACAAGAATAAATCACAGGTAATTCTAATACTAAATCAGCTCCTGCATGTAAGGCAAGTTTTGCCCTGTCGAATTTATTTAATAAAGCTACATCGCCACGTTGTACAAAATTATCACTCAAAATTGCTATTACATGTGTAACACCTTGTTTTTTTGTTTCTTGTATATGATAGACATGCCCATTATGTAACGGATTATATTCACAGATAATTGCACCAATTTTCATAAATACCCTCCGATTTAAAAATATTTAAAAATATTTAAAAATTAAATATAAATATTTCATAAAAAATTAGCAAATTTTTTGAAAAAACACTTGCTTTTTTCTGAAAAAAGTATATAATTAGAAATAGAGTGCTTTTGAAAAAGCATACTGATAAAAATTATTTATATTTGAAAGGAAAGAAATTTTATGCTGATTTTAGTAGTCAACGCAGGCAGTTCCTCTCTGAAATATCAACTGCTGAACATGGACGATGAAAGTGTTTTAGCCAAAGGCAATTGTGACCGTATCGGAATTGACGGACATATTGCACACAAAACTTCTGACGGCAGAGAATATGTCGCAGATTGTGATTTTCCAACACATACAGAAGCGTTCATGAAACTTGTAGAAGTTCTCACAACAGGAGATGCTTCTGTTATCAAAGACATGAGCGAAATTTCCGCTGTTGGACATAGAGTTGTTCACGGTGCAGAAATTTTCTCTGAAACAACTCTTGTAACAGATGATGTGATTAATAAAATCGAAGAATTAAAAGACCTTGCTCCAGTGCATAATCCAGCACATGCATTGGCACTCCGTGCATGTAAAAAAGTTATGCCAGAATCTGTTCCACAAGCAGTTGTATTTGATACGGCATTTCACCAGACAATTCCTGAAAAAGCTTTCATGTATGGCTTGCCTTATGAAGATTATCAGGTTTTACATGTCAGAAAATATGGATTCCATGGAACATCTCATAGATTTGTATCTATGGCACTTGCCGAAGCAATGGGCAAAGATGTAAAAGATTTGAAAATTGTTTCCTGTCATTTGGGAAATGGTTCTTCTATTACAGCAATTGACGGCGGAAAATCTGTTGATACGACTATGGGCTTTACCCCTCTGGACGGCGTTCTGATGGGAACAAGAACAGGTGCATTAGACCCGTCTGCGGTTACATTTGTAATGGAAAAACATGGCTTTACACCTGCTGAAATGTCTGATTACATGAATAAAAAATCTGGTTTCTTAGGCGTATCTGGTATTAGCTCTGATAACCGTGATGTCAGTGCAGAAGCTGAAAAAGGCAATCAAAAAGCAAAATTGACAAAAGAGATGCTAGCTTATGAAATTAAAAAATATATTGGTTCCTTTGCAGCTGCTATGAATGGCTTAGATGCAGTGTTATTTACTGGTGGTATTGGTGAAAATGCACCTGATGTACGTGAGGCAGTTTGTTCAGATATGGACGTATTAGGAATTAAAATTGATACAATTGCAAATGCTGGTGTGCATGGCAAATTATGTAAAATTTCACAATCTGATTCTAAAGTTGAAATTTGGGTTGTGCCTACTAATGAAGAATTGTTAATTGCAAGAGATACACTGGCATTGATTTCTAAATAATTATAGCATAATTATTTGAAAATTGCAAGTATTGCAAGTATAAAATTTGACAGGGCAGAAAATTAATTCTGCCCTGTTATATTATTTTAGACAAGAAAGGTATTTTTTTATGAAGAAACAAGTTGAAATTTTTACAGATGGTGCATGTAGTGGGAACCCTGGGGCTGGTGGCTGGGGTGCTGTGCTAAGATATGAAGAACATGAAAAAGAACTCTCTGGCGGTGAAGCTAATACTACCAATAATCGCATGGAGCTGACAGCTGTAATTCAAGCTTTAAAGGCTTTGAAAATTCCTTGTGCTGTAAAATTAACAACAGATAGCAAATATATTGTAGATAGTGTAACGAAAAAATGGGTTTACAGTTGGAAAAAAAGAAATTGGATAAAATCTGACGGCAAACAGGCTTTAAATATTGATTTATGGGAGCAGTTATTGCCTTTATTAGCAAAACATGAAGTAAGTTTTATCTGGGTAAAAGGGCATGCTGGACACCCTGAAAATGAACGCTGTGACAAGCTTGCTGTTGCAGAAAGTTTGAAATATAAATAAAAACAAAATGCTTGACATTGGATTTAAAAACAAGTATAATAAAATTAGTCGAATTTTAAGAAAATAAGAAAAGAGGTAATGATTTTGAAAAAAATAAACAGGATAATTGCAGGATTTATAAGCTTTATGCTAGTAGCATCAGCAACAGCTTGTTCTAAAGAAGAAGTGCCACAAGATAGCATTCCAGAAACACAGGAAAATAATATCATTGAAACTGTTGCAACAGAAGAAATTAGTAATATTACAACTACGCCCACTGGAGAGGAAATTTATTGGCTTGCGGATTATGATATTAATCCCTTGAATGCACAAAACAGAAGTATTGCTTTGTCTTTATTTGAAGACCAATATGGAGGCAGAGTAAATTGGATTTGGTGCAATGCAGATTCAAAATATGAAGTTCTCACAAGCAGATTGTTAAGCGATGAACCTGTGGACATGGTTTCTTATGATGAATTTAGTATGCCACAAGGTGTGGTGAAAGATTTATTTCAGCCGTTGGATAATTATTTAGATTTAAATGATAGTATCTGGGATTCTATGCGTGATGATATTAATGCTTTTGCCTATCAGGGTCAGCATTATGTCGTGCCTTATGCTGTAAGTGAGCCGTTATTAATGATTTATAGCCGTAAATTATGCCAAGAAAATAATCTTGATGACCCGTATGAATTATATCAGTCTGGTAATTGGACTTGGGAAAGTTTTAAAAGCATGATGCAAAGTTTTGTGTCTAACGGTTCTGACCGTTATGGTGTTTGCGGTTTTCTTGGAAAAGGTATTTTGCAGTCTACGGGCAAGAAAATTGTTGATTTTGATGGCAATCAGTTTATAAATAATCTTAATGATGATTCTATTACAACAGCAGAAAATTTCTTACAAGAAATTGGCAGTGCAAATTTATATGATGCAACTTGGTATTCTAATTTTCCTACTAAGAACAATATTTTATTCTATGCAATGCAAGACTGGGCTTTAGATAAATCCAATGCTGTGAATCCAGACGGTGATTTTATGGCTGTTCCGTTCCCAAAAGCTCCTGATTCTGATAATTATTATTTATCTGGCAATTATGAAGCCAAAATGCTTGTCAAAAATTCCACAAAAGGTGACGCTGTCGCAACTTATATTTATTGTGAACGCCTTGCACAGACAGAAGAAACTTATCAGCAAATTGCAAAACAAAATGCCTTACAACAAGAAGTTTCTCAAGTGGGAGCTGTATTATCTTATCGAACCGAAGAACAGTATCAGGCAATTTTGTCCTATCAGCAAAATTTAAAAAATATCTCTGATTTTGGTTATGGATTTGATACATCAGGAAGTATTATGAATCCTATCACAAATGGTGTTTTAGATGGTGTTCAAACATGGGATAGTATTAACGCAGGTATTAATGATAGTCTAATTTCTGCAATCAGTGAATAAAATATAATAATAATAGTAACTATTGACACTTTAAAACATAAATGTTATAATTAATATATAAAATTTAAATTTATGAAGGGGTTGATAGTTATGAAAACTAAAAAAATCATAAGCTTTGTATGTGCATTTTTGTTTGCATGTTCCACTTGTCCATTAACTGTATCTGCAAAAGAATATGAACCCATTATCATTAACAGACATTATTGTTGCTAATAAAGCAATTCTGGGTCAAAAAACATTAACTGCTGAACAAGTAAAAGCTTTGGATATTGACGGAAATAACATTGTAGATGCGACTGATTCACTTACAATTATGAAATATATCGTTGGCTTGATTGAAAGTTTATAATTTATAAAAAAATCCCCTGTGATTCAGAAACAGGGGATAACTTTTTAAAAAATTATTGACGTTTTAAAAAATAAATGTTATAATTAGTATAGTATTAAATTTTTGAACTAAAAAATTTTAAATCAATGAAAGGGCTGATAATTATGAAAACTAAAAAAATCATAAGCCTTGTAGGTGCTTTTTTGCTAGCATGTTCTGCTTGTCCATTGACCGTATCCGCAAAAGGTGAAATCGTTATTAATCAAAATGTCACTGTTGATGGATTAATTTATTCTCCTTGTTATAGTAATGCAACTACAACAGAAATCATAAGCTATGACCTTGTAGATGTAGAAAATACTACTATTGAATCTGTGACAATTCCAACAGAAATCAATGAACTTCCAGTTAGTATTGTCTGGGGTGAAAATCCTTTCCGTGAATGTCAATATTTAACAGAAATTCTTGTAGAAGATGATAATGCTGATTATGATAGTATAGATGGTGTTTTATTCTCTGAAAATGCAACACAACTAATTTCTTATCCTTGTGCAAAAAATGATAGTGAATATGTGATTCCTGAGAGTGTAATATGGGTTGGTAGTTATGCATTTTCTAACTGCACAAAATTAGAATCTGTAACTGTTTTAGATTCCTTACGGCTTGTTTATGATTATGGATTTTATCAATGTGAAAATCTAAAAACGATTATAGGCTCACTTCCTATATCAGCTGGCAGAGCATTTAGCACCTGTAAAAATTTACAATCAATTGCTATTAAGTCTGGGTCTGATGAAAATGCAATTCATAATATCTCTCTTAAAAATTTCCTTTATCTGGAAGAATTTAAAATAGAAGATAATGCAACAGTTGGTAATATTGTGATAAATAACTGCCCTTTACTCACGAAACTAACAACTTTTGATAATGAAAAAACATCTAATGCAAATGATTCTAATTCTGAACTTATCATTGTAGATTGTTCTAATCTGAAAGAAATTTCCACAGGCAATACCAGAAAAACTATTAGAATTTCTAATTGTTCTTCACTTGAAAAAATTGAAATAGCAGATTATTCTACAAAACATGATGATTCAGATTTCATTGGAATACAAGCAGAAAATTGTCCTGCATTGCAATCAATTTTATTCTATCATCAAGCAACTGCTCTTATGGAAAGCCCTCTTTCTCATTTTTCAGATTGTGGAGATTTCACTGTTTATGGCTTTGCAGATAATGAAATTTTGGCTTGGACATGTGAAAAAAATAATATTCCATTTTTGACACTAGCGTCTGAAACATCTGCGACAAAAGGCGATGCAACAGGCGATGGTGAAGTTGATATTACAGACATTATTGTTGCTAATAAAGCAATTCTAGGTCAAAAAACATTAACTGCTGAACAAGTAAAAGCTTTGGATATTGACGGAAATAACATTGTAGATGCGACTGATTCACTTACAATTATGAAATATATCGTTGGCTTAATTGAAAATTTATAATTTATAAAAAAATCCCCTGTGATTCAGGGGATTTTATTTTAATTAGAATTTTGACTAGTTTGTTTAAGATATTTTGAAGCTTTTCGCTTTTTTTTCTGTTCATACATGATATTATCAGCAATTGTAACTAGCTGAAATAAATTGGTATCTGGTTTGGGAATCGTAATATAATAGCCTAAGCTTACTTCCAGTGGATAGGAAAACCGCTTTTGCTGATTGATATTATCTAAATGTTTCTGAATATTATCTGCGAGGTTCTGAGCCTGTTTTTCGGTATAATCACCAGCAAAAACAATAAATTCGTCACCGCCAAAACGGCAACACACTTCATGATTCTCACAAACGTTGCGTAAGACTTCTGCCATACAACAAATAGCAGTATCTCCAGCTTTATGACCAAACGTGTCATTAATATATTTTAAACCGTCCATGTCTAAAAACATAAGCATAACAGTTTTTTTATCACGAATGCAAGCCTGAAATACATGCTGACTGCTGATTCTGAATCCGTTGCGATTATTAATATCTGCAAGAGTATCAATTGTATATAATTTGCTTAATTTCTGTGTGACTCTGTCAAGACAAATAATTTTCCGAACACTTTCAAGAGAATTTCCAATATTCGTCATAAAATTATGAAATAATTTACTAGTCACTGGAAACTGACTGTTTTTTATTACGCAATAACCCATACAGCGTTCTCCGAAATGCAACGGCATGAAATAATACTCTCCACGTTGATTATTAAAATCAAATAAATCAGGTAGCATTTGGGAAGCCTGAAAATCAGGTACATCAAAAAATCTGCCATTTTTATAAGCCAACGGCACAAGAATTTTTTCCCCATAACCATGAACATGATAATGATTTGGGGATAAAATATGCATTAAATAATTTTCTTCTGTTTCGCCCGCCATAATGCCCTGTTTCCAGTTTTCACACAAACAAAGATAAAATTCTTTGCAATGAATTTCTGTAATAAAAGGCTTCAGACTTTCTGTATATTTTTCTAAGCTATCGCATTCTGTCAAAGCTGATGCCATACGGCTCACAAGTGATACATCAACAGAAAAAGATTCTAATACATGAAAATTACGTTTTTTAAATTCATCTGTATTAAGCAAAGGCGTTTGATTACAGCCACAGCTTTGCGAAAAGCAACAGCGAGTTTCCATGATTTCATTCTGTTTCTGCGGAATATGATTCAAATGATTCATAATTTTTTCACAGGCAAGCTGTCCTAAACGCTCCAAAGGTCTTTTCACAGAAGTCAAAGACGGTGCATAATTTCTGGCATTATAAATATAATCAAAACCAGAAACTGCAACATCTTCTGGCACACGCACACCATGTGCAATCAGTGAATTCATAACACCAATTGCCATACTGTCATTGGCACAGACAATGGCTTGTGGAGGTGCAGACTGCAAGAATTTCTGCACAGCATAGACACCATCGCGGGAAACAAAATTTCCATGATAAATACGCTGTTCTTCCACTGGAATATGATATTTTTTTAAAATATCTTGATAAGCCTGCAATCTCTGCTGGCTGTCAATATTATCAGCAGGACCAGAAACATAATTAATTCTAGTATAGCCATGATGCAAAATAAAATGCTCTACCATATCTCGCATTGCTTTTTCATTATCAATGCAGATAGTATATAATTTAGAATCATTTCCATCAATGCAGACAACAGGAACACTAGCATTTCTGGCACGGTTTAGAACAATTTCACGGTAATGCATATTCTGAATGGTATTAATTAATAATATCACGCCGTCAAACTGATTAAAATCCGCAAGCGAAAAAATATTATATTCGCCTGTATCATGTCCCACATCACCGCCAATATTACCAAAAGCAACAAAATGTTCTAATGTAATATTATTTGTGAAAGCATATTGCCGAATACCACGCAAAATACCGCTTTGATAGTCTTCATCAATTGTAGATACAATCACAGCAATGTGTATACGTTTCATAAAAAGTCACCATCGACCGAATGTATCCGGCATATCCTTTCTTAAAATTTTTTAAAAATTTAAATTATTCTGCTAGTTTTTTACCACATTCACCACAGAAAAGCTGACCAGCAATATTTAATTTATTGCCACAATAAGGGCAAAATGCTTGTTTTGCAACTGATTCTTCTTCATCATCTTCTGGTGTAATTTTCAATTCTTGTTCAGCAATGATTTCATCCATTTCAGAAGTTTCTGTGACTTCCTGCTGTACTTGCGTATCAGTTTCAGGCTGTACAGATACAGTTAATTTCTGGCCACAGCTCGCACAGAACAAATTACCTGATGCATATTTGCTTCCGCAATTCGTGCAAACCATATCAGTTTGCTTATCAGGTGTATCAGACATATCAGGTGTATAAATGACAGCTTCTTCTGGAATTGGCACAAGCTTTGGCTCTCTCGCACGAACTTCTTCAATTTCCTGCTTAAATTTTTCAATTTTCTGTTCAGATTCAGCAATTGCTTCTACCATTGCTTTAAATTCTTCATCAGGGCTGTCTTTGCAAAGTTCATAATATTTCTGTCCGATGGCAATCAGATTTTGCTGAATATTATGTTCCTCTGCTTTGATTTGGCTATTCAGCTTGCTTGATTCATTCAAATTTTTTGCTTTTTGTGCAACAGTTCTGGTTGCATTTGTCACATTTGCATTTAGTCTGTCTAAAAAATTCGGCATAAAAAATCCTCCTTAAATTAAAAATTATCTATATGCTATTATAGCATATCTTTTACAAAATTGCAAGACTTATTTCTAAAAATTTAATCAAATTACACATTTTTTATTCCAACGGATTATCACAATGCCATTGCGGAACAAATTTATTTATATCTCTTACATATTTAGCAAGATTTGCATATAATTCCTGCCAACCTATGACTTCCATTAATTTATTTTCTATTAACTCATTTTCATGAATATCATACTTTTTTTCAATAGATTCTGACGACACTGTATAAACATGTATTCTAAATAATGCATGTTCGCCCTCTTGATAAGATTTTATATTTTTATCCCAACATTGCAAATTTTTACCAGAATGATGATAATTAAAAGACCGAATTGTAATAAATCTTCTATTTGTTTCATCTTGTGTTGGAACCTCACATGCTAAAATAACACCTGTTAGCAAATGATTAATTTGTTTTAAATTAAATTTCTGCATTATTTTTTATCTTTCTGCCATAGGTGTATAATATCTAGCATCTACAACAGCTTTATAGGCTGGACGAATAATTTTATTAGAATTAATTAATTCTTCAATACGATGTGCAGACCAGCCTGCAATTCTGGCAATTGCAAAAATTGGTGTAAATAATTCTTCTGGCAAGCCAAGCATTCGATAAACAAAGCCACTGTAAAAATCCACATTGGCACAAACGCCTTTATAAATTTTTCTTTCAGAGGCAATGACTTCAGAAGCAAGTCGTTCTACAGTTGCATATAATTCATATTCTTTTTCACGACCTTTTTCAACAGATAATTTCTGCACAAAGCTTTTAAATACTCTTGCTCTTGGGTCCGAAATAGAATATACTGCATGCCCCATACCATAAATTAACCCTGAATGGTCGAATCCTTCTTTATGTAACAGAGAACGCAAATAATTTTTAATTTCTTCTTCATCTTCCCAATCTTTCACATGCTTCATTAAATCATCAAACATCTGACAAACTTTAATATTTGCACCTCCATGTTTTGGTCCTTTTAAAGAACCCAATGCAGCAGCAATTGCAGAGTAAGTATCTGTTCCAGATGAAGAAACAACATGCACTGTAAAAGTCGAATTATTACCGCCTCCATGCTCTGCATGTAATACTAAAGCCAAATCTAATAATTTTGCTTCCAAAGGCGTAAATTTAGAATCTGGTCTTAGCATATATAAAATATTTTCAGCAAGGGATAATTTCGGATTTGGCTGATGAATAATTAAACTTTCACCAGCTTTAAAATTATATGCCTGATAGCCGTAAACAGAAATTAACGGAAATAAACTAATCAAAGACAAGCATTGTCTTAATACATTTGGAATAGAAATATCATTTGCACACTGGTCATAAGAATATAATGCCAATACACATTTTGCAAGTGTATTCATCATATTATCACTAGGTGCTTTCATAATCACATCTCTGGTAAATACAGACGGCAAATAACGCAAATCTGCTAATAAACTTGTAAAATCTTGCAATTGCTTCTGATTTGGTAATTTTCCAAATAATAATAAATAAACTGTTTCTTCAAAGCCTAATCTGCCATCTGCAATAAATCCTGCAACAAGTTCTTCTACGTCAACACCTCTGTAATATAATTTTCCCTCACAAGGCGTTGTCACACCGTCGACTGTTTTAGAGGCAACTACATTTCCAATATAAGTCAGTCCAGCAAGTACACCCTTTCCATTTAAATCCCGAAGACCTCTTTTAACATCATATTTTGTGTATAAATCAGGATTAATCGGAAATTCTTCTTTGCAAATTTCTGCAAGCTCCTCAATTAAAGGGCATGCTGCCTCTGAATAATCATAACGTGCCATTGTTTCATCATTCCTTTCTGATTTTTTTTTATTTTTTTGAATATATAATTTTCATTATAACATTTTTTCTGAAATAAGTCAACAAAAAAGCAAAAAAAGTTTTTTGAATTTTATGCATTTTACCACTTTACAAATTTCATTTTTTATGCTATAATATTTCTTGTTAAAATTAAATTTAATTAAATTTATCGAGGTGTGGCTCAGTTTGGTAGAGCACTACGTTCGGGACGTAGGGGCCGCAGGTTCGAATCCTGTCACCTCGATTGTAATGATATTAGAAAATGCTGGTTTCCATGGAATCCAGCATTTTTTATGATTATCAAAAAAATTATAATATTATCTATGATGACCGCCACCGCCGTGACCGCCACTGCTGTGACCTCCTCCGTGATGACCACTGCCACCGTGACTGCCATTGTTTGAGCTGATATGTGTCTTGTTAGTGCGAGTGCGAACAAATCTATCATATTGTTGTCTATAAATTACAGTTTTTTTATTCACATAATTTGTAGGTGTTAAAGAACGCTGAAACCGATAATGTGATTTGATAACAAAATAAACAATTACAGCAATGATAATTCCTAGAATTAACCAGATTGCACCAAATAAAAATGCCTTATCCCATGCAAGATAGGGTTTATTTTTAGTTGTAATTATTGCATGATTTTCTACATGATAATATTCATGGTAACTATCATCATAGACATAATAATGCTCTGGAATACCCATGTCATAATAATATTCCAACTGTTCGGCAAATCCATTCACTGCACCGGTAATATCTTCACTGCCAGCAGGAATAAGATATTTATCAAGTGCTGTTGTTATTTTATCAATTCTATTATTAGATTTTGCATTTGTATAATAAAACTGTGCCAGCCCACTTGTAGAAATATAATCATAAGTGGGACTATGTCCATTTAAATCAATATAATAACATAAGCCGTCAGATTTTTTTGCAAACAGTGTATCATAAGTAGTATCTGCAATAGATTCTATTGTAGCGTCTGTATATTCCTGATAGCCTAAAATCACAATAATATTCATACCTGTATAATCAGAGGCAGTTTCCAGAGCTTCATAACAAAATTGATATTCTTCTTCTGTTAATTTTCCAGCTTCGTCATATAAATAAACAGTTTCACTAGCCGCTTTTACATGCATAGATATTGCAGGAAACATGCAGATAATTAATAATAAAATGCTTGTAATAAATTTAATATTATATTTTTTCATGTCAGAAGCCCTCCTAAAAAGCCAATACAGCCACATAGAACGCTAATCAAAACACAAATCAGTAATAATTTTTTAGAATTTAATGGCGGTGTGCCAGCTTGTTTTCCAGTTTGCCCGTTAATGGCAAAATCATATTGTTTATCATGATAATGAAATGTCATGAACCAGACAGGCAACAGCATATACTGCCATTTTGTGTTTAAAACATTCATGTCAGATTGTAATACTCTCACAGAATCATAACCAGTCATAGAAGAACGTAATAACATATCACTGCCATTGACAGCACGATTTCGCACACGAGGGAACACCTGTGCTTTATTGACATCATATTTATCAGATAGAAAACCGCTTAAATAAGCCATTTCAAAATTCACAGTGTCCCGATAATCAAACGGTTCGATTGCTTCCATCAGATTATCATCTACTTTGCTTTGTCCGTCGGCAGGAATGCCATTAAAATCTAAATCTGCTTCACGGAATACATCAAATTCACTTGTTTCTGTATATTGATACTCGCCAGAAGTCCAATGTTTCACTCTATGACAGTCAGCATGCATGATACCATGTACATGACAATCTGCAACCCAGAACGGCACATAAACGCCGTGTAAATGCACTAGCTGGCTTTCAGAAGTAAAATCTTTCGGCAAGAATTTTCTTTTTTTGCACCAGTCTTTAAAAATCTGTATTGCTTCTTCACGGGAAATTTTAAACGGAATGACTTTAGAGGGCATATATTCGCCAGATAGTCTGCCTTTTAAAATTACAGGATTATGACAATATAAACATTCTGTTGCGGTTGTATCAGAATCAGTCATTAATTCAGCACCACAGCTTTGACAAATAAATAATTGATTCTGTTCTGCAAATTGGTCAATTACGGGAGCTTGTTCCTGTTGTTCCTGTTGCATTTGTTCATTGGCTTGTTTACATTCTTCGGGTGTAAAAAAACTATCACAATATTCACAAGCAAAGCCCTGTTTTTTGGGGTGAAATCGCAAATCCGCACCACAATTCGGGCATTTATACTGAATACTTTCCAGAGAACTCATAAAATAAAATTTCTCCTTTCTGTTATGACGACCGCTTCGCACCGCACTTTGAGCAAAAATTACCAGTATTTAACAAGCCACATGTACAGCCCCAAAATTGTGAAATATCTGGTTTTTTTCTGCCACATACCGCACAAAAATTTCCATAATTCTGTGAACCGCATTGACAAGCCCATGCTTTCTGTAAATTCACTGGTGCAGATTGTTGCGGAGTTAAATTTTGATTGCCTTGATTGATTTGATTAATTTGATTCATTGGCTGTTGACTAAGCATTGTATTTCTACTGCGAATATTAATTAATTCTCTGCTGATTTCATCATAGCTAATATTGCCAATTCCTACGGAAACTAAATCTATTCCTCGCTGTTCTTTCCAAAGAATATCTAATTGCTGATTTAAATATTCTACAATATCTTTACTTTTTGCACCTAAATTAGAAATTCTCACGCCATTTTGCGACATGCTGCTGACAGCACTTTGCAATGCCATTAAAAATTCTTCTAAATACTGGTCAGATAATACTTGTGTACTAACAATATTTGCATTTCTGGGGACAACTTCTTCAAAAAATTTTAACGGGTCTGAAATTTTAATAGAATACGTCCCGTGACAACGAATAAATAATTCTGCATTATAAAAATTATCAAAATATTGCAACGGATTTCTAGTACCAAATTTTAAATTTTTAATTTCCTGCAAGTTAATAAAATAGACTTCCTGACTGGAAGACGGCTGACCGCCATATCGAATTCTTTGAAAAGTTTCTTTGACAGCATAACTTAATTCGCCATTAAACATAGACGGTGTCGCAGATAAATATACTTCATAATAGCCCTCTGATGCACAGTAATCCACAATTTGCCCACCATCGCAGAGAATCATTAATTGATTTGGTGCAATCATAATTTTAGAGCCATTCGTAATTGTATGAATTGGTGCATAAGTATTCCCATTTTTGTTTTTTGTCACACGCACACCCCTTGTGACAAGGGTGTTATTATCCATTCTATCTGAAATAATATAATCCAGCCACTGTCCCGCAAGTGAACCACCCACTGCATTAAAAGTCGCACGGATAATGCCCATTGCAAATACTCCTTTCTAGTTTTAGTTTAATTTAATCACTATAATATTTTTCTCGTAATTTTTTTAAACAACACATAATTTTTTGGTTCATTTCTTCACTAAGTCTCCAATCTCCTAGAATAATATTCTTCGGCTTATTTGTATTTAAGCATTCTTGAATCGTTTGAATCTTTTCATCTAACGACATTAAACTATATTCTTCGTCATTATTTATTATATCGCCAAATGTTTTAGTATATTTTTTTTCCATTGCAGATACAACTTTAAGTTTTTCATTATATTCTGAATCTATTTCAATAGGACTACTACCTAAAATTTCTTCTAATTCTTCTAATAAATTTTTGGATTCCATATCATCAAAATTATTATCCATGATTTAAGCACCTCGTAATTTTACTAATTAATCATATACTTTCTGCATTAAAAGTCGCACGGATAATGCCCATTGCAAATACTCCTTTCTTGTTCTGATTTTATTTTATATTATTCTCTTTCTAATGCTGAACATGACAGAACAATTTCATTAACGCCATTTTCATAACTATCTGGTTCTGTATCAGCCCATAGATTCGTGCCAACAATCAACCAGATAGTATCTGTTTGATTATACCATGAATTTTCTTTGATAACACCATATTCTGCTTTATCTAAAGAAACAACACTTTCCCCATAATAATCATATAACGGCGAATATATCATATCATAGGCTTCTAAAAGTTCTTCTTCAGAATACGGATAGCTTAAATTATCATATTCCCCTGTTCCGCCAATATGACAACCATAGCAAACAAGTGTGTCATCATCTTGGAATTCTAAAAATAACTGTGCTGTCAT
This sequence comes from Ruminococcus sp., assembly GCA_014799805.1. Lineage (GTDB taxonomy): Bacteria > Bacillota > Clostridia > Oscillospirales > Ruminococcaceae > UBA3855. Next base: position 84,069 of record JAAVHJ010000010.1, read on the forward strand.
GTCAATATTAATATCAAAAACAGTGATTTTATCCAGATAATAGCCATATTCGACTGTATTTTTATAGCCATAAGCTCTATTATCTTCACTATAAGCATAATCAGCTCCCATTGCTTCTACAATTGCAAACACTTCATCTTTTGTCATGCCAATAGAAATACCTGAAAGCATTTCTTTTACGTCAGTATCTTCTATATTGCAACCTGATAATAAATTTGTGATAATTAAAATACTTGTGATTGTAAATAATTTTTTACTAACTTTCATAAAATATTATCCTCTCTGTAAGCTGTGACTGCTAAAACAGCATAAATGCTGAACAAATGCCTGAAAATATATTTGCAATTGCGTGTATACACCAACTAGGCAGAATAGAACCGTTTGCCTTTTTTTCATTCACATATCCCATACACCACGCAATTCCTCCTGTGAATCCTATAATAAGAATTGCTCGCAGTACGTCTGTCAGCATAAAAAACATAGCACCATGTAATAATCCAAACAAAAAGCTTTGTACTGCATTTCCTGTTAAAAATCCAAATTTGTGTGAAAGTCTTTTCAATAAAAATCCTCTAAATAGAAGTTCCTCTGGCAATGAGGTATTCAAAACTGCATAAACTAAAATTGCGGGCAATGCTTTCATTCCTAAACCCAAAAATTCAGACGTTGCTGTTTCAATATTTCTTACAGTATAAAGCATGAACACTGATATTGCCAAGAAAATAATTGTTATTCCTACAATCCAAAAAACTGTTTTGTTTTCCTTTGGGGAAGAAATCCGTTTTATGCCAATCCATTGAAAAAAGTTAATTTTTCTCCTTGCTGTTATACACCACCATATAAACGGAATTAATGCGAATAATAAAATCTGTACAATGCTACTCAGTATTTTTTGTGTTAATAGACTCATTTTTTTGGGCTCCTATTTCTTACAGTTACATAAATATATTATAATTTTCTGTTATCAATGACACGTTTTGCTTTTCCCTCCGAACGTGGCAAAGATTTTGGTGCAGTAATTGAAACTTGTGTCTGAATACCGACAACAGATTTAATTTGTTCTGTGATATATTTTTGTAATTTCTGTATTTCGCTTGTACTGTCTGGTAAAGCAAAAACTTCTTCTGTCATTTCTACTTTGACTTCCAGTGTATCAGCATTATGAATTCTATCAACAATTAACTGATAATGCGGCTCAACGCCTTTTGTTTTTACAAGAACTGTTTCAATCTGTGAGGGAAATACATTCACACCACGGATAATAATCATGTCATCTGTTCTGCCTGTAATTCTACCCATGCGAACAGTTGTTCTGCCACATTTACAAACTTCTGGATATAATTTGCAAATATCATGTGTTCTGTAACGCAACAAAGGCATACCTGTTTTTGTAATCGTTGTGAAAACTAATTCTCCAGATTCTCCATAAGGGAGCTGTTCACATGTAACAGGTTCAATAATTTCAGCGATAACATGGTCTTCATTGATATGTGCACCGTTTTTTTCTAAGCATTCAAATGCAACCCCTGGGCCTGCAATTTCCGTTAAGCCATAAATATCACAAGCGTCAATGCCTAATAATTCTTCAATATGCTGACGCATGCCCTCTGTCCAAGGTTCAGCTCCAAATAAACCAGCTTTTAATTTAATATCTTTTTTAGGAATTAATCCAGCATCACGGATAGATTCGCCTAAGTAAGCCGCATAAGACGGCGTACAGCAAAGAACAGTACTTCCTAATTCTTGCATCATCATAATTTGACGTTGTGTGTTGCCGCTGGACATTGGAACTACCATAGCTCCAACTTCTTCTGCACCCTGATGTGCACCCAAACCGCCAGTAAATAAACCATAACCATAACATACTTGTACAATATCATCTTTTCCTGCACCGATTGCTGCCATGGCTCTTGCAACCATATCAGCCCAAACTTGCACATCATTTTCTGTATAGCCCGAAACAATAGGCTTACCTGTTGTGCCAGAAGAACCCTGAATTCTAACAATATTATCTTTAGAAGTGGCTAAAAGTCCAAACGGAAATGTATCTCTTAAATCTGTTTTTTCTGTAAATGGCAATAATTTAATATCCTCTACAGTTTGAATATCTTCAGGCTTTACGCCTTTTGCGTCCATACGTTCTTTGTAAAGTGGCACATTCTCATAAACAAGTGCAACAGTTTTACGCAAACGTTCCCCTTGTAATTTTTTTCTTTCTTCTGGATTCATACATTCCAGTTCTGGCTGATAAATTCTTGATTTTGCCATAATTTAAAAATTCTCCTTTTTTGATAAATTTATTTCACGAATATCATAAATCATACACTCTCTATTTTACAAGAAAATTAAAAAAAAGTCAATAGATTTTTATGTATTTTAAAAAATAACCTGATTGACAAATGATTTATCATATGCTAAAATAAGATATAAAATTTAGAAATCAGGTGATAACATGATAGCAAAAAATTTCTTAACAGGAGATTCCAAAACAAATTTAATGCTACTAGCAATTATGATTTTGCTTCTAGTATGTACCTGTGTGAAATATGTTCAGGCAAAAGCAAGAGCCAAAAAAGACAGAGAAATTTTAAAAAACATGTATGCGAATCATAGTGTAAGAATCACAGCAAAAATTTTAGAAATTCAAAAATTTTCTCGTAAACGTCATCTTTTATGCAAAATAAAAGTAGGCTTTCATGATAGAAATGTCTATAAAACCTGTATTGTAAAAACAAGTCATTCAAAGATTCGTGATTATGAAATCAATCAGGAATTGCAAATTTTTATCATACCAGAATATATTGCTTATCAAGAAAAACATATCACAAAAAAACAGTTATTTCAAGAATTAGGATTAAAATTTGATGTTTCCCGAAAAGCTACTTACAGACCAGCTTTAATAGAAGAAGATTATTATCATATCATAGAAAATTTCTAAAATATAAATATACTTGAAAAAATGCTTGACAGAATCTTGAAACTATGCTATAATAAATCTGATTATTTAAAACATCAAAAAAGGAGGATTTTTGAATTATGGAAATTTATGAAATTGTCTGTGGTGCAATTGTACTGTTAGCATGTATTTTAATTGTTATCCTGTGCATGATGCAAGACCAGAAACAAGACCAGAATATGACAAGTGCATTAGGTGGCGGTTCCAACGATTCATTTTACAAGAATAATGAAAATAATACTAGAGATGTTGCCTTACAGAAATTAACCAGAAATATTGGTATTATTACAATGCTGGTATTACTTGCAATGAATATTATCGTTCCATTGATAATTAATATCAGCAAGTAACTTGTATGTTCGTTTCAGCCCTGAGTTTGCATAACTTAGGGTTTGTTTTTTCTTTTAAAATCAGAAAGGAGTACTAATGGCAAGACATAATGCAAAACATCAGAAACATAAACAATCTGTTCAGAAATTAAATCATAGTAAGAAAAATAATAAATCAAATCAGCAAACTGTGAATCGAAAAGAACAGGAACAATATTGCCATAAAATTAAAACTTTTTTGCAGATTTCTGCAAAAGGACAATTACAAAAACAAGAATTAGCCCAAAAATGTCATAGTAAAAGAAATAAATTGGCTTATCAGTCTGCAATAGAAGAATTATTAAAAAAAGGCATTATTTTAGAACGCAGAAAATCTTATGCGTTGGCGAGTGTAAGAAATGCTTTTCCAGCGGAAACTGTGAGATTACATGCAAGATTTGGATTTATTCGTGATGAGAATGGCAAAGAATATTTTGTTGCAGGTAAATTTTTATTAGGCAGTATGGTTGGAGATAAAATTCTTGCAAGAGAAATTCCGTCCCGAACAGGTTCACCAGAAGCAGAAATAGTATCTATTTTAGAACAGAATCCAAATGCAAGACTAACAGGAAAAATTGTCCCCACAATGGAAGGATTATGTTTGTTATCAGAAATTGTTGGAATGCCTTTAAAAATTGATGATAAAAATAGCTGTTTTTATAAAATCGGTGATAAAGTACTTTGTGAAATTACACACAGAGGACAACGCCATATGGAACACAAAGTAAAAATTATTATAAATTTTGGCAGTGCCGATAGTGCCGAAAGTTGCGTAAAAGCGAAAATTGCAGAGCAAGATATTCCTGTAGGTTTCACGCAGAAAGTTTTGGACGAAGCAAAAAAAGTTTCTTCCGTCGGCGTGACAGAATTTGATTTACAAGATAGATTAGATTTGCGGGAGGAAATTATTTTTACAATTGATGGTGAGCATTCTAAAGATTTAGATGATGCTGTTTCTATTAAAAAACATGCTAACGGTTGGACATTAGGCGTTCATATTGCGGACGTATCGCATTATGTAAGACCAAATAGCTCTTTAGATGCAGAAGCGTTTCACCGTGGCACAAGTATTTATTATGCAAATCAAGTCATTCCTATGTTGCCAAAAGCGTTATCAAATGGCATTTGTTCGTTAAATGCAGGACATGACAGATTAACAATTTCAGCAATAATGGAGCTGTCTCCAGAGGGTGATTTGCTTAGCCAGAAATTTTATAAATCTGTGATTTGTTCTAAAGTCCGTGGTGTATATCATGAATGCAATCAGATTTTAGATAATATTGCAAGTCCTGAAATTCAGGAAAAATATGCCTTAGTTAAAGAAAGCTTATTATTACTGGCAGAATTATCAGATAAATTAGAGCATTTAAGAAAATTGCGTGGTTCACCAGAATTAGAAAGCACAGAATCAGCATTATTATTAGATGAAACTGGTTGTTGCATTGGACTTGCACCTGTACAAAGAGGCAAAACAGAAAAAATCATAGAATCTTGTATGCTTTGTGCAAATGAAGCCGTTGCCAAAACAGCAAGAGAAAAAAATTTTCCGTTAGTATATCGTATTCATGAAAAGCCAGCCCCTGAACGTATTGAAAATTTAAAAGAAATGCTTTTAAAATTACATCAGCCTGTGCCTGATTTTAATATAGACGAAATAAAACCTGGTGATATCCAAAAAATTTTAGATACAACAAGAGAACAGCCCTGTTTTCCAGTGATAAATAATTTAACATTGCGTTCTATGGCGAAAGCTTGTTATAGTGAAAACGCATTAGGACATTTTGGATTAGCATTAAAAGACTACGCACATTTTACTTCACCAATCAGACGTTATCCTGATTTAGTCGTACATAGAATTTTAAGTGATTATTTAGATGGTGCGGAAATTGATTGGCTACAGAAACGTTATGCAAAATTTACAGAAAACGCTTCTGAACGTGCTTCCAGTACAGAATTACGTGCTGTGCAGTTAGAACGTGATGCAGATGCTTGTTATGCGGCAGAGTATATGCAAGCTCATATTGGCGAAATTTTCAAAGGCGTAATTACCAGTATCACAGAATTTGGCATGTATGTGCAGTTAGAAAACAGGGCAGAGGGGCTTTTGCATATTCATGATATGCCACAAGGACAGTATGAAATAGAAGAAAACTGGTATATTAAAAATATACTAACAAATGAAATTTATCAATTAGGTGATATAATAGAAGTAACTTGTATTGCTACAAATATCAGTGCAGGACATATTGATTTAGCAAAAAAAGCACTTGCTATTTAAATTTTTTTGTGTTAAAATAATAAATATTATAACAGGAGAGGAGCATTTTTTTATGGGAAAATATTTAGGATTCCGTTGCATTGTATGCAATGAAGGTTTCAAAGAAAATGATGATATTGTCGTATGCCCTGATTGCGGTACGCCATATCATAGAAATTGCTGGCAAAAAAATAATGCTTGTGTGAACCATTCTTTACATGCAGTAGGTGGAAGTTGGCAATCTGTTCAGAATGAATATAGAAAAAATCAGGGCGGAAAAGAATGCCCGAATTGTGGTTTTGTAAATCTGCCAGATACAAAAAATTGTAATTCATGTGGAGTGGCACTATATCCACAGGAACAACAAAATTCTACGGCACATCATAATGCCCCAGCGGGTATTACCATTACAACACCAGATGGAAAACAGCATTTTTTTAATGCTGCTGACCCTTGTTGTGGCATGTCTCCTGATGATGAGATAGAAGGCGAACGTCTGGGAGATGTTGCTAGCTTTGTCAAAACAAATACGCTATATTATATTCCATTATTTAAGCGTTTCAAAGAGACTAATCGAAAATTATCTTTTAATTTGCCTTGTATTTTATTTCCCTATTTTTATTTTGCAAATCGCAAAATGTGGTTTATGTCAATTCTAAGCGGTTTGCTTTGGATTATCATCAGTATTCCTAGTGTATTATTATCTATGCTGGAAATGCTGACAGATAAATCTTATATGGCAACGCTTGACATAAACGAAAGATTATTTGAACCTCTGACAGCATTTCTGATTTCTCATGAAAGTTTATTAGAACAATTACAAATACCGTGTTTTTTCCTAGGCATGCTATTAAGAATCGGACTTTGCTTATTTGGAAATTATTTATATTTTCGTTTTGTGATTCGTTCTGTGAAATATATTCGGCAAAATGCACCCACACCGAAAATTAAAAAAATGCTTTTAAAAACAGAAGGTGGTACCAATATCTGGAATGTATTAGGTTGTTTTGGATTATATTGCGGCGTTATTTTCTTCGCATTCTGTATTTTAACAGCGAAAACATATTAAATTTTTTTAGACTATAGCAAGAGGTTTCACATGATAAATATAATGAAAGCTGTTATTTTAGATTTAGATGGCACGTTAATTGACTCTATGGGAATTTGGCATGAAATTGATAAACAATTTTTTGCAGAATATGATTTAATATTACCTGAACATCTTTCTAATCAAGTAAACAAAATGACAATGCAGGAATGGGCAGAATATTTTATTAAAAATTTTCATATTCCCTTGACAGAAACGCAAATTATCCAAAAAATTGAAGAAATGGCTTTTGCTTATTATCAAAAAATAATTCCAATCAAGCCCTATGTTTTAGATTTTTTAGATTTTCTGGATAAAAATAATATCCCTTATGGCATTGCAACAGCGACTTATAAAAGCTCTGCCAGAGCTGTATTAGCAAGATTAAAAATTTTAGACAGAATGCAGTTTATTTTAACTGCCGAAGATGTCCCCACTTGTAAAAAAACGCCAGAAATATTTTTAAAAGCCTGTGCATTATTAAACAGCACACCAGAACAGACACTCGTCATAGAAGATTCTTTACACTGTATTCAAACAGCCAAACAAGCCAATTTTAAAACGGCTGTGATTTATGACAAATTCACACCGTCAGACGAATGGGAAATTGCCAAACAAATCAGTGATATTTCTGGAAATGATTTACAAGAAATTATTGCAAAATTATAAAATCAAATCCCCAAAGCCTGTAAACTTTGGGGATATTAATTTAATTTTTAATAATATATAATATTTGCTGATTTTCATCAGGGTTTTCAATTGCGTCATATTCTTCTTGTGTGAGAACAATTATTTTAATTCTATCCTGCAATTCCTGAATTTGATTTACTTGTGTTGTCATGTTTTCTTGTAAATTAACAAGAGCTTCTTTAAATTGTATCATAGTTATCACAGAATTATCTAAATCTGATTCTTCTAGTTCATGATTGCCTTTTATCAAACCACGGACTTCTATCGGCGGGAGCTGATAACGCAATACATAATCAGGCAAAGTCTGTGTATAATCAACTTCTGTATTCAGATAGCGATAACCAATTAATTCTAATAATAATTTACCAGATTCTGCTGTAAATGACCTGTCAATTCTCCATAAAAGATGAATCACAGAACTTAATTCTGTCCGTTCAAGAATGACTTGTGTTTCTGCACCAGATTCTGTTACACTACGCATCACAAACTGAAATTTACTTAAATCCAGTGAACGATAATATCTGTCTAATTCAATCGTAACAAAATCTGCATTACATTCTTGTTGTGCAATTAAGCCTTTTAAAGGCAGAGTATCAATAAATTTTCCGTTCGCTTTTAATAATAGCATAAAAATTAACTCCTTTCATAAAAAATCAAAAAAATAAAAAAGCTGTATGAAATCATACAGCTTTTTTTAATTATTTTTATTACTATCAAGAATTGCCATATTTATTATACATTCTAATATTATCACTGGTAATTAATAGAAATACACTAATACCACATACCAGAATTGCAACGGCATATAAAATAGCATTGATTAGCATATTGCCCTCTGTTTGTATTAATAACGGAATCCCTGGGAATAGCATTAAAATAAATCCAATGATATCCAGCAATTTACATAATCCTTTTAATTGCGGAATCGGAGCAATTAATAATATTGCACCAATGCCAATCCCTGCACCGACATAACCAGCAATAGATTTTACTTTTTGAGCGAATCCGCCAACTTCTTCCATTTTATTCCCAAGTCCGAACATGTCCGAGAAAAACAAACAAAATGCAACAGCTCCAATTATGCCAATCACTGCTAACATAATTAATTGCTTAAATCCCTGTTTTGCTTGTTCCCGTTCTCTGTCCTCACGCATTTGAGCCATTAACCGTCGGCTTTCCTGCTTTTGCTCTTCCGTCAGTTCTACCTGAGGCGGTGTATATTTTCTAGGCTTCTGTGCCTCTGCTTTCACACGTTCTAAATCTTCGTCTTTAAATTTCGGCACATATTCTTCTTGTTTAGGTGCTTCCTCAAGCATTACCTGCTCTTTCGGCTGTTCCGTATTTGCATGTGGACGTAATTCATTTGGAATCATTGGAACAGGTATTTTTAATGCATTCGCACGCATTTTTACAACTTGCATTTGTTTTTCAGCGTCCAGTGTGACAAATGCTTTTTTTAATCCGTCATCAAATTGCAATTTTTTACAGAATTCAGCGACTGCATCATAAGTATTCACATCATTACTGCCAAGCAAATCTTCTGCAATAGAAGCATTCAATACAGAAGCATCTGGTTTTGATTTATTTTCCTGCCAGGTTTGTTCTGGTTCATCAAGCAGTACTTGTTCTGATAACACTGGAGCTCCTTTTTTTTGTTCATTGCCACTCCAGACTTCAGGTTCATCGCCAAGCAGTCCAAGCAAATCCGCCTCATCAATTTTAGGAGCACCTCGTTTTTCAGTTTCCTGATAAGTCGGTTCTTCCAGACCGCCTAATAAATCATCTAAATCAGGCATTCAAATCACCTCAGCGTTCAATCATTTGATCTCTGTCAGGACCTACACCAACCATGCAGACTTTGCATTCGCATAATTCTTCCAGACGTTCAATATATTTTTGACAAGTTTCTGGCAGTTCTTCAAAGCTTCTGCAATTTGTAATATCTTCATCAAAACCAGAAAATTCTTCATAAACTGGCTCACATTCTGCAAGTTCTTCCAAACTAGATGGAAAATCATGCAAGATTGTTCCATCTGGTTTACGATAAGCTGTACAGATTTTTAAATTGCCAATATTACTTAACGTATCTAATTTATTAATTGCTAAGCCGTCAAGACCATTCACACGCACAGAATGTCTTACAATCACAGCGTCAAACCAACCTGTTCTTCTTGGTCTTCCAGTCGTTGTGCCAAATTCTCCGCCTCTGTTGCGAATTGTTTCACCAGTTTCATCATTTAATTCTGTCGGGAATGGACCTTTGCCAACTCTGGTTGTATAAGCCTTTGCAACGCCAATAATATTATCAATCATTTTAGGACCTACACCTGTACCAACAGTCACACCACCTGACAACGGATGTGAACTTGTCACAAACGGATATGTACCAAAATCAATATCTAATAAGGTCGCTTGTGCACCCTCAAATAAAATAGTTTTTCCTGCTTTATGTGCTTCATAAGTCAAAACAGATACATCAGCAACATAAGGCTTTAATCTTTCACCATAAGCAGAATATTCCTGAATAATTGCATCTAAATCATGTGCTTCACCGCCGTAAACAGCTGTGATAATTTTATTTTTCAGCTTACCTGTTGCAAGAGCCTTTTCAGCGAATACAGCAGGATTCACTAAATCACAGATACGAATGCCACAACGTTCATATTTGTCCATATAAGTAGGACCAATCCCTCTTTTCGTTGTTCCAATATCATTACCGCCTCTGAATGCTTCTGACAAGCCGTCCAGTGTAATATGCCATGGCATAACAACATGTGCTCTCGGGTCAATTTTTAAATTTTTCGTAGAAATGCCACGGCGTTCCATTTCGTCCAGTTCACCAATAAAATCTTTCGGGTCAAGCACAACGCCAGCACCAATTAAACACTGTGTTTCAGGGTATAAAATCCCAGAAGGCACTAAATGCAATTTATAAGTCTGACCATTGCTTACAACCGTATGACCAGCATTATTTCCCCCCTGTGAACGTACAACAACTTCTGCACGGGAAGCAAGAATATCAATTACTTTTCCCTTGCCTTCGTCTCCCCATTGTGTTCCAATTACGATATTTGCAGGCATAAAAAAATTCCTCTTTTCTGATTAAATTTATCAAAACAAAATTTTAACATATATATTATACCAGAAATCATTATACTTTGCAAGTGTTTTTTTAAAAAAAGCACTTGTATTTTATTTTTAATTGCTATGTTCTGAAAAATATTTAAAATTTTAGTAAAAAATATTTTTCTTGTCGTCAAAATTAAATATCATTACACTTCTTTTTTGCCTGTTACAATTCCGTAAATTAGGGATTTTTTATATGCTGTAAGTTTTTCAATGAATGTCTGTTTTTTCTTTATGGCTGAATCTATTATAGTGCATTTTTTATCAAGATAATAATATAATTTTAAACTGATATTTTTAGGTTTTGCATCAAAAACAGTATCTACATTTCAATATTTTCCCTCAATCCATTTAGGAATATTTATAGTTCCTTGTAAAACAGCAGAACCTTGTTTATATTCTTCACATGTTTTGAAACTTTTACTTCCATACACTACAAGTGGGTCAGAGACATTATCAATTACAATAAAATATTTAATAGTAACTATTTTTTAATTCTTAGGAATTTCCCCAATCCATTCAATACCACTATCTTTCATGTTACGCATTGCTAAATGCCTCCTGCTTTTGTTCTCCTCTTGCAAGATAATTATCTGTTTGAATATTTTTTAATATCTTTTTTCTTGATAGTAATTACTTCATCTTTCGGAAATCTAAATAAATTATCATCATTAACATAAATCCAGGTTTCTACACCTGAACTATTTTTCAGAGTAACTCTGTAATTATTATTACTATCTCTGGCAGTGACAGCAGTAATATCTGTAACAGTATATTGCGATTCTGTGGACTGGTCTAAATCATAACCGAATTTCACGCCACAAAGCCCTGCGATTAAAAATAACATGCCAAAAATAATTGTCGCAATTTTTCCATGATTGCATAATAATAAAAAACCCAATATTGCAAATAATGCACCTGCGATTAAAATATACATGCCCATAGTAAAAGCCATTTTTAAGCACTCCTGACAAAATTTATAATTTTATTATAGCATATTTTATAATAAAAATCAAGAGAAAAATGCAGAATATTATAAAATTTTATCATTACAAATTATTTCCAGTTGCAAAATCAAAAATTCTGCATAGAATATCAACAGCAGAAGATTTTATTTTCCTGATAAGAGAGTGGCAAACTCTGTACTGTGCAGAGAATGTCTATAAAATAGCTCTCTTGCACAGTCAGAATGATAAAAACTGCTTTTATCATAAATAGCCTCTGTTTTGATTTTATTATGATAAACAGAGGCTTTTTGAAATAATAATAATAATAATAGAAAAGCCCCTGATTTCTATCACAGGGGCTTATTGATTATTCTTCTGTAAAATCCTGTGTTTCAGGTGAAATCACTTGCTTTGGCTCTGGATTTGATTCTGTTTTTTTTTCTGGTGTAACCTGCTCTAAACTTTCGCCTTTCATGAGCTTTTCAAAATCAGGACCATCAATTTTTTCATATTGAATTAAATATTGTGCAACAATATGCAACTGGTCAATGTGCGTACGCAAAATTTCTTCTGCCTTTGCATAGCCTTGTTCCACAAAATTACGGATTTCCTTGTCAATTTCAGATGCAACTTCATTAGAATAATTTGGCGTGCTACTAAAATCACGTCCTAAGAACGGTTCGCCTTGGTCATTTCCATAAACAACAGGACCTAATTTTTCACTGAATCCATAACGGGTAATCATATTTCTTGCAGTAGCTGTTGCACGTTCTAAGTCATTAGAAGCACCAGTAGAAATATCATCCATGATTAATTTTTCAGCAACACGTCCGCCTAATAATACAACAATTTCCTCATGCATTTCCATCATGCTATTATAAGATTTGTCATGTTCTGGCAAGGACAGTGTATAGCCACCTGCCATACCACGAGGAATAATAGAAATCTGATGCACTTTATCCTGATGCGGGCAATAATACGTGCAGACAGCATGACCTGCTTCATGATAAGCCGTAAGTTTAATTTCACGTTCTGTTTTAATTCTGGATTTTTTCTCTGGACCTGCTACAACTTTAATCGTTGCTTCTGCAATATCCTGATTTGTAATAGCTTTTCTATCAGCTCTGGCTGCCAATAATGCCGCTTCATTTGTAAGATTTTCCAAATCTGCACCAGTGAACCCAGCAGTACCTTTTGCAATATCATCTAATTTTACATCTGGTGCGAGAGGCTTATTTTTTGTATGCACTCTTAAAATTTCCTCTCTGCCTTTAATATCTGGATAGCCTACTACAATTTGTCTGTCAAAACGTCCTGGACGAAGTAATGCGGGGTCAAGAATATCACGTCTATTTGTCGCTGCAATGACAATTACACTTTCATTGCCTGCAAAACCGTCCATTTCTACAAGCAATTGGTTTAATGTCTGTTCCCGTTCATCGTGACCGCCACCAAGTCCTGCACCTCTATGTCTACCAACAGCGTCAATTTCGTCAATAAATATAATAGACGGCTGATTTCTCTTAGCAGTTTCAAACAAATCACGTACACGGGACGCACCCACACCAACAAACATTTCTACAAAATCAGAACCAGACATTGGATAAAACGGACAACCCGCTTCTCCTGCAACGGCTCTTGCCAGTAACGTTTTACCAGTACCAGGAGGGCCTAACAGCAATACACCTTTTGGAATTCTTGCACCGATTTCAGCATATTTTTTTGGATTTTTCAAGAAATCCACAATTTCTGCCATTTCAAATTTTTCTTCTTCTGCACCAGCAACATCTGCAAACATTGCCTTTTTGCCTTCCGCCTGATTTTTAATATTTGCTTTTCCAAAATTGGTATATTTTGAACCGCCTGCTTGTCGCATCATGAAAATAAATAATACAACACCCATAATTAAAATAATCAGCGTTGGCACATACGTGATAATCCAGGAATTATCAGTAATTTTATAATAATCTTGATCTAACGGCTCTCTGGGATTTGCCATGTTATATTTTACACGATAGTCCTCTGTATCATTCAAGAAAAGCGACACATACGGCACAGAATATTCTAATTCTGTATCATCTTTTAGTGTTAATTCCAAATCTCCAGTTCCCAAATCAAGCGTATAACTTTTTACTTCCAGATTATCGAAATGGGTGATAATTTCCGAGTATGTGTACTCTGGTTTCTTATCATTAATGCGGGGCAGCATGTAAGCAGCTAAAAAAATTAAAATTGCTGCAATAACCAAATATACTGTAATTCCCCTATTTTTTTTCGGTGTCAAATTCTTCACTCCTTTTTTGATTTAATAATTATCTAAAATTGGCAATTTTATAAATAAACTGCCAAATTTGATGTTTTAGTATACATCAAAAATGTGATAAAATCATGTGCATTCTGTGTCAGATTCATGAACATGGAGAACTAGCATTGTGCTTGTATGTTCCGTCACAATGGCATGTTCTGCAACGCCTAAATCCTGTACCCATAATAAATTATGATAATTATCAGATAAATAATGCATCACGGTTCTTTTAGAAACAGGCAATGTCTGAAGCCATTTTTTAATAGAAATTCTATGCTCTCTGTCAGATAATTTTAAATACAGACCAGATTTTCTGCCATGCAGAACAGCATTTTTTTCTATTATATCATAATCCAATGCAGAATTTGCAAATTTTTTGTAAATTCTTTCAAATTTTTCAGAATTTTTTCTGCTCACAAGCTCTGCATGAACCAAATATCCTGAAAAAATCTGATTTTCACCGATTTGCAAATTTTTTTCTAATATATTATGATTAATTTTTTGCAAAAATAATAAATTCTGGCTCACACGGGCAAGCACTTGATTTCTAACAATTTCTGCTTGTCCGCCATGGGATAATAATTTCTGAATTAAAATAATATTCTGATAGCTTGCTGCAATCTGATTTTCTTGTAAATAGAATGCAATGCATCTTCTTTGTAAAGCAGGATGTAATGCTTGTAAATTTTTTAAGCAATTATCAGATTGCTTGACTTGTAAATAAACAGATTTTGCAGAAATTTCTAAAAAATCTTCTTCTTGTCTTAGAATATCTGCAATCATGCAAGCAGATTTTTCAGCATTTTTTGTAAGCCTGTTAAACAAAGGCACAATATGATGTCTGATAAAATTACGGCTGTAATCGTCCTGTAAATTACTGGAATCTGTAATAAAATTAATATTTTTTTCCTGTAAAAATAATTCAATTTCTTTTCGGCTGACCTGCAATAACGGACGGATATAAATTTCACGTCTGGGAGGAATCCCACACAAGCCTTTTAAACCAGTTCCTCTGGCAAGCCGAAAAATCAGAGTTTCTAAATTATCTGACGCAGTATGTGCAGTTGCAACAAGACCCTGTTTATATTTCTCAAAAACCTGATAACGACAATCTCTGGCAGCAGTTTCAAGAGAGCATTTTTTTTGCTTTTGATAAGCCAAAACATCTACAGAAACCACTTGTAAAGCAACTTGATATTTCTGACAAAAATCTTTGCAGAAATTTTCATCACGCAAACTCTCCGCACCTCTTAAATGATGTTGTACATGCAAAGCCGAAATATGCAAATTAAATTTTTTTTGCCAATGCAATAAGCATAATAATAAACAAACACTATCTGCACCGCCAGAAAATGCGACTGTCACAGGCATATTTTGAATTTGTTCCTGCAATAAAAATTGATATACAGTATCATAAGGCTTATGGCATAACATTTGATTTCCCCATTTCAGAAAATCTTGTAAATTGTCCGTCCCAGATTAAATCCACTGTTCCCGTCTCTCCGTGACGATTTTTGGCAATAATACATTCTGCAACATTTGGCTTTTCTGTGTCTTTGTGATAATAAGCATCTCTGTAAAGAAACATGACAATATCTGCATCTTGTTCAATTGCCCCTGAATCACGCAAATCTGATAATACTGGTCTTTTATCCGTACGACTTTCAGGACCTCTTGAAAGCTGTGATAATAATAATACAGGCACTTGCAATTCTTTTGCCATAATTTTCAATTGTCTTGTAATTTCTCCAACAATTTGGACTTTATTTTCTGTTCGCATAGTAGAAGAAATTAATCCCAGATAATCAATAATCACTAAGCTTAAATTTTTCATTCTACGCAATTTTGCTTTCATTTGGGGAACAGTAATTCCGCCTGTATCATCAATATAAATCGGCATATTCATAAGATAACTTGTCCCTGTTGCCAATCTTGTCCACTCATTGCCGACAATTCTCCCATTGCGAAGCTTATTAGAATCTACCTGTGCAGCACTGGAAAGAAATCTTGTTGCCAATTGTTCTTTTGACATTTCCAGTGAAAAAATACACACTTCTTTATTCGGATTTGTTTTCGCAACATTCTGAGCAATATTTAAAGCAAAAGCTGTTTTTCCCATTGCAGGGCGTGCAGCAACCAGAATTAAATCTGATTTATTTAATCCCGAAGTCACAGTATCTAAACGAGGAAATCCAGAACGAATGCCTAAATATTGTTCCCTGTCTGGTCCTGCAATATGTCCGATATGATTATATGTTTCTGTAATAATTTCTTTGAGAGGCGTTAATCCGCCAAGATTACGCCCTTGTCGAATATTAAAAATATTTTGTTCGGCAGTGTCAAGTAATACTTGTGCATCGGATTCCCCTTCTTCAATTGCGGTGAGCGTTTCACGACAGGATTCGGCTAACATGCGAACATAATATTTATTTACAATAATTTTGCAATAACTTTCTATATTAGCAGTCGTTGGCACACGTTCCGCAAGATTTGCAAGATACGTTCTGCCATCAGACGCTGTTTCAAATACATGTGCAGAAACTGCATTTTCTAAAACCGTGATAACATCAATATGATTGCCAGAACCTAACATTTGTACCATAATTCTAAATAATTCCCGATGTTGTTCAATATAAAAACATTCATATTTCACTTGTTCCATGATAATTTCCATCACATCAGGATTAATTAAAATTGCACCTAAAATAGTCTGTTCTGCATCTAAACTATAAGGCATGACTAAATCATTAAAATCAAGCATTAAAATCCCCCTTTATCAAATATTTCATCTTTTGCTATATACAGACCTAATAAAATATCTTCATATTTTTTTATTGCTTTCTCTAAATTAAAATAAATTTTTTTTCGCATTGCAAGTGACATTTTTTCTTTGTTCTGCTCTAGTAAATCAAGCATATGACACCTTACTTCATAATTGCCTTTATACAGCAAATCATGTATTTATTCTAAATCTTGCAATGCATAAACAAGCGTACCAATATAACTAGATTCCGCTTCTTTTTGGATAAAATTAATTATCACTGGTACTGCCTCATTGCATTTTAATTCAGCAAGAACTAAAACTACTGTATTTCTTTTTAGATTATCTTCAGGCATTTGATAATGATTTAATTTGTCAATAAAATATCTGATAAATTTTTGCTGTTCCTGAACAGATAATATTTCAAAATAAGCAATTAATTCTTGTATTTTATTATCACTTATATAATTATCAATTATTTTTAGATTCATGTTTATAAAAATAAATTCCTCTTGTCCTTGAAAAAGGCGGAGGGATACACCATCCGCCAATTATTTTTTAAGCCTCTACTACTTCAATCGCAATATTTGCAGAAATTCCAGTATATAATTTAATTTCGGCACTGAAACTGCCAAAAGCTTTTATATCAGATTTTAAAATAATTTTTTTCTTATCGACTTTGCATTGATATTGCTTTTCAATTTCCTGTGCAACCTGTGCAGAAGTAACAGAACCAAATAATCTGCCACCTGTACCAGCTTTTGCAGAAATCATAATTTTTTTATTCTCTAATTTATTTTTTAATTCTTGTGCATTTTGTTTTTCAACATCTTTTTTATGCTGTGCAGAAGCCTGCTGACCATGTAATTTATTTAAATTTTCTGGTGTTGCCTCTACAGCAAAGCCTTTTTTAATTAGCATATTTCTTGCATAACCATCTGCAACTTCTTTTAACTCTCCTTTTTTACCTGAACCTTTCACATCTTGAATAAAAATAACTTTCATATACTATCTTCCTTTCTTGCTATCAATTTATTAATTTTTCTCTGCCTCTGCAATTTCCGCAAGTACTTTTAGTAATTGCTTTTTGGCTTCTTCAGTAGAAATATTCTGCATTTGCGTTGCCGCCATTGTCTGATGACCGCCGCCGCCTAATTGTTCCATAATTACCTGTACATTTACAGAACCTAAAGACCGTGCCGAAATTGAAATACTATCATTCATGCGATAAATTACAAACGCTGAATTGACACCCGAAATATTTAATAATTCATCTGCCGCCTGTGGTGCAACTAACCTAATTTCAGGTGTTTCCTCAGGTGCAATTGCAATTGCATGACAGCCAGTAATTTCTGCTGAAGATACAATTTTAGAACGATTTTGATAAATTTCAATTGAACCTGAAAACAAGCATTTGACTTTTACAGTATCAGCTCCGATTTTTCGCAAATAAGCCGCCGCTTCAAAAGTCCTGACACCTGTACGCATGACAAAATTTTTCGTATCCAGCATAATACCAGCTAATAAACAATCTGCACAGCAAGAATTCACTTGTCTTGCCAATTTAAAATACTGAATTAATTCCGTCACCATTTCACAAGCCGATGATGCATAAGGCTCATGATGAAACACAACGGCATTATCTACATAATTCACATTTTTTCTATGATGGTCAATTACAACAACTTTATTAGCAGATTGATATAATTCCAGACTTTCTAAAATTTCTTTATTATGCGTATCAACAATAATCAACAGCGTATTTTCTGTAATCGTATCAATTGCCTGTTGTGGTGTCAGAAATAAATCCGCACCCATTTCTTGCTTAACTAAACTAATTAATTGCTGTGATAAATTTTTTTGCGGGTCAACAACAACATTGACAGGGATTTTCATTTGTCTGATTGCTTCTGCAAGCCCACATGCTGAACCAATAGAATCTAAATCCCCGAATCTATGCCCCATTAAGTACACATTTTCACTATTTAAAATCAAATCCTGAATTGCTCCCGCAACAATTCTGGTTTTCGCCCTTGATTTCTTTTCAACGCCTTTGGAAACACCGCCAAAAAACCGAAAGCCATTTTCAGTTTTAATCACAGCTTGGTCGCCACCTCGTCCTAATGCCATATCTAAGCATTGTTTGGCAAGTAGTTCACTTTCTTGCAAATTCGATGCACCATGTCCAACACCAATAGAAAACGTCACATAATTTTTTTCATCAACCCGAATTTTTCTGGCTTCGTCCAGAATTTTAAATTTTTCTGCAATTAATAATTGCACATGTTGTTCTTCTAAAATTACAATAAATCTATCTGATTTTAATCTTTTTAAAATACCATTGGTTTGTGAAATAAAATCTTCTAATAATTTTTCAATCGCAACACTTGTTTCTAACTTAGCACTTTCTTTGGCACTTTGAATTAAATCTTCATAGCTGTCTAATAAAATAATTAACACACAAGGCTTTGTATTTTTATAATCCTGCTGAATTTGTTCTAATTCTGTAATATCAGACCATAAAAAAGCTGTTAATTTTCTATCATGTCCATGATAAGGTACAGCTGTTACATGATAATATTTTTCCTGCCAATGAATTTTTTGTTCAGATAATAAAATATTAATCGGAAGCTGTGCTTGCAATTTTTTTCCAAATAAATCATTATCATTTAATACTTGTTCCGTAAAAAAATGATTATAATGCAGAATTGACCCTGTTTCGTCTAATACACACATGCCCATAGGTAATTGCTGAATCGTATTTGATTCTGCGTCATTACATTCTTGATTTAATTTTGCAATATATCTGATACGATTTTGATTTGTATAAATAAGAGTAACAGCAGTGATACCAGCAAGCAGAAAATTCGGCAAATTACATAATAAACTATAACGCTGACCATTCTGATATAAAATAATTGATAAAATAATTCCAATACATAACAGTAAAATTATCAATGCCCATACTATCGCATGATATTTTGGTTTCACCCTGTCACCCCCTTTTTTTCATAATATTATTTTAAATTTCCATAATAATTGGCAAAATCATAGGCGTACGCTTGGTCTTATCAAAAATAAAATCAAATAATGCATCACGTAATTTCATTTTTAGGGAAGTCCAATCTCTTAATTCATAGGGCGAACAACTTTTTAATTTATGATATAAAATTTTTCTTGCCTGTTGAATCATTTCTTCAGACTCACGAACATAAACAAAGCCTCTTGAAATAATTTCAGGACCTGCGACAACTTCATTTGTTGCACGGCGTAACCCCACAATGATAATAATTAAACCATCTTCTGCAAGATGTTTTCTATCACGCAATACAATAGAACCTACATCTCCTACCCCTAATCCGTCTACCAGTGTTCTTCCAGATGGCACTTGTGCAACTATCTGCAATTTCATACCGTCTGTTTCAATCACATCACCAATTGATGATAATAAAATATTTTCTTTGGGAATTCCCATTTCTATTGCCAGTTTTTTATGCTTAATTAAATGCTTATATTCACCATGTACAGGAATAAAAAATTTCGGCTTTGTCAATGCCAGCATTAATTTTAATTCTTCCTGACAGGCATGACCCGAAACATGCACTTCATACATAGATTCATAAATCACTTCTGCACCAGATTTTAATAATTCATTGACAACTTTTGTGACATGTTTTTCATTTCCTGGAATCGGCGTTGCAGATAAAATAATAAAATCCAACGGTGTAATATTAATTTTATTATGGTCATGCATAGCCATTCGTGTCAAAGCAGACATCGGCTCTCCCTGACTGCCTGTTGTGACTAACACAAGCCGTTCAGGCGGATACATATCTATTGTTTCAATATCTACTAAAATATTTTTAGGCACAGTCAGATATCCTAATTCCATTGCCGTTGCAATGACATTAATCATACTTCTGCCCAGAACCGCAACTTTGCGTTTCGTTTTTTCAGCCATATTAATAATCTGTTGCACTCTGTGAATATTAGACGAAAAAGTTGCAATAATAATTCTTTTATTACCTGCTCTTGTAAATAATCTTTCAAAAGATTCTCCGACTTTACGTTCTGATTGTGTATAACCTGCACGTTCTGCATTGGTAGAATCTGCCATTAGAGCTAATACGCCACGATTACCCAATTCTCCAAAACGTCCTAAATCAATTTTTTCACCATCAATTGGCGAATGGTCTATTTTAAAATCTCCTGTATGGACAATTACGCCTGCGGGCGTATGAATTGCCATTGCCATAGACCCTGGAATAGAATGCGTGACTTTAATAAATTCTACTGACATACAGCCCATTTTGACATGTTTTCTTGGTTCAACAACATTCAGAGCGACTTTATTTAAAAGCCCATGTTCTTCTAATTTATGCTTGATTAATCCAACTGTCATACCAGAAGCATAAATCGGGGCATTTATTTTTTTTAAGAGATAGGCAAGCCCGCCAATATGGTCTTCATGACCATGTGTAATAACAATACCACGCAATTTTTCTTGATTACGTTCCACATAAGTAAAATCTGGAATGACAATATCTACTCCAGGCATTTCAGCATCTGGAAATGCAAGCCCACAGTCTAAAATAAACATGTCATTGCTGCATTCAAAAACTGTCATATTTTTGCCGATTTCGTTCAGTCCACCCAATGGAATAATCCGAACGGGCGTTCTATGAGAATCTTTTAATTTTCCAGTACTACTGACAGGCTTAGGCTGTGCTTGTGCTTTGGGCTGAATTACTTCTGTTCGGGTGCGTTGTACAGTATAACGCTTTTGCTTTTGTGTGGTATCCTGTGCATAGGAATACCCTTTCCGATGTGAATTGTTATGATTGTTTACACTCAATATAATACCTCATTTCGTAACATGCAGATGATTTCCTGCATACATAGATTTTTATATAGATTATTTTATGCTTAATTTAATAAAAATTTTCTAAAATCATCTTAGAGCAGAAGTAAATTGCAGGAAGTCAATTGCTCTTTTAAAACTGTGACATTCGTGTCAACAGTACAGACTAAGTACGGAAGCAAACGTTGCTTCCGAATTTTTTGGCTTCACACCGCCAAAAATTTTAAAATTTAAAAATAAAAATAAACGTTCCCTTGAAATTTTTATTTCAAGAGCATGAATACCTAAGTTTTATTATAGCTGAATTTCAAGCTTTTGTCAAGGGTACAGACAAACGTTTTCTTAGAATTATGCAGATTAGCTAAAATTCTGCACATTTGTTCTGAATGATTTTGATTTTTCAAAAAGATTCTGTTTCTGACATACGCAATTTTTTTTCCCAAAACCCGCATAATTCGGCGGCAGTTTCAATAGAATCTGCATGCACCCGCAAGCGTACTAACTTACTTTGCGGAGGCATAATAATACTGATTTTTGCATCTGGATTAGAACGCTGTAATTTTTCAATACTTTGTCTTGTAAGAGACGTTGTTAATTCATGTTGTACCGTGCAAATTTCAGGCAAAATTTTTGCCATTTGTGCAAGCGTCTGATTTTTTTGCTTTAATACACGCAAGACATGTGCAAATAATGTGACACCGTCTGTGCAGACGGCTTGTTCCTGATATAAATTTAACATAGCTGGTGAAGGATTGCTATCAGATAATCTTGTAATTTTAGCATGATACTGTGATGCGAAATCTTCAGCAACAGGGTGAAAATCTTCTGGTAATACTAACACTTCGCCTTGTTCCTGAAATGAAAATAAACTAATTAATAATAACTGCTCCCAACGTATCATACCAGATTCAGACGAAAATGCACTGATTTTTGTACCATCTTCTGAAAGTGAAAGTGTAATTCTTTGCCCTGTGCCTCCTGAAAATAATTTCTGTGCAACAGTTCTAAGCTGTGTATTTGCACAACTGACATGAATTTCAAATTCTGGTTCTGGCAATAATTTCTGACAAGTATCTTCCCATAATGCTAATAAATTATTTGCATGGTGTAATTTTCCAAATTCTGTGATTCTTTCACAAGCATTTGCTTCTAAAGCTTGCCAAATTCTATGACTTTGCTGTTCTGTGAGGGCGAAACCTCCGACACGAAACGGACGGATTTGCATAATTCGTTCTCCCTGTACCCAAAGTAACGCATTACAATCTGTGAATTTAGAAATTGCAATTAACTGTGATAATGCACACTGACCCGCAAGCCATACAGATGCACCCTGTGAAACAGCTCCAGCAACAGCTGCAATGGCTAAACTTTCCGCATTTTCATGACTATAGCCAATTGCCAAACGATTGCCAATAACAGTCAAAGATGCACCTGCTTTCAATGCTGTTTCTGCTGTGTTCCAACGGGGCAAACCCTCACAAATGCCATCTTCAGGCAAGACACAATGTTGTTTTGTCCGTGCTGTTCGGGCATTGGATTGCAATACTGTTCCCTGTGGAATTACAGCATTTTCTAAATGTGTTTCTTCATCAATAAATGCTTTTCTGCAAATGACACAGTCTGTTAAAACAGCACCTGCTCCAATCTGCACACCATCACCTAATACACAGCGTTCTAATTTGACATTACGATTAATAATACAATCATTGCCAATGATAGTTAATTCATCAATAATTGCAGTTCTGCTGATTTTTACACCCTCTCCAATTCTGGTACGCTGAAATTTTCTGATAGTTAATAATTTTTGTTGCATTTCACGATATTCAGCAGGCGTTCTGATATGCTGAAATTTAGAATATTCTGTCATTTCTGTTTGTTCTGGTTCTAATAAAACTGACCCTTGTGGGTGTAATTCTGCAAATGTTGGTGTACTATCTGCATGAAATAATCTGACTGCACCACCATTACAGAGTGTTAATAATTCTCCCATATCCCAATCAGGCAGGCATAACTGTCTTAATAATAATGTTGGTGTATTGGCATGCAATGCTGCCAGAGACCTTGCAAACTGCACAGGAATTTGTAAATGCATATTATCAACTAACTGTCTAATACGTTCATCAACAGCAAGTAGCACAGCATTTCTGAACCCTTTTTCTTGAATATATTCTAATAAATATCTCAGCAATGACACATTACAAACTGGCAAAAGTGCCTCGGGGCAATCTTTCACGGGAATACAGTCTGTCATTTTGTCACAAAACAAAATTACTTGCATTTTTATAACCACCTTTCTTGATTCGCTTTTGCAGATAGTATCGGCGATTTATACAAAAATATTCTCATTCAGACGAAAAAAAGCCCTATCTTTTGCAAGATAAGGCTTAAAATTTAATATTAATTTTATCATTCATAAAAATTATCAATCACATCAAAAATAACTTTTTCATCTAGTAAATTTTCTAAAAATTCAAAAAAATTTTTTCCTAATACACAAGCACATTCTTCCCAACAGCCATATAAATACCCGTTTTTACCAATGAATAACTCTGTATCTGGTCCTCTCATGAATCCAACAGGTATCAATGATATATGAAAATAATCTTCATATATTTTTAAAACATCATTATCAGCATCATAATTATCAACTGGATTAATTACAATAGAATGATTATGAAAATTAAGCTTTAAAAAAGCAAAATTCGCAATAAACTCTATTTGATATTCTGATACAGCATAATTTTTTTGTTTCCAATCCTCTAGTATATCAGAAATATCTTTTTTTTCATTGGGAATCCAATTGCTTTTAGTTAAAACAGATAATACGTCTTGTCTAATAGCCATAATTTCATTATAATTTTGTTCCGCATTTCGTACAGAATGCGTCTGTTTTATGAACTTGATTGCCACAGACTGGACAAACTGGTTTTTTCAGAAAATCATAATTTCTTACACGGTGTAAAAGCTTATTTTCAATAAAGCTAAAAATTTCTTTTGGCAAAGTTACCTGACGCAATGCACCAATTCCTGCTGTCAGCACAAGTGGACTAAACCAAATTGCCCCAATCGTAGCAACACCTAATTTATCAATCCATTTTGCATTGCCAACTGTGACTGTCAAAACATGATTACTTAACTGCAATTCTACTGTGACAGCCATATCTAAGCCAATGAATTTTTTCCATTGGGAATCACTCCCCAAACACTGTAAAATAATTTTATCATCCATATCAAAACGCTGTGTACATAACGACTTACTCCAACTAAGATATTGTTCTAACATAGTGCCTAAATCTGACAAAATGAAATTATTTTGCACCTCATAACTTCTTTTTTCTTGCATGATTCAAAACCCTTCCTTAAAAATGATTTTATACTTTATATTATAGCAAAATTTTTTTCTCTTGTCAAGCAATATATTTTGTGAAAAATGACAGGAAATTACTTATTAAAACTAACAAGATATACAAAAATCACCAAAAACGCTCCCACGTATTGACTTAAAAAAAAATATATGTTATAATGTTAGTTATAATGTGGGGCAAGTCTACCCTTTTGGCAAAGGTTCACTTTTCCCAAAATCTAAAATCAAGAGAAAGAGAGGACTATTTATGACAAATTCCCAGAAAATCGCTGCTGGGATTCTCGCCGCTACCGTTGTCTTTGCAGGTGCAGCCAAATCTCCAGCGTCACGTATAGAAACTAAGTTCATAGAACTAACAGCTTCTGCGGCTGATGATGCACTTTCTATTGCGAATGGGACAAGTGTTCCTGACACGCTCGCAAAAGGCAGAGGTGTTGCTGTAAAAGGTGTCGTTTCTTCGGAATCATCTAATATTTCGTCTGTAACAGTTGGTATTTATGACTCCAGCAGGAAACTTGTAACAGGTAAAAGTGCTTTGCCAAAAGCAAAATCTTACAATGTAGCTAAATTAGACTCTTATATTGAATTTGACAAATTACCTGCTGGTACATACACGTATATGGTATTTGCAACAAATGAGAGTAACACAAACTATGTGCTTACAAACAAAAGTTTCACTGTAACAGATGGTACAAGCACAGACCCAACAACAGCAAGTGATACGCTGAGTATCTCTAATGGTACATCACTTCCTGCTATTTTGAAAAAAGGCAAATTTGTAACTGTAAAAGGTACTGTCACTTCTACAAGCTCTAATATTACTTCTTTGACAGTTGGCGTGTATGATAAAGCCGGCAATCAAGTAACCGGAAAAACTGTAAATCCAAATGCAAAATCTTACAACGTCGGCAAAGTAGACAATGATATTACATTCAATAAGCTTGATGAGGGCGATTATACTTACAAGATTATTGCAACAAACAGTGCAAATGAAAATTATGTTGTTGCAACACAAGATTTCACTGTTACAGTAGATGGTAATGCACCAACAACATCTGCTGAACCGACAGACCCAACAGAGCCTAATACAAATCCTACAACACCTCCAGCAAGTACAACAGATACAATTGCTATTTCTGGCGGTACAGAAGTACCAGATAACCTTGCAAAAGGCAAATCTGTCATTGTAAAAGGCACTGTTACTTCTGCAGAATCTAATCTGGAATCCCTCACAGTCGGCATTTACGACACACAGGGCAAATTAGTAACTGGCAAAACAGCGATTCCAAATGCAAAAACTTATGATTTATCTAGATTAGATAATTATATTGAATTTAATAAATTACCTGAAGGCACATATGCTTACATGGTATTTGCAAGTAACAGTGTTTCTAAGAACTATGTCATGGTCAATAAAGCATTTACTGTTGGCGAAGGCGGTCAAGTTGCTAGTGATGTCATGGCAATTGCCAATGGCACAACAATTGCATCTAATATTGCAAAAGGACAAAGTGTTTCTGTAAAAGGCACAGTTGCTTCTTCCAGTTCAAATATTACTTCCTTGACAGTTGGTGTCTATGACCAAGATGGTCAAATGGCAACTGGTAAAACTGTTACACCAAATGCAAAGACTTATAATTTAAATAAAGTCGACAAAGATATTTTATTTAATAAACTTGCGGAAGGCAGTTACACTTATAAAGTTATTGCTAGCAATGCAGCTAATAAAGATTATGCTTTAGTAAATCAAGCATTTACTGTTGGCAGCCAAGCAAGTGCAAATGATTTATTAACAATTGCAAATGGTTCTAATATTCCAGATAGTATTAAAAAAGGCTCTGCTGTTACAGTAAAAGGCACTGTTTCCTCTGCAAGTTCAAATATTACTTCTTTGACAGTTGGTATTTATGACAGCGACAAGAAATTAATTACTGGTAAAACTGCAATTCCGAATGCAAAGACTTATAATATTAATAAACTTGATAATTATGTAGAATTTAATAAGCTGTCAGATGGTACTTATAATTATTTAGTATTTGCAACAAATGCTGCAAATGAAAATTATGTGATTGTCAATAAGCAATTTACAGTTGGAAACGCAACAAGCAGTAATTCTAATACAGTCAGTTCCAATGCAAAGGGAATTAGTTTAACAAATGGGACAAGCATTCCTGAAACCATTGCAAAAGGCAAAGGCATTCCCGTAAGAGGTACTGTTACTTCTGATAGCACGATTAAAGCAATTACGGTAGCTGTCTATGACGCAAATAATAAGCTTGCAACCAGCAAATCCGTTGCACCAAATGCGACTTCCTATGATTTGAAAAATCTTGATAAATATATTGAATTTGACAAATTACCAGCAGGTGCTTATACTTACAGAGTCGCTGTGACAACAACTGCAACAAAAGACTATACAGCCGACAGACAGACTTTTAACGTAAAATAATTAAAATAATTTAAATTTTAAAATCTCTGATGAAATTATCATCAGGGATTTTTTTATTTTTAATTATTAATTTTTAGAAAATATGCTTGACAAAATTTTTTAATTATGTTATAATATATCTGTACTAATATAATTAATACAGATATGACAAAAAATTTTCTTAAATCCAATCAAAAGCGAGGTGAGAAAACATGTTTGACATTGACTTGATGAGCCGTATTCCGATTTATGAACAATTATACAGGAGAGTGATTGAATTGATTTTAAAAGGTGTGTTAAACGAAAATGACAAATTGCCAAGTGTTCGTAATTTAGCGACACAATTAGGTGTCAATCCAAATACCGTTGCAAAAGCTTATTCTCTGCTGGAACGTGACAATATTATTCATTCACTTGCAGGGAGGGGCAGTTTTGTGACAAAGCCTGATGCGATTCTTGCACAAGAACATATTTTAAAAGATTTTGATACAGCTGTCACACATGCCATCGAAATTGGTATTAAGAAAGAAATTCTAATAGAACGTATTTCTAAAATCGCAAATCAAGAAAATTAAAAAATTAAATTAGAAAGGAGCGAATTTATTATGATGCAGTTAAAAGCAACTGTCAAACAGTTTGAAGATTTCAAAGCACTGGACGGCGTAGATTTAGAAATTCCCAAAGGCACAGCTTTTGGCTTACTAGGCTCTAACGGTGCAGGAAAATCAACGATTTTAAGATTATTCAGTGGTATTTATAAACAAGAAAGCGGAGAAGTATTAATTGACGGCGAGCCAGTTTATGATAATATTCAGGCAAAACAAAAAGTATTTTTTATCAATGACGAAACAATTCAATTTTCTAATTTTACACTCATGCAATTAAAAGATTTTTATAAGCAATTTTATCCAAGCTTTTCAGAAGAAATTTTTGAAAAATTAGAAAAGGCAATTCAATTGCCACGCAATAAAAAAATTAATACATTTTCTAAGGGAATGAAACGCCAGGCTATTGTGATTATTGGTATCGCATGTTGTACGCCTTATTTATTACTAGATGAAGCATTTGACGGGCTTGACCCCACAATGCGAATTATTGTAAAACGTATGCTAGTTGATGCCATGTGTGAACGAGAATTAACAGTTGTCATTTCTTCCCATAATCTCAAAGAAATCAACGAAATGTGCGATATGGCAGGTTTATTGCACCATGGCAAAATTGTATTCAACAGACAGTTAGACAGCTTAAAAGGCACAATGCATAAAATTCAAACAGCATTTGCCGATAAATCAAAAATTTACACAGCAAAAGATTTCCCAAGTTTAGAAATTCTGCATTTTGAAAAAACTCAAAGTATTTATCACATTATTGCCAAAGGAGAAGAAGAAGAAATTCACCAAGCATTAGCACCATTTAAGCCTGTGATAGCAGATATGATTCCATTATCACTGGAAGAAATTTTTATTTACGAATTGGAGGTATTGGGATATGACAGCCAAGTTTTTGCATAGTTTTTCAGCAAGAAATGCGTTTCGTCTTGTTAACCAAAATAAAAAATTTTTTATCGTCACTTGTATTTTGCAGTTATTAGGCATTCCATTAATTATGGGCAGTGGCATGCTGGAAGTATATTATTCTGAGAGAAGAGAGCTGACACATGATTATTCCAGTTATAATTTTAATTATGAAGCATATATGGCAATTGGTTGTTTCTGTTTAGGAATTGCTGTGCTATTAGGCATATTTTTTGGTATCAATGCTTATCGTGAAGAATGGGACAAATCCAAAGTTGATATGCTATATTCTTTGCCTTTAACAAACAAACAACGCTTTTTTAGTAATTATTTAGGCGGTTTGGGCATGTATGTAATTTCTTATATTGGAGCTGTTTTATTAGGCTGGATTGTGATTTTTATCATGACACCTCTTGTACGTTCTGTCATGGATTCTCATGAGATTGGTCAATTAAATACTATTTATAAATATTATTTATTAATTACCATTGGCTTATTTTTCCTGATGTGCCTATATTATACTATTTCAGCATTAATTGCTAGTTGTTGCGGTACGTTATTTGAAAATATTTATACAAATATTTTATTAAATCTATTAATCCCTGGCACATTTGCGGCAATTCTTGCTGTCATTACAGAAATAATTGATACCATGAATTTTGAACACTCTTGGTATTTCATTGGCTATACGAGTCCAATTGGCGGTTTGATTTATTTAGTTTATCTTGTTTTTGAAAAAGGTGTTGATGTTTATTACTCTTATGGGAGTACTTATACAGCCACTGCTGGAGAATTAGGCGATTTAGGCTTAGTTCCTGCATATCTGCGTTGGATATTGATTATTGTAGTTCTCACAGTTGCTGTTTTCATTCTTGCATGGAGATTATACGAACATAGAAAAGCCGAACATGTTGGCAGACCATTTGTATATATCGGCATTTATTATGTAATTCTGACAGCAATTACAGTTTGCATTCTGTGCATATTAGAAGCAGGAATAGAAGCATTAATTCCAGTTTTAATTTTCAGTGCAATTGTTTATTTTATCATGGAAGTTATCCGCAAAAGAGGATTTAAAAAATTCTGGTTCAGTGCGATTTGCTATATTATCACAGTTGTAGTAGCACTTGCTAGTATGTTCTCCATTTCAGCAACAAATGCATTCGGACGAGCTTATTATATACCAGCTTTGGCAAGTGTCACTTCTGTAAAATTAGAAAATTATTATTATAACAGTAATATGAATTATGAATTAAATTTCAAAGACAAAGAAATCATCTCCAAAATTCAGGACTTCCAAAAAGAATGCAATCAACATCATAAAAATCATTATAGCACACAGTTAGAAAATGCAATAGATGGCTATTATGACCTTAACTATAGTAACAACTATAAATATTATGATGAATATAATGGATATTATGAATATTATGAGGATATAGAATCTGCTGTACATTATAATTATGATTCTGGATATAATAACAATGACTATATTTATGAAACTAATACAAAAAATAGACCCTATATTTCGAGTTGTGCAACACTTGGTATTACTTATTATACAATTACTGGCTCTGCTATTTATAGAACTTATGAGTTATATACAGACGAATATATTAATCTCATGGATATGTGCATTGGCACAGATGTCTATGCAGAAGCAAATTATAATCTTCTAAAATCCCGTTTAGAAAACATGTATAAGCAATATGATGATACTATGTTAAAATATTATTATCCAAGTAAAATTAATTTTACAGTAGCTCCGCCTAATACAAATGATTATTATCGTTCTTATGAATCAGAACAATATATACAGATACAACTTTCAGACGTAGAATCAAATTTAAATCTCTTAACAGAAGCTTATCAGCGTGACTTAAAAAATATGACAAGTGAAGAATTCCGCACAAGTGAAATTATTTGTAATATTCTGGGCTTGCCTGTTCGTGCTTGCAATCAGGAAACTTATGCATTGCTTCAAAAATGGGGATTTGAAGAATTTAGTTTATATCAAAAATATTATTCTATTTTGGGTACAGATACGCAAAAATTAGATATTAGAATTTATGCACCAGAAACTTATCAAACAAGCTCTTTGCAATATCCATCAAATACATTACAAAATATTTATGTGAAACCAGATGCCAGCAATATTCCAAGTTATGAAAATACAATTTATTCTATCGTTGACTTAGACACATCGCTACAGGATTTAATGCAAGTCGCAAGAAAACATTATATCAGCTCCGAGCCTTGCTATGTGCTTGTGATAAATAATTCTAAATATATGATTCCGTTAGAATATTCTGAACTGGCTGAACAAGTGATTAATCACAAGCAGACAAATTCAGCAAGTCAATCCAATATCACAGATATTTCCTAACACTCCCTTAAGATATATACATCAGAAACGGCATGTAAAATCAACATGCCGTTTCTGGATTTCTATTATAATATCACAAAATCCCCCATATTCTGACAATACAGGGGAATATTTTTATTTTGCACGTCTGCGATAACGGGTTTTGCGGTCTGTGCTGCGTTTAATATCGCTGATACGCTCTTCACTATTTTTCTTAAAATCTGTCATCATATCTTCAAATGACATTTCAGAATTAGATTTCTGTGAGGGCATTCCCTCCCAAACAATCCCTTTGTCACGTGATGGTCTGTTCTGACGATTTTGCCGATTTTCCCGAAATCTCTGTTGTGGTCTTTCTTCTCTGGGCAAAGCCTTTTTAATTGACATGCTGATTTTGCCTTGTTCATTCACTTGCAAAACAGTTACTTTTACTTCCTGCCCCTCTGTTAAAAACTCACGAATATCATTTACAAATACATTTGCAACTTCTGAAATATGTACCATGCCAGTAATAGGCTTTTCGCCCTCCTGAGGCACTTCAACAAAAGCACCATAATTCGTAATTCCCTTAACCTTACCATCATAAATTTTCCCGATTTCCAACATATACAAAAAAGCCCTCCTGCTTTTCAAAAATTTCAATTTTCATTATTTGCGTGATGTATCATAATAACGCTTTTCATCTGGATAAGCATAACCTGCTGATTCTATGGCAAGCTTTTCCATATATTTGCCAATATCATCTGATGCAATTAATTCCGCAAGTTCTTCATTTTCTGCTGCTAATACTTCAACTTCTTCTTCCAGTTCAGCTAATTCTGCTTTTTTTTCAACAACGGCATTCTGCGTTGTGACTATCGAAACAGCACAAAATATTACAAACATAACCAAAGCAATATGCATAAGCATTTCTAACACTGATTTAGATTTCGGTTTTATTTTTTTTCCGTTTGCCATGCAATCGCCCTTTCTGTTTTTTTAAATTTTTCGCACCAGTGTTATTATTCTGATTAGCATTACTATTATACACCTTGTGAGGGGGGTTTGACAAGTCATTTTGCGAATTTTTCTTAGCAAAATGCAATTTTTTGGCATATTTCACAAAAGCTTGCTTTAATTTTCCACAAATCCATATAATTTTATTCCAGACCCAATGCACAGGCATTAGCAATATATCACTAAAACGCATGATAATTGCTCCCAGTGTATAATAATATACCATGAATCCCAGAAAACAACCCACAAGATAATAAACTCTAAATTCTCCTCTTCCAAACGCACTGATATAACATAGCATAAGAAAACTAATCAAAATAAAATATAAAATATCTTCCAATGCAACTAAAATTATATTATGTTTTAATAATTTTCTGAATAATCTTGTGACATCAAATACAATACCTGCGGGAATGCCTAATAAAATTGCTCCAAAAAATAATAATAATTCTTCGTCTACTGTCCGAAACGTTTCTGGAGCAACCTGTAATAACATCACCGAAATAACCTGCCTAACATAGAAACAGGGGACTGCTTGTCTTTATCACCGTATTGCAAAGACCAAATATCACCCTCAACAGACATATTACCATTTTCAATGCTAATTGCATTAATATGCAAGTCCCGCCCTGTGATAGTCAATTCACCCATTTTTGTATATAATACAATTTCTCTTTCATCAAAACTGTCAATATCTGTAATCCCCGCAATACTAAGTGTTTTACGATTTTCCATAATTACCATATGCTGTGTATTGGCATTAGCATTTACATTTGAACTGGTATTACACGAATTAGATATAAAATTTGCATCTTGCATTTTAATAGCCTCCTGTTAGGAATTTACTAAATATTATGCAAGAAATTTTTGAAATATGCTTGTTTTTTAAATACAATAATCACTGCCGATATATTCATTATTATGGCATAAAATATCCTGTAATGTAATATTATCTAAATAATTACAAATTACTTGATATAAGCCGTCCCAAACATACAATGTCGCACAGTTATTTGCTAATTTACACGTATTTTCTGAATATTCCAGACAAGAAACAGGTGCTAAATTACCCTCTGTGGCACGCAAAACTTCACCAACTGTGATATTATCTGCAAGTTTTGCAAGCATATAACCGCCTCTATTTCCACGATTAGTGCGTAATAAATTACTTTTATTCAGCATAGGCACAATCTGTTCTAAATATTTTTTAGAAATATGCTGACGTTCTGCAATTTCTTTCAGAGAAATAAAACCTTGTTCCTGATGTTCGGCTAAATCTAATAGCATTCTTAATGCATATCTGCCTTTGGTTGAAATTTTCATATATAATCTCCTTTTCAAAATTTTATATTAATTTTATTAAAATTATTATAACTATTATAACATAGGTTTAGTAGGTTTGCAAGCAAAAATTTAAAATTCTAAGAAAAAATCACAGCTTTTTCAAAAAGCCGTGATTTTTATTATTTTCACTCAACAGAATTTAACACACCCATAAACATTGGCAAATTAGTATCTGTATCAACAATCGCATAGACAAATGGTCTATCTAGTATAACAGTTTTTTCATAAAATACTGCACATTCATCTGTCATTGCAACAGAAGTTACAGCAGCGGCTTTTGTTCCTTCCTCAAATACATCAATATGTGTTTTATGAAGCACATTGTCAATATAAAGCAAACCGCTTTGTGTATCTGCCATTTTAGAAAAATCAGCACTTGGATTAAATGCCACTGGCATACCCATACTAGATAATGTTTCAGATAATTCAATTTCATAATCATAGCTGAATTTTGGCAAACCTGCCTGCACACTGGTTCTTTTTGGATTCGAAATTAAATTTTGCAAAGATTCTGGTGTTAAATTTGCAATATAATTATTAATAGAAATATCTTCATTTGGCAATAACGCAACAAATGCATACCGATTGCCTTGATAATATTTCATAAATCCAGTTGTATTTTCATCTTCTAAATAATGATATTCATCAGAATGCATCATTTCAACTTCTTGTTCAGAATTATCAGCAGATGTAAAAATGCCATTCCATACTTCATCTTCCGTATAAGGCGTTAGCCATTTGCCATCAAATGTGACAGCATTAATTAAATACATGACAGTATCATCAGAAATTTCTTCTAACAATTCTGGAATCATATTATCCGTATTTTTTTTCACCCAATTATTTATATCACTCACAGTGCTGTCATCAAATGGAGCTTTGAACACAGAAGCATTATAATAATCTGCATTCGTCTGCAAAAATTCTTCTTTTACCTGAATACGTTCTTCTTCATCACGTACCCAAATAGAATTTGCTGTTAAAAGCTTACAGGTTTCGTCATTGGGTTGGGAATTTCTTTGTGTATACAAATACTGATTTAAATCTTCCAGTGGCATACTGCCAATTGTCTGTTCCATTTGCGTTTTCGTTTCACCATTTGCACCATTCGCTGTCATGCCCAAAGCTTGCACAACAGAATATGGCGAAACCATAATATTCTGCCCTGCTTCACTTTCATTGACTGCATTTTGCAATAATTCTACAGCAAATTTTGTTTGACCATTGATAAAACTTTCATCTGCCTGTTTTCCAGTGACTTCTTGTGATTGCATATCCTTGCTCAGCTCTACAGACGCAGGGGAAATAATTGGCTTTGCTGATTTAAAAATACTTTTTTTCATGAGAACAAAATCAAAAATATTAATTTTTTCATCATGATTATAATCAAATTTTTTCCAATTGTCCAGATTTCCTTGCCCTTTCAGCCACTTGTGCAGAGTAATCACATCAGCTAAGTTATTTTCTGAAAATTCTTCAACAGCATTTGTTTGTATGAATGGTGTGCTACATGCACAAAGAATTATCGCCAAGACAGCAGATAATTTTTTCAATTTCATAAAAAACCTCCCTGATAAATTTAATTATTCTTCTGGAATAGAATTTAACACACCCATAAATATTGGCAAATTCGTATCTGTATCAACAATTGCATAAACAAACGGTCTATCTAATATAACAGATTTTTGTTCAATCAATGCACAACCATCATTCATTTCAATGGAAGTGACAGCAGCGGCTTTTGTACCAGTTTCTGATACATCAATAAATGTTTTATGACGTACTTTACTAACAGAAAGTGATGTGTCTGCGAGTTTAGAAAAATTAGCATTACCAAATGCATCATGTATGCCCATAGTAACTAGTGTATCGTTTAATACTGTATCATAATCAAAACTGAATTTTGGCAAACCAACCTCTACACTAATACTTTCTGGATTAGAAATTAAATTCTGGAAAGATTCAGGCGTTAAATCTGCAATATAATTATTAATAGAAATCTCTTCATCTGGCAATAATGCAACAAATGCATAACGATTGCCGTCATAATATTTATAAAATCCTGTTGTATTCTCATCTTCTAAATAATAATATTCTTCTGAATACATCATTTCGGCTGTTTGTTCTGAACCGTCAGCCGATGTGAAAATTTTATTTTTAATATCACTATCTTTATAAGATACTGCCCATTTTCCGTCAAAAGCAATGGCATTAATTAAATACATGACAGCGTCATCAGGAATTCCATCTAACAATTCTGGAATCATATCATCTGTATTTTTCTTCACCCAGCTATTAATATCATTCACAGTGCTACCATCAAATGGAGCTTTGAACACAGAAGCATTATAATAATCTGCATTTGTCTGCAAGAAATTTTCTTTTACTTGAATACGTTCTATATCATCACGAATCCAGATAGAATTAGCTGTTGAAAGCTTGCATGTTTCATCATTTGGTTGTGTTGTTCTCTGTGTATATAAATACTGATTTAAATCTTCTATTGGCATACTGCCGATAGTTTGTTCAATTTGTGTTTTCGTATCGCCGTCTGCACCGTTGGCTAACATGCCGAAAGCCTGCACAACAGAATACCCTGAAACCATAACATTTTCGTTATTTTCACTTGTTTTGACTTCATTCTGGAATAATTCCAAAGCAAATTTTGTTTGCCCATTGATAAAATCTTCATCTGCCTGTTTTCCAGTGACTTCCTGAGACTGCATGTCTTTGCTAAGTTCTACAGTTCTTTCTAAAATGCCCTCTTGATACCATTCATCAGAATATGTATTTACCCAATCAATCGTTACAGACTTTGCAGATTCCACTGCTTTATTCGTTTCAATCAAAATCACCCATGGTGCCATATCACATGTACCCAATAATGGAACATTACGATTTATTGTAACAGTCCAGTTATTATTTTCATCTGCGGTAATGCTTTGTACTTCATGGCTAATAGAACCACTGCCCTCTTCAATACTTACAATAATTAAATCATGTGTTTCAAAAAATTCAGTATTATAATATGCCAGTTGATTTTCTAATTCACAAATTGTAGAATTCATAGAAACACTTTCACATCTTGCTGTAATAAAATTTTCTAATTCCTCATGATTTTTAATCACATGATAATTATTTTCATCATCATATTTTGCATCATTATGTCGAATATATTTTGCACCATAAAAAGCAGGCTGTTCCTGTTCTGGTGAAACAATCGGCTTTGCTGATTTAAAAATATGATTTTTCATCAGAACAAAATCAAAAATATTAATTTTTTCATCATGATTATAATCAAATCGTTTCCAATCCTCCAGACTTCCTTGCCCTTTCAACCACTTGTGCAAAGTAATCACATCAACTAAGCTATTTTCTGAAAATTCGTCAACAGCATTTGTCTGAATAACTGGTGCTGAAATGCTACATGCACAAAGCATTGCTGTTAAAACAGCAGATAATTTTTTCAATTTCATAAAAACTCCTCCTTATTTTAAAATATTTTTGAAACATTTTCGGTTTCACTCATTAGACGCAAGAGATTTAAAAATATCTTAGTAAATTTTGAAAAAATTTTTTCATCATAATTATTCTGCTTGCGGAACAGAATTTAACACACCCAAAAATATTGGCAAATTATTTTCTGTATCAACTATACTATAAACAAACGGTCTGTTTAAAATAACAGATTTTTCAGGGCGAGGAGGGGCTGCTGTTGGAGCATCTGATATAATTGTAACAGCGGCGGCTCTTGTGCCTTTTTCCGATATATCAATAAACGTGATTTGAGAAACATCACCAAGTTCCCGACTGGTAGTTTCCGTAATTCCAGAAAAATCAGCAAAATCACTGAATGCAACAGGCATTCCCATAACAGAAAGCGTTTCTTTTAGACTAACCTGATAATTACATTTAAATTTAGGAATTGCTACATCTGCTATTTCAGCATAATTATCTTTGTAAGCAAATAAATTTTGAAAATATTCTGGTGTTAAATCATTCACATAATCTGTGACTGAAATATCTTCATTGGGCAATAATGACAGAAATGCATAACGTTTGCCGTTATAATATTTGAAAAATCCTGTTGCATTCTCATCTTCTAAATAACAATATTCTTCTGAATGCATCATTTCTACAATTTGTTCTGAACCATCAGCAGTTGTAAAAGTTTCTTCCCAGATATCATCTTCACAGTAAGTAGAAAGCCATTTTGCGTCAAATGCCACAGCATTAATTAAATACATTAGAATACTATCATCAATTTTATTTAATACTTCTGGAATCATAGTATCCGTATTTTCATTAACCCAACTATTTATATCATTTACAGTACTATCATCAAATGGAGCTTTAAACACAGAAGCATTATAATAATCTGCATTTGTTTGCAAGAAATTTTCTTTTACCTGAATACGTTTTATATCATCACGAATCCAAATAGAATTTGCTGTAGAAAGTTTGCATGTTTCATCATTTGGCTGTGTTGTTCTTTGTGTGTATAAATATTGATTTAAATCTTCTATTGGCATACTACCAATCGTTTGTTCTATTTGTGATTTTGTTTCACCATTTGCACCATTCGCTGTCATGCCCAAAGCTTGCACAACAGAATATGGCGAAATCATAATATTTTCATTTTCTCCGTCAGCATTCACAACATTCTGGAATAATTCCAAAGCAAATTTTGTTTGCCCATTGATAAAACTTTCATCTGCTTCTTTTCCAGTAACTTCTTGTGACTGCATGTCTTTGCTCAATTCCACAGACGCATCAGAAAAAACTGGCTTTGCTGATTTAATAATACTTTGTTTCATCAAAACAAAATCAAAAATATTAATTTTCTCATCATGATTATAATCAAATCGTTTCCAATTGTCCAGACTTCCTTGTCCTTTCAGCCACTTGTGCAGAGTAATCACATCAACTAAGCTATTTTCTGAAAATTCATCAACAGCATTTGTTTGCATGACTGGAGCAGAAATGCTACATGCACAAAGCATTGCCGTCAAGACAGCAGATAATTTTTTTAATTTCATAAAAATCCTCCTTGTTTTAAAATATTTTTGGTTTCACTAGTTAGACGGAGGAAGTTTAAAAATATCTTAGTAAATTTTAAGAAAATTTTTTAAA
Source organism: Ruminococcus sp. (assembly GCA_014799805.1). Lineage (GTDB taxonomy): Bacteria > Bacillota > Clostridia > Oscillospirales > Ruminococcaceae > UBA3855. Next base: position 122,571 of record JAAVHJ010000010.1, read on the forward strand.
TTATAATTATTCTGTTTCAGGAACAAAATTTAACACACCCAAAAATATTGGCAAATGATTTTCCATATCAATAATGCCATAAACAAACGGTCTGTCTAATATAACAGTTTTTGCTTCCAGAATATCCATAGTCCCATCAAGTTCCATATCCGTGATAGCCACTGCTTTTGTACCCTCTTCAAATACACTAATATGTGTTTTATGAATTACTTGACTAATCTTAACAAAACTATCTGTCATATTAGAAAAATCAGCAGTTTCATCAAAAGCATTTGTCATGCCCATCTGAGACAAAATACTTTGTAATTTGATTTCATAATCATATTTAATTTTTAATTACATACTAAAAATTCAGATAAAATTACCACAACTTTTTTTGAAGAAAAGATTTAGGTTTTTCCTCATCTTCTTTATATTTTTGCCATTCTACTTCCATCTGCTGAAAAAATTTATCTAATGGTAGTGTACGCATATAATCTCTGTGTTTTTTCTTACTTTCATAATTTTTTTTCAGATTATCGTACTTAACTGCGAAAAAAGGAATGGCAAAGATAGGGTAAGCCAAGAACAAAAGACAACAACATGTAATAAAATTTTTTTTAGCTTTTGCTATTTCAAATTCTTCTTTGGCTTGTTCGGCATCCCATCGTGCCAAAATTTCAAAACGTTGTGATTGAAGTGCCTTGAATTTTAAATTTTCTTGCTCCACTTCTACTCTTCTAAGCTGAGCTTCGTTAATAATATGTTGTGTTATACGATAATCATCTAACATAATTTTTGCTCCACAAAACTCGCAGAAAGCAAAATCACGATTGGTATCATGGATTGATAAATTTGCATTACAATTTGGACAAACACATTCTCTCATCTCTTCACATCCTTTACAAAATTATGATTTAATGTGGAGTTTTATGCTCTCCATTTTTATGATTATAACATGCCTACATTAAAAAAGTCAAGGAGATGCAACCATATTTTTCGCATTAATTTTTGAAACCAAAAATGCCGACTAGGTGAATATGACTGCAACTGTAAATTTTTCTGTGACAACTTGTGCTTTTTTCTTGAGTTCAATACTTTTACTTCCACAAGAAGAAAAAACACAGACACAAAATATTGCAATTAGAAAAGCAATTAGTTTCTTAAATTTCATAAAAGTTCTCCTTTAAAAAAAGCAACGACAAATTCTGCCGTTGCTTATTATTTTTTAATGACAATCTTCGCAATCTGGAATAACTCCAACAATTGGTTCAGGGTCAACGCCCTGTTTTTTATAATAATCTGTCAAAGCAGCCTTTACAGCCTGTTCTGCCAATACAGAACAATGCACTTTTACAGGTGGCAAACCGTCTAACGCTTCCATAACAGCTTTATTTGTAAGCTTTAATACTTCATTGATAGTTTTTCCTTTAATCATTTCTGTAGCCATAGAAGATGTTGCAACCGCCGCACCACAGCCGAATGTTTTAAATTTTACGTCTGTAATCACATCACCGTCAATTTTAAGATACATTTTCATAATATCGCCACATTTTGCATTGCCAACTTCGCCAATGCCGTCAGCATTTTCAATTTCACCAACGTTGCGGGGATTTGTGAAATGATCCATTACTTTTTCACTGTAATTCATAATAAAAACCTCCTGAATCTTATACTAATTTTTTATTTTGTTTCACAAGCGTTTCCCACATAGGAGACATTGCTCTTAATTTATCAACAATTTTTGGCAGAACTTCCAGAATATAATCTACATCTTGCTCTGTAAATTCTTCACCGAAGCTGATTCTTAAAGAACCATGTGCGACTTCATGCACAAGCCCTAAAGATAATAATACATGTGATGGGTCAAGTGAACCAGACGTACAGGCTGAGCCAGAAGAAGCCTGAATGCCATAGTAATCCAGCATTAATAATAAGCTTTCTCCCTCAATGCCGACAATAGAAATATTTACATTGCCTGCTAAACGCTTTTCTCTGTCGCCATTTAATTTAGTCTGTTCAATTTGTAAAATGCCATCAATTAATTTATTTCGCAAGGGCGTTAATTTTGCAATTTTTTCGGGAATATTTGCAGTTGCAAGTTCAATTGCTTTTGCAAGTCCCATAATTGCAGGAACATTTTCTGTGCCAGCACGTTTGCCAGATTCCTGTCCACCTCCATGAATTAAATTCGGGAGCTGAATGCCTTTTCTGACATATAATGCACCAATGCCTTTTGGGGCATGAAATTTATGTCCAGACAGTGACAATAAATCAATATTTTGTGCTTTTACATCAATTTCTATATTACCAATTGCTTGTACAGCATCTGTATGAAATAACACACCATGCTTTTTACAAATTGCACCGATTTCAGAAATTGGCTGAATTGTTCCAATTTCGTTATTGGCATACATGATAGTGACTAAAGCCGTATCAGAACGAATTGCTTTTTCTACATCTTCAGGATTCACAAGACCCTCTGGACTGACTGGCAAATAGGTCACTTCAAAGCCGTGTTTTTCTAAAAATTCACAAGTATGCAATACTGCATGGTGTTCAAATACACTAGTAATAATATGCTTTTTGCCTCTAGAAGCTAATTTATCCGCAACACCTTTAATTGCCCAGTTATCAGACTCTGAACCGCCTGCTGTGAAATAAATTTCTTTTGCGTCTGCATTTAAGCATTTTGCAACTCTCTCACGGGCATTGATAATGGCACGCTCATTTTCACGACCTTTTGCATAAATACTAGATGGATTTCCAAAATTTTCCTGAAAATATGGTAACATTTCTTGTAACACTTCATCAGACACGGCTGTTGTTGCAGCATGGTCTGCATAAATATAACGTTTTTCCATAATTTTTTCCTTTCTTTTTTATAAAATTTTATCAGAACATAAAATAAATTCTTTCTAAGTGTTTTATATTATATCACAATTATACAAATATTGCAATATCTGTTAGCTTAACTAACAGATAGCGCTTTTTTATTATATACTGGAATATAAACTTCTTTATTTGTTAAATATATGCTCCTCATGCGTTACACATGAGGAGCAAATTTTTTATGTGAATCAACCAAGTGTCACAATAACTTCATGTACTGTACCAGCATCTTTAGCAGGAATAATATTTCCTTCCACTTTTTCGCCGTCAACTGTCATAGACACAACGCCTTTGCATACATGATTTGGATTTTCAACTTTAATGTTATAAGTAGCACCACGGAATTGACGTGTTGCTGTGAATCCATCCCATTCATGCGGAATAGATGGGTCAATTTTCAGACCATTCCAATCTGGAATGACACCAAGAATATATTGTGAAACTGCAACGAAATTCCATGCTGCTGTACCAGTCAGCCAGCTGTTTTTCGCTTCCCCATGACGTGCAGCGTCTTTACCTGCAATCATCTGTGCATAAACATAAGGTTCTGTTCTATGTAAATCAGAATATTTTTCTTCTCTGTAAGCAGGAGCAATTTTAGAATAATATTCAAATGCCTTGTCACCTCTGCCAGCATAAGCTTCTGCACAGATAATCCATGCATTATTATGACAGAAAATACCTGCATTTTCTTTATAGCCGCCTGGATAAGTAGAAATTTCACCATACTGCACATAATATTTTGTAAATGCAGGGTTATTTAATACTAAACCATGTTCTGTATTTAAATATTTATCAATAGAATCTAATGCTTTGATATCTGCACCAACGTCTTTACCAACTTCAGACATTACCATGAAACCTTGTGGCTCAATAAAGATTTTGCCTTCTTCGCATTCTTTAGAACCCATTTTTTTGCCTTCGTCGTCATAAGCTCTGATAAACCAATCGCCGTCAAAGCCATATTTCATGATATTATCTTTCATTTTGTCAATTTCAGCCTGTGCAGCCTTTGCACCCTCTTCATCGCCCTTGTATTTGCAAAGTTCTACATAAGCAGGACCTGCATAAGTAAATAAACCTGCTACCATGAGAGATTCTGCAATTTTAGAGTACTTGTCCTCGCCGTATTTCGGAGATGTGGAAGTCTGGAAAGATTCCCCTGGTTCTTCGCTCCAGCAAGATAAATTAATGCAGTCATTCCAGTCAGCACGCATTGCTAATGGCAATCCATGAGGGCCAACATTTGTTGCAACTCTGTAAAAACTCTGTTTCAGATGATGCATCATAGTCTGTGCCTTAGATTCATCATTGTCATAAGGAACAAGTTCATCAAGAATGCTATAATCTCCAGATTCTTTGATATAAGCACCTACAGATAAAATCATCCATAATGGGTCATCAGAGAAATCACCGCCGATTTGGTCATTGCCTTTTTTGGTTAAAGGCTGATACTGGTGATAACAACCACCATCTTCAAACTGTGTAGAAGCCAAATCAATTAAACGCTCTCTTGCTCTGTCTGGAATCTGATGCACAAAGCCAAGTAAATCCTGATTAGAATCACGGAAGCCCATGCCACGACCGATACCACTTTCAAAATAAGATGCAGAACGGCTCATATTAAATGTTACCATGCACTGATACTGATTCCAGATATTCACCATACGATTCATCTTGTCATCAGGTGTATTGACTGTATATTTTGATAACAAAGTATTCCACATAGATTTCAAATCTGCAAGCCCTTTTTCTACTTTTTCAGAAGTATTATACTGTTCAATCATTGCATAAGCACGGGATTTGTTTAAGCTTTTGCCATCTTCTAAGAATTTTTCTTCTCTTGGGTTTTCTACATAACCTAAAATAAAGATTAATTCTTTAGATTCGCCTGCTTGCAAAGTCACAGAAATGCTATGTGAAGCAATTGGTGACCAACCGTCCGCTTTAGAATTATTAGACTGATTTGCCATAACTGCTTGTGGATTGTTAAAGCCATTATAAAGCCCCATAAAAGATTCTCTGTCACAGTCATAGCCATCAATTTCAGAATTTACAGTATAGAATGCAAAATGGTTTCTGCGTTCTTTGTATTCTGTTTTATGGAACATGGTTGAACCTTCAATTTCAACTTCACCAGTATTGAAATTTCTCTGGAAATTTTCGCAGTCGTCCTGTGCATTCCAAAGACACCATTCTAACATAGAGAATAATTTAAAACTTTTTTCAGAATCGCCTTCATTTTTGAGAACAACTCTTTGAATTTCGCCGTTATAATCCTGTGGCACAAAGAAAGTGACTTCTGCGGATAAATTATTTTTCTTACCTGTAATCACGGTATAGCCCATACCATGACGGCATTCGTAAGCGTCAAGTTCAGTTTTTGCTGGAGACCAACCTGGAGACCAAACTATATCATTATCATTAATATAAAAATATCTTCCGCCCATATCTACTGGAACGTTATTATAACGATAACGAGTAATTCTTCTCAAACGAGCGTCTTTGTAAAAATGATATCCACCAGCGGTGTTGGAAATCAAAGAGAAAAATGCTTGTGTACCCAGATAGTTAATCCATGGATAAGGGGTTCTTGGGGAAGTGATGACATATTCTTTGTTTACATCATCAAAATGTCCAAATTTTTGCATACTTGAATAAATCGCTACTTAAAATATAGACAAACATGTCCATAACAAGAAAATTTCCGTATAGCCCACGGTACTATTTACAATTATGTAAATAAAAATTCTTGAGTAGCTACTCCTTTCTTAAAAATTAAAAATATTTTTATTCTTCCTGTTTGCATCTCTGTTTTTAGACAGAAATCACAGAATGCTACAAGTATTATATCATATTTTTAGACAATTGGCAAGTCTTTTTTGACAAATTTCTAAAACAGTACCGCTAAAAATTACTTGCATGATTTGTGCATTTTGTCAGTAGTATTATCATTCTGCATGAAAAATTATTTTAGAGTATAAAAATGCTGACGGAATGTCTTGCTTTGATTTGGAGCAAGTTCTGTATAGCCTGTCACACCATTGGGCATGTCCAGATTAGGTGCGTCAATCATAGCGGACATGGGCTCAGGACAAAAGTATTTGTTAAAACCTTTATCATTCCAGAAAATCCAAAATTTATATTCTTCACCGATTTCATAGCAAATTTTCTTACGGGAGCCAGTATCTTCTAATACAATGCCGTAAAAATCATTACCATTTACATTCATATGCTCTGCAAAATACATTTCATTGTCAATATTTCGTAAAACAGGGCATCTTGTGCCATTTTTATATTCTAAATCCTGTTCTGTCAGGTCAATAAATTCACCTGTTGGCAAACAACGCTGATTTAAGACCCAACGTTTTCCAATTGGTGCGATAATTCTTTGATTTTCTTCTTTTGCATTATCCACAAACGGTGAATTGATACTGGTATGTGTTGCAACAGAAATTGGCATTTGCTTATCAGAAAGATTTGTCAATGTAAATGCATATTCTAAACCATTTGCTGACAAAGTAAATACAAATTCTGCTTTGAACGTAATTGGCAAATATTGAAAAAATTCGTCTTTTTCGTCATAAATATATTCTGTTTTGCACCATGCACAATTGGCATCTGCCTGATGTTCTGTTACTGTATGGGAACGCTTATGTAAAAATCCATGAATATGATTATTATAAGGTTCTTTTTCGTTGACAGGGAGCTGATAAACAGCATCAGAAGTTTTTAATACACCATCTGCAAAACGGTTCGGCAAATACAGAGTCGGTAAGCCCCATACTTCCGCAGATTGTAATAATTTTTCAAAATCATTATTTGGGTTGAATCTGAAAAATTCAATTTGATTTTTTTGGTCACGCAGACGAATGACATTAGAACCAACTTTTGGTGCAATTAAGGCTGTATAACCGCCAGCTTCTAAATGGACACATTCCATGTTGCCAAATTTCACAATTTTTGTTTTATTCATGAAAAAAATCCTCCTTGATATGAAATAATAATTAAAAAAATAATGATTATTTTTATTTTAGCATATAATTTTCAATTTGTCCAGAGGATTGAAAAAAATATCCTACTTTGCACAGCAAATTTTTTTAAATTTGTGCAAAATCACGATTTTTTAAATTTAAGTTCTAAAACTTTCACATTCTGAATGAAAAAATACAATTTCCCCTTGCAAAATACAAAAAAGCATGTTATAATAACGATAATCTGTATATTAGAACAGAGAATTATATTTAAAAAAAATTTTTTAAAAAAGGAGGAAAATTTTTTATGTTAAGTCAAAATGCAGAAGTCAATTCTGCATCCAAAGCAACACTGTTACAGGGTAAGAACAAAGCTTCCATTGGCGAAGTTCTTAAAAGCTGGGCGTCCCGCAACCGATGGTATCTGATGGCATTTTTTATTCCGATTATTTTAATGTATATCAGCTATGCTATTTTCGGACTGTATCCATTCGGGGAGGAATCCGTTCTTGCATTGGACTTTAATGCACAGTATGTGTATTATTTTGAAGCTTTGCGAGATGCATTCTGGGGTGATGGAAGTGTTTTCTACAGTTGGGGGCGAAATCTTTCAGGCGGTTATATGGGTATTATCGGCTATTATTTAGCAAGTCCATTTACTCTGATTGTTATGCTTCTCCCTGAAAAAATGATGTTAACAAGTTTGTTACTCATGATTCTTGCGAAAATTGGTTCTGCAAGTACGATATTCTGTTTATATTTGCAGAAATCAAAAAAATTACAGCCAATGTCTGCTATGATGTTTGGTATTTTATATTCTCTCATGGCATATATGGTCATTCAGACAATTGACCCGATGTGGTTAGATGGTCTGGTATTTTTGCCATTAATTGCACTTGGTGTGGAATATTTAATAGACGATGGCAGAAAAATTAATTATATTATTCCATTGGCAATTATGTTTGTCGCCAATTTCTATATTGGCTATATGTTGGGAATTTTCACAGCATTTTATTTTATTTATTATTTATTCTTTGGCACAGATTTAAAAAACAGAAAAGCAAAAGATTATGTTTATACTTGTTTCACATTTGGTGTGAGTACAATTGTTGCTGTGATGTGTTCCGCATTTATGATTTTGCCAGTATATAAGGCATTATCACTTGGTAAATTTGATTTCACAACACCAGATTACAGTTTTAAAACACAGTTTGACCCGATTATTATATTAAGACAGCTCCTGACATGTCAATATGATTCTGTTAATGTACAGGGCAGTCCTGAAATTTATTGTGGCATTTTAACTGTTGTATTATTGCCTTTGTTCTTCCTGAGTAAAAAAATTACAGCAAAGAAAAAAATGGGCTATGGATTTTTATTAACAGTTATGTTCTTCAGCATGTATATCAAACCTGTTGACATGTGGTGGCATGGCGGACAAGTGCCAAACTGGTTGCCGTTCCGATATTCTTTTATTGTATCATTTATTTTATTATCTATGGCAGCAAGTGTTTACAAAGAATTAGAGCATACAGATATTACACATTTTAGTGGTATTTTCTTTGGCATTATGGCAATTGCATTATATATTAATGCACAGGAATATGAACATCTTGATGCAATGAAATCTATCTGGCTGTCAATTGGTCTTGCAGGCGTATATTTATTAATTTTATACAGCATGTGTCAGAAAAAAACAAAATATGCTTTGCCAATTCTCTTAATGTGTGTTATTTCTGGCGAATTAGTATTTAATACAGTCGAAACAATGAAAGCTGTTGACAAAGAAGTTGCCTATTCTACCAGAGCATCTTACAGAACTTTTGTCCGTTCTGGTCGTGAAGCAGTTGCTACGATGAATGAATTAGATGGCGGTACTGACCCTGACGGCGGCTTATTCCGTTCTGAAAAGACATTTACAAGATGTATTAATGATAATTTAGCATTTGGTCTGAAAGGTCTTACGCATTCCAGCTCTGTTATGAATGCACAGACTTTGAATTTTATTGAAACACTTGGTTATAACATGAGAAGTTATTATTCCCGTTATGATGGCACAACAGAGCTTGCAGATTCTCTGTTAGGCATTAAATATGTTCTTGACAGAGGAGATAATTCACCCAGAAGTCTTTTGCATGAATCTTATGAACGTGTTGCAGATTATAATTATCAAGACTATGACGATAAAAATGCAGATGGTTCGCCTAAAAATAAAACAATCAGCATTTATAAAAATCCAAATGCATTATCTATTGGCTATCTCGTGAATGAAGATTTATTAAGAATTGACCATCTTGGAAATGATAACCCATTTAATAGCCAGAATGTTTTATTAAGCACCATGATGGGAAAAACTGGTTTTGATGAAGAAGGACAAATTGCTGGTATAGAAGCTTATTATACTGCAATTAATCTTGATGACACAGTCTTAGGTGCAGTCACACTTTCTGATTATAACGGTCAGGCTTGCTATACAAAAATGGATTCTGGCGACCCGACTGTTGACTATTGCTTTACAGTCACAGAAAATAAGCGTGTTTATGCGTATCTCAAAACAGAAAATGAACAAGCTGTTAATCTTTGGCTTGGCACGTATAACGAAGATAAAGGGATTTATGAATTTGACAGCAGAGGCTTTGGCACGTATTTTGAAACCAAAAACTATTGTATTTTAGATTTAGGTGTCTATGAAGTCGGTACAAAAGTTGCACTTCGTATGACAGTTAGCAATGATAATAATGCAACTATCGTAAAAGCACCTTATTTCTACTATTTCAACGAAGATGTCTTCCAGAATGATATTGATATTTTAAAAACAAAGCAATTAAATATTCAAAAACATTCTGACACGTATATCAAAGGCACTATAGATGCACAAGAGGGCGAAATATTATTTACTTCTATTCCTTATGAAGAAGGCTGGACTGTCAAAGTAGACGGAAAAAAAGTTGACACATCACAATGCTTGAAAGCAATGATTTATGTGCCACTGACAGCTGGAACGCATACAATAACATTATCTTATTTACCGCCTTATTTTGCATTAAGCATGGTATTATTAGTCATTGGTATCGTTATTATTGTAATGTTCTATCGTTATGACAGAAAAAATAATAAAATTTTAATCGCAAGAATCAGAAATAAAAAACGTGAAGCAATGAAAAACGCATAATATTAAAAAATTTTAAAAGGGACGGCATTCCCCATGCTGTCCCTTTTCACAGGTTTATGCAGTTTTGCATAATATTATTTATAATATAATTATATTCAGAAATTCAAAAAGGAGTGATTATTTCATGATAAAATTACAAATTCCTGCAACAAGTGCTAATCTTGGAGCTGGATTTGATGCTTTAGGCTTGGCTTTGCAATATTATAATTATGTCGAAATGGAAGAATCAGACTGTATTGAAATTACTTCTACAGATAACACTTCTGTGCCGACAGATGAAAAAAATTTAATTTATATTTCTGCAAAAGATTTATTTGAAGTCTGTGGGAAAAAATTAACTGGTCTGAAATTAATCCAGACAAATCAAATTCCTATGACAAGAGGCTTAGGCTCAAGCTCAGCTTGTATTGTTGCTGGATTAGTGGGAGCAAATACTTTGCTTGGGAATCCTTTGGGAACAGATGATTTAGTTGACCTTGCCACACAAATTGAAGGGCACCCTGATAATATTGCACCTGCCTTACTAGGAGGCATTGTAACAGCTGTTTTTGACGGAAGGCGTGTACATTGGGTCAAACAAGAAGTTTATACAAAACTCAGATTTGTTGCTATGATTCCAGATTTTGAATTAAAAACAGAAAAAGCAAGAGCCTGTTTGCCAACAGAAATTTCCCACAAAGACGCTGTGTATAATTTATCCCGTGCCGCATTATTTTCAGCTTCTCTTTTAACTGGAAAATTTGAAAATCTTCGTACTGCAACACATGATAAATTACATCAACCTTACAGAATGGCATTAATCCCACATGCAAGAGAAGTTTTTGACATTGCCTATGCACATGGTGCGTATGCAGTCTATATTTCAGGTGCAGGACCAACTATCATGGCAATTGTTGATGAAGAAAATACATATTTTGCGGGGAAAATGCGATTTTCTCTTGATAATACAGGATTAAAAGGCTGGCAAGTACATGATTTAAAAATTGATAATACAGGTTGTGTATTATTATAATTTTAAAATCCCTGTAATGATTTTTACAGGGATTTTGATTTTAATCAATAGATTTTCCAAGTGCATAAGCTTTTTGAAGTTCAGGTTTATTTTTAATATCACCAACATCACCATTTCCACCAGCAAGAACATGCCCCAAACTTTCCCATTTTAAATGTCCCATCAAATGCTGATAATAATTTAAAACATCTTCAAAGCCGTTTCCCTCTGCTGACATAAGTAAAACAGCCTTTCTGTCATGTCCTCTTAACAAATTTCCGTCATTTTCTTCTAATGCAAATAATCTATCAATGGCAATTCTAATTTGTCCGCTCATATGCCAGTAATATAAAGGCGTTGCAAAAACAATAATATTACTTTCTTTTACAGCAGGATAAATTTTCTGCATATCATCTTTCTGCACACAGGGACAGACTTTACTGCTATGACCGCCAAAACAGCCTTTACAACCATGTATTTCCATTTCATCAAGAAAAAATTCTACAACACTGTTTCCAGATTCTTCTGCACCTCTGGTAAATTCAGCTGTTAATGCAGAAGTATTTCCATTTTTCCTAGGACTGCCGTTAAGAATTACAATTTTTTGATTCATATTATAATTTCTCCTATTAAAGCTTATTTGCAAGTGCAATTGCCTGTTGACAGCCATCTGTTTTGTCAATATCGCCAATATTTAATACACTAGGAATTAACACTTCACCAATCATAGTCCATTTGTTTAATTTTGCAGAACGTTCAATTGGAATACGTACGCCGTCCATAACAGTCATATCATCTTCTTCACAACAAGTAATTAAAGCACATTCTTTGCCTGCAATATCTTTTCCGCCAATCACAAGTGAAAAAATACGGTCAATGACAGCTTTGATTTGTGCAGGAATAGAATACCAGTAAACAGGCATTGTAAATACAATGACATCTGCATCAAGAATTGCTGGTGCAATTTTATTAAAATCATCATCAAATGTACATGCTTTCCCAGTAGAATAACATGTCTGACATGCACGGCAACCTGAAATTTTCATCATGGCTGTATCAAACCGTGTGACAGTATGTCCATTTTGTTCAGCTGTCTGAATAAATGCGTCTGTCATAGCAAAACTATTGCCATTTTTTCTTGGACTTCCTGTTAATACAAGAACTTTTTTGCCCATAATACATACCTCCAGATTTAAAAAATTTTTATTTCAGCATTGACTTTTAGAAATTGCTGTGTTATTATTATAACATAATTTTATAAAAAATCAAGTACGCACATGTAAGTAATATACTTACCAAAAGGAGAGTGTGATTAATTATCATGAATGATTTAACATGCATTCAAAATGCAAAGCTAGAAAATACGGGATTTTATTATACCATGCGTTTGATACAAGGAAAATATAAAATGTTTATTTTATATACACTCATGCATTATAAAATCGTACGCTTTAACGAAATGAAACGATATATTGGCAATGTTTGGGATAGGACATTGAGTGCAATACTAAAATAATTGGAATTTGATAAATTAATTCATAGAAAAGAATATCCCCAGATTCCGCCAAAAGTAGAATATAGCCTGACAGAACGTGGAAAATCTTTAATTCCTATTTTAGATACCATGTGCGAATGGGGAGAAATTCATAAAAAAGAGCTGTAAATAATAAATAACATTAAGGTCGGGGAAATTCCTCGACCTTATGTAATATATCAAATTTTTTATCTTTGCTGTGAATTATTATTTTTTAGTATACTTCTTTTTTAATTTTAGAAATTCCATTCTACAATGAATGAGTATATAAGAATACCATACAAATAAAAAAATATAAATTACAGTCAGTACTGTGTGCAATGGAATATCATCAAAACTATGTGTAATTACTTTTACAAAATTAGGAATTAAAATTCCCAAAAATATTATCCAAATTGGCATTAGTTTTTTATTGATGATACTTTTTATCATTGCAAGCCTTGATTCACTATCACTGAATATTTCCGTATCTTCTTCAGTAAGTCCATCGGTTTTTTTTCTGAAATAGCTGTACCCATTCACATCTTGAATATATTTCCAACCATATTCATCAAACATCGTAATATAATATTGCATATCTTTGTCTTTATCTTCTGCAAAATCTAATCGATATACTACATTTTCAGGCTGGCATTTCTCAAAGATATAAACACTGCCCCACTGGATATTTTTAAGCTTCCAACCGCTTTTATGCATATCTGTAAGATATTTTTCTTCTTTTTCATAATCTGGAAGTAAAAAAAATTTGATTTCTTTTTTAATTTCTTTGTTCATGTCAAGCCCCTCCAATATTTCTGTATAATCTTTTAATTCTGTCAATTTCCAATTGCAGAATTTCCCTGCCAAGTTCTGTAATATAATATAATTTTCGTTTTTCTTCTTCACGGACAAAATAAATTAATCCGTCTTTTTCCATTTTTGACAAACTTCCATACATCGTACCAGCAGTTATTATCACTTGATTATCTGTCATATTTTTTACTTTTTGCGTGATACCGTAGCCATGCATTTCTTCTTGTAAACAGAATAAAATATAAAATCCTGTTTCTGTCATAGGAATATAAATTCGCTTTATTTTATCTGTCATGCCATCAGCTCCAAATTTAAATTTATCAAGTCAGATTATATCGTACTGCAATATATCTAACTACAATATAGTATATCACACTGCGATATAATTGTCAATCGTTTACTTAAAAAATATTTTAAATTTTTTTGTCTATTTTTTATATAAATTATACAATATCAAAAAATAAATTACATTTCTGCAAAATCTACTCTAAAAATGGGCATACTGTTTTTGAAAATTAAAACAGATAGGAGCAAATTACATGCCAAAACGAATTTATTCAAGTCTTAGTTTTGAAAATCACCCGTCTTTATATAGTTTTGCAAGCATTGCAGGACAAAAAGAGGGTGAGGGACCTATGAAAAATTATTTTGACCATATTGAGCAGGACGGAATGTTTGGCGAAAAAAATTGGGAAAAAGCAGAAAGCCGTTTACAAGCTAACACATTGAATTTAGCATTACAAAAAGGCAGATTGAAACCAGTTGATGTTGATTGCATTATTGGAGGAGATTTAATTAACCAATGCACGGGGTCAAGCTTTGCTGTGAGAGAAACAAAAATTCCATTTTTAGGCGTTTATGGTGCATGTTCCACCATGGCAGAAAGTTTATTACTTGCTGGAATTTTAGTGGACGGCGGATATTCTTTCAGGACAGCAGCTGTCACTTCATCACATTTTTCAACAGCGGAAAGACAATTCCGATTTCCCTTGTCTTACGGCGGGCAGAGAACACCCACAGCACAATGGACATGTACAGCATCTGGTGCAATTGTGGTGTCCGCCGAGGGAGAAGCACCCTACATTGTGGGCGGATGCATCGGCAAAATTAATGATTTAGGTGTGACAGATGCGACAAATATGGGTGCAGCAATGGCACCTGCTGCAGCTGATACGATTTTAAGATATTTACAGGACACGTCAACAACACCTGAAACTTATGATGCAATTATTACTGGAGATTTAGGCAATATTGGCTCGCCATTGTTAATAGATTTATTATTAAAACAGGGTGTTGATATTTCCAGTGTGCATCAGGATTGTGGTGCCTTAATGTTTGACGAACAAAAACAAGATACCCATGCTGGCGGTTCAGGCTGTGGCTGTTCTGCAAGTATTTTATGTGGCTATTTCTTGCCAAAACTGCAATCAGGCGAAATGAAAAAAATTTTATTCGCTGCAACAGGTGCATTATTATCTGCTATGTCATCTCAGCAAGGTGAAAGCATTCCATCAATTTGTCATTTAGTAGAAATTCGCAGTCAGGAGGGTTTAACATGCTAATAGAATTACTCAAAGCTTTTTTGATAGGAGGCATTATTTGTGCAATAGGGCAATTATTTATTGACTATACAAAATTAACACCTGCAAGAATTTTAACAGCTTATGTAATTACAGGTGTCATATTATCTGCAATTGGCATTTATCAGCCTTTGGTAGAATTTGCTGGAGCGGGTGCAACTGTGCCTTTAACAGGGTTTGGACATTTACTCGCCCAAGGCGTTCGTGATGCGATTTCTGAAAAAGGAGCATTAGGTATTTTATCAGGTGGCATGAGTTCTGCTTCTGGAGGAATTACTGCTGCATTACTTGCTGGATTGCTTGCATCATTATGTTTCCAAAAACGCATGAAAACTTAAAACTTAAAAATCCTCACTAATTTTGCTTAGTGAGGATTTTTATATAAAGATTTTATAATTTTTTTAATTCTGTTCCAATGTTCCATGAGAGAGCGATTTTAAATAGGCATGAATAAAGCCATCTAAATCGCCGTCCATGACTGCATTAATATTGCCATTTTCAAAATTAGTGCGATGGTCTTTTGCAAGCGTATAAGGCATAAACACATAAGAACGAATCTGCGCTCCCCAGCCGATTTCTTTCTGAACGCCTTTAATATCAGAAATTTTTTCCAAATGCTCCCGTTCTTTGATTTCAACCAGCTTTGAAATCAGCATTTTCATTGCATAATCTTTATTCTGATACTGGCTTCTTTGTGTCTGACAAGTTGTTACAATGCCTGTTGGTTTATGCACCAGACGTACAGCAGAACTTGTTTTATTAACTTTCTGACCGCCTGCACCACTGGAGCGATAAAATTCTATTTCAATATCATCAGGTTTAATATCTACAGCAATACTGTCATCAATTTCAGGCATGACTTCCAATGCCGCAAACGATGTATGTCTTCTGCCAGAGGCATCAAAAGGTGATACTCTCACAAGACGATGTACACCAGCTTCTGATTTTAAATAGCCATAGGCATTCTCACCAGAAACCATAATACAGGCACTTTTCAAACCAGCTTCTTCGCCGTCCAGATAATCTAAAAGCTGAACTTTAAAATCATGACGTTCAGCCCAGCGATGATACATGCGATATAGCATTTCCGCCCAATCCTGAGCCTCTGTGCCACCTGCTCCAGCATGAAATGTCAGAATTGCATTTTTAGAATCATATTCCCCTGATAACAATGTTTCTAAATTTTTTGCTTCTAAATCCTGCTTAAAAGCACTGATTTCTGAAACAATTTCATTCTGCATATCTTCGTCATTTTCTTCAATGCATAATTCAATCATTGTAATAATATCTTCCAGACGACTCTGCATTTTTTCAAAATCCGTAATTTTATTTTCAAGCTGTTTTGTTCTTTGCAAAACTTTTTGGGAATTTTCCAAATCGTCCCAGAATCCTTCTTGTGTGACTTGCTCCTGTAAACTTTTAACTTCCTCACGGGAATGCTTAATATCCAGCACTTCGCCTAATTCTTCTACGTCTTTTTTGTAGCCGTTCATTTCGACTTTTAATTCGTCCAGTAAAATCATAGTCAAATTATTTCCTTTCTTTGCTCTATTATAATTTTATTATACACTATTTTTTTCATAAATGCAATAGCTTTATTACAAAATATCTTGTAGACAGGCAATCCATCCTCGGGCAAGTTCTTCATGTCCAATCAAAGTCGGGTGTGTGCCGTCCAAAGTTTCATAATAAATTTTTTTTGCAGACAAATCTGCAATTTCGGCATTGTGTTTTTCTGCAACAAAACGAATGATTTCGTTATATTCTTCTAATGCAATGCCTGCAAATTTTTCTGGAAATTTCCAATTAGGAATTTTTGCATGATAAGTTCTTGCAACGGTTCCGCAAATAATTACAGAACTAGGATAATTTAGGGCAATACGTTTCAGCATTAAATGATAGGCATCTTCAAAATAAATCGGATTTTTTAAAAATAATCTTTTGCTCCTGAGTGGTACACCCCTGCCAAAATCTTTAATTCCCATATAAATTAAAATATATTCTGGTGCATATTCCCCATTATGCAATAATTCTGTGCGTTTTATGCTATTTCCAGAGGGAAATTGCTTTCCTGCAACACAACTGCCTGCATAAGAATTATTTAAGCAAATACTGCCATGAAAATGTGCAATCACTTTCGCCCACCAGACATCACTTAAATAACGCATAGCATTGCGTTTTAAATTTGCATAATCATAATAAACTCTGTAATCTTTGGGTTGTGAGCCAACATAAGTACTGATGGAATCACCCATAATGGAAAAATAATCCATAATTTTTTTACTCTCCTAAATAATGCAGATGCAATTAGATATAAAATTCTTCCATTGTTTCCAAACACAAACAAGCAAGTCTTCCTGTTTGAAAACATGCACCACAATCAATGCAAATACGATTGTTCCCGTGATAAATTTCAGCTTTTCCTGAATAATAAGGCGTTGGGGTATGACCAGTAATTACATAAATATTTTTATCTTGAAAATATGCTTTATCTGGGTCATCACGAATGAATAATAATTCTTGTGGTTCATAGCTATCTAATTTTCTTGTTTCTTCAAAATTTTCTAAACCTGCATGTACTAAAATAAATTTTTTCTCTTGTATCTGAATTTCTTGATATAATGCAAATCCAGCAATATAATCTAATATTTCTTCACGCTCTGAAATGCTTAATTTCTGAAATCCTGCAATTGTTGTATCTCCGCCCTCATCTATCCAAGCCAGAATATCTTGCATATCTTCTAATTCCAAGTCTGCTGCAAAATTTTCTTCTGTCATATCTGTGATAAGCATATCCAGCAAAAATAAAGCCATATAATCATGATTTCCCATAATGGGAATAATATTATTTCTTTTCATCATATCTTGATAAATTTCAATTGGCTGTTCGCCACGGTCTGCAATATCGCCTAGAATAAATAATTTATCTTGTTCAGAAAATTGAATTAATTCCAGCATCTGCAAATATTTTTCATATTTGCCATGAATATCCGACATGACATAATGCATGAAAATTCCTCCTTTATTCATTCATATAAAAATTTTATCACAAAAATAGTATTTTGTCAACTAGCAAAAAAATCACAGCTTTTTTAAAAGCCATGATTTAAAATTTGACTATTTTCATTTGACTCTTAACATCATTGGAAAAATGCCGTCCTGTATTCTCACAAGACGGCAACAATTATTATAATATATTTTAAATAAATAATTTTGCAAGTATTTTATGATGCTTTCCAGTATTTTCAAATATTTCAGGCAAGCTGAAAACAGCATAAGCACTTTGCAGTCCTAATGAATAATCACCATTTTCACATCCACGATATCTTTCACAGATTTCAGGGTCACGTATAGGCAATTCCTCATATTGATTACCTTTATAACTAAAATCAATATATAATCTAGTTTCCAAAACATTTTTATAATAGTAACTTTCAACAGTTTTTTTACGAACTTTTGGATTTTCTATTTTCAAAAACAAAAGCGACTCACCAGAAGCAGAGTCTGGGAAAACCACTTTCCCTAAATTTCTAAAAACTTTATTACAATTATCAGTATCTCTCCATTTAATAACATCTTCTAGCCTAACGGTTCCACACTTTTTCCAAGGAATTTTAGAATCATAAAGCCAATTCTCAGATTGTGCTTGTGTAGGTGTAGGTTTTATAAAATTTATCTCTACAATATCTAATACATTTACATCACCTCCATTATCATATTTGATGTCCCGAGGCACAGCGTTTTGCATGCTATCCTTGTCTGAAACAACACGTATCCACTGTTTAGTTGCCATATCAAAACCAGCAATACAATAATTTCCAAGCTTTTCACTTTTTGCCATAATCAAAATTTCTTTAATCATATGTAATTCTCCTTTTTATAATTTTAAATTTTAAAGATGAATCACTTCAATTTCAGGAAATACTTCTTGAAATATTTCAGCAACTAATCTACGGTGACAATGTTCAGGTTCATGTTCACTGCATAATAAACAAATATTTTGTGAAATATGATAATTTTCAGCAATATATTTTCTGATTTCTCTTTTTTGCATAGTAGCAGTAAATTCACATACATAAGTATTCCAATCAATATTTTTTTTCTTATATCTTGAAAGAGTAGATTCTTCAGGCGAAAACTTTAAATCATGTTGATAATTAATATCACAGATAGTTTTCAGAAAAAATTGAATATCTGGAAATTTAGAAAATCCTGAAAGCTGTGAAACATTATTTAATCTAACATCAACAACAAGATTAATATTATTTTCTTTTAATATTCCAAAAAATTTTTCAGCTGATTTTTTAGTAAAACCAATTGTAAAAAGCTTAGTCATAATACGCCTCTTCACTATCAAATTGAAAGCCTATTTTCTCATTTTGAAAACTATAACTATTTTTTACCATTTCTTCCCATGAAAGCTGGTCTTCTTCAAAAAAAGATAATTGCTCTCTGTTTGGATAATACATGTCAACAAGACGTTGTTCTATTTCTTCTTGTAAAATAAAACTTCCGTCTTGTAGTATATTTTTAATTACAAAGCCGCTTTTATGAAATTCTCTTGCCACCATAATTGTACGGTGGCAAGTAATAGGGTCTTTTTCAGAACACATTAACACAAAACGATAACCAAGTGGAATTGCATTTGCAATTTTTTCAAAACCACTACGAAACTCTTCTGATAATGCAAATAAATTAAAATCTAAATAACCATTTGGATAATATTGGCTATTATTCTGTCTAGCACCAAATTCTTTTTTGTAATTTCGATAGATAATTCTTGATTTTTTAAGCTTATTGTCTAAATCTGTTTTATTATAATTCTTGTAAAATTCAGAACGTGGTGAACTTCTAACATCAATTAGACTATTAATATTATATTTTTTCAATACAGCAATAAAATCATCAATTGCAAATCCAGCATAGCCTATTGTATAAATTTCTTTCATAATCATAAATATTATAGCGTAGAAGAAATAAATGCATCATAAATACATCTGATTGCCTGATGTAAATCATGTTCATTGACACCAACAATGACATTCAATTCACTTGACCCTTGGTCAATCATTTTCACATTGATTCTTGCATGTGCCAAAGAAGCAAAAATTCTTGCTGCCGTACCTCTTGTTTTTCTCATACCACGCCCCACAACTGCCAACAAAGCAATATCTGGTTCGATTTCTACTACATCTGGATTAACAGCTTTTCTTAATTCAGAAAGTAATTGTTCTTCTCTGCCTTTTAAAGCGTCTGCATCAGCAATAATACTTAATGTATCAATACCAGATGGCATATGTTCTACTAAAATGCCCATATCTGCAAAGATATTTAATACATCACGAACAAAACCAACTTCACTATTCATCATTGCTTTTTCTAAATTCACAGCACAGAAGCCTTTTTTACCTGCAATGCCTGTAATCGTACGGATACTATGTTCTTCTGTGTCGCTGTCTGGAATAATCAAAGTGCCAGCATCTTCGGGTGCATTCGTATTTTTGATATTAATCGGAATACCTGCTGTACGAACAGGGAAAATAGCATCTTCATGCAGAACAGAAAATCCCATATAAGACAATTCCCGCAATTCTTTGTAAGTAATAACGGGGATAACAATTGGATTTTCAACAACTCTGGGGTCCGCCACCAGTACACCAGAAACATCTGTCCAGTTTTCATAAATAGACGCATGTAAAGCCCTTGCCACAAGTGAACCTGTTACATCAGAACCGCCACGGGAAAACGTTCTAACAACGCCACTAACAGACTTCCCATAAAAACCAGGAATCACAGCATGTTCAACATCTTTTAAACGTTCTCTTAATTTTGCTCTTGTTTCATGACGTTGCATCACACCATCATCAGAAAAAACAATCACATCAGCAGCATCAATAAATTCAAAATCTAAATATTTTGCAATAATTTTACCGTTTAAAAATTCACCACGGCTTGCCGCATATTCCTTGCCAGCAGTTGCCAAATTTTTCTTAATTTCAGCAAATTCTTCTTCCAAAGATAAATTTAATGCTAAGCCGTCAATAATTTCCTGATAGCGATTTTTAATATTCTCAAAATCAGAATCAAAATTTTCCCCAAGGCTAGCTTTTTCATAACAAGCATATAGCATATCGGTTACTTTAATATCATCTGAAAATCTTTTACCTGGAGCAGATGGCACTACAAAACGCCGTTCTGCATCACTCTTTATAATAGCACTTGCCTTTTTAATCTGATTTGCATCAGCTAAACTGCTTCCACCAAATTTTACTACTTTTACTCCCATAACAAACAAATCCTTTCTAAATTTTTTATTTTTAACATATTAATTATATGCTATTTCCGAAAAAAAATCAATTGGAAATGCACACAAAATTTTTTTAGATAAAAATGTTTTTTTAGTGAATACGCATGTATTTGCTACAAGGACATTTTTTGCATAACCAAGACAACTGC
This sequence comes from Ruminococcus sp., assembly GCA_014799805.1. GTDB lineage: Bacteria > Bacillota > Clostridia > Oscillospirales > Ruminococcaceae > UBA3855. The sequence goes on from JAAVHJ010000010.1 coordinate 143,941, forward strand.
ATGAAAAATTCACAAAGATATGATATAATTGATTAAAAAGAAATAGGAGCTATAAAACAGTCAATAAAAATATTGATAAAAGTGTTTAAATGTAGTAAAATATACGAAAAAAGTGAAAAAACAATTGACAAAATCAAATAAAAGTAGTATAATGACATACATGAATCAAATATTGGACACTTTTTATTAAGTTAGATAGCTAATCATAGTATCGGAGGTAAATAATGTCAATCATAGTTTTATTGTTAGGGATAGCTTTTATCGCATTCAGAATATGGTGGTGTATTGGAATAACCATTAATGGACAAACTCTGTGTCAGGGCAAAATGGTAATGATTGACCCTGATACTGACCAACTTACCATAGAATATATTTACAAAAAAGGAAAGTTTTTTCATACTTTCAGTTATAAGTCCTTCCCTCTTAGTGTAAAAAGGCAGGGCGTAAAAGTTCCTGTTTTCGTTGAAAAAGATAATCCTGAAAATATAACAAAAGTCTTACAGGGATATTATGATTATGGCGCACTTAGTCGACTTGCCCTGCTTTTCGGCTGTATTTTTACTTTAGCAGGTCTTGTTAGCTTATTATGATAGACCGAAACTTTGATTTGCATTTTCAGATATACATCATTGCAGTAAGGAGAACGCCCTCCTTGCTGTTTTTTATTCAAGCGTGTGCTGATGCGTTATTTTTTTGAATTAAAGTATTACCATCTAATAATGAACATCTCATTAGTGAAATTACTAATTATAGTATATTTTTTTCATGTAATTGCCCTGTTTGCATGACATAAGAAGCTTGACAGAAAGCAAAAAATATGTTATAATAATAAAAATCATGTAAAATATTGTTCTTATTTAACAATTTTTAAAATAAAATTGTATTTTTTTACAAAAATATATTTCAATCAGAAAGGAAGAAATCACATGTTTTTTCAAAAAGGCATTGAAACAATGTCCCGACAAGAAATTCAACGCTTGCAACTGGAGCGTTTAAAACATCAAGTACAGTACTGCATGGACAATGTAGAATTTTATCATAAACGTTTAACAAAAGCAGGCGTGACTGCTGATAAAATTAAAACTTTATCAGATATACAATATATTCCCTATACAACAAAAGCTGATATCAGAGATAATTATCCATTTGGATTATTTGCCAGACCTATGAAAGAAATTGTTAGAATTCATGCTTCTAGTGGCACAACAGGAAAGCCTACTGTTGTTGGCTATACCCGTAATGATTTAAATAACTGGAGTGATTGTGTTGCAAGACTTTGTACAGCAGTTGGTGTAAATGATACTGATATTGCACAAATTTCTTTTGGTTATGGACTATTTACGGGAGCGTTAGGCTTGCACTACGGTCTTGAAAAAATCGGCTGTGCTGTAATTCCGATTTCATCAGGAAATACCAAAAAGCAAGCCATGATTCTAAAAGACTTCGGCACAAGTGTGCTAATCAGTACGCCGTCTTATGCAATGTACATGAGTGAAGTTGCCCATGAAATGGGAATTTCCAATGACGAATTAAAATTACGAATTGGTTTATTTGGTTCAGAGGGTTGCACAAATGCCCTTCGTGATAAAATTGAAAAAGGTTTTGGCTTATTTTCTACGGATAATTATGGCATGAGTGAATTAATGGGTCCAGGCGTTGCAGGAGAATGTGAATATCGTTGTGGCTTACATTTTGCAGAAGACCATTTTATTCCAGAAGTCATTAACAGCGAAACTGGCGAAATACTTCCAGCAGGAGAAAAAGGCGAACTTGTGATTACAACGCTCACAAAAGAAGGAATTCCTATGCTTCGTTATCGCACAAAAGATATTACCAGAATTCACTATGAAACTTGTAAATGTGGCAGAACACATGCCCGCATGGAAAAAGTACAGGGCAGAAGTGATGATATGTTAAAAATTCGTGGTGTGAATGTTTTCCCATCTCAAATTGAAAGCGTCATGGCAAATATTGAGGGCATTTCTCCGCATTATGAATTAATTCTGACCAGAAAAAATTATACAGATTACTTAGAAGTCCGAATTGAAATTATAGATGAAAAATTATTAGAAAATTTTTCAGATTTGGAACGTTTACAAAAACAGTCCGCTGATAAATTAAAAACAGTTTTGGGGATTCAGGCAAAAGTAACGCTTGTTGCTCCAAAATCTATCCAACGTTATGAGGGCAAAGCCAAACGTATTATTGACAAACGAAATGAAAATCAGTAATTTATTTAAAATTTAAAAAAGGAGATTGATTTTAACATGAAAGAATTATTAATCGGCAATGCTGGAATAGCCAGAGGCTTATATGAAGCTGGTGTACAAGTTATTTCAAGCTATCCTGGAACGCCTAGCACGGAAATTACGGAATTTGCTTCAAAATATGATGAAATCTATTGTGAATGGGCTCCCAATGAAAAAGTTGCTTTAGAAACAGCTTTTGGTGCGTCTTTGAGAGGTGTAAGAACGGCTTGTGCAATGAAACATGTCGGCTTAAATGTTGCTGCTGACCCATTATTCACACTATCTTATACAGGTGTCACAGGTGGACTTGTTATTTGTGTTGCGGATGACCCTGCAATGCATTCTTCTCAGAATGAGCAGGATTCCAGACATTACGCAATTGGTGCAAAAGTCCCTATGTTAGAACCTGCTGATTCGTCCGAATGCAAAGAATTTGCAAAACTAGCATTTGAAATTTCTGAACAATTTGATACGCCTTGTCTATTACGTGTCTGTACAAGAATTGCCCATGCACAAAGCATTGTAAATTTAGAAAGTCGTATCGTTCCTGAACAGAAAGCTTATGAAAAAAATCCACAAAAATATATTATGTCCCCTGCAAATGCTATTAAAAGACATCCATTTGTAGAAGAACGTATGAAAAAATTAACAGAATATGCTGAAAATTCAGCAATTAATAAACTTGAAATTGGTGGCACGCAAATTGGTATTATTACATCAGGTGCTTGCTATCAATATGTCAAAGAAGTATTTGGCGACGCTGTTAGTGTGCTAAAGCTTGGCATGGTAAATCCTCTGCCAGTACAGAAAATTAAAGATTTTGCCCAAACAGTGAGCAAGCTCTATGTCATTGAAGAACTTGACGGCATAATTGAAACGCATTGCAGAAATATTGGTGTTGAAGTCATTGGAAAAGAATTATTTTCACCATTGGGCGAATATTCTCAAAAAAGTATTGCAGAAGCGTTTCATATGCCTGCAAAAGATTTCATGACACCAGATACAGAAATTCCAATGCGTCCGCCTGTGATGTGTTCTGGTTGTCCGCACAGAGGAATATTTTATTTATTAGCTAAGCATAAAATTACTGTCTTAGGTGATATTGGCTGTTATACATTGGGGTCAGCTCCGCCTTTATGTGCATTAGATTCTACTTTATGTATGGGTGCATCTGTTTCCAGTATCCATGGCTTTAATAAAGCGTCTAAAGGCGAATCAGAACATAAAACAGTTGCTGTCATTGGTGATTCAACGTTTATGCATTCTGGTATGACGGGACTTGCTAATATTGCTTATAATGGTTCAAATTCTACTGTGATTATTTTGGATAATTCCATTACAGGCATGACTGGACATCAACAAAACCCAACAACAGGCTATAATATTAAAGGCGACCCAGCCACAAAAATTGATTTAGAAGCATTATGTCATGCATTGGGCATTCAACGAGTAAAAATCATAGACCCTTATGATTTAGACGAATGCGAAAAGGTTCTCAAAGAAGAACTTGCTGTTGATGAACCGTCTGTCATAATTTCACGCCGTCCTTGTGTATTATTAAAACATGTGAAAGCAAAACCACCTGTTGTGATTGATAAAAATAAATGCAGAAGTTGCAAAAAATGCATGAAATTAGGTTGTCCGTCTATTCATATTGACAGTGACGGCAAAGCAGGCATTGACAATACATTATGTGTTGGCTGTGGTGTATGTGAGCAATTATGTCCATTTGATGCAATTACAGGTTAAATAAAACCATGACAAAAGGCATATTAGGGGCTGTTATTGGCAGTATTCCAGCAGTTTTCATTTGGATTTTACTGGGCTATCTTGGTTTTACAAGTACACTAATTGCATTTGTTATGGTATTTGGTGTCATATGTTGTTATCATGCATTTGGTGGCATACTTGACATGACAGAAATTATTATTTGTAGCATTGTTATGTTAATTACTATTTATGTTGGGGAACATTTGGCTTGGTCTGCATTAGTCTATCATAACTATGCAGAGAATGCAAATTTTAGTGAATGTGTGCAATCGTTATATTCTTGGTTAGATTTGTATTATATAAAAAGCGATTTTATCAGCAGTGTCATATGGAGTTATCTATTTGCCTTTATTACTTTTTGGGTGATAATCATAAGTGATAGGAATATCAACAATATTATCAAAAAATTTCTAATTTTAGTTATCATATATTCTGCACTGGGGTTATATTCTAATGGTTCTTCTCTTTGGCAAATGCGTAACAATGAAATATTGGATTGTAAAATTACATTTATTGATATAATGCATGGTGATATTTATGGAAAATTTATCGGCTCTAATACAGAAGAACTATTATATAATGATTGGTCATGGCAGAAATGTAATTTTGGATATTTCAATATTGGATATACAAATAGAAGAAATAGCAAAAATTTTTATGGAACACAAATTAAAGTATTATATGACAACCAAAATGGAAAAATTATAAATTTCAATTCTACAATAAAATATATGTTATTCTATATTTTTATAATTTTAATTTCATGTGTCATGATTTGGAGATTAAAAGACAAAAGTTTTAAATAATGGGGAGGAAATATTTTTATGTATCAACAGAATAATTTAAAAAATGGGATTTTAGGAGCTGTTATTGGCAGTATTCCAGGGATTCTGCTTTGGATTTTACTGGGCTATATCGGATTTACAGCTTCTATTGTTGGACTTGTCATTGCATTTGGGATTTTGTTCGGTTACCGTTTGTTATGTGGTGATCTTGATAAAACAGGAATGATTATCTGTGTCATTGTTTTGTTGGCTGCTATCTATATTGGAGAACATATGACCTGGTCTGTTGTAATATATAAATCTTTGAAAGAATATTCAGAAGAAATTACATTAGGTGATTGTATTAAAAATTTAGGTTCTATACTGAAACTAACAGAAATGAAAGGTGATTTTGTTATTAGTTTAGTAAAAGGCTATATATTTGGCTTGTTAGGTGCTTCTGGTGCAGTCAAGAAATTATTTTGATAAAGAAAGGGAATATTTGTGAATAAACAAGAATTAGCAATTAATTTTAAGCGTTCAGGAAATAATTGCTGTCAAGCAGTGTTATTAGCATATGTAGAAGAATTACAGCTCCCTGAAGAATTGCTTAGAAAATTAGGTGCAGGCTTTGGATTAGGCATGGGCTGTATGGAGGGGACATGTGGTGCATTATGCGGTGCAGAAATGGTATTAGGCTTATTGACCTATCAGGGCAAGCCAATTACTTCTGATGCAAAAAAATTGCATCATGCATTTATAAAAAAAACTGGTGCATGTTTATGCAAAGATTTAAAAGGCATTCCAACAGGGAAAATGCTTTGTTCCTGTGATGACTGTATTCGTTATGCAGTAGAATTATTAGAATTATTGATTAATTAAAAAGGAGATTTTAACATGAATACAAAAAGCATTGTCATTGCTGGTGTTGGCGGGCAAGGTTCGCTGTTAGCAAGTAAGCTATTAGGAAAAGTATTATTAAATGAAAATTATGATGTCAAAGTTTCAGAAGTGCATGGCATGAGCCAAAGAGGTGGTTCTGTTATTACCTATGTCAGATATGGTGATAGAGTTTATTCGCCTGTTGTACAATCTGGAGAAGCTGATTTTTTAATTTCTTTTGAGAGAATAGAAGCTGGACGTTATGCACATTTGCTGAAAAAAGATGGTATTTTAATTACGAATACACAGCAAATTGCTCCTATGCCTGTCATTACGGGAGCTGTGCAATATCCTGAAAATATTCTTGATGAACTCAAGGCAAAAGGCATTCAGATTGAATCAATTCATGCTTTGGCACTTGCTGAACAAGCAGGTTCTGCGAAAGCTGTTAATATTGTATTAATGGGACAATTAGCAAAGCATTTTCATATTGCCTATGATAAATGGATTTCAGCATTGGAACAGACGGTGAAACCGCAATTTATTGCATTGAATAAAAAAGCATTTCAGCTAGGCTATGAATCTTAAGGGAGGGATTTCATGACTGCAAATCAGCTTTCTATTTTTATGGAAAATAAATCAGGGCAACTTGTCAAAGTAACAGAGTTATTAAAAAATATAAATATTGATATCAGAGCGATGTCTCTGGCAGATACAAAAGATTTCGGCATTATTCGCATGATTGTGAGCGATTGCGAAACGGCACAAAAGGCTTTACGTGAAAAAGGCTTTCTATCAACAATTACTAAAGTATTATGCATTGCTTTAGATGATACAACTGGAAGTCTAAGTAATATTACAGAGTTATTTGCAAATGCTGCTATTAATATTAATTATTTATATGCATGCATTACAGTGATTGGAAAAAATGCGTATATTATTATGCATGTAGATGATGAAGCAAAAGCCTGTGAAGTTTTGACAAAAGCAAATATTAAACTAGTTACTGACAAAGAGTTAAAAAATCTGGCATAATTTTTCTGGAAACCCGATAGTAATATCGGGTTTTTTTGAATATTAAAAAAAAATCCTCGAAAACTATTTCTTTTTTGGAAATTTTGTGGTATAATAAAAATAATTCTATGAATTTGAAATTTTAGATTTTAATTTTTATTTTTACATAGAAGATAGAAACGGAGGAAATTTTACTTATGATACAGCCTTATTATCAAAACAGAGAACTCTCTTGGATTGCATTTAATACAAGAGTGTTGGAAGAAGCAGAAGATGTAAACGTGCCGTTATTAGAACAGCTTAGTTTTTCGGCAATTTATCAAAGCAATTTAGACGAATTTGTGCAAGTACGTGTTGGAACAATGCTTGACAGAATGAAAGAAACTCCAAAAGAAAAAGATTCCCGTGCTGGTATGAAACCTAAAGAACAGTTACATGCAATGTTAAAACAAATTTCTGATTTATTGCCTCGTAAGGACAATGCTTATTTTCATACAATGGAAAAATTACAGGACTATGGCATTGTTCATGTCACATTTGCAGACGCTACGCCAGAAGAAAAATCTTTTTTGGAGCTTTATTTTAAACGTGAAATCAAGCCCCTGTTATCACCAATTATTATTGACAAACGACAACCATTTCCATTTTTGAGAAATAAAGAAATTTATATTGCTGTGCATTTAGCATCAAAATCAGGTGTGAAGCTTGGAATAATTCCAACAGGTGCAGGACAGACAGACAGAGTGATTCGGCTTGACAAAACAGGCAGATTTATTTTATTAGAAGATATTATACTGCATTTTGCACCGCAGGCTTTTAAAAATTATAAAGTTCTTGATTCGGCTTTGATTCGCATTACCAGAAATGCAGATATTCGTTTTGATGGCTCTGCAGCAGATGAACAGACAGATTTCCGTGATATTATGGAAAGCCTGCTTAGAAAACGTAAAAAACGGGAACCTGTAAGATTACAAATGAACAGTATGCTAAATAAAGACGCTATGGAATATTTACTGAAAAAATTAAAACTCTCAAAAAAGCAATTATTTTTAGAACAAACACCATTAGATTTATCTTTTGTCTATAAGCTTGGTGATTTTAATTCCGCTCCAGAATTAAAATATTCCCCAAATAAGCCACAGCTAAGACCTGATATTTCTACAAGAACAGATATCATGTCACAAATTGCAGAACGTGATATTTTATTATCTTATCCATATGAATCTATTTCACCGTTTTTGCGTTTATTGCAAGAAGCGGCAATAGACCCTGATGTCATTTCTATTAAAATTACGTTATATAGATTAGCATCTAATAGTCAAGTAATTGAATCCCTTTGTCAAGCCGCTGAACATGGAAAACAAGTACTTGTTATGATAGAACTCCGTGCAAGATTTGATGAAGAAAATAATATTTATTGGGCAGAACGTTTAATTGATGCGGGCTGTACGGTAATTTATGGACCTCATAATATGAAAGTGCATTCCAAGCTTTTATTAATTACCAGAAAATCAGATGATAAAATTCAGAATTTCGTGCAGATTGGCACAGGTAATTATAACGAAAAAACTTCAAGATTATATACAGATTTATCTTTGATGACAGCAAATCCTGAAATTGCCGAAGATGCAAAACATGTTTTTGATGTACTTTCTACAGATAGTCTTGTAGAACATACAAAGCAATTGCTTGTCGCACCATTATGTTTAAGAACCAGAATTTTAGAAATGCTTGATGAAGAAATTGCACATGCTAAAAATCATGAAGAAGCCTATTTTGCTGCAAAAGTAAATTCTATTAGTGACCGTGCCATTATGAATAAACTTTGTGAGGCTTCTCAAGCTGGTGTAACAATAGAACTTGTTGTCCGTGGTATTTGTTGCTTAAAGCCTAATGTTCCTGGCTATACAGATAATATTAAAATTGTCAGCATTGTCGGACGTTATTTAGAACATAGCAGAATTTATATTTTTGGTAAAGAAAAACGTCAAAAAGTATATATCAGCTCAGCAGATTTTATGACAAGAAATACAGTTCACCGTGTAGAAGTCGCTACACCTATTCTTGATAAAAAATTACAGCAACAAGCGGTAAATTTAGTAAAATTATGCTTGTCAGATAATACAAAGGCACGTATTGGGCAACCAGACGGTACATTTCAACATTGTATTCCTGTTACAGATAATACCGCAATCAATGCACAGGAAATGCAATATCAAAATGCAGTTTCTAATGCGAAATCATTATCATAAAGGGGAAATTTTATGCAAGAATCAAAACAAGAATTACAAGAAAATTCTAGTTCTGAAATTTTTAAACAACAAGTAGGGAAATTTATCTGGACATTTCTTACCATTGCCGCTGCGATTTTATTTTACTATTTAATTCAATATCTGGGGAGTATTTCTAAATTTTTTCTGTCTGTCATGAATGGAATCAGCCCTGTTATATGGGGCTTAGTACTTGCGTATTTACTTGAGCCAATCTGCAATTTCTGGGAAAGAAATTTACTCTCATGGCGTTTGCCAAAAAGCAAAAATCCTGAAAAAACTATGAAAAATATCCATGTTGCTTCAGCGATTTTAATGGTAATTTCTGCATTTGCAATCATTGCATTGCTATTATTATTAATCGTTCCAGAAATTTATAATAGTATTACTGGAATTGGGAAAACATTACCATCACAAATAGAAAATATTTCCGATAGTCTTAAAAATAAAACTTTTTTTGATAATTCTAACTCAATTGGTTTATATGCAAATAATGCATTATTAAGCATATTTAAATCTGTTGAAAAATGGTTAGTATCTTCTGACTTGCCATCACAGGCACAGAAAATTATTAATTATTTTTATACAGGTGTCAAAAGCGTTTTTAATGTCGTATATAATTTAGTCGTTGGCTTAATTTTATCTATGTATATTATGATTGACAAAGAAAAATTATTTCGTCAAATCAGAAAAATCACATATAGCATTTTTTCTGTAGAAACGGCATCAAGAATGCGTCGTATGATTGGGAGAGGTAATCAGAAATTCAGCTCTGCGATTCGTGGCAAAATTATTGATTCTATGATTATTGGTGTCATTTGTTTTGTATTATTAACAATTTCAAATCTTTTACCATGGTTTGCATTTCCGTATCCAGTTTTGCTTGCTGTAATTGTAGGCTTAACAAACGTTGTGCCGTTTTTTGGGCCTATTGTTGGTGCTTTTATCACAGGTGTTCTTGTGTTATTTGATAATCCTAAAATGGTAATTCCGTATGTGATTATTATTGTTATCCTGCAACAGTTTGATGCAAATTATTTAGACCCACACTTAGTTGGCGGTTCTATCGGATTAAAGCCATTCTGGTCAATTTCAGCTGTTTTGCTTGGAAGTACAATTTTTGGTGTGCCAGGATTTATTATTGGTCCTCCAGTGGTTGCTTTTATTTATGAAATTGTCAGTGAATGGACAGATGACAAACTTAGAACAAAACATCTTGCAGAAGAATTTCATATTCCACCAGAAGAAGATTTTGAAAATTTTTCTGAATCAAATAATGCTTATCGCATACAACAACAAAACGGATTTGAGAAAAAATTGAAGCATTCTATTAAAAACGCTGGAAATAAAATTTCTTCTCTTGTTCAGAAATTAAATCAGAAAAAATAAAAAAATTCCTTTATTGAGGATAAAAGTCCAGTGAAAAGCTGGACTTTTTTAAATGAATTTTATTTCTGCTTATGGACTATTTTTGCAAACAAAATAGAAATGTTCCACGTGGAACATTCTTGCTAATAAAATAGAATTGTTCTCGAACGTTTTCGCCAACAAAATAGAAATGTTCCACGTGGAACATTTTTGCTAACAAAATTGAATTGTTCTGGAACATTTTCGCCAGCAAAATAGAAATGTTCCACGTGGAACATTTTTGCTAACAAAATAGAATTATTCTGGAACATTTTCGCCAACAAAATAGAAATGTTCCACGTGGAACATTATAAAACTTCATATTTATATAATATTATCCCTGCTTTCTTTTCAGAAGCAGGGACTGTTTCAATTTTTCATTACAAATCACAGCCAATTTGTGCAAGTATGTTCCATGTTTCACAGTCAACTGTACCTGTTACTGGCAATGCACACATTTTTTGGAAAATTTGTACAGCTTGTTCTGTTTGAATATCATATTCCCCTGTGACTTGCACATCAGGGACATTTGTATATTGTTTTGAAACTGAAAATAAAATCGCTTGAATAATAATGACTGTAAAACAATCATCGCCAGAACGTACAACCGTATTTCTATCTTTAAAAGCATTTAACGGCTTTGGTGCAGTATCGACAAAGCTTTTATATACAGTCACAATTTTTTTCCAAGTCGTTTCATTGACTTCACCTGTCTCTGTGAGACCATAAATTTTCTGAAAACTCTTGACAGCTTGTATTGTCTTGCTATCATAAACACCATTTGGAATCATGGGATTAATTCTGGTATCATAACAAGAAATAACATATAAATATCTTTGTAATTCCTGAATATGTAATTTTTTCTGTTCTTCAGTGTAAGCCATAAATTTACTCCTTTTTTCTATTAAAATTAACCAGTGATTGTGTAACCAGGAGCTTGATAAGGACGCTTTCCATAGCCAAAACGCAAATCAGAATATAATCCCCCGATTGCGTCCCATGTTACAACGCCTACAACACCATTTTCAGGCAAGCCAGAAAATCTTTGAAATGCAATGACAGAAGCTCTTGTTAAAGGACCAAAATAGCCAGTATTTCTGACAGCAGGAATTTCTGGAATTGTTTCATGAATAAAGCTTAAATATTCCTGCAAAATTCTGACATATTCACTTGTCACGCCCTCTTGCATGACATTCCCAGGATAAGGCACAGGAATATATTCTGCAACATCGACTGGAATAGATTCGACAATACCAGCGTAGGCTCTGAAAATTAAATCCCAAGTTGTTTCATCGACAACACCTGTTTGCGATAAGCCAAATACTCTTTGAAAAGATTTTACAGACTCTTCTGTCTGTTGGTCATAAATCCCTGTAATTTCTATCGGCTGTACAGATTCATAATAAGCCCCCACAACAGCAAGAAAATATTGTAAACCCCGTACTTGTTCATTTCGCATATTTGGCACAAGATTTTCTGTAAACTGGAACGGAAGTTCTTCTATTGTAATGCCCTCTGAATCTAATTCTGCCAAATGCTTGACACTAGTATAAATATATTCTATCTTATACCAAGTTGCTTTGTCAATGACACCTGTTTCAGGCAGATTAAAAATTTTTTGAAATTCTCTGACAGCAGATTCCGTTGCAGAATCATAAGTACCATTTGCATCTGGAATTTTGGGAATCGCTGGATAATTTCTGGAAATTCTATTTAACTGAATCTGCATAATTTGCACAGCTCCCCCCGAAGACCCTGGGGCAAGTATTTCATCTGGATAAGAATGCGTTGCCGCCCTAACTGGTGCATCTTTCACAATTGTAATATCATCTCCATAATAATATTGTAATATTTCATAAGGCAAAAGCCCTTGTTTCGCTAAATCAACTGTTCCCCATTGTGACAAGCCACTGCATGTAACGGTCGTACCGTTACAAAATGCCGCAAATAACGGCTCAATATTGCCATCACGTCTGATATAATCATCAAATAATTCATCTACTAATTGCGAAATATTATCATAAATTTCACGACCTTCAATAAATTTCTGGTCATACTGTGTGACAGCTGTAATATCAAACGGATAATTTCTTGACCGATACCATTCTGTATAAACACGATTCAAAGCAAAAGACACAATTGCATAAATATTTGCCCTTAAAGCTGTCTCTGGCCATGTAGGATAAATTTCACTGGAAGCAACATTTTTGATATAATCAGGAAACGAAAGTGTAACATTTGCTGCATTTTCATCTGGTGCGCCTAAATGCACTGTAATTTCTCTGGGTATAAATGGTTCACCTGTGAGCAAAATTTCACCTCCTTTTAGACTGGTTCAGCCTGTGAGGGCAATTCAATTGTTTCTAAATCTTCACTAATTGCTAATGGCAGTGGTATCATTTGAAATACTTGTCTTGATGTGATTCCAGCAAATATCGGAACATCTTTTGCTTCCTCTCTGAAATAACCGCTTGCATAAATTTTGACATTATAAGTTGCATAGGGTTTTATATTTTCAGGCTCTTGTGATAAATTCGCAGGCGGTGCAGGCAAATTTACAACGGGAGTCAAACCGCTTTCATCTGTTTTTAAAATATAATTCAACATTGTTTTGCCATCAATCTGGCTATAAATTGTCACTCTTGCATCAGGTACAGGATATGCACTATCTGCTGTTGAGGCAACAATATAAAGTTTTCCTTCAGCAGTGTTGCGTTGTTCATAAGCTTCTTGTGCAGTCCATTCCTTTGGCAAAACAGGCTTGACTGGTTGGATATAGTCTGGCAAAACAGGTTCTTCGTATTCAATAACTGGCTCTGGTTCTAATTCAAGTTTTGGCTCTGGGATTAATACTTCTGGAGCGGATTCTCCATGAATTTCTGTTATATCTGGTTCCATAGGTTCTGCCATGACAGATATTATTGCAGAATCTTGTTCCGAATTTTCTAATATATTTCTTGGTTGTGGTGGCTGTGGATTGATTGGTTTTTGTGGCGGTTGCGGATTGATTGGCTTTGGTGGCGGTGACGGATTGGTTGGCTTTGGTGGCGGTGACGGATTGGTTGGCTTTGGTGGCGGTGATGGATTGGTTGGCTTTGGTGGTGGTGACGGATTGGTTGGCTTTGGTGGCGGTGATGGATTGGTTGGCTTTGGTGGCGGTGATGGATTGGTTGGCTTTGGTGGCGGTGACGGATTGGTTGGCTTTGGTGGTGATGGCGGATTTGGGGGTTTTGGGGGCGAAGTTGGTCTATTACTATACATTCTTAACATTTCTTCACGGTATTTTTTCGCAAGTTCAGATAATGAATCTGGCATGCATATAACCTCCTTTTCTAATGATTCTGACAAATTATATGCCTGATTTCTAAATTCTATGCTAATTTTTCTGCTAACTTGACAAATAGAATCACAAGTATTATAATATTTATTGAAATATATGCAAAAATTTTAATAGAAAGGATTGATTCACATGGAGAATCAAAGAAGTTTTACAAATCGTTTGGTATGTTATTTTGTAGGATTATTTATTATGACAATTGGAATTGCAATTTCTGTAAAATCTAATTTAGGTGTATCGCCTGTCAGTTCCATTCCCTACACAATGACAGTCTGCTGGGGGATTGAAATGGGTAAAGCAACTATTTTATTTCATGCCGTTTTAATTCTGATACAAGTTTTAATTTTAAGAAAAAAATTTAAATTAAAATTATTATTACAGCTCCCTGTGGGGATAATTTTTGGTTATTTTACGACTTTTTGTAATTCTCTTGCAGAAAATATTCCCACAACAGATAATTTTTTGATAAGAATATGCATGATTTTAATTAGTGTAGTTCTTGTCGCAATTGGAATTTTTTTATATCTTCCAGCAGATATTATGCCACTTGCGGGAGAAGGTGTGATGCAAGCTGTTTCAGATACGTTACATATAGAATTTTCAAAAGTAAAAATAGCATTTGATGTCACTATGGTAATTATCTCACTTGTCACATGCCTATTATTATTGCATAATTTAGGCAGTGTTGGCTTAGGTACAGTCATTGCCGCTATTATGGTTGGTATTGTGTTAGGCTGGATTAAAAAATTTTGGGCAAAATATAAAAAATAATGCTATGCTATATTAGGAGTAATTTTTTATGATACATCATGAAGTCACAGAGAAAAAATTTTTAGAATGTGAACGTTGGTATATTTTAACATGCTTAACTTTTGTAGGCGGATTTTTTGGCGGTTATACATATTCTGTCAGAGGTGGTGTTTTTTGCAATGCCCAAACAGCAAATTTTGTTTTGCTAGCCATGTCATTAGGTTCATGCGATTGGAAACAAGCAAGTTATTTGTGTATTCCCATTACGGCATATTTTTTAGGTGCAGTTGTTTCAGAAGCTGTTGCTGATGGAATTAAACGCTTTCATCTGATTCGCTGGGATACGCTGTTAATTATTATCGAAATTCTTGTGATATTTATTTTGGGCTTTATTCCAGATACTGCACCTTATCAGATTTCACAAGTTGCTATTAATTTCATCGCTTCCATGCAATATAATACATTTCGGCAAGCGGACGGTGTTCCCATGGCAACGACTTTTTGTACCAATCATCTAAGACAAGTAGGGGTATTTTTTACAAAAGGCATTCGTCATAAAAGCTTGGCAGACATTAAACGCATGGGATTTTATATTGCAATGCTGGCTGTTTTTGTTGCAGGTGGGACAATTTCTACAATGATTTGTCATCAATTTACAGGAAAAGGCATTTGGTTTGCGATTCTGCCATTAGCAATTGTCGTAATAGATTTATTACATGCAGATTTGAAAACAGAAAAAAATGAGTTTGACAGAATTCCAAGGGGGCATTAATTTAATCATGTTTGGGGCAATTTATGGTGATATTATTGGGTCTTATTATGAAGTTCACTGCACAAAAAATTATGATTTTACATTTCATAAAAATTCTAGTTTTACAGATGACAGCGTTTTAACAACTGCAACATGTGAAGCAATTTTATTAAATCCTGAGCCTATTAAAAAAATTAAACTGAATCATCGTGCATTAGAATATGCCATGCAATATAAAAATTATTATTTTAGATTTCCGCATGCAGGTTATGGGACGATGTTCACGGAATGGGCAAAAGAAAAAACCGCTTATCCCTCAAAACAAAAAAGCTTTGGGAACGGCGGTGCAATGCGTGTTGTACCAATTGGACTGGCTTATGAAAGCTTAGAACAAGTATTATTGCAAGCCAAAGCAAGCTATTTATACACACATCATCATAAAAAAGCCATTCAATCCGCACAAGTTGTTGCAAGTGCAGTCTATCTTGCAAAACATCATGCAAGCAAATCTGAAATTAAAAAATTTATTTCTGAAACATTTCAATTTAATTTAGATTATCAAATACAGGATATTAGAAATAATTATCAATTTGATAGCTATGCAGAATATTCTGTACCGCCTGCAATTGTTTGTTTTTTAGATTCACATGACTATGAAAGTGCAATTAGAAATGCGATTTCTTTGGGTGGAGATGCTGACACAATGGCTTGCATTGCTGGCGGAATTGCACAAGTATTTTACAAATCTATTCCAGAACATATTAAAAAATTCTGTGATACCAGGCTTGATTTTGGTATCAAGCAAGTGATTAAAACATTTGAACAGCAATATTTTTTTTAATATAAAAAAATTCGTCCAGTTTTTGCACTGAACGGATTTTTTTTACATAATTTTAAAAAAATTTTCAAAAAAGGGTTGACAAAAAGCCCCTTGATATGTTAGAATGAAGTTGCAGAAAAATCAAACAAACAATCAGGAGGGCTTCTTGCTATAGGACAGGAGAAACCGCCCTATACTATTCATCAATTCATTAATAGTATAGCATATTTTCTCCTGATTGTCAAGTGTTTTTTGAAAAAAAATTAGGAGGAATTTTTATGCAATTAGTAATCGAAGATAAATCATGGAATAGATGTGCCAGACAAGTGAGACGAAACAGGAAAATCACAAGAACAGCAGAAAATCTACATATGACGCTGTTAGACAGATGGGACGGAACTAACACTGTACAGATGTCAAATACTGCCATTGAAAGAGAGCTTAACTGCTGTCATCAGAGTGTGATTAATGCAAAAAACCGTTTAGTTGAATTAGGCTTAGTGCAGATAGCAGAAAGAAAAAACCCAACTGAAACCACATCATTTATTATTCAACCAGTTTTACCACCAAAGAGAAATTGTAAAGCTAGCAAACCTGTATCAGAAAAACAATCAGATACACAACCTAAAAAACCAAAAAAAGTTACAGCTAAAAAACCGTCTGAACCAGCTAAGAAAAAATATGGCAAAAATGGTCGAGTTAGATTAACAGATGAAGAATTTGCTAATTTGATAACTGATTTCGGAGAAGAAGTTGTAAGAGACTACATTCAGAGAGCGGACAACTATAGCGTAGAACACAACAGATGGTATAAAAATAACGCTGAAACTATCCGTAAATGGATTTTAGAAGATAAAGAAAAGCCGAAATTCAAAAATAAACAATCGAAAAAAGATAAATTTACAGACGAAGAATTACAAGGTTATTTGTCACTGGTTTGGAAATCTAGCCCAGAAGATTTAGAAAATTTAAAAAAATCCGAAGAAAGTTGCATAAACAAAACGGAATGTAAAGAAATTGAACCTCCAGTACGTCCAATAGGATATGAATTGACGGACGAAGAAATTGAAGCAATAGAAAATTTACATTTTGAAACGATTTTGAACAACTCTCTTCACCCGTTGTATTATTGCACGCCAGGCGAGTTAATGGTTCTTGCTGAACAGTGGAAAAAATATAAAAAACTGTTGTTATAGATTTCTAAAAGCCTACTGGCTTGAATATCTGAAAAAAGGCTGTTGCAAAACGGTCTTTTCGTGTTGTCTAAATTTAATTAAAAACAAAGAAAATTATCACAATAGAAAATTCTATCATTAATTTTTGTATAGAATTTTACATTATGATAATTTTTTTATATTTTTAGCTAATCTAAAATTTAGATTAGTACTAGTATAAAAATTAGACTAATTTTTTTCTGCACATATTATAATATATATTTTCAGAATATTTTTCAGAGTGTTGTAACAACAACAACAACAATTGCAATTACAAAATCATTGATATTATCTATGAAAGCACAGCAATATATTACTAAACTTGATTTTGATATTAGTATTAAGCAAATTAAAAAAAATTCTCCCTATGATATACAGGGAGAATCTTTCATTTGCCTAATTTGCGTTTATTGCCATGTTCATCCATAATATAAGTATTTTCTAACTGACTCGTTAAATTATTTCTAAATTCTTGACGATACTGGTTTCTGAGTAACTCTTGTTCGGCTTGTTCTTCTTGCGTTAAGCCAATTGTTTTAGATTTTCGTGCCAGTTCATTAATACGCTGGATTAATTCTGATTGCATGATATGATAATTCCTTTCTGAAAAAAATCACGATGTCATAGCATGACATCGCATGAAAAACAGGTGCAAAACAAATTATTTCAAAAATAATTTATAATGGGGGAATCCTCAAAAAATGAAAATCTTTGATTATTTCTATTATACTACTGGAATTTGAAAAAATACTTAATACACTATGAATTTTTTGAAAATTTTTTTATAATTTTTTAACAGTTTCCAGTGCAAGTTTCATCATATCTGTAAAACCTGTCTGGCGTTCTTCTGCACTCGTGAATTCATGTTTTAACGGACAATCTGAAACAGTACAAATACAAAGTGCTTCTTTGCCTGCTCGCATTGCATTCATGTATAATGCACCAGATTCCATTTCAATTCCCAGTACATGCATTTTTGTCCATTGTTCCAAAGAGTTTGAATCATCATAAAACATATCACTTGAAAATAAATTGCCTACATGTACAGGTAAATTTAATTCTTGTGCTGTATCAAAAGCAGATTTCAATAATTTAAAACTGGCAATTGGGGAATAAATTCCCTGCAATTGATACTGCATTGCAAAATTAGAATTCGTACAAGAAGCCTGTCCTAAAATAATATCTCTAAGTTTTACTTCTGGTGCAATGCCTCCAGCTGTGCCAATGCGTATAATGCTTTGCACATCAAAAAAATGATATAACTCATAAGAATAAATTCCGATAGACGGCTGACCCATGCCACTGCCTTGTACAGAAACTGGTATCCCCTGATAAGTTCCAGTATAGCCTAACATACCCCGAATTTTGTTTACACACTGAACATTTTCTAAATAATTTTCTGCAATAAATTTTGCCCGCAAAGGGTCCCCTGGCATAAGCACAACTGGTGCATAATCGCCTTTTTCGCCTTGTAAATGTGGTGTTGCCATAATAACTAAAATCCTTTCTGATTTAAAATTTAATTATCCCCGTTTCAGCAATTTTTTCACTGTTTGCAAAATCGCACTGGAATTAAATACCACCATGAAAATTAAGCAAAATACTTGCACAGGAATTAAACATTTGGGTTCTTTAATTGCCATAATACACATGAAAAATAATACTAGCAAATTACAAGCAAATCTTCCATGATAGACTTTGAAATAAATAATTTTTCTGGTATCTATAATTCTGACAACATAGCAAACAAAATAACTCATAAACGTTGCAATAACAGCTCCCTGCACACCCCATTGATAAATTAAAATTACATTTAATATTAAATTAGTAATCGCTGCAATTAAACTCGTCCAGAAACTATGAGAAGTTTTCTGTGTTGCCGTATAAATACTGCTTAAAAACTGGTTTAAACTCATCATGAGAACACCAACAATTAAAATTGGCGTAAATTGATAAGCTCTGGCATAAGCAGGGTCTGTACTGGAATCAATTAACATGTTAGATAAAGGCTTTACTAATGCAACCATGAATGACGCACCCAGAAACATAATAGACTGATAAGCCGAAAAAATGCGATAATAAAATATACTTCTGTCATTGCTGTTATTTTCTGTAATGGCTGACATATTCCAAGCCTGAAAAAAAATAGTTGATACCATAGAAATTAAATTCGGAACTTTAGAAGAAGCATCATAAACACCAGCGGCGACATCTCCGACATCTGGACTAACTGAAAAATTAACCATATAACGCACAAATAATCTATCAGAAAATCCTGTAATAATCCATAATACAGCCGTTGGAATCATAGGAATTGAAAATCTTAGCATAATTTTTGTAATTTCATAATTATAATACCGCAAATCAAAAAATTTTCCTAAACTGGCAACTATCCATAAAAACATACCAGAACAAAAATCTGATAACATAACTGCCATCATAAAGCCTGTTACGCCTAAATGCAATACAGAAATAAATATGACATTAAAGATAAATAACGACAAAGTCGCCAGAATACCATCTAATGCAAATAATCTGACGAGTCCTCTTGCACGGACAAACTGAGAATTTAACTGCCGAAATGATGACGCAAGAATATATAATAATAACAACGGCACATAGCCTTTCGCATACGG
The DNA here is from genome assembly GCA_014799805.1 of Ruminococcus sp. GTDB lineage: Bacteria > Bacillota > Clostridia > Oscillospirales > Ruminococcaceae > UBA3855. Next base: position 163,805 of record JAAVHJ010000010.1, read on the forward strand.
CAATAAATATAATAACGGCGAAAATAATAACATAATCATAATACCAATTAATTCTGTCACACATGCCGAAGTAAAAACTTCTTTATTATTATATTCTCTGTCAAGTCCATATCGGATAACTGCTTCTGCAATGGAAAAAGTCGCAATTGGAATGATAAAATTTGCAGTCTGTTCTAATAACGACTTTGTGCTGTTATCTGCCGAAGAAATATTAGCCGTATATAATCTGGTTAATAATAATAATAATATTTTTGACCCAAAAGAACCAATTGCAAATACCAGCGTATTGGAAGCAAGTTTTTTATATTTATTCAAGTTGAACAAACCCCTCTTTCTTTGAAATACAGGATAATAGTTATATTATATCAGAATTTTTGAAAAAAGGCAAGTGTTTCCTGAAAAAGCATTTTTTTTAATTATCAATTTTATATATTTTTATAAATTCAAATTTATGCAAACTGACAAATTTGAAACAAAAAGCACAGTGATTCACAAATCACCGTGCTGAAATTTTTCATTTTTTACAAAATAAAGCAAATTAATCCAGAACAGCCTTCGTTAATCACTCGTTCCAAAGTTTCCTGTAATTTCATACGTGCTTCTACAGGCATTTTAAATAATTTATTATGCAAGCCCTCGTTCACAAGCTCATGCAAAGACTTCCCAAAAATATTAGAACTCCAGATTTTCGTTGGATTTTCTTCAAATCCCTGTAATAAATACATAATTAATTCTTCACTCTGTTTTTCAGAGCCAACAATTGGACTAACTGTAGTATTAATACCTGCTCGCATCATGTGAATAGACGGTGCAGAGGCTTTTAAACGCACGCCATATTTACCGCCTTGTTTAATAATTTCTGGTTCTTCCAGACTTAATTCTTCGAGAGTTGGCATAACAATGCCATAACCAGTTGCTTCAACTTCTTTTAGAGCGGGTTCTAATCTGGCATAAGCTTTTCTGACTTCGCATAATTCCCGTAAAATTTCAAGCAAATTACTTTCATCACGGATTTCTAATCCAGTAGATTCGCTTAAAATATTAAAAAATAATGCATGATGTAATGTTACTGCAATTGTCACAGCACCACTGCCTAAATCAATTTCAGATGCATTCGCATGCATGACATACTGACAATCACAAATTGGCTTTGCTAGTTTGGTCGCATCTTTGACAGTAATTAAATCTTGTGCAGATTGTCTGATAACAGAAAACACTTCTTGTTTCACAGGGTGCCCTTTTTCCAGCATGGAAATCCAACTTGGCATAGCAAAATTAACTTCCCTGATTGGAAACGCATATAATAAAGCCGTCAGAATTTTTTTAATATCTGATTCTTGTAACTGAATACAGCTGACTGGCAATACCGTTGTATGATAATTTTCCTGCATTTGTAAAGCAAGTGCTTTTGCTTCTTCTGCATCTGGGTCAACGCAGTTTAATAATACAACAAATGGCTTGCCTAATTCCTGTAATTCATGAATCACACGTTCTTCGCATTCGGCATATTCTTCTCTGGGAATATCTGAAATACTGCCATCTGTTGTGACAACCAATCCGATAGTCGCATGTTCTGTGATTACTTTTTGCGTACCGATTTCAGCAGCCATATTAAACGGAATTTCTTCATCAAACCACGGTGTCATGACCATACGGGGCATTTCGTTTTCAATATATCCTAGAGAGCTAGGCACAATATAGCCCACGCAGTCAATCATTCTGGTTCTGAATTTTGCACCATCTTCTAAGCAAACTGGCACAGCTTCTTCAGGAATAAATTTCGGCTCTGTTGTCATAATTGTTTTTCCTGCGGCAGACTGGGGCAATTCATCAACAGCACGTTCTTTTTTATAATCACTTTCAATATTAGGAATGACAAGCGTTTCCATAAAACGCTTAATCAATGTAGACTTACCAGTACGTACAGGACCTACGACACCAATATAAATATCTCCTCCTGTACGCTGGGCAATATCACTATAAATATCTTTCATGAAAAAACCTCTCAATTTGTAATCGGAATTAATAACATGCTATTTTCTGGCAAATATTCCTGTGTTAAATCATTTTCTTCCATAATGGCTTCTACGCTAGTATGACAGCGTTTCGCAATTTCCCAAACACTTTCTTTTGCTCTGCCAAAATATAATTTCAATGCAAAATTTTTATTATGCTCTAAATCTTCCTGTATTTCAATATCAGATAATACTTCTGTTTCTGTGCAATGTGTCACAGTTCCTTCCATGCGTAATTCTGTTTTTAACACAACTTCAGAAGCACCTGACAACGTGTAAGAACAATTTTCTGCAAAAGCTTTTACTTGTAACATATCCTGTGCGCCTAATCCCTGTACTGCAAATTTATGCTCAAAACTTTCTTCTTTTTCTAATAATCTTGGCATACCAGTACTTTCCCGCACCAGAACAAAACAGCTTAACATGCCGTTAATACAAATTTCAGTATTTTCAATACTTGTTGTTAAATTTTTAATTTCACACCACGCATCATAAACGCAATCTAATTCTCCATCTGTGCAATTTAGCTTTGTATTGCACACTAACATTTCAGAAAAATTCACAGGAATGCCACTTGTGATTAATTTTGTTTTTTTAATCACACTGGGGTGTTCTGTTGAAAATGCATCACAAACAAGTGATTCCGTTGCAATTCTTAATACAATACAAGATAATCTTAATTCTGCTTCACAACGTAGTACTCTAATATCGCCATTTTCATCTGTAACAGGCTTTAAATCACAGGACGCAACAGAGCATAATACTTGACAATTATCCTGTTCTTCTACGCCCTCCAATTCTATCATTTGGCTATACGGAATGCGAAAACTCATAGATTCTAAACCGCTGTCGCCGTCTTTTTCACAGGCATATAAAATCTGAATCTGTAAATTTCCCTGTGCTAATAAATTTCCAGAAACAAGTTTATGACTTTGTTCCACAGGCTGTGCCTCACAGCGTACAACATGTAATAACGCTGGCTTAGAATTGCCTAATTCTAATTCTTCTGCCAAAACAATATGATTCATTGTATTCGTTCTTTTTGCCTGATATTGCAAAGGCTTTTTCTGTAACTGCATATTTTTTCCAAATACATCACATAAAGCCTCCTGTTGTTTCATGGCAATGCTTTTAATTCCAATTGTAATTGCACCACGAACATCTAATCTTCTTCGGCTAATCGCACGGCAATTGACATAATCCGTCACAGGTAAAATTTCTGTCATAATATTTTCACCTGCGGGTAATTCTGCCGTTCTGGAAAAATGCAAATTCTGTGTCACACACTGCAACACATGGCTATTTTCACTGCAATATAAAATTCTGATTTCTGCCAGTAATTCATAAGACAATCTGTTTTCGCTGATAGATTCATTTACAATACTTGGTTTAATAAAACATTTAATTAATTTACACACGTCTGGATAATAATCAGGCAGTACATAATCTAATTCAACGCCTTGTTCCTGCATTGTATTTCCCGCAGTTTCATTTGCTGAAATCACAGCTTTATTCATTCTTAACTCCATGAAATCTAAAAACCTCCTTGACTTCACTAGTAATAAATTCTATGCAAAGACTGTCCCAAGTATGCCAAAAAACAAATTCTCCGCTGTTTTTCAACAACAGAGAATTTAGTTTCCTTTAATCTTGTTTTTTAATTAATCTTTCAATGGCATTTGCATTTAATTTTGCAGTTAATTTTAATCTATCCAGTTCTTGTTTTAAATTCTGGTTATCCTCTTGTTTTAAAATTTCAACTTCCGCTTCAAAGCGACTTAATTTTAAAATAATTTTTACCTGTGTTTCTTTTAATTTTGCAACTTCTGTCTGTATTTCCTGTATTTGCCGACTGAATAAGCTATTCTGCAATTCTAATACTCTGATTCGTTTCAAAAGTTTTTCATTTAATAGATTTTGTTCTTCGCCGAATTTTTCAAGGGCTTGTTCTTGCATTGGCTCATATGTTTTTGCATTCAAAATTAATCACCTGCTTTTTATAAAATTCCGAAATTTCTTCGGTTATGATTTAATATAGTTTGTAATGTCTCTCTTAATGAAAATTCTGGTTGCCAACCTGTGTGTGATTTTAATTTGCTAATATCTGCTTCTATCATAGCAATCTCAGCAGGACGCATTCTAGCTGGATTTTTTTCTATGATAATAGATTCCTGACTTAATTCTAATAAAATATCTAATAATTCCTGAATTGCAACTGCATGACCACTGCCGACATTATAAATTTCACCTGCACAGCCTTTTTGCATTAATAATCGATAAGCCTTTACAATATCACGTACATCAGAAAAATCTCTTTTAGCATTTAAATTCCCGACTTGTATAACAGGCGGTCTTAATCCTGCTTCAATTTCTGCAATTTGCAAGGCGAAATCAGATGCCACAAAAACTGGTGCCTGTCCTACACCAATATGATTAAAAGCCCGAACCATGATAATTTTCATACCATAAGTTTTCGCATAAATACTGCCAATCATAGTTTGACAAGCCTTAGTCACTGCATAAATATTGGCAGGATTCAATTTTTCCTGTTCGTTGACAGGGCAAGCATTTTCACATAAATAGCCATATTCTTCGCCTGAACCAACTAATAAAATTTTGGGATAATAATTTTTGATATTTCTGATTGCTTCTAGCAAATGCAAAACGCCTTTAATATTCACATCAATTGTCAATTCAGGATTTTTCCACGAAACCGCAACAGAACTTTGTCCTGCAAGATGATAAATCTGTTCTGGTCTGTAAATTTCTAATAATTTTTGAATTTCATGCTGATAATTCATATCTAAATCTAATATTTCACAGCCTTTTACCGCAATATATTCTTTTGACAATTTACAGGCACCAACATGAAGCCCGTTTGTTAATAATTCCTGTACTAAATATTTTCCTACAAATCCACCTGCACCAGTTACCAATGCATCCAAATAAAACACCTCACTTTTATATTTAATTATTTTTTAAAATTTTATAAATTTCATGCATTATTTTTTTACTGTCATAAAATTCATAAACACGTTTTTTTGCATTTTCGCCATATAATTTTCTTAATTCTGAAGAATCGGCTAATTTCTGAATTGCCTTTGCAAGTGCTTGTATATTTTTAGGTGCAACTGTCAAGCCAGTTTGTTCATGAATACTTACAAACGGCACACCTGTTGGCAAACTTGTATTAATTACAGGTTTTCCATAAATCATAGCTTCTTGTTGCACAATGCCAAATGCTTCTGAATTTTCCACAGACGGCAGAATAAAAATATCACAATCTGCAAAAGCAGATTTTAAATCATAATCCGACAAATTTCCCAAAAAATGCACTGCTGAATTTTTCGCTAAATTTTTTAATTCTGGCTCTAAAACCCCTGTTCCGCATAAAAATAATTCGCAATTCTTCACAGATGCAAATGCTTTGATTAAAACATCTACCCCTTTATAATAAACTAATCTGCCAACAAATAATAATTTAATAAAATTTTTATTTTCTAATTTCTCAGTCAGAATTTTTTTTAAATTATTAATATTATAATTGGCAATTTCAATTCCATAGGGAATAATTTTGCATTTATTTCTAAATTCAGGCAAAAATTTAGAACTATCAATATGCCCTTGTGTGGCTGTAATAATCACATCAGCTTTTTTTAAAAATTTTTTTAAAATTGGCTGATAAAATTTCAATAATTTTTTTTGCTTAATCACATCACTATGCCATGCAATAACCACTCTGCATTTACAGTTAGATAACAAGCAAGCCAAATCTCCCAACGGAAAAGGCATATGAAATTCAATGACATCAGCCCATTTTGCTAATTTCTGAAATTTTATAAAAAATTCTATTGAAACAGGACAGGAAAAATAAACACCAAAACTACTGCAACGAATAATTTCTATATGATTGATTTTTTCAAATTTTCCCTTTCCCCGTTCCTGACAAACTAATACTTTTACCTCTATATCTGGATAATTTGCTAAATAGTTTGCTCTTTGGGCAATCACAGTTTCAATGCCCCCAATATGAGGCGGATAAAATTTATTGACTTCTAACACATGCAATTTTTGATTCATGCATTCACCTCTGGCAAAATTTCCTGATATACCTGATACAATAATTTTGCACTTCTTTCCCAAGAAAATAATTTTGCTCTTGCAAGCCCCTGTATTTTTAAATTTTCTCTTAAATTTTTATCAATAAATAATGCATGCAAACCTTTTGCCATAGAATCTATATTTTCTGGATTCACTATCACAGCATTTGTTCCCGTCACTTCTGGCAGAGAAGCCACCCCAGAAGTGAAAACAGGTGTTCCACATGCCATAGCCTCCAACGGCGGCATTCCGAACCCTTCATAAATAGACGGAAACACAAAAGCCAATGCACCACTCATCACAGCACATAAATCATTTTCCTCAAGATATTGCGTAAAAATCACATATTTTTCCAGATTTAATTCTGTTACTTTTTTAAAAATATTATCATAAAGCCAGCCCTTACCACCAGCAAGCACTAATTTTGCAGGATTTTCATGCGATTTTACAAATAACGCATATGCCTGAATCAAACGCTCTAAATTTTTTCTTGGCTCAATCGTTCCCAAATATAAAAAATAATCTTGCATAATTCCATATTTTTGGCAAACAGCCTTTATAAAATTTTTATTCTCAACTGGATAAAATTTTTTACCATCCACACCACAGGGAACAACTCTGATTTTATCTTCAAATTCAGCATAATATTTAATAATTTCAGATTTAGAAAATTCAGAATCCGTTACAATTCTGTCTGCTCTTTGCATAGATTTGACAAGTCCTAAATCTAACATATGCCTTGTTCTGCTTCTGACAGTTTCTGGAAATGCTTTATAAACCATATCATGCACAGTGACAACAGTTTTTCCAGAAACGCCATAAGGCACAATATAATTAAAAAAATGCGTCAGGGAATTATTTTTTCCAAAAAACCAATCATAATTAACTGGCAAAAAACTAGATAATATTCGATAGCCATAAGCTGAACAAAAAGCATGTTTTGCTGTCATATTTTTTGTTAAATAATAACTAATTTCCTGCTTATGCTTTTTTAAATCTTTCATTGCAAAATAATTCAATACAAAATCATGTTCTGGATATAATCTTGCCAAAGCTGTTACTTGTCCAGCTTCACAGCAGCCGATGCCTGTTTTTCTGCCTAATAATGGCAATGCATCAAATGCAATTCTCACAGATTTTTAACCTTGATTTCTTTCTGCACTAATTCTAAATCATGTGTTACCATGCGTTGGACTAATTCCGCAAAACAAATTTCACGTTGCCAATTTAAATTTTTCTCTGCTTTTTCAGGATTTCCGAGCAAAATATCGACTTCGGCAGGTCTGAAAAATTTCTGATTAATTTTTACAATAATGTTACCAGTTTCTTTATCTTTGCCGACTTCATCAACACCAGAACCCTCCCAGATAATAGTAATATCTACCGTTTTAAAAGCCTGTTCTACAAACTCTCTGACGGTTCTGGTTTCATTTGTCGCAATCACATAATCATCTGGTTTCTCTTGCTGTAACATGAGCCACATAGCTTTGACATAATCTTTAGAATGTCCCCAGTCACGTTTAGAATCAAGATTTCCTAATTCTACAAAATCCTGTACACCTAATTTAATACTTGCTACCGCATGGGAAATTTTTCTTGTTACAAATTCAAGTCCTCTGCGTTCTGATTCGTGATTAAATAAAATACCAGAACAAGCAAACATGCCATAACTTTCCCGATAATTCTTAGTAATCCAATGCCCATAGAGTTTAGCGACACCATAGGGACTACGGGGATAAAACGGCGTTTTTTCAGTTTGAGGCATTTCCTGTACAAGTCCGAACATTTCCGAAGTAGACGCCTGATAGAATTTCGCCTCTGGTTTTACAGTGCGAATGGCTTCCAGCATATTTGTAACACCAAGGGCATCAATTTCAGCTGTTCCCAAAGGCGTATCCCAGCTTGTGGCAACAAAAGACTGTGCTGCAAGATTATACACTTCATCTGCCTGAGAAATCCGCATTGCAGAAATCAAAGAAATCACATCTGTCATATCTGCATAAATTAATTTAATTTTATCTTTTAAATGTGAAATATTCCCATAATCAACAGTAGCCTTTCTTCTCCAGATGCCATAAACTTCATAGCCCTTTTCCAGTAATAATTCTGCCAGATAAGAACCGTCTTGTCCAGTAATCCCAGTAATTAATGCATGTTTCATAAATAAAAATCTCCTTTTATAATTATAATATTATAATAAATTAAATTTTTCTTGCTTTCTGATTTCAGCAAGAACTTTTTTAATATCTTGTGTACTGTTTTTATCACAAATTAATAATGCATCAGGTGTATCAACAATGACTAAATTATCTAATCCCAATAAAGCAATTGTTTTATTATCAGCACAGACAGTACAATTTCTGGTATCAACGCTGATAATATCGCCATCAAATAAATTGCCCTGATTATCCGTTGCATTAATACGTTCTAATGCAAGCCAATTTCCCACATCGTCCCAGCCAAAGCTTGACGGAATTGTATAAATATTTTCTGCTTTTTCCATAATACCAAAATCAATAGATTCCGCTGGCAAGTCAGGAAAATTTTCAATTAATATTTTTTCAAAATTTTCAGTTCCATAAGCATTTGCAATTGGCTGTAAACCAGTATATAAATCAGGCATATATTTTTTAATATTATTTAAAATACTGGAAGCTTTCCAGATAAACATGCCACTATTCCAAAGATATTTTTTAGAATTTAAATAATTTTTTGCCGTTTCTAAATCAGGTTTTTCAACAAAGCATTCTACACCATAAATACCGTCCTGACTGCTGTCATGCAAATATTTAATATAGCCATAACCTGTTTCTGGATAAGTCGGCATAATGCCCAAAGTAATCAAATTTTCGCCTTTTTCTGCAAATGCAACAGCTTGTTTTAGTGTATTTAAATAAATTTCTTCTGCATGAATCAAATGGTCTGATGGTAATACAAGCATCACAGCATCTTGATATTTTTTCTGAATCATACAACTTGCTAAACCAATACAAGGAGCTGTATTTTTGGGACAAGGTTCTGCGATAATATTTTCTTTTGGCAAATCTGGGAGCTGATTTTTTACTAAATATAAATATTCCTGATTAGTAATAATATAAATATCTTGTTTTGCTACAAGATTTTTCAAACGCCTGACAGTTTTTTGAATCATTGTTTCACCATCAGCCGTCAGAGATAAAAATTGCTTTGGATAATTCGCACGGCTTTTTGGCCAAAAGCGTTCTCCTTTTCCGCCAGCCATAATTACTGCAGTTAATTTCATATCTTTTTCTCCTTTTTGTTCTGTTTATTTTTATTTTTAATAGATAATAGCTCTTCATTTGTTTTCTGTGTAGGAAAGAGCGTAATCTTAATTGTCATTAATATAATCTGAATATCCCGAAATAACGAATAATTTTCAATATACATCAAATCCATTTTTAATTTATCATAAGGCGTTGTATCATAAACACCTGTTACTTGTGCATAGCCTGTTAATCCAGCTTTTACTTGCAATCTGAATTTAAATTCTGGGAATTGCTTTTCATATTCTTGGCATAATTCAGGGCGTTCAGGTCTGGGACCTACAACTGACATATCGCCTTTCAGAATATTAAATAACTGTGGCAATTCGTCTAATCTGCATTTTCTTAAAATTTTTCCAACAGGTGTAATTCTGGTATCATGATTTTCAGCAAGTTTTGCACCATGCAATTCTGCATTGGGAATCATACTTCTGAATTTATAAAGCATAAATTCTTTTCCGTCTTGTGTCAGACGCTTTTGCCGATAGAAAACGGCTCCGCCATCACAAAGCTTGACTGCAATTGCACAAATCAGCATAATTGGCAATGCGGGAATCAATGCGAATACACAAAACATCAAATCAAATATTCTTTTTAATAATTTCTGTTCAAACGTCAAGCCATAATTTCTGCATAATAACAAAGGCGTATCAAATAATCTTAAATCTTCTGCACCTCTTAGAATAATATCTGAAATTTCTGGCACAATATACGCTCTTAAATGCTTATCAAAACAAAATTTTACTAAATCATTTCTTAATTTTTCTGGTAAATCGCAAATAATCACACCATCATATTGCAAAATTTTTAATTTCATTTCTTCGTAATCTGTTTTGGCACTCACAGATTCACAAATCATATATTTATCAACACGATAGCTCATTTTCATAACTAATCCTACCGCTGACGAACTGCCATAAACAATAACTAATTTTCTAGGCGGATACAACGCAAAATATAATTTATGTGTGAAAAACGTCCAGCAACATAATACAATAAATTCCAATACTGTTAATTTCAACATGGGAGCAATTTCTGCAAAATGTCTTAAAATCACACTAATTTGCAAGTATGTGACTAAATTTCCCCCACAGACAGATAACATTTGTGATAATAAGGCATCTGTCTTTCTTAAATAACCGACTTTAAAAGCCCCATATATTTTAAAAAACAGGAACATCACAACGGCATAAATGCCAATGACAGCCCAGTTACCACGCCTAAAAAATGGCAATACCAGCCCATTCAGATAACTTTCATACCAGGTATCAGCAAATTGTAATGTTAATATTCCTAATAACAGCAAATCTGAAAAAAAGCCGATAATATGCTTGTATTGTTCCCGATTGTGTTTCTTATACAAAATCAAAGCCCTTTCTTTGAAATTTCAATTTTTGATAAAGCACCTTATTATTATTATAACAAACTAAAATAAAACTGTCAATAGATTACATTAATTTAAAAAAAAAAGCCCTGCTTTTAGAAAAAAGCAGAAACTTTTTTAAAACTCTAATTTTATACAATTTGTTATTTCATATCAATATATTTCCAATAGCTTTTTAAATAGACACAACCAGAAATTAAAGTTAATATTACAGAAATCCAGACTAACACATTGCAAATAATCTGCATGATAGCATCAGCATTTCGCCATGAATCAGCTGAATTTCCAAAAATTTCTAAAATTGTCAGCCAAAGCAACATGACAGAAATAGCAATCATGGTAAAAGCTGTTTTTAATTTGCCCCATATGCCAGCAGAGACAACAACGCCTTTTTCGGCTGTGACTAATCGTAAGCCAGAAACAGTAAATTCTCTTGTTGCAATTATCGTAATTACAATACCATTAATTGCAAATTGGCTCACATCGGCAAGTACCGCTAAAGCCGCTAATACTAAAATTTTATCTGCCAAAGGGTCTGCAAATTTTCCGAACGTTGTAATCAAATGATATTTTCTGGCAATTTTGCCGTCCAATGCATCCGTAATAGATGCAATTGCAAAAATAAGCAATCCTAATGTAACGTGCAAAGGAAAATTCACATACATACAAACCATAAACACAGGAACTAAAATAATTCTCAAAAGTGTTAGTTTATTCGGCAGATTCATTGCCAATCACCTCACCAAGCAAATCATAATCTAATATATCTGTAATTTTAACTTGTACATATTCGCCAATTTGTAATTTCTTTTCTGAACTGAAAAATATTTTTCCGTCAATATCAGGTGCATCAGCTTCTGTTCTGCCAAAATAACATTCTGCCCACTTGTCAAAACCCTCTACAACCGCTGTTTTTATTTTACCCAATTGTAACGCATTATACTCCGCACTGATTTCCGCTTGTTGTTCCATTAAAATATCAGCTCTTTGATTTTTAATTTCTTCATCAATTTGATTCTCAAATTCAGCGGCTTTTGTCCCTTCTTCCTGAGAATACGCAAAACAGCCTAATCTGGTAAATTTCATATCTTTCACAAACTGTGATAATTCTTCAAATTGTGCTTCTGATTCCGCAGGAAAACCTGTAATCAGCGTTGTTCTTAACACAATATCAGGCATTTTTTCTCTTAGTTTCCTGATTAAATTTACAATCTGTGCATGACTGCTATTTCGATTCATGCGTTTTAAAATTTCATCATTGCAATGCTGAATTGGCATATCAATATATTTCACAATTTTTTTCTCTCTTGCCATAACGGCAATCAATTCATCAGTAATTCTCTCAGGATAGCAATATAAAATACGAATCCATTTTAATTTCTCAATCTTACATAATTTTTCAAGCAATTCAGGCAGACAGGCTTTGCCGTATAAATCTTCGCCATATCTTGTTGTATCCTGTGCAATAATATTTAATTCTGTCACGCCATAATCTGCTAATTTCTGGGCTTCCTGCAATAAATCTTCCATAGGCACACTTCTGTATTTTCCACGAATCATAGGAATTGCACAATAAGTACAACAATTAGAACAGCCCTCTGCAATTTTCAGATACGAAAAAAATGGCAAAGTAGAAATAATTCTTTCCCCAACTAATTCAGCATTCAATTTAGACGAAAATTTAATAATCTTTTCGCCTTTTAAAACTTCATCCAGTACAGCAATAATATCTTTATTTTCACCAATGCCAATAATTGCATCAGCTTCTGGAAATTCTTCTGCCATTTGTTCCTGATAACGTTCCGCTAAGCAACCAGTAATAATTAATTTTTTAATTTTGCCTTCTTCTTTGAGTTTGCCAATTTCCAGAATTGTTTCTATTGCTTCTTCTTTTGCAGATTGAATAAATCCGCAGGTATTCACAACTGCAATATCTGAATCGCCAAATTCAGTTACTAATTCATAACCATGTGTTCTTAGTTTATATAAAATTCTTTCAGAGTCTACTAAATTTTTATTACAGCCTAACGACACAACACCAACTTTAATACTCATAAAACTGATTCCTCATCTTCCTGATTTGCAAAATAATCTTCGATTGCATATTTAATACTTGTAATATCATAACCAAGCCTTGCCATACCAGCAATGACTTTATTTCTTGTTTTAAAATCCTGTTCATCTTGTAAGATTCTGCCATATTTTTTGACTAATACAGCATAAACATTCTCCTGTGCAAATGCTTCCTGTTCTGCTAAAAATTCCTGAATTAAATCTTTTGCAAGCCCTTTTTTCAGCATTTCTTGTTTGGCTCTATAAATGCCATAGCCTTTTTTCTGGACTAAATATTCTGCATAACGTTCTGCATATCTTCTGTCATTAATTAAATTAATTTTAACTAGCTTTTCCAGAACACTTTTACAAAGCAAGTCATCTTGATAAGAAATCATTAATTTTTGATATAGCATTTGATACGAATAATCTCTGTCATTCAGCAAATAGCAAGCTCTTTGATAAGCACGGCGAAATCTGGATTTTTTATGCAAATCTTCTAATAAAGCAATTGCATAATTTTCACCCTCATGTAAATCATAAAATTGCAACAGTTCGCCGTCTATTTCATAGACGGCATCTGTTACATGAACTTCATAATATGATTTTTGCTTAATAATTTTATTAATTTTCGTCATCATAAATTATATAAATTATTCAGTTGGTTCAAATTCTTCAAAATCATCATCAGCGTCAATATCAATATTCGCATTTGCACCTGTTTCAGGGTTTATCTCTGACATGGCACCAGATTCTATCACAGGATTTTTTATAACAGAATCTTCTTCTGATTCTTCCAGCTCACGCATTTTTTGCAGAATTTTTTCTTCAATTTCTTTTCTGAATGCTTCATTATCAGCTAATTGCTGTTTTACATTATCACGACCTTGTCCAAGTTTCTGACCATTATAACTAAACCAGGAACCACTTTTTTGAATGACATCAAATTCAACAGCCAAGTCCATAATTTCACCTGTTCTGGAAATTCCCTTGCCATAAATATTATCAAATTCACATTCTCTAAATGGAGGTGCAACTTTATTTTTGACAATTTTAACTTTCATGCGGTTACCAATTGGCATGCCATTTTCTTTAATCACTTCACCTTTTCTAACGTCCATACGAATCGTTGCATAGAATTTCAAAGCTCTTCCGCCTGGAGTTGTTTCAGGATTGCCATATAACACGCCGATTTTTTCACGAATCTGATTAATAAAAATTGCAACACAACCTGTTTTAGAAACAATAGACGTCAATTTACGCATAGCCTGTGACATTAATCTAGCCAACTGTCCAACATGATTATCGCCCATTTCGCCATCAATTTCAGCTTTTGTCGTCATAGCCGCAACAGAATCTATAACAATCACATCAATTGCCCCAGAACGCACAAGCGATTCTGCAATTTCAAGTGCCTGTTCACCGCTATCAGGCTGAGAAACTAATAAATTATCAATATTGACACCTAATGCTTTGGCATATTTTGGGTCAAGTGCATGTTCCACATCAATAAATGCTGCTTCACCGCCCATTTTTTGTGCTTCTGCAATGACATGCAAGGCAACAGTTGTTTTACCAGAACTTTCAGGACCATATAATTCAATAATACGCCCTCTTGGCACACCGCCAACACCTAAAGCCAAATCCAGTGTCATAGAACCTGTTGGAATGACTTCCACGTCCATTTTTCCTTGCTGACCAAGACGCATAACAGCTCCCTGTCCATATTGTTTTTCAATCATTTTGAGAGCATGTTCTAATGCTGCTTTTTTCTCCTCTGAAGTTGCTGGCAACTGATACATTCCAGTTGCTTTTTTTTCTGCTTTTGCTTTCGCTTTTGTTGCCATAACCAATAACCTCCAATAAATCATAAAACTATTTATCAAGAAACTATTTCTAGTTTATCTTGCAAGAAATTAATTTTTAAATCCTAATACAACTCTGTTTCTGTTTTCTAAATCCTGAATAACTTGTATATTTTTAAAATCATTTATTTTTAAAATTTCAGCCACAGCTTCGGCTTGTTGGCAACCAATTTCATAAATCAGCAAGCCATCTTGTTTTAATCTGTTTTTCCAGATACCAGTAATATTCTGATAAAAATCTAATCCGTCAAGACCGCCTGCCAAAGCCGAAACAGGTTCATAGCTGACTTCTTTCTGCAAATCAGCCATTTCCTGACTTGTCAAATAAGGCGGATTGCTGATTATTAAATCTATATTTTCAAATTTTTCTGCAATCGCATTATCTAGTACATCACCAAGCATAAAATTAATAGTTAATGCATGATAATTTTTATTTTGATTTGCATAGCGTAATGCTTCTGGGCTGATATCAATGCCTGTGATTTCAGCATTGACTAAATATTTTTTCAATGCTAAAGCAATACAGCCTGAACCAGTACACAAATCTAAAATTTTCAAATTATTTTTATTTTTTAATAAATCAAGCACAGTATCAATTAAAATTTCCGTATCAGCTCTAGGAATTAATACACCTGTTCCTACAAATAACCGCATACCATAAAATTCCCATTCGCCTAGAATATATTGCAACGGTTCACCTGAAATTCTACGTTTTGCCATAGTGAATAATTCTTGTATTTTCCGAGACGAAAAATTTTTTTGCTGTGCGAATATCTCATGCCATGATAAATTGCTGACTTGTTCTAACATGCATTTGACATCAAATTCTGCATCTTGTATATGTTCAGATTCCAGCATAGTAACAAGTATTTTTTTTAATTCTCTGCAATTCATTACCATTTATCGTCCTCTAAATTTTCTGGAATGCAGGGCTTTAATGCTTCAATGGCAATTTCAATCTGTGAATTATCAGGTTCTTTGGTTGTGATTCTCTGGAGCTGTAAACCAGGATAAGAAACAATTTTAGCCAACATGCCGTTACTTCTTCCTGCAAATTGAATACACTCAAACGAACAACCAACAGTAATTGGCAATAAACATAAACTACATAAAAATCTTTGCCACGGAATCGTAAACGGCACAAGACACATGACTAAAATGCTAATAAATAACGTCAGGAAAATAAAACTTGTGCCACATCTTGGGTGTAATCGCACTTGTTTTTTGACATTCTCAACTGTTAAAGGCAAACCCGCTTCAAAACAGGCAATTGTTTTATGTTCTGCACCGTGATATTCATAAGTTCTTCTGATATCTTTCATTGTGCCAGTAATTGCCATATAGCCAACAAATACAATAATTTTAATAATTCCCTCTGAAAAAGACTGTAACATTCTGTTAGCTGTCAAGGGCTTTATCAGACCAACAAGCCATTTTGGCAAGAATAAAAATAATGCCATTGCTACAAGCATACCTAATACCATACCAACAGCCATAATTGCCTGTACTGTTTTCTCAGTAAAATGCTTTTCTAAAAATTCTTCAAATTTAGAAGCTTCTTCCTGTTCTTCCAGTTCTTCTTCTGTCATTTGTTTTTCAGCAGATTTCATCAAGCATTTATAGCCGTCAATCATAGAAAATATAAAACTATAGACACCTCTTACAAGAGGCATTTTCTTATACCAAGGTTTCTGTTTGCCGTTGTTTAAATCCCATGTTTCCACATCAATAGTCCCATCAGGCAACCGACAAGCCATAGCACCTTTATAAACGCCTTTCATCATGACACCTTCAATTAATGCCTGCCCGCCGATTTTACTTTTATGCGAATTTTGTGAATTATTTTTCTGTTCACTCATGTTATCGCTCCTTTATGCATGTTCAGGTGGTAATGTAATAATAACCGTTGTCCCAACGCCTTCTTCACTTTTAATATCTAATTTTCCGCCATGTGCTGTAATAATTTCATCTGCAACAGCAAGTCCGATACCTGACCCTCTGCGAGTATGATTGGCTTTATAAAATTTTGTTTTAATTTTAGGCAAATCAGATTCTTTAATACCACAACCGCTGTCTGATACACAAACACGAATATTACCTTCAAATTCTTCTGCTGTAATCTGCACATGACCACCTGCATCAGAATATTTAATTGCATTGTCAATAATATTAATAAATACTTGCCGAATTTTATTTTTATCACCATAAACAAACGGCAACATTTCGGGTTCATCATAAGCAATAGAAATCTGGTCTTGTGTGGCTTTATTCATGTAAATTAATACAGCATCACCCAATTCTGCAAGGATATCCATCGTTGCTTTTTCTAATTTAAAATGCCCGCTCTGCATTCTTGAAAAGTCTAGTAATTCTTCTACCATTTGTGTTAATCTGGTTGTTTCATTTACAATGACATTCATACCTTTTTGAACAGTTTCAGGGTCATTTTCAGCCATACAAATTGTTTCCGCCCAGCCTTTAATTGCTGTCAGAGGCGTTCGTAATTCATGTGACACAGATGAAATAAATTCATTTTTCATTTCTTCTGCTGTAGATAACTCATCCGCCATATGATTAATCGCATTGCACAAATCACCGATTTCATCATTATTATGATATTTAATCCGAAATGAAAAATCACCTTTTGCGAATTTTCCAGCAGTTGTGCTTAATTGCATAATAGGCTTAATAATACTGCCGACAAAATAAATGCCTGTTAATACCAGCATTAAAATAATAATTGCACAGATAATAATTGCTGAAATAATCATAGTTCCAATGCTTTTATCTACTTCTGTGAGAGAACAAACAACCCGAACAGCATAATATTCTGAACTAAAAGCCGAAATATCCATACAAACTGCCATAATTTTTTCTTGATTTTCGGCTTTGCCAATCCAGTAACCGTCACCGCCGTTTAATAAATTTTCATAATCTGGAATGGCTGTATCAGAAGCTGGTGAAAATCCTGATGAAGTCAAAATGACTCTGCCTTTTGAATTCACAGCCATGAGTTCCATTTTATCCTTTGCAGAAAAGCTTTCAAACGTTCCCCGCATTTCAGAATATAAATTTGTTTCTGAATCCTGTGCATAACGGCTTAATAAATTCACAACCGAAGTCAATTCACTTGTCAGACTTTGTCTTGCACTGGTATAATAAAAACTTTGCATTGCATAAATAAATATTAACACAACAACAATCATAACTAATACAATTACCGCAAGATTATTCGTAATCCAACGTTGTGTAATTGTTCTTTTTTTGGGAAACTGTTCTGCAAGTTTAGTTTTAAATTTTATCATTCCATTTATAGCCATAGCCCCAAATTGTCACAATATATTGTGGATTAGAAGGCTCATCTTCAATTTTTAATCTAATTCTGCGAATATTCACATCTACAATTTTATAATCTCCATAATAATTTTCTCCCCAGATATGATTTAAAATACTTGCTCTGTCAAGAGCCGTATTTTTATTATTCATGAAATATTCTAAAATCTGATATTCGACTTGTGTCAAATCAATTGGCACACCATTTTTGGCAACTGTCCGACTTTTTAAATTCAACGTAAAAGGTCCTGATTCAATTACAGGGCTTTTTTCATCATGAATAAAACTCATACAAACACGTCTGTAAATTGCATCTACTCTGGCAGTTAATTCTGACAGCGAAAAAGGCTTTGTAATATAATCATCTGCACCAATCATTAAACCACTGACTTTATCCATTTCCTGTGTTCTGGCAGTCAGCATAATAATTCCCAGTGTGGAGCTTTTTTCTCTTAATTTTTTACAAACAGTAAACCCATCAATTCCAGGCATCATAATATCCAGCAATACAATATCAAAATTGCCGTTTTCGTCCTCAAATTTCTGTAATGCATCTTCACCGCAATTGACATCAATGACATCATAGCCCGCACGTTTTAAATTAATTACAATGCAATCCCGAATGACATCTTCATCTTCGCATACAAGAATACGTCTCATAAAAACTTTGCCCTCCTAACTGATTTTAATCTAATTTTAATCTAAAAACTGAAAACATAATAATAAATCTCCGATTGTCAATGACAAGTCTTGATTTTCTTCTGGTTTTACTAAACAACTTGCTGTGCCTTTGGTATGCAATAACTGATAGCCATTGCCTAAATGGTCATCTCTGTCAGCTTCATCATAAGCCATATAAATTCTTAATAAAACTGGCATTTCTTCCTGCCATTCGCCCTGATACACACAGAACTGAATTTCATTTTCCGTTGTATCTTTGATAACAGTTACATGCTCCTGCCATGATTCGGGCAATAAAAATACATAGCCATCATTGGCATTATAATAACTGCAATATTCTCTGAAAATAATATTATCCTGCATCATCAGCCAGTTTGTCTGCCGTATCTGTTCAGATTCTGCAACAGTTTCATAACCTGAAAATACAGTCTGCACTGGAATTTCTGGAATATTATCATGGTCAATATCCATGCAGGATAATCCAGCACGTCTAACCGTTTCTTCAGCATTTTTTCCACAGCGTTGTAATAAATTTACTAATTGCAATTCTCCCTGTATTTCTTCCAGACATAAAATTTCTGTCTGAATATTAGAAGTCCCTGTTGCAGCGTCAATATATAAAGCTGTTCTGCCGTCTGATAAATTTCCATAAATCAACTGATGATAATCCGTATAATGGTCAGCAAATCTATATTTATATTCATGATACATGCCATCTTCTGCAAGGCAATATACAGCTGTATAAGCTGGTTCAGATGCACTTACTGCACCTAATAATATTAAATCTGGATTTTCGTCTTTGTCAGTCTGGGCAATATCAAATAATGCATAACTATGTTTTAGGGTCTGTTCTAAATAATGATTTTCATAGGCATACACAGAAATATATTTTTCTGATTGATTCGCTGTGCTATAGCCAACAATAAGATTCATTTTTTCACTGTTGCCTAATTTAGAAATCACAACTTTTTCAATTTCTGAACCCTCTGCTTCTCTGTCGCAAATAGATTGCCAATGATTATCTATTTTATCTAAAATATTAATTCTCAGACCGCTTTCAGTTGCTGGCATATTATTTTTTTCATAAAAAACAATTGCTTCATCACTTTCATCAGCATCAATATCTGAAATAATAAATGCAGATAAATAACTTCCGCTTTTGGGATATTTTAACCTGATTCCCGTGCCAACAGTCTCTTGCAAAGCCTGATAAATCTGTTCCTGTTCACCGCTTAATTTTGGCGGTGTTAACATCGTATCTACATTAATGCCAATCGAACAACCTGTACAGAACCACAAAAACAAACATAAAAATCCAAATTTTCTATACTCTTTCAGCAATTGGAACATACTGCTTTTTCTTAGGCAAAGCTTTATAGGCTGGACGAATAATTCTTCCGCCAGTCAGTAATTCTTCCATACGATGTGCAGACCAACCTGCCATACGTGACACAGCAAATAATGGCGTGTATAAATCTTCTGGAATTTTCAGCATTCTATATACCAAACCAGAATACATATCCACATTGGCACAAACTGTTTTTTCAATGCCCCGTTCTTGTTTCATTAAAACTGGTGTTAATCTTTCTATCATATCTAATAAATGAAATTCTGCTTCAATTTCTTTGCCTTCTGCAAGTTTAAATGCTTTTTTCTTTAAAATAACAGCTCTTGGGTCAGAAAGTGTATAAACTGCATGTCCCATGCCGTAAATTAAGCCACTGCCGTCGCCTGCTTGTTTATTTAAAATTTTCTTAATATAATCTGCAACTTCGCCCTCATTATCCCAATGTTTAATATTTGCTTTGAAATCTTCTAACATAGCAGAAACTTTAATATTTGCACCGCCATGCTTTGAGCCTTTTAATGCACATACTGCCGAAGAATAAGCAGAATATGCATCTGTTCCCGAAGAAGTTAATACCCTGCATGTAAATGTAGAATTATTACCGCCACCATGTTCAGCATGCAGCATTAATAAGCAATCTAATAATTGTGCTTCTTCCTGTGTATAGTTTCTATCTGGTCTAAGCATAGATAAAATCGTTTCTGCTGTGCTTTCATTTGGTCTTAATGGGTGCATAAACAATGTCTGATTATCAAAATGTTTACGCTTTACTTGATAGGCATTTACCATAATAATTGGCAATTTGGCAATTAAATTAATCGCTGTTTTTAATTCCTGTTCTAAATTTGTCTGTTCACATTCTGATTCATAATAAGAATATAATGCTAAAATAGACCTTGCTAATTTATTCATAATATTCTGTGATGGAGCTTTCATCATCATATCTACTACAAATCCAGAGGGTAATTCTCTATGCATGGATAAATAATGATGAAATGCATCTAATTCATCTTTTGTCGGCAATTTACCAAATAATAATAAATACGCTGTTTCCTCATAGCCGAAACGATTTTCTTTTTCAGCATTGCGTACTAAATCATAGATAGTATATCCTCTATAAATTAATTCCCCTGGAATCGGTTCAACTTCGCCCTCATTGACAAGATACCCATGTACATTACAAATATTTGTAATTCCTGCCAGAACGCCTGTGCCGTCACTTCTACGCAAACCTCGTTTTATATGAAATTTATGATATAATTGCTGGTCAATCACGGAATTTTTTTTCAATTCCTCGCATAAATTTTGCATATCAGCATTTGAAAATATTTTACTCATGAAATTTTGCCTCCTTTGATTTTATTAATTTTATTGCATACTCATTATAACATTTTTTTAATGGCAAGTCAAGAGTAACATAACGAAATTACAAAAACCGAATCAGGAGGATTTTTTCCATGAAAAAGAAATTTTGTATTTACAGCATATTATGCTTAGTATTTACTGCAATGCCCTTAATTCCTGCCATGATGATTTCGCCGAAAACTTCTGCACAGGAGAAATCTAATACAGAGATTTCAGAAACTTCAGAAAATCCAGAAAACTCTACAGAACAAGATAATTCTAATATAGAAAATTTAGAAAATCAAGTTTATCATGTATTAGACATTGCTAGTAATGAAATTTTAGAAGTTTCTGTCCGTGATTATATCATTGGTGCAGTCGGAGCAGAAATGCCTGTTTCTTTTGAAACCGAAGCATTAAAAGCACAAGCTGTTGCAGCACATACTTATGCAGAACGACAAGTTATTTTAGCAGAAAATCGTCCTGACTTAAACGGTGCTGATTTTTCAAACGACCCTGAACAATATCAAGCTTTTTATACAACTGAACAATTACAAGAACTTTATGGCGATAATTTTAATGCTTACTATGGAAAGCTTTGTGATGTCGTTGATGCTGTTTTGCCAGAAATTTTATTTTACGACAATGAGCCAATTATCGCCGCATTTCATGCAATGTCCAGTGGCAAAACAGAATCTGCCCAAAATGTCTGGGGGAGTGAAGTAGCCTATTTACAATCCGTTGATAGTAGCTCTGATATATCTGCACCAAAATATCAACAAGAAATTTCTTATTCTCCAGAACAAGTGCAAGAATTATTAACTTCTGCACATACTGGCTTAATACTGGGTACAGATACAGAACATTGGTTCGGAGAGCCAACCTATTCCGATGCGGGAACAGTTCTGCAAATTCCTGTTGGCACAAGCATTTTTACGGGACAAGAATTAAGAACTATATTTTCTTTGCGTTCTGCTTGTTTTGAAATTAGTTACCAAGATAAAAATTTTATTTTCACAACCAAAGGCTATGGGCATGGTGTCGGCTTAAGCCAATACGGAGCGAATGCAATGGCTCTACAAGGACTTACCTATAGGGAAATCTTGGCTTATTATTATCCTGATACCATTTTGAAAACTGTTTAATTTAACTGTTACTATTATAGCATAAATCCTGTTCAAAAATTTTATAACTAGAAAATTTATTTTCTAAAAAAAATGCCCACTAGAAAACTAGTGGGACTTACCCCCGCACATGCGGGGAAAAATTTTCCTGTGGCGGACACCCCCGCACATGCGGGGAAGAGATTGAAAAATATAAAGAAGTTCAAACAGTATTAAGGATCACCCCCGCACATGCGGGGAAGAGACTAATCCCGATCCAATAAAGGCAAGTGTAGAATCCGCCAGCACAGCGTTCAAAATTTTTTTCTCCTTTCTCTTGACTTTTTTTATAAACCATGGTATACTAACAATATAATCTTGATTACAGTATTATTATAACACGTTTACCCATATAAGTCAAGTTAAATTATACACAAATATATAATGTTTACTTATATGTAATTTGTTTAAAATTGACGAAGGAGTTGTTTTTATGTCACAAACTGAAGCACAACGCAAAGCTAAAGCTAAATATGATGCTAAAACTTATAAGTCGATAGCTTGCAAGTGCAAGTTATCGGACTATAGCAAGTTTCAAGCTTATGCAAGTAGTCAAAACATTTTAAGCATGAGTTCTCTTTTGCGCAGGTGCGTTATGTACTGCATTGAAAATAACATCGACTTACGAAAAACTGATTAACATAAAAAAATGTTCCACGTGGAACATTTTTTTCTTTGTTACTTTAATTTCCCTGTATTTCGCAAATATCGGACAACTGCTTCCTCAATTGCAGGATATACTGGCTCTAAACTTTCTGGAATGATAATATCCTGTGTTGATGCATCATACATAAATACAACAGGTTTTCCCTGATATGTCCCGACAACGCCATGAAGGATATTTCCTTTTTCTTCCAGAGTTCCAGGAATAACGTCAAAATGTAAATTATGATTCATATTTTCAGCTCCTTTCTAAATTTTAATATTCATTATTATAGCATATTTTTTAAGCAATTACAAGCCTAATAAAAAAATGTTCCACGTGGAACATTTTTTTAATAATAATCTGAAAACAATATTATATTATTTTGTCACGAATTTTTTTCATCAACATAACAGAAATCAAACAGCTTATGCCCTCAGCAATGATAAATGTTATCCATACAAGCCATGTTCTATTAAGATTATCGCCAACAATACAAGAAAATAACCATGCAATTGGCAATACAAATAAAAATTGTCTGCATATAGATATAATTAAAGATTCTTTTCCGCTTTCGAGTGCTTGAAAAATTCCTTGATAGGCAATATTTACACCTGCAAATACAAAGCTGATAGAAATCACACGCATTGCACTAGAGCAAATTGCTTTTGTTCCGCCTGACAATCCAAATGGCTCTAGCAATGCCCCTGCAAATAATTCCATTAACACAGTTCCAATCAGCATGATTACAATTGTATATAGCAAACCATATTTTATTCCCTCTTGCATTCTCTGTTTATTTCTACTGCCATAGCTGAAAGAAATAACTGGCGTAATTGCATCACGCAGACCAAATCCAGCAAATAAAACAAACTGCTGTATTTTATAATAAATTCCATAGGCTGTCACAACAGATTCATCAATTCTCCCCAGAATTAAATTTAATCCGTAAGTCATCACTGACATCAAAGCCTGTGCAATAATGGCAGGAATACCAATTGCATAAATTTTTTTGATAACAGACAATGACGGACGTATATATACAAAACTATTCTGAATATCCTTATTCTTTTTGATATGAAAAACAAATGCTAATAGCAAAGAAACAAATTGACCAATGACTGTGGCATAAGCTGCACCTTTTACGCCGAAAGCAGGAAGTCCAAACCAGCCATATATGAAAATTGGGTCTAATATCATGTTGACAACAGCTCCGACAACCTGTGCAATGGTAGAATAAATCGAATTTCCCAAAGCTTGTAATAATTTTTCAAATATCGAAAAAAATACAATCCCAAATGAAGCAACACAGCATATGCGAAGATAACTAATTGCCATATCTATGACTAATAAATTATTCGTCTGACTAGTGATATATATTTTTACACCAAATATGCCAAATAAAAGAAATACTAAATAAATAATACCAGCCATAAAAATAGCATTTCCAGTTGCCAAGCTTGCTTGCTTTTTATTTTTCTGACCAAGTTGCATAGAAACAACTGCCCCCATGCCTACCCCTGTTCCGATTGCAATTGCAATCATAAGCATTTGCACTGGAAACGCAAGCGTCAAGGCATTTAAAGCATCTTCACCAACTTCTTCAATTTTGCCTACAAATGCACTGTCTACAATATTATAAACAGCTTGTAACATCATAGATATTATCATAGGAATTCCCATAAAAATTATCAATTTGCTGACTGGCATATCTGCCATTTTGTTAGTTTTGTTCATATTATCTACTCTCTTTCTGTAAAATAAAAAAATAAGCGTAAATCCATTATCTGGATTTACGCTTTCTGCTACTCGATAGTTTTATTTTAGCACAAATTTTTGAAATTGTCAAGATTAAAAATACATTTTTTCATAATATTTATTATTTTCTCTATTGTTTCATTGCAATCATTTTCAATCCATTCCATAATGATAGCAATAAGTCCGTTTACATAAAATTTTATAATATAAAGTCGTTCGCTTTCAGGATAGTTAAAACATGCAAGAATAGGATTAAAAATATGTTCAAACATCTTGCTGAAAGATTCCCTAGTATTAAATATAGATTCCTGTGATACTGCTGTTTTAAAAAGTTTGCTATGCTCACTCACAAATTGAAGATATGGCTTTAAATAATCATCTTTGATAAAAATAAGATTTTCAGGAGAATTATTTTTCATTTCTGTAACAGAAAAATTTTGAAAATCTTTAAAATAGCTTAGAAATTTTTTATGAATATTTAATATACTTTCATCAAGCAATTCTCTTGTATTTTGATAGTGAAGATAAAAAGTAGAACGATTGACTCCTGCTTTCTCACATATTTCTTTTATAGTAATATATTCAAAATCTTTTTTTTCTAAAATTGCAAGCAAAGCTTGATTCATTTTCAGAGCTGTATTAAAATATTTGCTTTCTGATTTATTCAACTATTTCACCTTCCTTTTCTGCATTTTATCATGGAAAGACCAAAAAACAGAATGATTACAACTGCAAACGCTCCAGAAATTATTTCCATATTTCTTGCATAACTTGTTTTAATATCGCCAAATGTTCCAAGCATAGGGCATTCCAGCGAAAACATAGAACCAATACTACTTGCGACTGCAATATTACGCAAAATAATTAATTGGCAATTTTTTGTTTTATTTGCTTTTATAATATTAATAATTGAAATTGTCATTTGATAAAAAGTATAAGTCGCTATTGTAATAATAATAATGATATGATAAATAGTAGTTCTTTTTTCTGCAATGCTTAAACAAATAATGCCTGACATGGCAATCGCAAGAAAAATCATAGCAATGCCATTATAAATTAAAATATTTTTATTTTTTGAAGCAATCACACTGAAACGCATCAAAGCAAGTATGATGTAATAGACAAACATAGTAATATGCCATGGTGATTGGTAAACAAAAGCAAGGACTACTTGAAACAAACTGTACAAGAAATTCCAGCCCATACTGAATGAAGTTGTGACAAGTAGTCTGAAAATGCTATCACTTGTTAATTTATCCCATAAAGTATTATTTTTAATCTTCACTTTCGGCAATATCTTTTGCAAGCTCCATAATTTCAAAAGCATATTTCTGTTTGTTTTTTTCAAGTTTTTTCTTATAAATAGGGTAATTTACCCCTGCACCAATCATGCCTAGTATGCCTAAAATAATTCCAGCAATCATGAAAACAGTAGAACCGTCACCAATTACTTTCATAGAGAGGCACATGCCCACTCCCATTACAAGTGCGGAAATAATACCAAGTGTGTAAGTAAATACAGTTGCAGGCATTTTTGCTTTTGCATCAAGTCTTTTCAGTCTTAATATTTTTGATGTGTCTTTAGGTGCGTATTCACTCGCTAGTGTTTGTGCATAAATCTTATCTGTGTTCATAATAATTGAACCTCCTTTTCTTGATAATTCTATTATATCAGAAAAGGAGATTCAATGGAACAACAAGAAATCTATTTTATGTTGATTTCAGAATTTTATTACAATATTTTAAGAATTTGCAAACGCCTGTTTTAAATCCTGAATAATATCTTCTGTATTCTCAAGACCAACGGAAAGGCGAATCATTCCTGCATCAATTCCAGCAGCGACAAGCTGTTCATCTGTTAATTGTCTGTGTGTCATGCTGGCAGGGTGAAGCACACAAGTTCTGATATCTGCAACATGTACTTCACGGGAAGCAAGTTTTAATGCGTCCATAAAACGTGTTGCTCTCTCACGTCCGCCTTTGATAGTGAACGAAATGACACCACTGCAACCATCAGGCAAATATTTCTTTGCTCTTTCATAATAGCTATCTGTTTTTAAGCCTGGATAACTGACTGATTCGACATCTTCACAATTCTGCAAAAATTCTGCAACACACATTGCATTCTTGCAGTAACGTTCCATTCTGACAGCAAGCGTTTCTAATCCAAGATTTAATAAAAATGCTGAATTTGCAGCAGGATAACAACCAAAATCACGCATTAACTGCATTCTTGCTTTAATAATATATGCCATATTACCAAAACTTTCTGTATATATCACACCATGATAACTTTCATCAGGTTCTGTGAATTCTGGAAAATTGCCATTTGTCCAGTCAAATTTACCACTGTCGACAATCACACCGCCACCTTGCAATGCGTGTCCGTCCATATATTTTGTTGTAGAATGTACCACAATATCTGCACCAAATTCAAACGGTCTGCAAAGTATCGGTGTCGGAAATGTATTATCGACAATCAGAGGAATTTTATGTGCATGTGCGAAATTTGCAAAACGTTCAATATCAAATACATTCAGTGCTGGATTTGCAAGTGTTTCTCCGAAGACAAGTCTTGTATTAGGCTTAATTGCCTGTTCCAGTGTTTTTTCATCTGCTTCAGGGTCAACGAAAATACATTCAATGCCTAATTTTTTTAACGAAACAGCAAATAAATTAATTGTTCCACCATACAGGGAACTAACTGCTAATATACTATCTCCTGCATTGCAGAGATTTAACACAGACAGCAAAGAAGCCGCTTGTCCGCTGGTAGTACACATTGCACCAACGCCACCCTCAAGAGAGGCTATTTTTTTCTCTACTGCGTCTACAGTAGGATTTGCAAATCTGGAATACATGCATTCTGTCGGCATGTCGAATAAATCTGCAATATGCTGTGTAGAATCAAATACATAAGTTGTACTTTGCACAATCGGCAATGCACCAGGTGCACCATTTTCTCTGACATAGCCTTCATGCAGGCATTTTGTTTCAATTTTCATGATAAAATAACTTCCTTTCTGATTTTTAATACTAGCTTATTATAGCATATTTTTTCAGTAATTGCAAGCCCATTAAAAAAAATGTTCCACGTGGAACATTTTTTTAAAATGATAATCTGCAAAATGCAAGAATTAATAACATGATACCGCCAAGCCATGAAAAATTAATTTTTTTCTGACAGCATAATCCCAATTTACCGCCAATTATTGTGGACAAAAAGCCTAATATAAAACTTAACACTAAACATACTGGAATATGTAATTTTTCTATGCCTGCACCTAATCCACTTGCCAGAGAATCTATTGAAAGTGCGGTAGAATAGGCAATTGCTTCCTGTATACTTAATGTTTTTGAACCGTCTGTATCTGCCAATGTTTCATCAAAGCAAATATCTATTACAAGTCCTAATGCTTTTAAATTCCAATGTGGTCTATGTTTCTGAAATAATAGCATTAAAATTTTTTTCATAAGTTGTGTACTGCCTAATACTAATAAAATCACAAATCCTGTGTATTTAAAAATAATTTCAGGCAAAACTTGATTTAATAATTCTGCACATGATAAAGAGATTGCTAAAAATATTGTTCCTACTGTGCTAATTAATAACGCACAGCGTTTGGGAATTTTAATGCCGTTCACACTACAGCTAACAGCTCCAAAAAATGTATCCATACAGACTGCAATTGCTAATAAACAAGCCTGAAACATGATTCTCACCTCGGAATATTACTCTTGCATGATATGCTGTAAGATAGAAAATGTGCATGTTTTATGTTGCAATCACTTGCAAATATAAAAAATATATGCTATAATAATAATAAAGATAGAATTTTATTAAAATCACTTGAAGTAAAAAACTTGAGAAATATAAATAAACTAGTTAGACATGTCTGGAAAAAGGAGAATAGTTATGGAATTAGATGATTTAATATATAATAAAATTGTAAAATTAAGTAATGAAGGAGATGATTTCGTATCACATTGTAAATTTGATGAAGCAATTTTAAAATATGAAAAAGCTTTAGATTTACTGCCATCTTCACATTATTTATGGGAAGCGGCTACTTGGTTGTATGTAGCAATCGGCGATGCTTATTTTTTAGAACAAAAATTTGAAAATGCACTTAATTTTTTCTTAGAAGCACAAAAATGCCCGAATGCTTTAGCGAATCCTTTTATTTATGTAAGAATTGGCGAATGCTTTTATGAAAAAGGAAATTTTATAAAAGCGAAAGAAAATCTTTTAAGTGCATATATGTTAGATGGTGAAGATGTCTTTTCAGATGCAGACCCAAAATATTTGAAATATATAAAACAAATAATTTAGTTTTTAAAACTGATATTTTAACTGAAGAAAACTATGCTTCAAAGATTAAAATATTGATTCATGAAAGTAATTGATTATTTGGAAAGATAATTTTTAATATAAATCAAAATATAAGGAGCTGTTTAATTTGAATCTAAAAGAAAATATATTAGCAGAATTATTAACACATGAAGGAGAATATTATTCTGGCGGAAAACTTGCCGAAAAATTTGGTGTGAGTCGTACAGCTATCTGGAAAGTAATGGAACAATTGAAACAAGATGGCTGTCAAATTGAAGCTGTTTCACATAAAGGCTATTTCTTAACAAAAAAGCCTGATTTATTTAATCAGAAATATATGCTTGATTTATTAAAAAACTGCAAGACAAATTGGCAGATTCAGCATTTTAAAACGCTTGATTCTACAAACAGAGTTGCAAAAGAATTAGCAGGACAAAATGCACCCTCTGGCACTGTTGTGATAGCAGATTTTCAGACTTCTGGACGTGGCAGAATGGGGAAACATTTTTATTCTCCTAAGGGAGGCTTATATCTTAGCGTAATTGAAAAATTAGATTTACCAATTTCTGACATAATGAGTGTTACAGCATGCACTGCAACAGCAGTATTTCTTGCATTAAAACAATTTCATATTACTTCTCAAATTAAATGGGTCAATGATTTATTTTTAAATAACAAAAAAATTTGCGGTATTCTATCTGAGGGCAGTTTTAATGCAGAATTACTCAAAATGGATTATTTAGTGATTGGTATTGGCATTAATCTTCATGCAGACAAAAACCGTCCAGAAGAATTAAATGCGATTATTACAGATTTAGAAACAGAAACAGGAAATTATATTTATAAATATGATTTAGCGATTGCAATATTAAAAAATCTGGAAACTATGCTTGCAGAGATTTCAGAACATAGCTATTTAAAAATTTATACAGAAAATTCTTATACATTAGGACATAGAATACAAACAGATGACGGCAGACAAGGCATTGCAATTGGTTTTTCACAAGACGCAGGATTAATTATCAAACTTGATGATAATACAGAAACTATTTTACGTACTGGAAGTGCAAAAATTATAGATTAATATAAAATAAAAAATGTTCCACGTGGAACATTTTTAAAATCAATAAAAATCTCTTGCTGTTCTGAACAAAGAATTCTATATTAGCTAAAAAATTAATAAAAAATTTTTCAAAACCTCTTGACAAATCAAAAAAAATAATATATAATTAATGAAACTATGGAACGTTTTCGTGGACTGACACGATAAAAATCCGAAATTGAAGCCGTATGAACAGGACGGAGTGTTGGCGGACAACGGAAAAATCAGTCATTTGAAAAAGGAGAATGCTTTAGCTGAGGCAAAGGTTCTCCTTTTTTTCACATGATTCATATAAAATGATTTCACATAGAACTTTTCAGGAAACCATCTGAAATGTTCCACGTGGAACATTTTTAAAATCAATAAAAATCCCTTGCTGTTTTAAACAAGGGATTTTTTATTATTTTTTTACCACATAAAACCACACCATAGAACCTTTGACATGAAAATCTTTTATTTGGTACATACAGCTAAGCCTTTTCCTTAAAGAAATAACAGTATCAAATGGCGGTGTAAACCAGCCTTTTTTTGCAAGTATTTTTTCAACTAGCCAATCTGTTAACTTTGATTTTCCTTGTATATAAAAGCAAGCAATGAACTTTCCGCCTTTTTTTAGCACACGATATGTTTCTGCATAAGCTTTTTCTTTATCAGGAAATGCATGGAATCCGTTCATACTCAATACAATATCAAAATTTTCATCTTGAAACGGCAAGAATCCTACATCACCTTGCATTGTTTTAACATGATTCATATGATAATTTTGAAAGCGTTTATTTGCTTGCTCAAGCATGTCTATACTGTAATCTAAACAGGTAATATCAGCATGTTTCATCTTTGCATATTTCTGATAAGTAAAAACTGCTGTTCCTGTGGGAACATCAAGAATTTTCCCAGTAAAGTTAATTGGAATATATTTCAAAACTTCTTTTGCGACTTCGCTGTCATCAACACCACTCCAGAACAGCTTAATATATAACTTGCTCCACCACTTCCCCTGTATCAGCACATCATCATAAATATTCTTTGACTGCTGATAAGATTTTTTAATTTTATCGCTCATATTCGGCTCCATTTCTTTAATTTCATGCCGAAAATGTTCCACGTGGAACATTTTTGCAATTTTAATTTATTCTAACAAGTTTTAAATTTGTAATTTTAATTTCAAATGGCACATCTACACCAACTCCGCCCAAATTGAAGCCAATACGGCAATTTTTATCTGTTGCAGAAATATATGTAAATGTTTCTTCATAATGCTGAATTTCTGTTGTCCATTTTAGCGAATCACTGAAATAAGGCAAATATTCATCATGTCCTTGCATAATATGAAATGATGTAGATTGTTCTGAGTCGCTCACATAATCAAATGAAATTTGATAAGTTGTTTCTTGCTCCAGTGTAATATTTTCATAATAGCATTGTGCATTCCATTCATAATTACCGCCACTTGTTACAAGCATAGAAACGCCCTTGTTAATATAAAAAAATTCACTTTCTGCATGTTCAGCAGTATCTGTCCAACTATTCCAATTATTTTCATTTGCACAAAGATTTTTTTGAGCAAGTAATAAATTTTTTAGCAAACATAAATCATAAATATTAATCATATTATCTTGATTCATATCTGCATTGATACTAATACTTGTCACTCTCTGGTGCAAATAATCCTGCAAATATTTTACGTCTTTTACATCAACAACGCCGTCATTATTTACATCACCTTGCATATTAGCAATATATTCTTCACCGTTTGCCGCTGCAAGCATCGCATTTAATAATTCTGGTTCTGTAATATTCAGCGTACGGCGGTTAAATAATTTATATTGTGAGCCATTGTCCCACCAAAAACATTTTATGCCATATTCTATGCAATGCTGTACATAATACTGTGTCCATGAAAGTCTTTGGTCTGCATTATTTTTCTCTACACACCCAAACTCACCAATAATAACTGGAATATCTTGTTTGACAAATGTTTCATAAAGATTATCAATATACGCATTAACGTCTTTTTGGCTCCAAGTCGTAACATCTGGATAAAATTCAGAAGTAAAATAAAATGGCTGATATACATGTGCTTCTACAATTAATCTATCTGGAATACTGTCATCTGGCAAAATAAAGCCTCTTGTCACTGCGGAATTACCACCAGCACAATATGTATTTACAATTAAATTTCGCTTGTCATTATTTCCGCCAGAATTTCTGACAGTATCTACAAAAATTTGATTTAATTCATTGACAACTTCTAAAGCTTCTGTGTCCGGATTTACCCATTCGTTAGAATCATTAAGAATTTCATTAAATCCCTCAAATAATAATTTATCATTATAATCAGCAAATTCTTCACTCACTTGCTCCCAGATAGCAGTAAACATTTCTGCATTTTGTTCAAAATTATTCCGACTTGCACGCAACCAACCATTTTCTCCAGTATCATGATGTACATTAAGAATGCAATACATGCCGTCTTCTAATACATAATTTACAACATCTTTTACACGATTTAACCAAGCTTCATCAATTTCATATGTGTCAGCGTCCATGTGATTATACCAAGTAACAGGCACACGAATTGCATTGATACCTGTATCTTTTACCATATCAATTATTTCTTGTGTTGTTGCAGGGTTTCCCCATGATGTTTCCGAAGATAAGCCAGAATTTTTAATTGCTGTTCCTGTATACGAATCTAACGAATTTCCAAGATTCCAACCAAGTATTATTTCATCAACTACTTGTTGTGCATTTTTTTCAAAATCAGCAGATGTTTCTATTTTTGCATGCCCGAACATGTTAAAACATGATACAATCATAGCACAGGCAATGGAAAAACAAAAAAATTTTTTAAAATTTAATTTCATAATTTACCCTCCTTTATAAAAATATATAAAATGATTCCACATGAAACTTTTCAGAAAACCAACTGAAATGTTCCACGTGGAACATTTTTTTATTTCAACATTTTTATTTAACTGGAATGATTTCCATACCGCCCATATAGGGACGTAATGCTTCTGGAATACGAATGCTCCCGTCTGGATTTAAATTATTTTCTAAAAATGCAATTAGCATTCTAGGCGGTGCAACAACTGTATTATTTAACGTATGAGGGAAATATTTTGTGCCGTCTTCTTTTTTGACACGAATTTCTAAACGTCTTGCCTGTGCATCACCTAAATTAGAACAGCTTCCTACTTCAAAATATTTTTTCTGACGTGGAGACCATGCTTCTACATCTAAGCTTTTTACTTTCAAGTCTGCTAAATCGCCAGAACAGCATTCTAATGTTCTCACTGGAATATCTAACGTTCTGAAAAAATCAACAGAATTTTTCCAAAGTACATCAAACCATTGCATACTTTCTTCAGGCTTGCAGACAACAATCATTTCTTGTTTTTCAAACTGATGGATTCTATAAACGCCACGTTCTTCTTTTCCGTGTGCACCACCTTCTTTTCTGAAACATGGAGAATAGCTTGTCAATGTATGAGGCAATTCTTCTTCTGGAATAATCGTGTCAATAAATTTGCCTATCATAGAATGTTCACTTGTGCCAATTAAATATAAATCTTCGCCCTCGATTTTATACATCATTTCTTCCATTTCAGCAAAGCTCATAACACCAGTTACAACTTTACTGCGAATCATAAACGGTGGGATATAATAGACAAAGCCTCTGTCAATCATGAAATCTCTTGCATAAGATAAAATTGCAGAATGCAGTCTTGCAATATTACCGCAAAGATAATAAAATCCAGCACCAGTTGTTTCGCCTGCGGATTTTAAATCAACGCCATTTAATTTTTCCATAATATCAATATGATAAGGCACTTCAAAATCTGGTACTACTGGCTCGCCAAAACGTTCTAATTCGACATTTTCAGAATCATCTTTTCCGATTGGCACAGATTCATCAATGATATTTGGAATCACAAGCATAATTTTTCTAATTTCCTGTGGAATTTCTATTTCACGATTTTTAAGTGCTGTTAATCTATCATTAATTGCCTCAACTTCTGCTTGAATTGCCTTTGCACTTTCTTTATCGCCTTTCGCCATGAGACCGCCAATTTGTTTACTTTTGGCTTTTTTCTCTGCTCTGAGCTTATCACCCTCAAGCTTTGCATTACGAAATTCTTTGTCTAATGCAATCACTTCATCTACCAATGGCAATTTATCTTCCTGAAATTTTTTCTTGATATTTTCTTTTACAAGTTCAGGATTTGCCCTTACAAATTTAATATCTAGCATAATCAATATCTATCCTTTCTAATTATTAATGATAATTTATTTTTTTTAAAATGTTCCACGTGGAACATTTTTTAATCTGGAGATAACAAATTTGCCAATGTTTTTAAATCTTCTTCGTTGTAGAATTCCAAAATCAAACTGCCTTTATTTTTCTTAAACTGCACTTTCACTTTTCGATTTAATCTTTCATGCAAAGCTTGTTCGACTTCGCCATAATAAGAAACAGGCTTTTTTATTATTTTAGATTCAGATTTAGAGTTCTGCGATTCCATTGCAAGCTTTTCAATCTGACGGACTGTTAAAAATCCTTCAGATGCTTTTTTTGCTAATGCAATTATCATTTCTTCATCTGAAAAACTAAGCAAAGCTTTTGCATGACCTGCTGAAATTAAATTTTGTGTTACTAAATCCTGTACTTCTTCTGGCAATTTTAATAAACGCAATGAATTTGTCACTGTACTTCTGGAGCAACCAACTGTTTTAGAAATTTCTTCTTGTTTCATAGAAAATTCATCTTGTAATCTCTGAAATGCTTTTGCTTCTTCAATAGGATTTAAATTTTCACGCTGTAAATTTTCAATCAACGCAATTTGAGCTGTTTCTAATTCTGTTAATTCCCGAATAATCACTGGTACTTCATCTAGTCCAATCATTTTAGCAGCTCTCCATCTTCTTTCACCTGCTACAATCTGATAATTTCCTAATGGCAATGGGCGTACTAGAATTGGCTGTAAAATACCATGTTCTCTGATTGATTCTGCAAGAGTAGCAATTGCTGTTGTATCAAAATTTTTTCTTGGCTGATTTCGATTAGGTTCTAATTCAGAAATTCGTAGCGTTTTTTTCATCTGGACTTCAGAAGAATTATTTTCAAATAAAGCCCCTAACCCACCGCCAAGACCTCCTCTAGCCATAGAATCCTCCTTTCTTTTTTGCTATTACAAAATGATAAATTTTAGTTTTCAAATTTTAATGTTCCACGTGGAACATTTTTTTATTTTGCAATATTCATGCGTAATTTTGTGAGACTGCTTAACGGTTCACCCAAAAATTCTTTGCCGAATAATTCATAGGCTAATGCTCCTTTAGAATGCTTATCATAATATAAAATCGGCTTGCCATAACTGGGAGCTTCTGATAATCTCACATTACGTGGAATTTTTGCTTCAAATACTTTATCTGGGAAATATTTTTTTACTTCTTCTACGACTTGTTTTGAAACATTCAGCCTGTTATCATACATAGTAAATAAAATGCCACAGACTTCCAGCTTAGAATTATAATTCACTCTTACAAGCTTCATTGTATTCATTAGCTGTGTTAAACCCTCTAATGCATAATATTCTGCCAACATTGGAATTAAAACTTCATCGCATGCTGTCATTGCATTAATCGTCACTTGACCCAATGCAGGCGGACAATCAATAAAAATATAATCATATTTTTTCTTAATCGTCAATATTTGCATTTTCAGGCGATTAAAACGCTGTTCCATATTTACAAGTTCTGTTTCTGCACCTGCTAAATCTGCATCGGCTGGAATTAATGAAACATTAGCAAATTCTGTTTCTAAAATAGCATCTTTTATTCTTGCCTTGCCTGTTAATACTTCATAAGAAGAACATGTTAAATTTCTCTTTTGAATTCCAAAGCCAGTTGTTGCATTTCCCTGTGCGTCCATATCAATGCAGAGAATTTTTTTATCTCTTGTACCCAAATATGCTGAAAGATTCACAGTTGTTGTGGATTTACCAACACCGCCTTTTTGATTTGCAACCGCAATTACTTTACCCATAGACCCAAAAAACTCCTTTCTATTTTGAACTTCTTACTTATTATAGCATGTTTCAACGAATTTGTAAAGATTTTTTTGTACCTTTTTCAAAAATGTTCCACGTGGAACATTCTAATTATTTTTGCAAAAATGTTTCAAACCCTATAATTATCTTTGCAAAAATGTTCCATGTGGAACATTCTAATTATTTTTGCAAAAATACTTCAAATCTTATAATTATCTTTGCAAAAATGTTCCATGTGGAACGTTCTAATTATTTTTTCAAAAATATTTCAAACCTTATAATTATCTTTGCAAAAATGTTCCACATGGAACATTATAATTATTTTTGCAAAAATATTTTAAATCTTATAATTATCTTTGCAAAAATGTTCCACGTGGAACGTTCTAATTATTTTTTCAAAAATATTTCAAACTTTATAATTATCTTTGCAAAAATGTTCCACGTGGAACATTCTTATTAATCATTCTTAATCAATGGAATACGAATTTGATATTCTATATAATCTTCAAATTGCGTTTTCTTAGAATCCGCTGGAATCCCTGCCGCTTGCATGGTTTCAACTGCTTTCTGAATGGTATTTGTAAATAATCTCACATCTCGAAACAAAACACTTCTTTTTCGGAAATTTTCTTGTTCTCTGACTTTGCCTAATTTTTCTTCAATAAATTGTTCTGTTTTTTCGACATTCAAGCCTAACTTCGTGACTTTTTCTAATACTGCCATGCGTTCTTCAGGACTTGCCAATTTTAATAAAGCCCTTGCATGACGTTCTGTGAGTCTGTTTTCAAGAATATAATTTTTTTCTTTTTCTGTTAATCGTAAAAGTCTTAATTTGTTAGCAACAGTACTTTGTGCACGTCCTAATTGCATTGCAGCGTCTTCTTGTGTCATGCCATAATATGTAATTAATTTTTCTAAAGCAGCCGCTTCTTCAAAATAATTTAAATCTTGTCGCTGAATATTTTCAACTAGTGCTAAAATAGCAGAGTTTCTGTCATTAATTTCCATGATAATACAAGGCACACAACGTAAGCCAGCAAGTTTTGCTGCACGCAAACGGCGTTCCCCTGCAATTAATTCATATTCACTGCCACATTGACGGACTGTCAAAGGCTGTAAAATGCCATTTTGTCGAATACTATCTGACAAAGCACGCAATTCTTCTAATTGAAATAATACTCTTGGCTGATGAGGATTTGGGCGAATATCTTCTGTATGAAGATATAAAATTTTCTGTTCTGTCTGTCCCTCCAATTTAGAAAATTTTTCTTTTGTGGGTGTAAAAATTCCAGACATAAAAATACTTCTCCTTTCAAATTGTTTAGATTAAAATTAATTTCATTTTGTTGTATTTCTCTCTGTAATTTTATTATAACAGATACCGAAAATCATTGCTATAAAAAAAATCCGTTATTTTCACAAAAAATAACGGATTTCCGAACATATTCGGCTTTTGTTACAGTGGCTTTTGCTTTATTTGAGCAATTTTGCGAGGGTATTTTGTCGGACAAGGCGATATTTTTTTTACAAGATATAAGATTCTTGCATCGCCATTTATTAACTGATACGGAATTGTTTTAATTAACATTCCGCCTAATCGTTTAATTGCTTGTAAAGCTGGTGTAATTTCTTCATTAGGACCTTTCATCGCAATCCAATAACCGCCTATTTTCACGTATGGCAAAGAATATTCTGCTAATACTGGCAAATTTGCAACAGCTCTTGCTGTGACAATATCAAAATTTTCCCGATATTTTGGATTCTTTGCAAAATCTTCTGCACGTCCATGAATCGCATGATAATTGCAGTTTAATAATTTTTTTAATTTTTCAAGAAAAATAATTCTTTTCTGTAAGCTATCTAATAATGTAATTTCTAAATCTGGTCGGATTAATGCCACTGGCACAGCTGGAAATCCGGCACCACTGCCAATATCTAATAATTTTGCTGATTCTGGAAAATATACACTTGTTAATTGCTGTAATAAGAAACTATCTAAAAAATGCTTTTCTAAAATTTCTTCGCCGTCTGTAATTGCTGTCAAATTCACATGCTGATTATAATCTACTAGAAAACCAGCATATTTTTCTAATTTTTCAAATGTTCCACGTGGAACATTTATATTATATTTTTCAAATACTTGTTTTGCTTGTTCGTATTCTGGTAATATAGGCATAATAAAAATTACCTCCTTTTTTAAATTTATTAAATTATAAATTATAATTATAAAATCATGAATATTATTGATTATGCAACCATACTAATAATACAGAAATATCTGCTGGTGAAACACCTGAAATTCTGGACGCTTGTGCAATATTGACAGGCTTATGTTTGTTAAGCTTTTCACTTGCTTCTAAGCAAAGACCTTTTAT
Source organism: Ruminococcus sp. (assembly GCA_014799805.1). Lineage (GTDB taxonomy): Bacteria > Bacillota > Clostridia > Oscillospirales > Ruminococcaceae > UBA3855. The sequence continues at coordinate 202,642 of JAAVHJ010000010.1, forward strand.
TGTTTTATAATCTATATTCTCAGGTAATTTTTTTCGTTCTAAGCTTTGGGCTTTTGCAATGGCTTCATTCTGACGGGCAATATACCCCTCATATTTAATTTGAATTTCTACTTGTTCCTGAATTTCAGGTGACAATTCTGGACGGTCTTTATCAAATTCGGCAAGAACTGCGTAATTTAATTGCGGACGGCGTATTAAATCTGCAATTTTACAGCCTGTCTGTAATGGTGCTGTCTGATAATTTTCAAGCATTTGATTTAATTCAGGATTCGGTGCAAGATTTGTTTTTTTCACACGCTGAATTTCTTTTTCCACAAGCTGATATTTAGCAAGCATTTTCTGATAGCGTTCTTCTGGAAGTAAGCCAATTTCTCTGCCTATGGGCATTAATCTAAAATCTGCATTGTCTTGTCTTAAAATTAGTCTATATTCGCTCCTAGAAGTCATCATGCGATAAGGGTCACTACAGCCTTTATAAACTAAATCATCTATTAAAGTCCCGATATAAGACCCTGAACGTTCTAAAATTAATTGCGGTTGATTTTTCACAAATAAACTTGCATTAATTCCTGCTACAAGCCCTTGTGCAGCAGCTTCTTCATAGCCAGAACTGCCGTTAAACTGTCCTGCACCAAATAAACCTGAAACTGTCTTTGTTTCCAAGGTCGGCTTTAATGCCGTTGGGTCAATGCAGTCATATTCGATTGCATAAGCAGGACGTAAAATTTCTACTTGTTCTAAACCTTTAATCGTTCTTAAAAATGCAAGTTGCACATCTTCAGGCAAAGAAGACGACATGCCCTGTAAATAATATTCTTCTGTTGTTAAGCCCATAGGTTCAATAAATAATTGATGTCGTTCTTTATCAGCAAAACGTACAATTTTGTCTTCAATAGACGGACAATATCTAGGACCTACACCCTCAATTTTTCCTGCATATAATGGCGAACGATGTAAATTATTTTTAATTACTTCATGTGTGTTCTGATTTGTATAGCTAATATAGCAATCTACAATATTTTGCATGTTTTTATCATAATTTTCAAATGAAAACGGCGTAATATTCTCATCTCCGACTTGTTTTTCCAGAACATTAAAATTAATACTTCTTTTATGCACTCTACAGGGTGTACCTGTTTTAAATCTTCTTAACGGCAAATATTCCCGCAAACTGTCTGAAAGTCCATTTGCAGGCAATGCAGAATCAGGGCCACTTTCAAAAGACACTTCGCCAATATGAATCTTGCCTTTTAAATAAGTCCCTGTTGCAATGACAACAGCTTTTGCAGAATAAACAGCTCCTAATTTTGTAATAATTCCTGTAATTTTATTATCTTCTACTAGAATTTTGCAAGCTTCGCCTTGTTTGACAAATAAATTTTCTTGTTGTTCACAAGTTTGTTTCATATATTCATGATATTTCATTCTGTCAGCTTGTACACGCAAACTATGGACAGCAGGTCCTTTGCCTTTGTTCAGCATTCTGCTTTGAATAAAACATTTATCAGCAGCTTTTCCCATTTCTCCGCCCAAAGCGTCAATTTCACGAACCAAATGCCCTTTTGCCGTACCGCCAATTGACGGATTACAAGGCATATTGGCAATCTGGTCTAACGAAATTGTTAATAACAGCGTTTTACAACCTAATCTTGCAGAAGCAAGTCCTGCTTCGACACCTGCATGACCTGCCCCAATAATAATCACATCATAATTTCCCATTTCATAATTATTATTATTCATCATATATCTAATCCTTAAATTATTTTTGCTTTTTTGCTTTTTTTCAAAGCAGATAATTCGTCTTCATCAATCCATTCTTCCACAAAGCCACATTTGCAACAGACATAGCGATTTACTTTGACAGCAGAAAAATTTGTATAGCCAGTGATAATATTATTTCCTGCACCATAAGCGCCTGCACTGCCATCAAAACGAATAATCTCATTACTTTGGCATTTAGGGCATATTCTTGAAATTTTCATGAAATATCCTCCTATTTTCCAACACAAAATCTTGCAAATACTGTATCTACAACTTTATCTGTCACACGTTCGCCTGTTAATTGCAACAATGCATCTAATGCCCCGTCAAGACTCACTGTCACAGCGTCATAAGCCAAACCCATCTGCAAGGCTTCTAAAGCTTCCTGTACAGCATGAATTGCCTGTTGCAAGCAAATTCTTTGCCGTTCATTTGCAATCATGCCGTCTTCTGCAGGACTTGCCTGTTGCAAAGCAAATTGTTCCACAGCCTGTTCTAAATTTTCTAGTTTATTTTGATTTTTTGCAGAGATTTCCACAATTTCAACAGGTGAAAATGTTGAAAAATCTGAAAAATTCCAGACTGCACCTTTATCAAGTTTATTGCAAATTACAATTGTTTTTTCAGGTGGCAGTTTTTCTAATAAATTTTTATCTTCCTGTGATAATTTTTTGCTTACATCAAAAACGGCTAACACTAAATCTGCCTGTGCTAAACTAGCAAGACTCTTTTCAACACCAATCTGTTCAATTCTGTCAGAAGTCCCATGCACGCCTGCCGTATCAGATAATTTTAAAATTACTTCACCTAATCTGATTTGTTCTTCTACAATATCTCTGGTTGTTCCAGCAATTTCTGTGACAATGCTTCTTTCATAGCCACTTAATGCATTAAACAGCGTTGATTTTCCGACATTAGGCTTGCCAATAATCACTGTATATAAGCCTTCTCTTAAAATTTTGCCATAATCATAGCTTTTCATTAATTTCTGCATATTTGCTAATAAATTTTTTAAATCTTTTTCTAAATTTTCAAAATTAATATCTGGAATATCTTCATCTGGATAATCTGCCCAAACTGCCAGAGAAGATAATATTTTTAATAATATTTCTGAAAATTCTGAAATTTTCCGAAATGTTGCACCATCACGCAAACTTCTTGCATATTTTACAGCATTTTCACCTGATGCAGAAATTAAATCTGCAACAGCTTCTGCTTGTGTCAAAGACAATTTGCCGTTCAAAAATGCCCGTTTGGTAAATTCTCCTGCTTCTGCAAGACGAACTTTTTCACATAAAACAGCCCGTAAAATTTTCTGTGTGAGAAATCTTCCGCCATGACAGGAAATTTCTACAACATCTTCTCCAGTATAGCTATTTGGCTTACGAAATACTGTTAAAACACAATCGTCCAGTTTTCGATTCTCTTGCATCACATAACCATAAGTACAGGTATAACCTTTCATTTCAAGCGGTGATTTTCCCTGTACAGATACAAATATTTCATTTGCTCTTGCAATTGCATATTCTCCCGAAATCCGAATCACAGCAACGCCACCTGTTCCATGTGGTGTTGCAATTGCAGTAATTGTATTAATATTATTAATATTATTATTCATAATAATTTCCTCAAACAAAACAGGGAGCTGAATTCCTCCAAGCCCCCTACTAAATTTATGATTAAAATTCAATTTTTCCATATAAACCAGCATTTAATTCATCTTCTGGTCTTGGTCGCTTATAGTCTTTTTCAAAACTTGTTTTCATGGAATCCATAGAAATTCTTGACGGTGTAATTTCCTGATTTCTCTTGCGATAATTATCACTATGATTTCGATTTTTACTATGACGGCGATTATTATTTCTGCGACCACGGTCACGGTAATTCTTGTGAGTTTTTCCAGACGCATTTTCAGACGAAATAATTACTTTACGATAAGGTTCTTCTCCAGTACTTTGAGATGTAACACCATCAATTTCTGCAATCACAGAATGAATAATTCTTCTTTCATAGGGATTCATTGGTTCTAACATTGTCTGACGACCTGTCCGAAGCACATTTTTTGCAATTTTTGTTGCAAGTTCTTCCAATGTTTTTCTACGGCGTTCACGGTAATTTGCACTGTTAAGAATAATTCTATAATATTCTTTATCACCATGATTGGCAATCATAAACGTTAAATATTGCAATGCATCTAGTGTATCGCCATGCTTGCCAATAACAGCACCATTTTTTCCTGCCTGAATATCAATTAAAGCACTTTCACTGCCTGCATTGACTTTTAATTCTGCTTGTATACCCATAGCTTTTAGAATTCCTTGCAAATAAACTTTCGCCCGTTCTATTTTCTGAATTGCCTGCTCAGACGGTTCCCCTGTAATTAATTCTGTATCTGACAAAACTGGAGCTGACTTTTTGTATTCTGCCAGCTCTTGCACTGGAATTTCAACAGGTTTTTCAACTTCTGTTGAAATTTCTTCTGGTTCTGTATTTATGACAGATTCTTCTTCTGGGATTTCAACGGGCTTTTCAACCTCTGTTGAAATTTCTTCTGATTCTGTATTTATGACAGGTTTTTCTTCCAAAATTTCAACATCATTTTCAACCTCTGGGGAAAATTCTTCTGGTTCGATATAAATATCTGGTGCAATTGCAACATAAGTTGCACGGATTTTCGCTTCACCTTTTAATCGTCCAAATAAGCCTTTCTTAGGTTCTTCCAAAATTTCAAACTGTATATCTTCCTCATCTGCACCAAATGTACGTGATGCTAATGCTTTTGCATCTTCAACAGTTCTTGCTGTAAAAATTTGTGTCATAATCGCTATAACCTCCTAATTATCTTTATTTTTTCTTCTTGGAGTTCTTTTCATCTTGTCCTGTTGTAGCAGAATTTGTACTTGTATCACCATATTTTTCAGCCATACGTTTTCTTGCCTCACGAATGACAGCTGTATTATATTCTTTTATTTCAGAACGTGATAATCTTGCTTCTTCATGTAAACTGTCAGAATATCGTACCCTGTTAGATGGTGTATTAGAATTGCCCTGTTGTTGTTTCATTAATTCTTCTTGTTGTTCCATAAGTTTCTGCATCATGGAAGGACGGCGTTTGGATTTTTTTGCTTTTTGACGTTCTGCTTCGCCAATTTTTTCTATGCGTTCTTCATTAAACCATGCAAATAATATCACACTCTGCAAAAATGAAAATACAGATGAGCACAGCCAATAAAAACCTACACCCGCTGGTACAGTAAATGCCAGCCAAACAGAAAATAACGGCATGATATAAAGCATTGCGTTCATACCACCCATACTTGGCATATCAGGATTACGTTTTTTCTGCATTTTTTGCGTATAAATTGTGAATAATAATTGCATTAATCCAGATAAAATCGGTATCAGGAACAGAAAGAAATTAGAATTTTCAGAAATTTTTGTGCTGGGTGTTTCGCTTAAATTTGCTTTTCCTAATGTAAATGTTCTTGCAAATTCTGTGACTTCGGGGACAAAATTAGCATCAATATATGTGATTGCCTGTTTTTGTTCTGTATCATTTTCTATAAAACTAATTTCACCGTTTTCTATAACTGCTAGAAATGCGTCTGGATTCTGAAGCATTTTTTCCATGATAACTAATTCCTGACGCATACTATTTTTTTGCAATACTTGTTCCGCATTGCTTGGGTCTTCATCAATAGAAATCACAATTGCTTTTGCTTCTTCTATGACATGATTATCATAATTTAAAATATAAGTCATAGGTTTATAAACAACAGCAAGCACACCCCATAATAAAAGCAATGGGATAAACGATGTTAAACAGGAAGAATAGGGATTAATATTTTCGTCCTGATATAATTGCATTTGTTCCATCTGGAGTTTTTCAGGTTCGTTTTTATAGCGTTCCTGCAATTTTTTCAATTTCGGATTTAATAACTGCATTCTTGCAGAGCTTTTCTGCTGTTTGTAAGAAATTGGAAATAATATCATTTTCGTTACAAACGTAAACAGGATAATTGCAATGCCATAGTTACTTACTAAATGATAAATCCACTTCATAAGAGGACCTAATAGCGAAGCAATCAGATTTGTTATAAAATTCAAAAGTTCAGCACCTCAATTCTTTCTGTTCCAAATTTAAAAATTATTTATGTTTCTGTCGTGATGATGCTGGATATATGACTTGTTTCCATGTGCAGGATATCGGAACTTCATCAATTCCGCCCTTTGCCCATGGGTGACAGCGTAATATTCTAAATATTGCTAATGCAAGTCCTTTTCCCATGCCAAAACGTTCAATTGCAGTAACTGCATATTTTGAACAAGTCGGATAATACCGACAACATGGGGGAAACAATGGAGAGATGCATTTACTATAAAATTTTATCATCAGCAACAGGATATATTTCATAACAGCTTGTCCTTTATGATTAATTTTAATTAAGACTTTGCAGATTTTCTAGGGAATTGCTGATATGTTCCCGCATAAATCTGATGCAAAGCAGGAATGCCATATTTAAACAGCCAACGACTTAATACACAAGAATTAATTTCTGTAATATGTGTTCTTGCAACTATTACAATATCCATTCCGACAGGTGCATAAATTTCCTGTTCCCGCCATGCCTGTCGGATAATTCTTCTTGCTCTGCTACGGCAAACGGCATTTCCAATTTTTTTACCAGTTGTAATACCAAGACGATTACAGGGCAAACGATTTTGTTTTGCATATATAATTACATTCTGTGAAACAACACATTTTCCTTTATGATAGCAAATCTGAAAATCTTTATTTTGCTTTAATATTTCTGTATATAACATGTAACTGCTACCTCCGTCTGCGAGTAAAACAAAAAGACCACAAATCATGATTTGTGGTCTGACTCGTCAATGGGAAAGTCTTTTTCTGCCCTTTGCTCTCCTACGAGCTAAAACCTTTCTGCCGTTTCTGTCGGACATTCTTTTCATGAAGCCATGCTCTTTTTTTCTGTGCAACTTCTTAGGCTGATAAGTTCTTTTCATGTAAAACGCCTCCTCTCTGCATTGCCATGTGTTCTGAAAGTGATTTATATCATCAGTACAACATAACGAATTTTTGCATCTAATGCTTGCAATGTATTTTCATACTATCTTATTATAGCCGATTTATCGTATTCTGTCAAGGGGTTTTTTCAAATTTTTTTCAGCCCTGCTTTCTCAACAAAATCAGACATATTTTATTATTTTTCAACTGATTTATTATCTTCTGGGAGAAATTTTTGCAATTTTCTTAACTGACTTATTATCTTCAATAAAAGAAATTTCTTTTATTTTTCTGATAAACTTATTTTTTTCAATCTAACCAATTTAAATCGCTTTTTGAGTATTCTCAGGGAAAATTTTTTATATTTTTTCAAGTAAATTCTCTTATTTTCTAGTAAAAAAAGTATTTTATAATAAATTTTTTAGTATTTTTTAATATCTAATTTTATAGTTAATATCTTATTTTTTTATATTATTTTCAATTTTAAAATTTCCATTTTTTGATAATTTTTTTGCTAATTTTTATAATTTTTACCAATTATTTTTAATTTTTAAAATTTTAGTTTTCAACATGTCAAATTGCACAAATTTTATTTTTTAAATTCAAATTTATGGCGATATATCTTAATTCTTTATTATTTTATTTTCAACAATTTCAGAAACCAGAAAAAAATAGTCTTTTGACACGTTCGGCAAGTTGTATATTTATCGCCTATTTTTTTTAAAAATTTGTGCAATTTGTCGATTACAAATTAGTAACAGTATAATTTGCTAGAATTTTATAAACAAAATAAATAAAATACTAGTAATATTAAATAGTTTTTTTACTATTTTTTGGTAATAAAAAATTTTTTTGCTAATTTTTAGTAATTTTTTTGTGCAAAAACGATATTTTTTGGCAAAAGTAACAAGAAAATACAGCATATTGCACAATTTTGTAACTTTTGTAACTAAATATTAATCAGTTTTATGACAAATAGTCTTATTTTTGTCGTAGTCTATGAATAAATTATGAATTTTTGTGCAAAAACGATATTTTTTGGTAAAAGTAACAAAAAAATTATACATATTATACAAAACTGTAATTTTTGTAATTAAATATTAATCTTTTTTATGACAAATAGTCTTATTTTTGTCGTACTCTATGAATAAATTATGAACATTTGTGCAAATAGGATATTTTTTGGCAAAAGTAACAAGAAAATACAGCATATTATACAAAAATGTAACTTTTGTAATGGAATATTAACTATAGTTTTTAATAAAATATCTATTTTTTGATATAATTTTTGAATAAACTATGAATTTTTGTATAATAATTATATTTTTTTTAATATTTTATAATAAAAACTAGTAATATTTTAGTAGTTTTTCAACAACTGTGATTATGCTAATTTTATAGACATATAATTTTATTTATTTATATATTTTATACAAATTTTTCTAAATTTTTATAGCAAAATTTAGATTTTATTGCTTTATTTTTAATATTTCTTTGTGCATTTTTAATAGAATTTTCTTATTTTTAGCTTTTTTTTTGGAATTATAATGTTTTTATGCATAATATTTTAAACAATTGTTAGAATAATATATAAAATTTATATAAATACCAAATTTTACCTGCTTATTTTTCGATAGTTTTAGATACTATAAGTCAGTTTTTGTGCAAAAACTATATTTTTCGCTTGTTTTAAAAAAAAAACTGTTTATTTTGTATAGCATGTAAAATTTTTCCATATTATGGATTTTTTAAGCTGTTTTTTTCAAGAAAAAAGCAAAAACTACTTGCTTTTTTTATAAAAATATGTTAGAATAAGAATAAACAAAATTGATGAAATGGAGGTTACAGACATGAATTCCTTTGATGAAGTGTTTGAACAAGTCAAGCGTTACTGTGCAGAGCATGAGCTAATTTCACAGGTCGCAATGGAAACTTGGATTAACACAATGGTGCCTGTGTCTCTGGACGGAAAAAAAGCCGTTTTTCAAGTAGATACAGAATTTCAGCAGGGCATCATTCTAAACAGTTACAAAAAACATCTTAAAACAGCATTAGAAGATGTTACAGGCTTTGCTATTGATGCAATTGATGTGATTGTAAATACCCAAAGCAAAGAATCCCTTGCCACGTCAAATAGCCATAACTCCGGGCAAATTAATGAAAAACACGAAGAATTGCAGAAAAGTTATGAATTTGCCGAATATGATTATACATTTGACACATTTATTGTGGGGCGTTCTAATGAATTTGCATTTGCAGCCTGCAAAGCCGTTGCATCTGATACGGCAGCTTCTTACAATCCGTTGTTTATTTACGGTGCTTCGGGTTTAGGTAAAACACATCTTGTAACAGCAATTAAACATGAGGTTATGAAAGCAAATCCTGACAGAAAAGCCATTTATGTGACTGGCGAAACATTCGGAAATGAACTGATTAAATCTATTGACAAGCGTGATACAACTGTATTTCATGACAAATATCGTCAAGCAGACGTGCTGATTGTTGACGATATTCAGTTTTTTTCTGGCAAAGAACGTATGCAGGAAGAATTTTTCCATACGTTTAATAAACTTCATTCTGAAGGCAAACAGATTGTCATTACATCTGATAAGCCACCACGTGAGCTGAAAACACTAGAAGAACGCATTAGAAGCCGTTTTGAATGCGGTTTAATTGCAGATATTAGTGTACCGGATTTTGAAACACGTTATGCAATTATTCGACGAAAAGCCGAATTACTGGACTTAAAAATTCCAAATGAAGTTGTAGAATTTATTTCTACTCGTCTGAAAACAAATATCCGTCAATTAGAAGGGGCAGTAAAAAAACTAAAAGCTTTGAAAATGCTTGCAAATACATCACCTACAATTTCTATGGCACAAAGTGTAATTCGTGATATTCTAACAGATGACCAGCCAATTCCAATTACGGTTGAGAAAATTATTGCCGAAGTTGCTAACGTTTATGGCATTACAGCAGATGATATCCGCTCCAGCAAACGTACTTCTCAAATCTCTACTGCCCGCAAAGTAGCGGCTTATGTTGTTCGTGAAGTGACAGGTATGCCTCTTGCAGCGATTGGCATGGAATTTGGAGGACGTGACCACTCTACAATTGTATACGCAATTAACACTGTCAATGATGCTATCAGAAAAGATTCTAATCTAAAAGAACTTGTAGATGATATTATCAAAGACATTCGGGAAAAAAATCCAACGCCTTCTAATGGGCTTTAAAAATGGATATAAAGCTTATTTTTTGTGCAATTTGTATATAATTTTCAACACCAAAAAAAGCCAAAAAATCGATTTTATACTGTAACACGTGAAAGCAATTTTTTTGTTTCTAAACTGTAATATTTTTTCAACACGCCTGTTGAAAGCTCTGTTGAAAAATTGTAATTATTTTTTTTGAAAAAAGTTTTCCACAGACTTTCAACATAGTTTTCAACAATCAAGTTGAAAAAATTTTTCTTAATTTTTTAGTTATATCTTGAAAAATAAATCTTTAAGAAAAGTTTTCAACACTTTCAACAATTGAGTTTTCAACAAATTGTTGAAAACTTTTAAAATTTACAATTTGGTTACTAAATTTTCAACAATGTTTCCACATTTTTTCAACAATTTTTCAACATTTCAACACTTAGCAACGGCTAACTCGGCCAAAAATGAAGTTTTCAACTTTTCAACAATTTTTCAACAATGGCATTGTTGAAAACTTTTGCCTTTTTTTGCCCATATTGCTAGCAAAAAAAAGTTTTCAACACTTTCAACAGCCCCTACTACTACTACTATATAAAAAAGATCAAAAAAAAAAAAAAAAACGCCACAATTTTCAAGCTTCAAAAAGTCCTTACTTGTAACTTTTAGAAAAATTCAAAATTCAACCTGAGCAATTTTTCTCTAAAATTGAAAAAAAAAAAAAAAAAAACCTAAAAAATTATAGATTATAAAAATCGATCAGATACTTGCTGAACTAGAGTTAGGAAAGATAAAACGGATAAGTTTTTTGGAGTTTAGAGAGAAGTAATTTTTTTGATTACTGCACTAAGTTAAGAATGCAAAATTTTAAGGGCTACATCGGAAAGAAACAGAAAACCAGAAGCAAAAGAAAAAAAGAAAGTAATTTTCCGCCCGCCCGAAAAATACAGCAGATAAGTTTTTTGGAGTTTAGAGAGAAGTAATTTCTTTGATTGCTGTACTAAGTCAGGAATGCAAATTTTTAAGGGCTACATCGGAAAGAAACAGAAAACCAGAAGCAAAAGAAAAAAAGAAAGTAATTTTTCCGCCCCGCCCGAAAATTTTCTCTGATTTCAATTCTAAAGGCATTTTTAGGCGTGTTAAAAAATAGGGGTATAGTTTTACAAAATTTTTTCTGAAACGCAATCTCAAGCCTCTCAGATATCTCTACGACGATTTCAGAACAAAAAAATATAGAATACAAAAATAAAATTTAGGATTAAGTGAATTTAAATAAATTAATTTAAATCAAGGAGTTGATTTTCAATGCAATTCATTTGCAACAAAGAAACCATGTGTAAAGCAATTGCTCATGTATTAAAAGCCGTGTCTTCCAAATCAACACTTCCTGTTCTGGAAGGCATTTGTATTCACACTCAAGAAAATCGGATTACCCTAACTGGATATAATCTTGAAATTGGAATCAGAACAACAATTCCTGCCACTTGCAATACAGAATTTACGTTTGTTCTCAATGCTAAATTATTTTATGACATGGTAAGAAAAATGCCTGAAGAAGAAATTACTTTTGAGATTGACCAAGAATTAAATGCTATGTTATCCAGTTCTAGTGGCAATACGCATTATCGAATTTCTGCTGTCAGTGCAGAAGATTTCCCAGAACTTCCTGTTGTAGAAAGCACAGCAAAAATATCTGTTCCACAGGAAATGCTAAGAACAATGATTCAAGAATCACGTTTCGCTGCATCTGAAAAAGAAGACCAGCCTATTCTAACAGGTGAATTGTTTGAAGCAAGAGATGGCATATTTTTCATTGTTGCTATGGACAGATACAGACTTGCACTCCGACAGGAGCCTTTCAAAGAAATGCAGGATTTTCATTTTGTTGTGCCTAAAAAGGCTCTAGAAGAATTAATTGGCATATTAGCACTGAAAGAAAAAAATAACGCTGATGCAACTTGTGAATTTTTTACCAATGGCAGACATATTGTTTTCTGCGTAAATGGATTTGAATTATTCGCAAGATTACTGGAAGGTAAATTCCATAATTTCCGCACAAGTATTCCCAGTGACAGCAAAACAACAGTAATTCTCAATAAACGTGATATTATTGCTTGTGCAGAACGTTGTTCTCTGTTAATCAATGAAAAAAATAAAGCACCTATGCGTTGTGTTTTTACAGAAAATTTTGTTGAAATTTCCTGTGAAACACCTATTGGCAGTATTCGTGACCGCATTCCAGCAGAAAACTTTGGCGAAAATATGACAATCGGCTTAGGAAATAAATTTTTACTGGATGCATTGAAAGCTTGTCAATGTGATAGAATTCGCTTCCAAATGAGCGGTAGCAACAAAGTGATTAAAATCACACCAATTGATGATGAAAGCTTTATTTATTTAATTATGCCAACACAATTGAGAAATTAAAAATTTTAGTTTTCAACAGAGTTTTTCACACTTGTTGAATTGTTTATTAAATTTAAAATCATGGAGGAAATTTATGAAAAACAAAACAGAACAAGAGACTGTTCGTATCAGGACAGAATTTATTAAGCTAGATTCTTTGCTGAAATTCGCAGGACTTTGTGACACAGGAGGTTTTGCAAAAGAACTTGTGCAACAGGGTCAAGTGAAGGTCAATGGAGAAGTTTGCACCATGAGAGGCAAAAAAATTCGCTCTGGTGACGTTGTTTCTGTTGATAAATATACAATTCGCATAGAATCAGAAACATCAGAAATTGCTTGACATGCATATTACAGAATTTTCTGCCAACGGTTTCCGAAATCTGCAACAAATTCATTTTCAGCCAGATAAAAATTTAAATTTAATTACTGGAAATAATGCACAGGGTAAAACAAATCTGTTAGATGCAATCTGGCTTATGACAGGTTGTAAAAATTTTCACGGTGTGCAAGAACGACATTATTTAGGCTTTTCTGCTGATTTTTTCCAATGCGGTATGAAGTTTCATGATGGCAGGCGGGAACAGCAAATTAAATATAGCTTAGAACGCAATCAGCAAAAAATAAAACAAATTTCCATCAATGGTGTTACTACAAATAAGCCTGCAAATTTATTTGAAGTTTTTCACTGTGTTGCATTTTCGCCAGCAGATATGGAACTTGTAGACGGTTCACCAGAAAAAAGACGTAATTTTATGGACTTAGGCGCTTGTCAATTACGACCTGATAACATGCGTTATGTCAGCAAAGCTTCTCACCTTCTTGGACAACGAAATGCAGGGATTCAACAAGCAATCAAGAAAAAAATTAAAAAGCAAGATATTTTGCTTTGGGATTCACAGCTTGCACAAGTTGGGGCTTTTATCACTCGTATGCGTTCAGAATATATTAAAAATCTTGCTCCCCTTTGTGAGCATTTGTATGAACTTATCACAGGCGGACAGGAAAAATTGCATATTTCCTATAGGAGTGCGATTTATGCTAACTCAGATTTGCTAAACAGCTCTGTAACAGTTCTGGAAAGCCAATATAAAAAAATTTTATCTGAACATCTCGAAAATGATTATAGGCTTGGTTATACGCTGAAAGGCATTCACCGTGATGAATTAATTATTACTATCAACAACAAACCCGTGCATTTATTTGGCTCACAAGGTCAGAAAAAAACTGCTTCTTTGGTTTTAAAACTCGCACAAGCTCACTTATACCGCCAAAAATTACAGCGTTCTCCAGTCATTCTGCTAGATGATGTAATGGGAGAACTGGACGAAAACCGACAAAAATTAATCTATAACGCTGTTTCTGATATGCAAGTATTTATTACACTCTGTCATGCATCTTCATTGAAACTTGAAAAAACTGGAAAATATTTTCAAATGCATCAAGGACACTTGACAGAATTATAATTCTATGTTATAATATTATATTAAAATATTTTTTTAATTCAGAGGATTCAACTGAATTATGATAAAATTAAAATATTCTACATGGCTCTAAAATCGCTCAGAATGCGTTTTAAGCAGGGTGTAAAAATTAGGGCATAGTTTTTCGTTGAAAAGCAATTCGTGCCGTGTGGGGCTTGCTAGACGGCTCTAAAACGATTTTAAAAAAGCTTTTAGAAAAATATTATTTTGCATGTGACTCTAAAATCGCTCAGAATGCGTTTTAAGCAGGGTGTAAAAATTAGGGCATAATTTTCTGTGAAAAAGCGATTCGTGCCGTGTGGGGCTTGCTAGATGGCTCTAAGACGATTCTGGAATAAAAAATAAATCTAGCAAAATAATAAATTTATATTAATCTATTTTCAAGTTTTCAACTTGAATGTTGAAAACTATGTTGAAAACTTTTTAAAAAATTTTTTTGAGATATTAAAAAATCTTGAATTACAGGCTTTTTTATCTTGTATTGAAAATCTAAAATCTTGTTGAAAACTTGTTGAAAGTTTTAAAAAGTCTGTAGTGAAATAAGCTGTTTTTCAGCAGAAACGGAGTTGAAGCATGAGTAATCAAGAACTTGAAAAAACAGAATCTACGGATGTACAGTATGGTGCAGAACAAATTCAAGTGCTGGAGGGATTAGAACCTGTTCGTCAAGTCCCTGCAATGTATATTGGTTCTACCAGTACAGATGGCTTGCATCACTTAGTATATGAAATTGTTGATAATGCAATTGATGAAGCTCTTGCAGGGTTCTGTACAGAAATTATAGTCGAAATTTTGCCAGATAATGTGATTAGAATTTCAGATAATGGCAGAGGAATTCCAACTGGTCTGCATCCAACGGAAGGCATTTCAGCTGCAACAATTGTGTATACAGTCTTACATGCTGGCGGTAAATTCGGTGGCGGTGGCTATAAAGTTTCTGGCGGTCTGCATGGTGTGGGTGCATCTGTTGTAAATGCCTTATCTGAATGGTTGGAATTAACAGTTTATGATGGGAAAAATATTCATTTTCAGCGTTTTGAACGTGGAAAATATGATGAAAAACTTAAAATTGTTGGCGAAACAGATAAAACAGGCACAACTGTTATGTTCAAGGCTGATTCTGAAATTTTTGAAACAACAGAATATGATTTTGAAATATTATTGAAACGCATGAGAGAACATGCTTTTTTAAATGCAGGTCTGAAAATTAAAGTTTTAGACACCAGAAATCCTGATGAAGTACAAAGCGAAAATTTGTGCTATGAGGGCGGTATTCGGCAATTTGTCGAACATATTCACAAAACAAAAGGTTATGAAACAGTTGGCAATGTAATTTATATTTCTGGAACACAGGGAGATTCTATTGCGGAAATCGCTTTGCAATATAACGACAGCTATAATAATTTAATTTTGTCATTTGCAAATAACATTCACACCAAAGACGGCGGTACACATGAAATTGGCTTTAAAAATGCTGTGGCAAAAGTCTTGAATGATTATGGCAAGCAATTTAATTTCCTGAAAGAAAATGAAAAACTTTCTGGTGATGATACCCGTGAGGGATTAACTGCAATTGTATCTGTCAAATTAACAGACAGAGAATTTGAAGGACAAACTAAGGGCAGATTAAATAGCCCAGAAGTTAAGCCGTTTATAGAAAAACTTGTGCAGGAAAAATTAATGAATTATTTTGAAATGAATCCTGCCATTGCAAAAGAAATTTTAGAAAAATGCCTTGCTGCCAGACGTGCAAGAGAAGCTGCAAAAGCTGCCAGAGAAACAGCTCGGCGTAAAACAGCTATGGAAAGTGCATCTTTACCAGGGAAACTTGCGGATTGTTCAGAACACGGCGTTGCAAATACAGAAATTTATATCGTTGAGGGTGATTCCGCTGGTGGTTCTGCCAAAGGCGGTCGTGACAGACGCTATCAGGCAATTTTGCCTCTCTGGGGAAAAATGCTGAACGTTGAAAAAGCTAGAATTGATAGAGTTTATGGTAATGATAAATTAATGCCTGTTGTAACAGCTTTAGGTACTGGAATCGGCGAAGATTTTAATATTGAAAAATTGCGTTATGATAAAGTAATTATTATGGCTGATGCCGATGTTGACGGCTGTCATATCAGAACACTGTTATTGACTTTTTTCTTCAGGTATATGCGACCATTAATTGAAAATGGCAATGTTTATATTGCACAACCGCCTTTGTATCGTGTGGCAAGAGGTAAAAAAATTTATTATGCATTCAGTGATGCGGAACGTGATAGTTATATTGCGATGCTTGCGGATTCTAATGGAAATTCTTCTAAAGTTGCGGTTCAGCGTTACAAGGGTCTTGGTGAAATGGATAGCGAACAACTCTGGGAAACAACAATGAATCCAGCAACCAGAACAATTTTGCGTGTCAGTCTGGAAGATGCTGTAAAAGCAGATGAAATTATTACGATTCTAATGGGTGATAAAGTTTTGCCTAGAAAAGATTATATCGAAAAATACGCTAAAACTGTGCATAATCTTGATATTTAAATATATATTTAAGTTTTCAACTTTTTATTCGACATATGTTGAAAGAAGATTTGANAATTTCAGAATTTAAAAATTTGAAAGGTGCTATGCTATGATGAATCAAAATCAACAAGAAAATTCAGAAATTTTATTACAAAAACAATATCAAATTCCGTATGAATTATTTAAAACGGCNTTTATAGAATTTCAGAAAAAATTTGTTTATCCCAGAAATTATATGATAATTGNTATCTTGTTGATTGTATGCTGTATTTATATTTATTTTTTCGTCACTGGTTCTGATTCGGATAAGCCTGTTTATTGCATAGTNATNTTATGCTGTTTGTTGCTGTCTGGTTTTCAGTGGTATAATCCCAGAAAAATCAGAAGAAATTTAATGCTTGCTGTGCGTGAAATTGAAAACGACCAGTATCAGCTTAGTATTTATCCAGAATATCTTGAAATCGGTACGATATTAGCACCAGAAGATAATAATTTAGATAATGCAGATGCTTTATTTGATGATATTCCAGAAGAAAAAGAAAATTTTTCAGGCACAAGAATTTATTATAACAAGGGTCTGCATGTTCATGAATATCAAGANTTTTTTATGATTTATCAAACAAAAACNATGTTTTATGTCGTGCCGAAATCCAGNTTTTCAGAAGAAGAACTGGAAATTATGAGAGTNCATTTTTCACAAAGATTGGATAAAAATTTCAGNTAAATTTTTAGATTTTTATCCGCAAGAGGTAATTTTATGAATATTGAAACAAATGAAAATCAAGAATTACAGGAATTACAGGAAAAAGTAATTCCCGTTGATGTTGCTGATGAAATGCATGATTCGTTTCTTGCCTATGCAATGTCTGTTATTATTTCACGTGCNTTACCTGACGTNCGTGATGGATTAAAGCCTGTTCATAGACGTATTATTTATACACTTCATGAAAATGGGTTGACACCTGACCAGCCATATCGAAAATGTGCAGATACAGTAGGGTCTGTATTAGGGCGTTATCATCCGCATGGTGATGCTTCNGTTTATGATGCACTTGTCAGATTAGCACAGGATTTTTCNTTAAGATANCCNTTAATTGACGGGCATGGCAATTTCGGCTCTGTTGATGGAGACCCACCTGCCGCCTATCGTTATACAGAAGCCAANATGTCAAAATTATCTCTTGACATGGTCGCTGATATTAATAAAAATACAGTTGATTTTGGCATGAACTACGATGACCGCTTGAAAGANCCTGTTGTTTTGCCGTCCAGATTCCCGAATGTTTTAGTNAATGGCTCTGTTGGGATTGCTGTNGGTATGGCNACNAATATTCCNACGCATAATTTAGGTGAAGTNATTGANGGNTTNAATTTATTAATTCANAATCCTGATTGTACACTTGATGATTTAANGACATGNATNAAAGGNNCTGATTTCCCAACTGNCGGTATNATNANGGGCAAGGCTGGTATTCGNTCAGCNTACAGCACTGGTAAGGGAAAATTAATTGTCCGTGCAAAAACTTCTATTGAAGAACAGAAAGGCAGACAGCAGATTATTGTGCATGAATTGCCTTATATGGTTAATAAAGCNAGACTTGTGGAACATATCGCTGAATTAATCAAAGAAAAACGCATTGACGGTGCNAAATTTGTNCGTGATGAATCTGGCAGAGAAGGCATGCGTATTGTAATCGGGCTTAGAAAAAATGCGATTGCAAATGTTGTATTAAATAAATTATTTTCTTATACACAATTACAAGATACTTGCGGTGTCAATATGCTTGTGCTTGCAAACGGTGTGCCAAAAGTTTTGAGTTTAAAACAAATTTTAGAGCATTATCTGGAATTTCAAGTTGATGTCATTACAAGACGTGTCAAGTTTGATTTAAAAAAGGCTCTCAAAAGGGCACATTTGTTACAAGGCTTTGTATTGGCTTCTGATTATATTGATGAAGTGATTTCAATTTTGCGTAATTCNAGNAGCATTCCTGAGGGAAAAGAAACATTAATCAANCGNTTTCAAGACNTTGATATGATAGCTTTACTGGATAAAGAACAATATGATTTATCTAGTCTGCATTTACCATCTGCTGTTGGACTTTCTGACGAACAGGCAGAAGCAATTGTACAAATGCGTTTAGGTGCGTTGACTGGCTTAGAACGTAAAAAAATTACTGATGAATTATTTGGACTTTGTGAAAAAATTTCTGATTTTGAAGATACGCTTCAGGATAAACAGAAAATTTATGAAATTATTTCCAGTGAAATGGAAGAAATCAGAAAAAAATTCAGTGATGAACGCCGTACAGAAATTACAGCGATTAGTGGCGAAGTCGATATTGAAGAATTAATTGAAGTGGAAGACTGTGTTGTCACTTATACAAATAATGGCTATATCAAACGAATTGCTCTTGATGCGTATAAAACTCAAAAGCGTGGCGGTCGTGGTGTGCAGGGCATGAAACAACGTGAAGAAGATTTTGTTTCTGAAATGTTTATTTGCTCTACACATGATAATATTTTATTTATTACAAATAAAGGCTATATGCATAAATTAAAATGTTATGAAATTCCAGACGGTTCTAAAGCGTCCCGTGGTTTCCATTTTGCAAATTTATTGCAATTGCAAGAGGGTGAAAAAATTACGGCTATGCTTAAAACAAGAACGTTTGACACAGATGATTTTGTTACAATGGTCACAAAATTTGGACAAATTAAACGTACGCCATTAACGGCTTATAAAAATATTCGCAAAAAAGGTTTAATTGCAATTGGTTTATACGATGGTGACGAAATTGTCAGTGTTCGTATGACAGATGGTTCTAATCAGTTGATGATTGCAACTAAAAACGGCATGGCTCTCAGACTAGAAGAAAATGCAATTCGCCCGTCAGCACGTTCTGCACATGGTGTAAGAGCAATTAAGCTTCATGATGGTGATGAAGTCGTTTCTATGGCTAGAATCCGTGATGGTGCTAGTGTTCTGACGGTTTCGACTAAGGGTTACGGCAAACGTACTGCTCTTGAAAATTATAGAATTCAAGCCAGAGGTGGCTATGGTATTAAAAACTATCCTGTTGATGAGATGAGAGGCTCTGTTTGTGGTATTAAAGTCGTTGATGAACAAGATGATATTATTTTAATTTCTACAGAGGGCATTATTATTCGTATTCTGGCAAGTGATATTAGAATTATGGGCAGAGTTTCTAAAGGCGTTCGTGTGATGAAAGTTTCTGAAGATAATCAGGTTGTTGCTTTTACCAGAGCAGAACACGACAGCTCCGAAGAAATTCAGAAATTAGAAATACAGGAAATTGAAGAACAAGAGCAAGAACAGGAATGATAAGCCGTAAAGAATGTTTTCCCATAGCTGGATTAAAAAAAAAATTAGAATTTTGCATATTTCTGATGTGCATTTCAGTGTGAATACTTCTTATGAAAAAAATCAGAAAATAATTGCTGAAATTCTTAGAAATACAGATTTTTGCACGGGTTTAAATTTAATTGCTGTTACAGGTGATTTAATTTCCAGAATACTTGGTGAAACAAGTATTTCTGATGCATTAGAATTATTAAATAAACTCAGACGCATTGCACCTGTGGTATATTCTCTTGGAAATCATGAATCAGATTTGCCAAAAGATATACTTTCTGAATTTTTAAAAAATTGCAGAAAATCTGGTATTCTGGTATTAAATAACAGCTCTGTTTTAATACAGGATATGATTGTTACTGGTTTGACTTTGCCTCGGGAAATTTATAAAAATCAAGACGGGCATTATTCTAATTTGATGCCTGTCACGGAAAAATTATTATTATCCTGCATTGGTGCCTGCATTTCTCACCCCTGTGTATTATTGGCACATTCTCCGATGGGATTTGAAACTTATGCACAGTGGGGAGCTGATGTTGTTTTATCTGGTCATGTACATGGCGGTATTATCAGAATGCCTGTAATTGGTGGAATTCTTTCGCCTGAACGCCGTTTTTTCCCAAAATATGCAAAAGGCGTTTATCAATCGAAAAATATTAAAACTTGCTATATGAATGTTTCTGCTGGTATTGGCAAGTTTCGTGTGAATAATCCGTCAGAAATTGTTTGCATTGATTTAGTGCCAGTATCAGCTTGAGGAGGGGAATTTTTATGTTTCCAGATTTTATTCATGCGATGTTGCAAAAGCTTTCTAAACAGGGATTTCAGGCTTATCTTGTTGGTGGTTGTGTCAGAGATGTTGTTCTTGGCATGAAACCTCATGATTATGATATTGCTACAAATGCTAGACCAGAACAAATTATTGAAATTTTTAGCCCTGAAAATTGTTCTGCTTATGGCAGAGCGTTTGGCACAGTTGGTGTGTATTATCATAACGGCTTTGCAGAAATCACAACTTATCGAACAGAATCAGATTATACGGATTATAGACATCCTAATCAAGTCTATTTTGCTGATGATATTTCGGAAGACTTGGCAAGACGTGATTTTACTTGTAATGCTATGGCTTGGAGTCCTGCAACAGGTTTACTTGATAAATATCATGGCAAAAAAGATTTAGAACATCATATTTTGCGTTGTGTGGGTGTGCCTTCTGCCAGATTCCGTGAAGATGCACTTAGAATTTTGCGTGGCATGCGATTTTCAGCAAAATTAAATTTAAAGCCTGAAATTGTCACACATTCGGCAATGCTTGCTGGTGCGTTCAGATTAAAATATATTTCTGCAGAACGTATTTTTTCAGAACTTTGTAATATGCTTATGGGGGATAATATCACAGAAATTTTACTCACTTATCCAGAAATTTTAGCTGTCTGGATTCCTGAAATTTATCCCTGTATTGCGTTTTCACAGCATAGTAAACATCATGATTTTACAGTCTGGGAGCATATTGCAAGAGCTGTCGGAAATGCACCGAAAAATTTAACTGTCAGAATGACTATGCTGTTTCATGATATTGCAAAACCTGCTTGTTATCAAGTTGATTCTAAAGGCGGGCATTTTAAAACACATGCAGAAAAAAGTGCAGTGCTGGCAAATGCTGTTTTACTGCGTTTGAAATCTGATAATTATTTAAGAAAACAAGTTTGCAGATTAATTACATTGCATAGAACAATACCTGATACTATGCCAGAAGTCAGGAAATTAATAGGCAATATCGGCTATGAAGAATTTGCTTTGTTTTTACAGGTTCTTGAAGCAGATAGAATTTCTAAATTAATAAATCAAGCAGAATCTGATAGAAAAATAAAAAAACTTGCTGAATTGGCTGAAATCTGCAAAAATCAAAATCTTTGCTGTTCTATCAAAGATTTGGCAATTAATGGCAATGATTTATTAAAACTTGGTTTTCAAGGCAAGCAAATCAAATATATTTTAAATTCTGTTTTAGATGCGGTTATTTCTGAAAGTTGCCTGAATCAAAAACAAGTGTTATTATCTTTTGTCAAGGAGAATTATTTATGATTTATTTTGTCGAAGATGATAACAGCATTCGTGAGTTAATTACTTATACGCTGAATAGTGCCAATATGCAAATTAAAAGCTTTGAAAAGCCGTCTTTGTTCTGGTCAGCTCTTGAAAAACAAATTCCAGATTTAATTTTATTAGATATTATGCTTCCTGAAGAAGATGGTTTGTCTATTTTAAAAAAATTAAGATTAAATTTTCATACAAAAAAAATTCCCGTGATGATGCTGACTGCAAAAGGCAATGAATATGAAAAAGTTATCGGCTTAGATGCTGGAGCTGATGATTATTTGCCAAAGCCTTTCGGCATGATGGAATTAATTGCCAGAGTCCGTGCATTACTCAGAAGAACACAAAATCCTGAATCAAAACAAGATTATTATTTAGGCATATTATATGTCAATCCTGAAAAGCATATTGTACAAGTCAATCAGAAAAATATTAATTTAACACTGAAAGAATTTGAAATGCTTTGTTTTTTATTAAAAAATAAAGATATTGTCCTGACCAGAGAACAATTTTTAAATACTGTCTGGGGCTATCATTTTGACGGCGAAAATCGGACAGTTGATGTGCATATCAGAACATTGCGTCAAAAATTAGGCAAAGCAGGGTGTTATATTAAAACTATCAGAGGCATTGGCTATAAAATTCAGGAAAATTCTGGAGAATTTCCTGATGAGAACTGAATTAACAAAGCGGATTTTTATTGCTTGCATGATTGTTTTTTTAATGAGTTTCGGACTGGTTTTATATATGCTAAATTCTTATCTTGCAAAAAGAAATCTTGCTGAATTACAAGATAAAGCTTTGTATATTTCTTCTATGATTGAACAGAACAGCTGGGATTTTCTGAAAAATATGCAAAATACCAGCAATACCAGAACGACTATTATTGCATTAGATGGAACGGTATTATTTGACAGCATGTTTCCGTTAGAACAACTTGAAAATCATAGCAATAGAATAGAATTTCAAGAGGCTTTGCAATATGGTTCTGGCAGTTCAGAACGCTATTCAGAGTCTTTGCTGAAAAAAACAGCGAATTATGCCTTATGTCTTGAAGATAATTATATTATCCGTGTTTCTATGAATCAGGATAGTATCTGGGTATTATTCATTCAAATGCTAAGTCCCATGTTGGCAATTATATTTAGCATGATGATTTTATCTATCTTGCTTGCTTTTTCCAGTACGAAAAAAATTATGTTGCCAATTAATAAATTAGACCCTGAAAATCCTGATGATAGAAATATTTATGACGAAATGAAGCCTTTTGTCAGAAAATTAATTGTCCAGAATCAGCAGATTTATCATCAAATGGAACAGCTCCAGAATGAACATAAAAAACAAGATGCTATCAGAAGAGAGTTTACAGCAAATGTTTCTCATGAATTAAAAACGCCTTTGACTTCTATTTCTGGATTTGCTGAAATTATTCGTGATGGCTATGTACAGGAAAAAGATATTTCGCATTTTGCTGATAATATTTACAAAGAAACGCAAAGAATGATTTCTCTTGTCAATGATATTTTAAAATTATCTAAACTGGAAGACGGAAATATTAATATTTATGAACGTGAATCTGTAAATTTATTAGAATTATGCCAGAATATTCAGGAACGGCTTGCTTTGCACGCTGAAAAAAAACAAATTGCTATTTCTTGTGAGGGTGAAACTATTTTTATCATTGGCATTCCTATTATGCTTGATGAAATTATTTATAATATCTGTGATAATGCAATTAAATATAATTTTTCTGGCGGTTATGTCAAAATTCTTGTGAAAAAACAAGATACACATGCCGTGATAGAAATTTCTGATAATGGCATTGGGATTCCTGAAAAAGACCAGGAACGTGTTTTTGAAAGATTTTACCGTGTTAATAAAAGTCATTCCAAAGAAGTTGGTGGTACTGGTTTAGGGCTGTCTATTGTCAAGCATGGCATGGCATTACATCATGCAAAAATTATTCTTGAAAGTCAAGAAAATAAAGGCACTTGTATGAAATTATATTTTCCTGTCTGAAATATTTCTAAATTATCGCTTGATTATAATTTTTCTCTTGACATTTTTTTCACTTTTGTATATAATTAAAATAATGCATCTTCTCTATATCATATATTATATATGCAGAGGAGATATTTTTTTGTGGGAGGTTGTATATTATGATTCAGGTTTTTAATACACTTACGAATCAAAAAGAAGAATTTCAAACACTTGTGCCAAATCAAGTCAGCATGTATGTGTGTGGTCCAACAGTTTATAATTATATTCATATTGGGAATGCACGCCCAATTTGTGTGTTTGATGTATTCCGAAGATTTCTGATATATCAGGGTTATGATGTTCGTTTTGTCCAGAATTACACTGATGTCAATGACAAAATTATTAAACAGGCTAATCTTGAAAATATGACACCTGAGGCTTGTGCAGAAAAATATATTCAGGAATATTGCATTGATGCAAAAGGCTTAAATGTCCTGCTTGCAACGATTCACCCGAAAGTTTCAGAATATGTTCCGAAAATTATTGCATTTATTCAGAATTTAATTGACAAGGGCTATGCCTATCAAGTACAACATGATGTTTATTATAGAACCAGAAAATTTTCCGAATATGGAAAATTGTCGGGTCAGTCATTAGATGACTTAAATGCGGGTGCCAGAGTTGAAATCAATGACTTGAAAGAAGATGCATTGGATTTTGCACTTTGGAAAGGTTGTCCTGATACAGAACAGCATTGGGATTCTCCTTGGGGAACAGGTCGCCCTGGCTGGCATATTGAATGCTCCTGCATGGCAAAAGATTGTTTAGGTGATACAATTGATTTGCACTGTGGCGGACATGATTTGATTTTTCCGCATCATGAAAATGAAATTGCACAGTCTGAAGCTGGAAACGGTGTAAAATTTTCTAATTACTGGATGCATAACGGGCATATTAATATTAATCATAAAAAAATGTCAAAATCGGCAGGAAATTTTTTCCTGACTCGTGATGTCGCAAAACAATATGGCTATGAAGTAATCAGATATTTAATGATTCAGGCACAGTACAGAATGCCTATGAATTATAGCACTGATTTATTAGATGCTTGCAAAGCGTCTCTGGATAGATTATATCAATGCCGTGAAACACTGAAAAATGCAATTGCACATGCAAATTCTGGTGAGAATCTTGCACAGGATATTTTCGACCATTATAAATCAGATTTTATTCAGGCATTAGAAGATGATTTCAATACAGCAGATGCATTGACGGCTGTTTTTGAACTTGTCAGAGAATTGAATATTATGTCTGCAAATCCCCATACTTCCAAAGAACAGCTTCAAGCTGGTTCAGATAGATTTGAAGAATTAATTTCTGTTCTGGGTTTGCTTTATGAACGCAAAGAAGAAGCCATTCCACAGGAAATTTTAGATTTAGTTGCATTGCGTACAGAAGCCAGAAAAGCAAAAAATTTTGCTGAGGCTGACAGATTGCGTGATGAAATTAAAAATCTTGGTTATGCTGTAAAAGAAACCCGTCAGGGCATTGAAATTAATAAATTATGAGAATACAGAATTCTAAAAGTAAAACCCTTTCAAGATTAGGAATTTTTTTAATTGCGATGTCAATTATCAGTTTTATTATTTTTTATTTAATTACTATGATTTCTAATCAGGGTTATCGTTATATTAATATTGATAGTCTGGAATTTGTTCAGACAGAAGAAATTCCAGAAGGTTCTCCTACGGCAATTATTACAACTTCGCTTGGCGAAATTCGTGCTGTGTTATATCCAGAACATGCACCTGAAACAGTGAAGCAATTTATTACACTCGCTGAAAATAGCTGGTATGATAACACATATATTTTTGAAGCAAAAAATGATGTCTATTTTGCAGGAGGCAGTATTGATAAGCAAGGAAATTTGCCTGATAACACGCCTGAATCTCAAGAGCGGTTGCCATTAGAATTACACCAGAATTTATGGCCGTTTCGTGGTGCATTATGTTCCCTTACCACAGCAACAGATACTAGTTTTACAAAGCGTTTATTTAAAACAGAACAAAAATATACTGGCAGTCGGTTTATGATATTAAATTCAATTGATTTTTCAGATGAAGAATTTTTAGAACAATTTCAGGAAGCGTCTGGCAATGAGGAACTTGCAAATGCATTTATTACCAGAGGCGGTGTGCCAAATTTTTCACAGCAAATGACTGTTTTCGGGCAGGCTTATTCTGGTTTGGATATTATTCAACAAATTTGTTCTGCTGAATTATCAGAAACAAATACACTTGGTTATACAGCTCCAAAAGAAGATATTTTAATTATTTCTATTCAAATTTCTGAATATACACAACAAGATGCTATTTTAAATGAATTGCCATAAATTCCTGAAATACAGCATTTTTTCACAAGGATTTCTTTTACATGAAGAATATTATTATTAAAATTTCTAAATACTTGATAAAATCATGAATTTTACTTTACAAATCTCTTAGAATGTTGTATAATAATAATTATAAAATCATCTTACTGTATATTAGTTTAGAAAGAAGAATTATGAATTATGAAACACAGGATTCTAGCAACAGGTATTAGTCTTGTTTTATTCTGTATCGCATGTGTGGGCTGTGGCAGAAAATATATTGAAATTCAAGAATTACCTGTTCTGAATTATACTGCCCCCCAGGAGGGTGAAGAAATTGTCTGCATTCATGTGAAAGATTATGGCGATATTAAAATTAAGCTATTTTCAGATTTGCTTCCAGAAGCGTGTGAAAATTTTACCACACTTGCCAAACAGGGTTATTATGATGAATTAATTTTTCATCGGGTGATTGAAAATTTCATGATTCAAGGCGGTGACCCAAATGGCGATACGACTGGTGGCGAAAGTTGTTGGGGTGGTTATTTTAACGGTGGTGTTTCTGAACAGTTAATTCATGTGCCAGGTGCAGTGGCTTATGCCAATAGTGGTGATATTTCTACAGATGGCAGTCAGTTTTATATTGTCACTGGTATGTCTGTTACAGATGCTATGTTAGACGACTGGACAGAAAATAATGCGTTATATTTTACGAAAGAAGCGAAAAAATTATATACACAATATGGTGGTACACCTTGGTTAGATGGTAATTATACTGTATTTGGACAGGTTATAGATGGCTTAGATATTGTCTATGAAATTTCAAAACTTGAAACAAATGCAAGTGATAAACCAAAAAAAGCTGTGTATATGGAAAGTGTGAGTGTAGAATATTATGATGGCAGTCAGGTTCGCTGGTATCCAGCGGAATATGGATTGGAATCAGGTGTGCAATAAAAATATAGCACATGTTAGAGGAGAGAAGAACGTGGAGAAGTTTGTAATCAACGGCGGACATCCGCTGAAAGGAGAAATCTTGGTTAGCGGTGCGAAAAATTCCGCAGTGGCTATTCTTCCTGCAACACTGTTACTGGATGTTCCTTGTATTATTGAAAATGTGCCAGATATTAGCGATGTGGAAATTTGTCTGAAAATTCTAAAAGGTCTGGGTGCAGAAGTAAAGCCTTTGAATCAACAGGGTGATACTTATTGGATTTCTTGTCGGAATGTTTCTGATTTTTATGTTCCGTACAAAGAAGCTAAAAAAATGCGGGCATCTTATTATTTCTTGGGTGCTTTACTTGGAAGATGTGGCAATGCAAGAGCCGCTATGCCTGGGGGGTGTTCTCTTGGTGCAAGACCGATTGACCAGCATTTAAAAGCATTTGAAATTTTAGGAGCAAAGCAATTAATTGAAGACCAGCAGTCTGATATTGTAGAACTGCATGCTGAATCTCTCAGAGGCGGTAATATTAGCATGGACGTTGTTTCCGTTGGAGCAACTATGAATGCAATTTTAGCCGCTGTCAAAGCTCCAGGGATTACTATTATTGAAAATGCGGCAAAAGAACCGCATGTCGTCGATTTAGCTAATTTTCTGAATTATATGGGTGCGAATATCAAGGGTGCTGGCACAGATGTGATAAAAATTGAAGGTGTGAAAAAATTAATGGGCAATGCTGGTGAAGGTTCTACTGTGGACTATCGCTATTCTATTGTTCCTGACCAGATTGAAGCTGGTACTTTTATGGTTGCCGCTGCTGCGACAAAAGGTGATGTGATTATTAAAGGCGTGATTCCTAAGCATTTAGAAGCCATTACTGCGAAATTAATTGATTGTGGCGTGAATGTAGAAGAATTAGATAATATGGACGCAATACGGGTATCTGTAGAAAATAAAAAAATATTTTGTCCAACGAATATTAAAACAGAGCCTTACCCTGGTTTTCCAACAGATATGCAACCGCAAATGGCAACACTCCTAACAATTGCAAATGGTGAAAGCAGTATCATGGAAAATGTCTGGGAAGACAGATTCCGTTATGTGCATGAACTTCGCAAAATGGGTGCGGAAATTAATATCACGCAAAATGGAGCAGTTGTTCGTGGTGGTGATTTGTTAACAGGTGCTTGTGTGAATGCCTGTGATTTAAGAGCAGGTGCGGCAATGATTATTGCTGGACTTATGGCAAACGGCTGTACAGAAATTACTGAAATTCAGCATATTGAACGTGGTTATGCAGATATTGCCAAGAAACTCCGTGGAATTGGTGCGGATATTGTGAAAATATAATATCCTCACTTTAAGCAACTTTAGGCAGTGCAGTTTTTTTCTGTACTGCCACGAATTTTTTTATCATTTTTTAATAACTGGAGGTGATTTTTTAGAATGGCTAAATTTTATCCTTTGTTTAGCTCCAGTAAAGCCAATGCTTCTTATATTGGCACGAAAAATTCTGGTATTTTAATAGACGCTGGTGCAAGCTGTAAAAAAATTTTTGATGCGTTATCTTGTAATGATTTAAAACCAGCATGCATTCAAGGTATTTTTATTACACATACACATAGTGACCATATCAAAGGTCTGAAAACGCTTGTTAGTAAACTTCATGTTCCTGTATATGCTTCTGAAATTACTCTGGAATTTTTAATCCATCAAGGGTATTTATCAGAACATACAGAAATGATTTCTGTTTCTACAGATTCAAAAATCATGCATTGTGGTGATTGTGAAATAAAAGCTTTTCCTACCATGCATGACGCAAAAGGAAGCTGTGGTTATCAGATACATACAAGTGATGATAAATATTGTGCAGTTTGTACAGATTTAGGTATTGTTACGCCAGAAGTCAAGCAGGCACTTCATGGCTGTGATATGGTTTTGCTAGAGGCAAATTATGACCCCGATATGCTTTGGCAAGGGACATATTCTTTTGATTTAAAACAAAGAATTACTTCTCAATATGGACATTTATCCAATCAGGATAGTGCAGAATTTGCAAATTATTTAATTCATTCTGGTACAACCAGATTATTATTAGGACATCTTAGTCAAAATAATAATACACCAGAATTAGCTGTTTCGGCAGTGACTCGTGCTTTGCATGAATTTATACCAGATATTGATTATTTATTAGGGGTTGCTCCTGTGGAAACAATGGGCGGAGCTGTTATTTTCTAAATCGGGGAATTGTTTATGGAATTTGTAAAAACGACATTGGGGGAATTATCTATTGATGGAAAAGGCAGTTATGGCATTGCGTCTTCTGCTGTTCCATATGATGAAAAATTATTTACATATTTACGGATTACCGATATTAATGATAATGGAACATTAAATAAATCAGGACTTATGTCTGTTAATGATAGTAAAGCTAAAAAATATTTGTTAAAACCAAATGATATTGTATTTGCAAGAACTGGAAATAGCACAGGAAGGAATTATTTTTATGATGGCACAGACGGCAATTTTGTATTTGCAGGGTTTTTAATTAAATTCAGTATTGATGAAAAAAAGTCAATCCATATTTTATTAAATATTATTGTCTTTCACAGAGATATAAAAATTGGGTTCGTTCCTTTAGTACTGGTAGCACAAGAGGTAATATTAATGCTCAAACTTATGCGGATATGCCAATCATATTACCACCAAGAGAACAACAAAATTTGCTTGTTGATATATTATCTATCATTGATAATAAAATAGCATTAAATCATAAAATCAATCAAAATTTAGAACAACAGGCACAGGCTATTTTTGATAATTTTTTTCCTGATATATTAAGTAAAAACACTAATACTACAATAGGAAATTATATTACTCCAAAACGTGGAAAAAATCTTTTATCTAAAAACGCAGTTGGTGGAAATGTTCCTGTTGTTGCTGGGGGATTAGAGCCTGCTACATATCATAATATTGCAAATACAAAAGCACCTGTTTTGACAATATCAGCATCAGGTGCAAATGCAGGTTTTGTTAATTTATGGAATATTCCTGTTTGGTCATCTGATTCTTCTTTTATTGATTCCAGTATGACAGATTATGTCTATTTTTGGTATATTGTTCTAAAAAAAAGACAGAAAGAAATTTTTGATGCACAAACGGGTTCTGCTCAACCGCATATATATCCTAAACAGATAACTATTATACCAATTAAAAATATTAGTATAAAAGAGATTGAAGAATTTACAAATGCAGTTAAATTTTTATTTGAATTAATAGGAAATAATAAGATAGAAAATTAAAAGCTTTCTGCATTGCGTGATTTGCTCTTACCAAAATTAATAAACGGTGAAATAGATGTGTCAAAAATTAAAATCTAATTTTTAGAAAAGGTGATGTTTTATGTTCGTGCAATTGCTCACTGTCGGTAAACAAAAAGAACCACATTTAATTTCAGCTCAGGAAGTTTATACAAAACGCTTAACCCCTTTTTGTAAATTTCAATTTACACAACTTCCTGCCGTGAAACTTCCTGATAAGCCGTCAGAAAAAGAAATTCAAAAAGCCCTTGCACAAGAAGCAGATTTCATTCAGAAATCTAGCAAAGGCATATTAATTGCTCTTTGTATTGAGGGCAAGCAATTTTCCAGTGATAATTTTGCTAAGTTCTTCACGCAGGATTTGCCAATGCGTTCTAGTGCTGTGACATTTGTCATTGGCAGTTCTTTTGGCTTGCATGATACGATTAAAAAATTAGCATTTCAAAAGCTTTCTATGTCTAGTATGACGTTTCCACATGCATTGGCTTCTGTTATGCTCATGGAACAAATTTATAGAGCGTATCAGATTGCCAATCATACGGGTTATCATAAATAATTTTAATAATTTTAATATTTTTTAGGAGATGATTTTTATGCAAAAATCAATGACACTTAGTTATGAAGTTGGGAATAATTTATATTTAAATATTACCAATCAATGCCCTTGTCGTTGTGTATTCTGTATTCGTAAAAATGACGATGGTGCATATGGTTCTGATTCGCTTTGGTTAGAACATGAACCAACTATGCTTGAAATGCAGGAAGATTTAAAAAAACGTGATTTAACAAAATATCAGGAACTTGTATTCTGTGGCTATGGTGAACCCCTCATGAGATTAAAATTTGCTTGTGAATTAGCCAGTTATTTAAAAAATAATTATCCTGATATTTGCTTAAGATTAAATACAAACGGCTTAGCAGATATTTATAATCCAAAAGAAGCTTTGGCTGATAATTCTGATTCAGCAACGAAAATTTCTGCTGTATTTGATAAAGTTTCTGTTAGTTTAAATGCAGGTAGTCCTGAAATTTATCAGCAAGTCACAAATCCTAAAAATTACCCAGAAAATGCTTTTGCAATTATGCTACATTTTGCTGAAACTTGTAAAAATCAGGGTGTAGATACTTGTTTTACTGTTGTTGATGTGATTTCTGAATCTGAAATTGCAAAAGCACAGAAAATTGCAGATAAGTTGCAAATTCCGCTTAGTGTCAGAAAATATATTTGTTAATTTTAATTTATTAATTTTCGCTAAAATCAGCATTTTATTTTAGACAAAATGCTGATTTTTTTGATTTATTTTTTGCAAAAGCAAAGGCTTGTATGGCTTGATACAAGTTTTTGCTTTTTTTTATGCTCTTGTGAAAGGAGGTTGTGTGTAATGAAAAAAAAATCAGATACAGAGCTTGTGATTGAAGGGCTTAAAAAATTGGCATCTGGGAAAATTAATGACGCTGTTGCTCTTGTATTTGCAGAAGAAATTCCCCCTCCCGAACAACTTGCAAAATTGCAGTTATTTAATATTTCTTCTGTGAAACGTGTGAAAGGCGGTGGTGTGGAAGTGCAGTTTTTTGACAGACAAAAAGCATTGGAAAAACTTTATGAATATGCCCTTGCTGGTCAGGATGATTCTATTTCTGAAAGCTTATTAAAGGCTCTTACTGCAACAGAATCAGGTGCAAATTTCCATGAAGTTTCATAAATTTTCAGCAAAACAAAAATTAGCTCTCCAATGGTGGGCAAATCCAGAATATCAAACTTATGATGCTATTATTTGTGACGGAGCTGTACGAAGTGGCAAGACTTTGTCCATGTCATTGGGATTTGTCTGTTGGGCTATGGTGACTTGTCAACATGCAAGCTTTGCCATTTGTGGCAAGACGATTACTTCTGTTGAAAGAAATTTAATCAGACCGTTAATAGCTGTTTTAGAAGATGCTGGTTTTGTTGTTCGGCAATTTCTAAGCAAGCATTATTTAGATATTACAGCTTATCATCATACAAATAGATTTTATTTATTCGGCGGTAAAGATGAAAGCTCTGCTTCTATGATTCAAGGTATGACGTTATATGGCGTTTTGCTTGATGAAGTCGCTTTAATGCCTCGGTCTTTTGTCGAACAGGCTCTTGCAAGATGTTCTGTCAATCATGCCAAACTTTGGTTTAATTGTAATCCTGAAAATCCATATCATTGGTTTTATCAGGAATGGATAAAAAAAGCAGAACAAAAACATGCTTTGTATTTGCATTTTACAATGGATGATAATCCGTCTTTGTCTCAAACTGTCAAAGAACGTTATCAAAGAACTTATGGCGGTTTGTTTTATGACAGATTTATTTTAGGCAAGTGGACAATTTCAGAGGGCGTTGTTTATCCTATGTTTGATAAAAAAATTCATGTTGTGAAAACAATTCCAGAATGTAAAAAATATATTATTTCTTGCGATTACGGCACTGTAAATCCCACTTCTATGGGACTTTGGGGCGAATGTGATGGTATCTGGTACAGAATACAGGAATATTATTATGATTCACGGCGTGAGGGTATGCAAAAAACGGACGAAGAACATTATACAGGATTAGAATTATTAGCTGGTAATTATCCTGTAGAATGCGTTGTGGTTGACCCATCAGCAGCTAGTTTTATTGCTTGTATTCGTAAGCATCAGAAATTCAGGGTGATAAAAGCCCAAAATGATGTAATTTCTGGAATTCGACTTGTTGGCAATACATTAAGACAGGAACAAATTAAATTTCATGATTCTTGTAAAGATATTCTTCGTGAATTTACACAGTATTGCTGGAATTCTAATAGCATTGGTGATGCTCCAAAAAAAGAATATGACCACGCTATGGACGATATGCGTTATTTTGTCAGTACGATTTTATATGGCAGACAGGATAATTTTATTGCTTTGAGTGTGAGCAGATAATAGAATAGCTAAGTGAGGTGAAAAAATATTTTGAAATTTAATTTTAAAAATTTTAAAAATTCCAGAAAACAAAAACCCGTTTTTTCGGCAGTTCAGACTGTTGGCACAAGAAAGCCAGAAGATTTTCCAGTCCAGCTTTATGCATATGATTTATTTGAAAAAATCCGCCGTACTGTGCCAATTATAGATGCTAGTATTTCTAAAATGATTCGTTTAACAGGGTCATTTGAAATTCAATGCAGTGATGCCAGACAACAGAAATATTTAGATAATTTTTTAAAACATGTTCCTGTTGGTTTGACAGGGCAGTCTATTTATAGTTTTTTAGATTGTTATCTTGATAGTTTATTAGTTTGTGGTAACGCTGTTGGTGAAATTGTGTTAGATAAAAACTGTTCTCATATTGCTGGACTATGGAACGGTAATGTTGCGGATATTATTGTAAAAGCAGGAAGTTCCCCTATGGAACGGAAATATTTATTAAAAACAAGTAACGGTGAAATTGTTTTGAAACACCCTGAAAGAATTTTATTTTCTGCTTTGAAACCGCCAAGCGGTGGTATTTATGGCGTTTCACTGTTACAGGGACTGCCAGCTTTTGCAGAAATTTTGCTTAGAATTTATGAATGTGTCGGTCAGAATTTTGACAGAGCAGGAAATATTCGCTATGCTGTGACGTATAAGCCAACAAGTGAATCTGGTGATATGGCATATGCAAGAGAACGTGCCGAAGCTATCGCTAAAGAATGGTCTGCTGGTATGCAAGCGAGTAAATATGGCGAAATTAGGGATTTTGTTTCTGTTGGTGATATTGATATTAAAGTAATTGGTGCAGAAAGCGAAATGCCTTTAACAGAAATTCCCGTGAGACAGCTTTTAGAACAAATGATTTCTAAGCTTTCTATTCCGCCGTTCCTACTTGGATTAAATTGGTCATCAACAGAGCGTATGTCCACACAGCAAGCAGATATTTTAACTTCAGAATTAGAATATTATCGCAGATTATTAGAACCTGTGATTTTTAAAATTGCAAAGACTTATCTGCAATTAAACGGGTCGTTTTCTGAAATAAATATTATCTGGGATAATATTAATTTACAAGACGAAGTCGAACTTGCACAGGCTCGGCTTTACAATGCACAGGCTGAAGAACTGGAAAAAAATAATTAATTTTTATGGAGGTTTATTTCTATGTATAATTATACACAAGTAAAACTTGAAAAAGGTATGTATCATCTGGCAAATAAAAGCTTTTCACAGGCTTTGGAAGATTTGGACGCTACTGCACAATATGAAAATACACCACTTGCTAATTTAGATGCTTATGAACGTCAGTTAAAACGTTTTGATATTCATGTCAATGGCACATACTGCGACAGAGTAGAAAAATTTTTTACAACGACGGAAAGTGCAGTTCTGTTTCCTGAATTTATTCGCCGTGCTGTCATGCAGGGTATGAAAGAAACTGTATTATCTGGAATAACGGCTGTTGTTTCCAGAAGTGAATCTAATCGCTATCAGGGTTGCGTATTAAGTGATACGGTTGCTTATAGTACAACAAATGCAGGGCAGGAAATGCCTATTTCAACGATTATGGAAAGTGATGCTGTGACTACACTTGAAAAATATGGTCGTACTGTGAAAGCGTCTTATGAGGCAATCCGTCAGCAAAGATTAGATGTTTTTGCTGTTATGCTTCGTAGAATTGGAAAACAACTTGCGAATAGTGTCGTTTCTAAGGCTTTGCAGGTTTTAAAAACTTCTGCTAATACAAATAAAATTTCTGTAGATGAAAGCGATTTTTCTTATTCTGATTTGGCTATGCTTTATGGTAATTTTAAAAGCTTTTCTATGAAAGCTCTGCTTGTTTCTCCAGCGGTAATGGCAAAAATTCTTGTGATGGAACAAATGCTGGAAGCGTCTTCCAAAGATGTAACGGAAATTCGTCTGCCATTTGGAACAAAATTAATTAATTGTCCGCAATTAGATGATAATACAATTTTGGGACTGGATACAGATTTTGCTTTAGAACAAATTCAAAGTAGTGATATTGTATTAGAAACGGATAAATTAATTGACAGACAGCTTGATTGTATTGGCATTTCGGTTAATATTGGTTTCCGTACGCTTATGACAAATGCTGTTAGAATGATTGCGATTTCTTGATGTAATAGCAGAGGATTTTTCCTCTGCTGTATTTTAAAATTCTGAAAGGATGATTTTTTATGACGAATCTTGAAAAATTAAATCAATTCACCAGACGTGAATTGCAAGAAGATGAAGTCTATTTATTTGATGTAATTTTATGTGATAATAATATTGACCGTGATTTAGAATGCTTTTCTGATAAGGCGTTAGAACAGATGCAGGAATTATTTGTTGGCAAAACAGGTATTTTTGACCATAATTTAAAATCGAATAACCAAACTGCCAGAATTTATGACACGGAGCTTGTGACACTACCAGATAAATTTACAAAAGATGGCAGACCATTAATTGCTTTGAAAGCACATGCTTATATGATTCGCAC
This sequence comes from Ruminococcus sp., assembly GCA_014799805.1. GTDB lineage: Bacteria > Bacillota > Clostridia > Oscillospirales > Ruminococcaceae > UBA3855. The sequence goes on from JAAVHJ010000010.1 coordinate 238,575, forward strand.
AGATTCTAATGCGGATTTTATCCGTGAAATTGATGCTGGCATTAAAAAAGAAGTTAGTGTTTCTTGTTGTGCAGAACGGCAGATTTGTTCTATCTGTGGAGCTGACAGACATGAAAGTGCTTGTAATCATATTGTCGGGAAACATTATGGCGAAAAATATTGCTATATTATTCTGGATAATATTCAAGACGCTTATGAATGGAGTTTTGTTGCTGTTCCTGCACAGCCTAATGCAGGTGTAACAAAACATTTTCAGCATGAATCTATGCCACAGGCAAGTCCTGAATTAAATCAGCTCCTGTCTGAATTAGAATTACAAATGCGTACAGAAGTATTTCAACTTTGTGGCAAGCAATCTAATGGTGCGATTTCTAAAGCACTTCGTACAGCGACTGATAAAATGGATTTACAGGAATTATTGCATTTTAAGCAAATGCTTCTGGAAGAACAAAAACAGGATATGTCACAGGCATATGTACAGCTTGCTGATTTTCAGCAAAGATAAAATATAAACTATAAAAATAAAAGTGAGGATTTAATTTATGGATATGCAAATGATAGCTTCTTTGTTTGTTCTTTTTTCAGGCGAACATGACATAGATACCTATTCGCCTTTGTTGACTTCTGCTTCGCATGAAGTAAAGTCTATTCTATGCGAAAATGCAGAAGAAACTGATATACGGCTTTGTTATCTTGTCGCTTCCATTGCAAATTTGCGGTATACGCAAATTTACGGTGCAAGAGAAAAAGCACTTGCAACTTATGCAGGAACGATTGCAAGGGAATCTAATGCTGAACATCAGATACGCTTTGCAGAACAGCTTGTGAATTCTTATAGAAATTTGTGCCATGATTTATTAACGGAAACAAATGCATTTTTAATAGCTATCAAAGGATGAATTATCATGAATGAAATTTTAAATAATTTAATTTATATTTTAAAATCAGATAATCCAGAGTTTGAAATTTATACTTGTTTTGATGTAATTCCTGTTGCAAAAAAATCGAAACATAAATTTATTATTATTTCACCAGAAAAAATAAAATTAAATTCTGTTGTTTATGATAATAATAATAATATTTCAGAATTTACTGCTGATTTTAAAATTTCTGTATTAATGCCTATAACAACCCCTAGTGATAAAATATTAGAATTTTTCTATACTAGTATTTTTCCTAAAATGCATGATGCAGGCTGTTTATGTTATCAAATGCATGCGAGTTCCCCTGAAATAGATTTGAAACTTCAAAAATTAGTCTATCATGCGATATTTTCTTTGCATGGTGTTTATATTCCAGAGGTGAAACTATGAGTTTTGTGATTCAGAATTTAAAAAAATTTCCTGTGCAAATTGGTGATTTGGTAATTTATTTATCTGGTTATCAAATTTCACAAAGTAGTTCTTTAAAAGAATCAGGCACAGCAGACGGCAGTAATGTATTAACTGCTTGTTGGGAAATGGGAACCAGAATAAAATTAAAAGGCAAAATTGCTCCTGATAAAACGCCTGAACAAGTAATTTATGCACTTTCACAGGCAATGCTTGTTTCTCAGAATGTTGCAATTCGGAATTTATTATTTCAGGATGCCATGCTTTGTGGATATACAGTTCTTGAAAATCAGGAAATGCCAGAAATTTCTTTTATATTTTATACCAATCAAAAGCCTGTTCTTATGCAAGACCAGCCCGAACAATCAGAACAGGAGGAAATTTCCACATGAAACAGAATTTATCTGCTTGTTTATTTTATCAGGACGCTTATGTTCAATATGCAAAATGCATTGCATTTCGTTTAGAACGTGAGGCTTACACACCCTATGATGAAATCACTGCTACTTTTATTGCAGATGAAAATTTAGAAAATAATATTAGCAGAATTGGCATTTTTTTAGATAATATCCGTATTTTTTTAGGTCTGGTAGATAGTATTCAAGTATATGATAAAAATAATATCAGATTTTTAAAAATTCATTCTAAAAGTTTTACTTCTCTATTGACACAGAACGAATTATCTTCTGGCTTGCATAGTAATTTGACCATTCAGAAATTAATCGAAGATTATTATTATTTTCCATATATTACTTATGATAATCTTTCTGAAACAGGTTATATTTTTGTAAAATCTGGTAATACCATGTGGGACGGTATTGTTAGTTTTGCTTATAAAATTACAGGTCGTTATCCTTATGTCAAGCAAAATCATATTTGCCTTTTTCAATCACAAGATGGTTTTTCTACAGAATTTACGAAAAATCAAGTTCTGGAATATGGGTCCACACAGGATTATTCTAAGCTTATCAGTCATTATCATATGAGTGATATATTAGATAATGCAAATGCCTATCAACAAGAAAATGCAATTGCAATTTCTGCTGAAATTACCCGTCATAAACAGATTGATTTTGATAATTCTTTTCGTCATGCACCTGAAATGGCATTGACATTCCGAAATCTTTATTCCAGACGTGGCTGTCAGGCAAAATATCTTGTTTATGATGGGTTTGGCAATGAACAAATCGGGCATAAAATTAGTTTTCAGGATTTTTTGCAAAATCAAACGGTTTGCCGTATTTGTACAACATTTGGAACACAAGGCTTTAGAACAAAACTTTGGTGTTATCAGGACGGATTTTATAATCATTAAAATTTCAGTTTTCTGCACAGCTGTTTTTAATAAATTATGATATTAGAATTATCTTTCTTGAATCGTGCAGATATGATAAAATAAATTAAAATAAATATATCATAAATTCAAAAAAATTTCTAATATTAAATAAAAATCCCCCTGTTTTCAGGGGGTTTTTATTATTTATCTTCATCTTTTTCTAAATCTTCTAAAATTTTTACATATTTTTCGTCTTCTTCTTTTATTTCTGCTTGTTTGATTTCTTCTTGTTCTTCTGCTGTCATTTGTGTTTTGCGAATTAATTTTATTAAAATCATAATAATTGCAACTAAAATAATAATACCTAAGATAATTAATAAAATTCCTGTTATATTGACAGCTCCATGCTTTTTAAAACCTGAAATTTTCACAGGAATATAATTGCCGTTTTCATCTGTTTCTGTACCGTCTGTATAGCCAAAGGCATAATCACCAATGGTTTTACAATTTTTTGGAATTGTTAATTCTTTCAGAGAATCACAGGCATAAAATACATAATTGCCCATGCCTTTTAAACTTTCTGGCAAATTCACTTGTGTTAGTCTTGTACAGTCTGCAAATGCATTTTCATATAAAATTTCTAAGCCCTCAGGTAAATCAATTTGTGTTAATTCTGTGCAGTATTCAAATGCACCTGCACCAATATATTTCAGCGTAGACGGAAAATTTATTTCTTTCAAGTTGGGAGCTGAAAAAAATGCTGCATCATAAACTGTTACGACACCCTCTGGAATTGTAAAGCTTGTATCAGATTTCCCACAGGGATAGGCATATAATGTTTCCTGATTATCTTTATAAAGCACACCATCTTGTGCCGTATAAGTCGGATTGCCTTCTTCTACATCATATTCTGCTAAATTTACACAACCCAAAAATGTCAACGTTCCTAAATTTTCAATTTGTTTCGGAACAGTGAATTCTGTAATATTAATACAGCCATAATATGACGCTGAACCAATACTAGTTACACTAGATGGCATTTTCGCCTGCGTAATTGCATAGCAAAATGCAAATGCATAATCGCCGATAGATTCCAGACCCTCTGGCAATTCCGCATAATCAAATAAATTGCAATTATAAAACGCAGAAGAACCTATTGTTTTTAATTTATTTGGAAATTCTATGCTTTGCAGACCATAACAGCCATAGCATAACCCTTCGGGGATTTCTGTTAAATTTTTTGGTAATGTTAATTCTGTCAGGCTTGTACAGCTTGCAAATGCATATCTGCCAATACTTTCTACACTGTCTGGAATAGCAATTGCTTTTAAAGAACTACAATTTTGAAATGCAGATTCTCCGATTGTTTTAACATATTTTCCCATTTCAACATATTCTAATTTCGTACAATCATAAAATGCACCGTCTAAAATTGCAACAATACGTCTGCCATTTGTTTCATCTGGCAAATTCACAGAAAGTGTTCCTACATCGCAGGAATATAATGCTAATCCGCCGTCTACATACGCATATGTAAAAATGCCCTCTGTATAGGTTTCTAATTCTGTTTCTGATTCAGAACTAGTATCTTCTGCCATAACAATACTAGATGACATTATAGTAATATTACTTGTAATTAGCATTAATCCTGTCATGCAGATTGCTAAAAATTTTTTTAGTTTCATGAATTTTCCCTCCTGCTTTTCAGAACTTTGCTAATGGCAATGCTTAAAATTATAATAATAATAATTAATATACTAATTAAAATAATATAAATTAAATTATTATTTTTTATTATCTCATAGGCAATATGATTAGTAGACGCATAGCGTAAACCAACAGAATTTTTAGCAACATAAAGCGTAATATTATCCTGTAATTTATAATCATCTGTATCAAAATCATAATAATAGCCAATACAATAAGCATTCACAGTTGTTAAATTTTTGGGAATGATTAAAGCTTGTAACTCTGTACAATGGCAAAATGCATAGGCACCAATTTTTTGAAGATTTTCAGGCAGATTAATATTTTTTAACGCAATACAAGAATAAAAGCATTTATCCCCGATGGCTTTTAAACTAGTTGGCAATGTTACTTGCTCTAATGTTTCACAGCAACCAAATACAGCACCTGTTAATTCTGTAATCCCCTCTGGAATTGTAATTTGTTTTAGGGCAACACAATAATAAAATGCATCTTCGCCTATGGATTTCACTTGTTTTAAATCTATTGTTTCTAAATATCTAGTTCCGATAAAAGCCCAATCTGCAATTGTTTGACAAGAATCTAATACAGCGTAGCTTGTATCTGGTTTCGATTCTGGATATTTTATCAGCGTTCCGCCAGTTTTGTCATATAACACACCATCTTGTGACTGATAAGATTTATTTTCAGAATCCACTTCAAATTTTGTCATATCTTCTGTTGTATCAAATACATAATCGCCGATTTGTGTCACACTTGCTGGCAAATAAATTTCTGTCAAATCCGAACAGCCTTGAAATGCATAATCTTCTATGCTTACTATACTATCTGGAATACTGACTTCTGTCATAGATGCACAGTTAGAAAAACAATTTTTTCCAATTGCGGAAACTTTATGCCCATCAATTTCTGATGGAATTTCTGCATTGATAATATTTTGATTTTTGCAAAAAATTTCAACTGTTCCATCTGATTTTAAACTATAATTAAAATCTTCTGTGCTGTCTGCTTTTGCAGAAATTGAAACAGGTATCAAAAAACTGCATAATATTATTATTACAGAACAGAGTGCTAATTTTTTTAAAAATTTCATGTTATTTCCTCCGTTTCGCATTAAAATAATTCATGCTGTTTCTGATAACGTTTCTGCATGATAACTAAACCAATGACCGCTAAAATAACTAGTATCACTATGCCAATCATAATATAAACAAATACAATGCCTTGTGTAATACCGCCTGTGCATTTAATACTATTTTCAGCAGCATATTCAAACGCTTTTGTGCCGTTATTTGCATCTATTTCAAAATTTGGTAAAATCTTATAAGAATCTTCTTGATTATCACTTGTATTGCTGTCTTCTCCATAATACCAGCCCATCGCATATTTGCCAATAGATTTCACATTTTCAGAAACTGTCAAACTTTTTAAAGACGCACAGTTAAAAAATGCATAGTCATTGATACTGGTCAGCGAATCTGGCAATTGTAATTCTTCCAGTGAAACGCAATTATAAAAACACCCTGAGCCTAAGCTAGTAATGCCCTCTGGTAAAATAACTGTTCTCAGACTAGTGCAATTGCCAAACATAGAGCCTTTTAATTCTGTAATGCTTTCTGGAATTGCTATGCTTTCAAGACTTGTGCAATAATAAAATATATCTTCGCCCATTTCCTGAACAGAATTTATATTAATTTCTTGTAAAAACTGATTTGCCATGAATGCATAGCTTTCTAATTTGACACAAGTTTCTGGTACAGTATAACTGGTATCTGTTTTGGCACTGGGATATAAAAGCAATTCTGTTTTATCAATATCAAATAAAATGCCATCTTCATCTACATAATTCTGATTGCCTTTTGCAACATGAATCGCTTCTAACGAATTACAGCCTTCAAATGCCCAACCTTCTATTTCTTTCACAGATGCAGGAATTGTTATTTCATGCAGATTGCAACCATAAAATGCCTGAAATCCTATTTTTTCTACATTTTCTGGTATATTAATGCTCTCTAGTCCGAAACATTCATAAAATGCATAGTCTTCTATTACAGTAATTGTTGATGGCAGAATTACTTTTTTTAAGCTTGTATTATCCTTAAAGCAATCTAATTCTACCATTGTAATAATATGCCCATCAATTTCAGCAGGAATTTCCGCTTCTGTAATCGTATTATCCTGACAAGTGACAGAAATTGTACCATCACCATAATCATTATATAACCAAAGTCCATCTTCTGAATAGCCATTCTGTGCCGTAATAATTTCTTCTGCATGTGCGGGAATACAAGTTATTATAGATATAGCTAGTAAAATAAATATAATAAAATTTTTTAATTGATATAGTTTATTCTTCTTCATCTTCATCATCTTTCACTGTCTTTTTATGTTTCGGTTTTTTTACTAACAAAACAATTAATGCAATTGCTAAAATAATCGCAATGCCTCCTACTGTTGCAAGTAAAATTCTTAAAAACTGATTATTTTTTACTTCTGGTCCTAAAATATCTGTAATATTTGTTTCTGCAATTTCTGCTGGGACATCTTCTTCATTTTCATAATTTTCATCTGACTGCGAATCCGTTTCAATTTCTATATTTCCTGCATTATCCTGCTGGTCTTCTGTGGCAATTTCTTGTGGTTCGTCTGCATTGTTAATTTCAATAAATGTAAAATCATTTTTATAATCATTTTCTGCATCTTCTTCTGTGCAATATGTCTGTGCCGCTGTTCCTGCTTCGCCATAAATTACAAAATCATTAATTTGATTCAGGTCTGCATTATAACCAAATGCACAATAGTCAATTTCATTCACAGAAGATGGAATTGTTACACTATGCATACTTGTTCCCGAAAATGCATATTGTCCGACATAAGTAAGTGTATTTGGCAAAGTAATTTGTTCTAAAGCCGAACAATTACTAAATGTCGCATCATAAATTGTCTCTACACCAGCTTGTAATTCAATATCATGTAATTTTTCACAATAAGCAAATGCATAATCATCAAGTTGCATACTGGCTATTACTACTTTTTCAAGATTAGAATAGGCAAAAGCCCACATGTCAATATAATTCACATGACTTGGAATTGTAATTTGTTTTAAATTCTGGGCAAAGCCAAAACAACCCTGTGCAATTTCATCTACAGTATCAGGAATCTGATAACTTTCGCCTGCTTTATTCGCTGGATAGGCAACTAAAAATTGATTATTATCTGCAAATAATACACCATCTGTCACAGTAAAATAACTACTTCCAGATTCTACAGAAATTTTTTCAAGACTAGTACAGCCGAAAAAAACACTATTTCCCATATCTGTAACAGAGGCAGGAATTGTAATGCTTGTAATACCTTTTGCATTCATAAAGGCGGCATTTCCGATATAGCCAACAGGACAACCATCTAATTCTGATGGAATAATTAATTCGCCCTCATAAGTGTCAGATGGTTTAAAATCATAAATTTCAGCACGTCCTGCTGTATTAATACTAAACGTGTATAAATCTTCTACACGTGATTCTGCTTGTGCAGATTCCTGCGATTCTTCAGGAACTGATGTATTTTCTTCTGCATATGCAGGAATAGATAGACATAGTGGAGCTGTCGCCATAAGCATGGCAACAGCAACAGCTAAAAATTTTTTCTTCATAAATTATTTATCCTTATTCTACAGTAACAGATTTTGCAAGATTTCTAGGCTTATCAACATCTGTGCCTTTGTGAACTGCTGTATAATATGCAATTAACTGCAATGGTACAACAGCTAGCATTGGCATTAATAAATCATCATAATCTGGCAAGCCAAATTTGAAATCTGCAATGTCCTGTTCAGGCGTATCATCTTCACGGCATACTAAAACTACTTTTGCCCCTCTTGCTTTGACTTCTTTGATATTACTGATAGTTTTATCAAATAATTTTTTCTGTGTCGCAATGGCAATCACTGGCATATTTTCTGTTACTAAAGAAATTGTCCCATGTTTTAATTCGCCTGCGGCATAAGATTCTGAGTGAATATAGGAAATTTCTTTTAATTTCAGAGAACCCTCCATGCTTAAAGCGTAATCCAAACCACGACCAATATATAACAAACTATCTGCTGTAATTAATTCAGAGGCAATTAATTGTGTCATTTCTTTATGATTTAAAATTTCTTCAATTTTTTCTGGTGTTTCTTGCAATAATTTTGTCAAGCGACGGCATTCTTCTTCATCAATTGCATGATTGGCAAGTGCTAATTCAAATGCAAATAAATACATCACAGCAATTTGTACCATATAGGCTTTTGTAGAAGCAACTGCAATTTCTGGTCCTGCATGTGTATAAATTAACATATCTGCTTCTCTTGCAATAGAACTGCCCTTTGCATTAACAATCGCAAGTGTTTTTGCACCTAATTGTTTTGCAAGTCTTAAAGCTGCTAAACTATCAGCTGTTTCACCCGATTGTGAAATAATAATCACTAAATCATTTTTGCTGACCAATGGTTCTCTATATCTGAATTCAGATGCAATATCAACATTGACTGGAATTCTTGCTAATTTTTCAATCACATATTTGCCAACTGTTCCTGCATGCATAGCTGTTCCGCAAGCGACTACGTGAATTTTATGAAATTCCATAAGTTTTTCTGGGGTAATGCCACATTCTTCCAAATTTGGCAAACCGTCTGTAATTCTGGGCGTAATGGTTGTTTTAATGGCTGTTGGCTGTTCATGAATTTCTTTTAGCATATAATGTTCATAGCCACATTTTTCTGCTGCACTAACGTCCCAGTCCGCAGTTTTTAATTCTTTCTGAATCTTCTGATAATGCAAATTATATACTTTTACTTGTTTTTTGCTTAGTACCGCAATTTCATCATGTTCAAGCAAATAATAATTTTTCGTATATTGCAAAATTGCTGTCATATCAGAAGCGATAAAATTTTCATTTTCGCCGATGCCAATAATTAAAGGGCTTTCTTTTCGTAAAGCATAGACTTTATCAGGGAAATCTGCAAATACGACACCTAATGCATAAGACCCCTCTAATTCCTGCATAGTTCTAATAATAGCGTCAATAGGGTTTCCATGATTTTCCTGATAATAATAATCCAGCAATTGTGCAACAACTTCTGTATCTGTATCAGATTCAAAAATTCTGCCTTGTGATAATAAAAATTCTTTCAGACGCTTATAGTTTTCAATAATACCATTATGAACAAGTGTGACATTTCCTCCACCATGTGGATGAGAGTTTTTATCTGATGGTTCCCCATGGGTTGCCCATCTGGTATGACCAATGCCAGCATGTCCAGTTGGCTTTCCCTCTTGGGCAATTTTATTTTGCAAATCTGTCAATCTGCCTTTGGACTTAGCAACTTTGATAACTTCATTTTCAAATACAGCAATTCCAGATGAGTCATAGCCTCTGTACTCTAATTTAGACAAGCCGTCTATTAACACATCTGTTGCGTCACGCCACCCAACATAGCCTACAATTCCACACATAATTAAAAATTCTCCTCTCAAGTATTTTATGCAAGTAATACTATTATAGCATATTCTGAAAAAAAATGCAACTAGTTTCTAATTCTTTTCATGAAATTTACACCTGTATATCATAATCTATAAGCAACAAAAACTTGAAAAATAAATAATCCCCTCTTTTCTTTTAAAGAGGGGGATTTTTTTTTAGTTTTTCAAGTACAAAATCCATGACCTCGACTTTTTCAGTAAAGCTTAGTTTATCGAAAACTGTTAAAAACTCTTGTTTAAGAGTATCTTCTTGATTTTCACTAGTACAAAAATTAGGATTTTTAGTTCTTCCTAAAATGTAATCAGCCGATACTCCGAAATAATCAGAAATTTTTTTCAGATAGTTTGAATTAATATTGCCTTTTTTCCATGTGGACAGATTACCTCTGCTTCCTGTAATTTTAAGGCATAAAGCAGTAATTGAAATTCCTTTTAATTCACAAAGTTTTTTTAATCTTTCATACATAATTATCACCTCTTTTAATCAAAATGTACAAAAATATATTTTAAAAATTAGCTAATACACTAATTTTTATAAAAAATAGCTTTTTCTCTTGACAAGTCCTAATTTTTGTATTATAATAAATATTGTAAGTTGACAGCAAGTCTTTTCCCCGCATGCGCAGGGGTGATCCTTGCACAAATGCTGAATTCATAGAGATTGCTAACTTTTCCCCGCATGCGCGGGGGTGATCCCCATAATTTTCTGTAGTTGACATCTCAAAAAACCCCATCATAAAAAGATGGGGAATTTTTTTTTTATGACATTGTAATTATTATAACATATCATAGGGCTTTTTGTCAACCGGCTTTTTTTAATTTTTGCAAACAATATCGTAAAAATGCTAAATATTATTTGTTAAATTGCCTGTTACTTCGTCAAATTGTCATATTTTCAAGAATAACTTGCAATTTTGAAAATTTTGTGCTATACTGAAAAAGCGAAATGATATTACGAAAGGATAGTAAATTTATGATTAGAGAAGATTTAAGAAATGTCGCAATTATTGCCCATGTAGACCACGGCAAAACAACACTTGTTGATGAAATGCTAAAACAAGGCGGTGTATTTCGTGAAAATCAAGCCGTTGCAGAACGTGTCATGGATTCTAACGAAATCGAGCGGGAACGTGGTATTACGATTTTAGCGAAAAATACAGCTGTTCAATACGGTGATGTGAAAATTAATATTATTGATACACCAGGACATGCAGATTTTGGCGGAGAAGTAGAACGTGTATTATCTATGGTTGATGGTGCAATTTTATTAGTTGACGCTGCCGAAGGTCCTATGCCACAAACTAGATTTGTATTATCAAAGGCTTTGGAAATGGGTCATAAAATTATTATTGTTGTGAATAAAATTGACAGACCTGATGCCAGACTTGATGAAATCGCTGACGAAGTGCAATTATTATTATTAGATTTAGATGCCGATGATGAACAATTAGAAAGTCCGATTTTATATTGTTCTGGCAGAAGTGGCACAGCGTCTTTTGATAAAGACACACAGGGCAAAGATTTAAAGCCTTTATTTGAAACGATTTTAAATTATATTGCACCTCCAGAGGGCGAACCAGAAGAAGCTTTTCAAATGTTAGTATCTTCCATTGATTATAATGACTATGTCGGCAGGATTGCAGTTGGTAAAATTCAACGAGGTACTGTGAAAATTAATCAGCCTGTTGTGGTAGTTAATTCTAACTTGCCTGAAAAGCATAATCAAGCAAAAATAGTTTCTTTAGCACAAATGCAGGGGCTTGCACAAGTGAATACAGAAACTGCAACTGTTGGGGATATTGTAATTTTAAGTGGTATTCCAGATATTACGATTGGTGATACTATCTGTTCCCCAGAAAAACCAGAAGCAATTCCATTTACACATATTAGTGAACCAACTGTTGAAATGACATTCTCTGTCAATGATAGTCCGTTTGCAGGACGTGAGGGCAAGTATGTAACTTCCAGACAGCTCCGTGAAAGATTATTCAAAGAATTATTGCGTGATGTTTCACTTCGTGTAACTGAAACTGATAATACTGATTCATTCAGTGTTGCAGGACGTGGTGAAATGCATTTGTCTATTTTAGTAGAAAATATGCGTCGTGAAGGCTATGAATTATCCGTCTCTACACCAAGAGTATTATATAAAACTATCAATGGCAAACTCTGTGAACCGCAAGAACGACTTGTTGTTGATGTTCCCGAAGAATGCGTTGGAACAGTCATGGAAAAAATGGGGACTCGTAAAGGGGAATTGCAATCTATGCAACCACAAGGCACTAGAACTAGATTAGAATTTTTAATTCCGTCAAGGGGATTATTTGGCTATAAAAGCGAATTCCTCACAAATACCAGAGGTGAAGGCATTATGAGCAGTGTTTTTGATAGTTATATTCCGTTTAAAGGCGATATTCCCAGGAGAAGTGTTGGTTCTCTGATTTGTCATGAATCTGGTGAAGCTGTCACTTATGGGCTTTATAATGCACAGGAAAGAGGGACTTTATTTATTGGTGCAGGTGTGCCTGTTTATGAAGGCATGGTTGTTGGTGTTTCTCCAAAATCTGATGATTTAGTTGTAAACGTTTGCAAAAGAAAGCATTTAACGAATACCAGAGCAAGTGGCAGTGATGACGCATTACGTTTAGTTCCGCCTAGAAACATGAGTTTAGAAGACTGTTTAGAATTTCTTGCTGATGATGAATTGCTGGAAGTGACACCTAAAAATTTGCGTATTCGCAAGCGAATTCTTGACAATGCACAACGTGCCAAAATGAGAGGAAAAAAAGCATGAGAAAATTATTAATCATGATTGCATTATGTTCTGTAGGGTTTTGTGGTTGTCAGTCTGTGCCACAGGAAGATACAGGAGATATTCAGGCTGAAACACAAGAGAATCAGGAAATTCAGGAAACAATTAATTCAGAAGAATATCCAACTTCTAAGCCACCAGCAGAAACAATTGTGCCAAATGCATTAGATATTGATGCAGGTGCAACGCCTTTAGAACAATTTCAATATGAAATTCATACAGATGGAACAGCTGTTATTTTAGATTTTATTGGTTCTGATACAGAACTTGTGATTACTTCACAAATCGGCGGTTATCCTGTCACAGAAATTGCACAATATGCATTTGAAGCCTCTTGGAATGTAACTTCTATCACATTGCCTGATACGATAGAAATTATTAACGAACAGGCTTTTGCAGATTGTGAGAGTCTTACTAAAATTAATATTCCTGAACAAGTGAAATCTATCAAACGTGGTGCATTTTCTAATTGTATGAATTTAACAGAATTAACTTTGCCTGCTGGTCTTGCCGAAACACAAGAGGAAATGCTGACAAATTGTCTTGCTTTACAGGATTTATCTGTTTTAAATGCAAGTTTAAATTATAACAATTGGGGATTAGAAGATTTAGAAACTAAATGCACCATTCATGCACCTGCTGGAGCTGAAATTTTAACATGGGCGGAAGAAAATGATTTCCCAATTGTAATAGAATAATAATAATAATAATATACCTCTGCTTATTTAAAGTTTAAATAACAGGGGTATTTTACATGGATTTAACATAACTATGCTATTATATTTTATATTATTCTGCTATGATGAAATTATTAAAATATTAGAAATTAATTAAGAAAGAAGGAATGTATTTCATGAATGTAGATATTTATGCGAAAGAAGAAATGCAGAAAATAATTGCAAATCAATTTCCTAAAAATACAGTTGTGATTAGTTTCTATGATAAGCGTAAATCTAAAAATTATAGCTATATTAATTATGATTCCGTTTGTCAAGATGTTTTTTATTGTGAAATTGACGATTTAGATTTAAAAGTATTAGAATATTACGGTTATACTTATGATACTTATTTCCCAGAAGCAGATAAATTAGCAGAATTTATTTATCATGCCTATCAGAATCATAAAAATATCATTTGTCAATGCGATTACGGGCAAAGTCGCAGTGCTGGCTGTGCAAGTGCGATTTTAGAGCATTTTTATCATACAGGAATTTCTGTTTTTGCAGATTACAGGCGTTCTCCTAATCAAGTTGTGTATCATAAAGTGTTTGATGCACTTGAAAAATATAAAAAAAATATTTCTTAATGTTAAATTTAGAAAGGCGGTTTTGATTCATGAGTGGTGCAAAGGAAATTGTGCTAGCAATTATTACTGTTATCGGAGGACTTGCATTTTTTCTATATGGCATGAATGTCATGTCTTCAGGCTTGGAAAAAATGGCTGGCGGTAAATTAGAACAGGCTCTGAAAAAATTAACTTCTAATACTTGGCTAAGTTTATTTTTAGGGACGTTTATTACAATCGTGTTGCAGTCTTCGTCATCTCTAACAGTTATGTTAGTAGGACTTGTCAATTGCGGTGTTATGGAAGTTAGTCAAACAGTTGTGATTATTATTGGTGCGAATATCGGCAAGACGTTTACAACATGGCTATTATGTCTCATGGGCGTTGATACATCAGGCTCTCTATGGCTGTCGTTATTAAATCCAGAATATTTTTCTTTGGTATTTGCCATGGTCGGAGCTGTGCTGATTATGATGTCGAAAAATGGAAGAAAAAAAGATATTGGTGCAATTTTAGTTGGATTTGCTGTCTTAATGTATGGCATGGTGCTGATGGGTGATGCGGTTGCTCCTCTCAAAGAATCAGAAGAATTTCAGCAAATGCTGACTAAATTTGAAAATCCTTTCTTAGGCGTTTTGGCTGGTACTGTTGTAACTGGTGTCATTCAAAGTTCTGCGGCTTCGATTGGTATTTTACAGAGACTAGCAGACGCAACAGGGAATATCACTTTTGGCATGGCGATTCCGATTATTATGGGGCAAAATATCGGGACTTGTGTCACGGCTGTGATTTCAAGCTTTGGTGTTACTAGAAATGCGAAAAAAGTAGGTGTGATTCATATTGCATTTAATATTATTGGTACTGTGATTTTTCTGACGGTTTATGAGATTTTGGAAATGACAATCGGGTTCAGTTTTTCTAAATTGCCAATTACTTCCGTGGGTATAGCAATTGTGCATACAGTTTTTAATATAGCAACTACTATACTATTGTTACCGTTTGCAAAATTGCTTGAAAAAATTGCAAATTGGGTACTGCCTGATAAAGATGACGAAAAAGAACCGCAGGAAGAGCATGCACTTTTGGACAAGCGTCTGCTGACAACACCTTCCGTTGCTATCGCAGAGTGTGACGAAGCGTCAAGACGAATGGCGAAATTAGCAAAAGAAACCGTGCTTTTGAGTATTTCACTTTTGACAGAATACGACAAAAAGGTTGCCGAAAAGGTATCTAAAAATGAAAATAAACTTGATAGCTATGAGGATCGAATTGGAACAACACTTGTACAACTCACATCACAAGCTTTATCAGAGCATGACAGTCAAGTTTCTTCTCGGGTTCTGCGAGCTATTGGCGATTTCGAGCGACTAGGAGACCATGCAATCAACCTATCAACAATTGCGAAACAAATTCATGATGAAAGAATCACATTTTCGGAACATGGCACAAAAGAAATGGAAGTTTTAACGGAAGCTTTAGAAGATATTCTGGAGCGTGCGTATCGTGTCTATAAAACTGTTGATGAAGAACTAGCCACGCACATTGAACCACTGGAGCAAGTGATTGATTATCTCACACGTGACATAAAAGCTAACCACGTAAAACGCTTGCAAAAAGGTTCTTGCACTATCGAAACAGGCTTTGTTTTGAGCGATATATTGACAAATTTCGAGAGAATTTCAGATCATTGCTCTAACATCGCTGTGTCTGTAATCGAAACTTCTCATAGCACTTTTGGAACGCATGAATACCTGAGCAAAATTAAGTTTGGCAATCAGAAATTTAATGATAATTTTGAGAAGTTTTCGCAACAATATAGCATTTCTAAAATATAACATAAAAAAGAAAAATCCCCGCTTTTTTGCAAGTGGGGGTTTAGTTTTTGTGTGAGTTTGGGTTGTCGGTGCGACTTAGTAAGTAGTCAATGGAGCAATCGAGATAATCAGCGATTTTTTCAATAGTTGCCACAGAGGGTGTCCAGTCTCTTTTTTCAAGGTCATATATTAAGCTTTTCCTAATTTCACATTCTTTTAGCAGTCTTGAAACAGGTAACTTTTTCTCCTTACATGTTTTTTTTATTATTATTGCAAGTTGTCCATTTTCCATAATAAAAACTCCTTTTATTTGTGCATATATACAAATTTGCGAGATTTCACGTTATTTTTATTGACAAGCAGATTATTTTGTGATATACTTGTACTTGTCAAGAGTTGACAGCAAGTCTTTTCCCCGCATGCGCGGGGGTGATCCTCTACTAGCATTTTCGATATAGTAGTTTTTTTTCTTTTCCCCGCATGCGCGGGGGTGATCCTGCGCGGGGGTGATTGGATCCTGCTTGCTGTCAAGTACTTGCTGTCAACTTTAGACACTATTACCTTTTAGTATACCATGATTTTTTTGAAAAGTCAAGATTTTTTCAGAAAGGAGCATTGCCATGAACCAAGCCATAGACATTCTATTTTCTAGCTGGTATGAGGCTCACTTTGATAATGATAAAGAAGCTAACTTGAAAGAGTATTTGACGGTTTATAATTCAGTTGACGCAAAAAGTTTAGAGTCCGTTTTCAAATGTATCGGAGTTGAGGCGAAATCATCTTTTCAGGCTGGCTTTAAAACAGCTGTACAGCTCCTACTAGAGAGTAAACTATAAAAAAAAAGTGTTCCTAAGGGAGCATTTTTTTTTGGAATCTGTTGCGGATTGTGAAAATATATGCTATAATAAAAAAAAAGGAGGTTTTTTATATGAAGTTATACACGGATTATGCTTTGACAAAAACTGTTAAAAATGCAGAAAGATTTGTTACACCCAAAAATATGATTCTAAAAATTTTAATTTTTTTAGTTGTATTTTATATCGGACAGATTGCCGAAAGCGTACCATTAATACTAGCAGTCATGCCGAGGCTTATGGCATGGGCAACGGAACAGATACAAATTACAGGTTCACTTGATGAAACTGCATTGCAAGAAAAATTAACAAATTTATTAGCAGACCCTGCTAACACTAAAATTATGCTATATTGTACGATTTTTGCAACTTTGACTACTTTGCTATTTTGCCGATTCATAGAGGGCAGAAAATTAGACACTTTGGGATTTCGCAAAAAACATGCCGTTTTGCATTATATTTCGGGCTTAGGTGTTGGATTTTTGCTATTTAGTTTGGTTGTTTTACTATCACTTTGCATGGGTGGGATTACTTGGACTGGTTTGCAAAGCTTTTCGATTACTAGTATTTTAGTTATGCTGGGAGGGTGGCTTTTGCAAGGCATGAGCGAAGAAGTTATTTGTCGTGGCTATTTCATGACGACTATTTTAAGAAATTACAATCCAGTTTGGGCAGTTGTTGTAAATTCCGTCTTTTTTGGATTAATGCATGGCTTTAATAATGGCTTTTCTCTAGTGGCTTTTGTAAATTTAACATTATATGCGGTCATGATTTCGCTCTATGTTCTGAGGACAAATTCCCTATTTGGGGCATGTGCCATTCACAGCGTCTGGAATTTTGTACAAGGGAATTTCTATGGTTTGCCAGTCAGTGGCATTGATACGGGAGGAACAATTTTTTCTGTTTCTCTGGTAGAAAATGCGAATTTAGCAAATGGCGGAGATTTTGGACTGGAAGCAAGTCTGCCTTGTGCTATTGTCATGCTGATTGCAATTGCTGTATTATTATTTGTACCAATGAAATTTTTAGAGAATCAGGAGAAACAAGCATGAAAACAGTTTTCATTACAGGTGCAGGCGGTGGCATTGGGTCTAAAATGGCAGAATTATTTGCACAAGAGGGTTATTTTGTGATTTTGCATTATCATAACAATAAAAACACAGAACAGCTTGCAAAAAAATTACATGGTGTTGCTGTGCAAGCAGATTTAGCAGAAATTTCTGAAATTGAAACCATGATAAATGCTGTATTAAAAATCGCAGGGCATATTGATGTAGTAATTAATAATGCTGGTATCTCTATTTCAGGCTTATTGACGGATATTGCACCAGATACCAGAAAAAAATTATTTGCTGTGAATATTCTGGGAGCAATCGAATGTACAAGATTATTATTACCACAGATGATTCATAGAAAATCAGGCTGTATTTTAAATATCAGCTCCATGTGGGGACAAGTGGGGGCTTCTTGTGAAGTGGATTATTCCGCAACGAAATCTGCTATGATTGGCTTTACTAAGGCATTAGCACAGGAAGTTGCACCAAGTAATATTAGAGTCAATTGCATTGCCTGTGGTGTGATTCAAACGCCTATGCTAAATTGCTATGATAATCAGGTATTACAGCAACTTGCCGAAGAAACGCCTTTAGGACGACTTGGCATGCCAGAAGATATTGCACAGACTGCTATTTTCTTATGTAGTGAAAAAGCTGGTTTTATTACAGGGCAAATTTTAGGTGTAAATGGGGGATTTGTGATTTAGTAAATGCGATATGTTTAATAAGTATTGATGCTAAACAGATAAAAATAAAATGACAAAGTGCAATCAAAGATTATTCTAAAAAATAAGAAAGGTTAATAATTAGTATGGAGCTTGAAAAATTGCCTATCATAAATGGAATCATGTATTCAAATGGTAATATAGATAATATAGAAATATCCGTGCAAGACCGCAAAAGAACTTTGTGTAAACAAGAGTGTAATATATTATGTGACAATGAGATAGATTATACTTATGCTTATCCAAGTGCAGAACTCATAGTAGAAGAAATGAATTGCAAAATTATTTGTGGCGGAGGAAGTTATGGTGGAGATGGGTTTATTTTAGCTGTTTCTCTTGACTCAAATCAAATGATTTGGTTGGCTTCTTTTGATGAATCAAACCCATTTGTTAGTATGTATAGAGAGAAACAGCAGATATATGTTACCAATAACTGTGATGAGGTATGGAGAATTGATATCATTCATTCTCAGTGTATAGAAATAAGCATTGTGAAAAATGGTTTCTATTTTGGACGATAGTACTTGAAATATTGAAAGGGAGTAAAATTATGCATGGTATTGTCAACTGGTTTGTATTATCTAATATATTTGGAAATGATTTTCAGTTTACAGATGCCTTAATAGAATATGTACGGAGTGAACCGCTTTCAGGTAATATATATATATAGAATTTGTTATAAGTAATAAGGTGATTAATCCGCCTGCCAGATGGAAACAATGGGATAAAGTTTATGTGAAGATTGATTTTTCATTTGTAAGAAAATTATATTATCGAATCGAAAATAAGCAATTTATGATTCAACCATTTACGATTAGAACACAGGAACAAGCTTTTTTTATAAAGATTACAGATAGAAATTGCAATATAATAGAATTTGCATTTGAAGCGGCACGTATACAAAATGTCAAACCATTAATCTATAAGGAAGAATATGGTAGATATGAAGTTTGTTAAAATACTGCTACAAATCTAAAATTTTAGGAAGTGCTGATTATATTGCAGGAAGTTTGCGGTTTTTAGTTACGATGAAATTTAACGAAAAAATAAAGCGATTGAATTAATTGAGAAAGATTAATTCTTATATAATAATTTAATGATTCACTCTGCTTGAAATTACTGTAATAATAAGTAAAATTATGAAAAAAGATGATGGGTTTTATTCAGCTTTGCAATTATTTTCGAGCATATATTGAATCGCTTTGCTATAAAATTAATTTATCAAAAAACTGCATTGATGTATTTATCAATGCAGTTTTAGTTATGATTTATCATGATTCAGCAACAGTATTTTCATAATTATAAGTTTCTATATTTTTTGTCACACATTCATTAAACATGCTGTCTAAATCTGGATAGCCCTTGAATTTATAAAATACAGAAAATCCCCAACCGCTTGGGTAGCCATAATTACTCTCACAAGAATTATCGCACATCTTGCCAGAGCTTAAATCAACAGAACAAGTACCGTCTTCTAATAATTTAATATCTGAATAGCGATAGAATATATAATATGTTTCTTCGCCGTCAACTTTTTCATCACTGCTTCCACCACGAACATATGCATGAATGCCTGCTGTATAACGATATACAAGATAAATTGTATTATATGGATTTGCAGAGAAACCCTCTTTTGCTGTCAGAAGATAATAACCAATAAATTCAGATTTTTTCATAGAAACATCTTCTTCCCAACCTGCTGAATAGGATTGTAAACTATCATTGGCTTGACTCTGCAGTTTTTCCTGCATATCTTTTGGAATTTCATCAATTGCCATGACATAAGAAGTTAATCCATCAACAGTATATTTTTTTTCAGATACAGTAGGAATTTTTCCTTTTTTCCTGCAATAATTTTTTAAGTTATTATCTATATTGCTATTATTATTTATAATATCTTCAAATCTATGAAAATCGCCATTGCTGTCAATATAACCCTCATAGCCTTCATCGTCAAGCTCATAGCCATAAATTTCAGATTCATCAACATAATCAGTCCACGCTGGAGAATTAGAAGAACTGTTATCAGAAGCACTTACTGTAATTGTTATCACATCGCCATTTTTTAAATCAGCAGTTTTATCTGCCGTATAAATCAAGCCATCTACGACAGCTCCGCTTGTATTAATATTTGCAGTACCATTTGGTGCAATGCCACTATATTCAATTGTAATATTCTCAAATGGGTCAAATTCTTCAGGTTGTTCTAATCCCGAAATTGTATAGCTTGTATCTTCATGACTGAAATCAACAGGATATTTTTCTTTCATAGATTCTTCATCAGAAATATTCCATTGATAAGTAATACTGTCGCCATTTGATAAACCACTTGTTTGATTTAATGTTCCCTTGAGAGAATCAGAAATTTGCATTTCTACTTCCAGCAAATCCATTTCAGACACTTCACTTTTTAGACCAAATGCAGACGGATTTTCTGTAATCATTTTGTCTAAATCAAAACTACTTGACGCTGTGCCAACTGTGTCATAGCCGCTATAATCAACAGTCAAATAATCATTTAAATTTATTTTGGTTCTTCCGCACCCTGTTAAAACTGCACACATGCTTAAACTTAGCATTGTCATCGCAATACTACATATTTTATATTTTTTCATAAAAAAATTATTTTTCCTTTCTGAACAATCTGCCGAATCACACAAATCATGTGCAAAAAACAGCTGGCTGAACAAGATACACGCTGTTTTTTTTCGCTTCACGTTCTGCCAGAAGTTTTCTGAAATCACTAATTTGAATTTAATTATTTGAATAAGAATCCTGAGAGGTAAGCTTTTTCTTGATATCTGAAATATTCTGACTGATTTCACAAATCATCATAATGCCAGATACACTGATGAATGCAATGACAACTCCTATAACAATCACCAGAATTCCCACTAGTGCATTATCTGCGCTGTTTCCGACAACGATTCCCGTAATCACCGAAGCAATTACACCAAGTCCGACTGTAATTTTTCCAAGACCTTTCATAATATTTGTCCAAAACATAATTTTTCCTCCTTGATTTAATTTAATTTAAATTTAAAAAATATTTTGGTTTGTCTGAAAAACCATGCTTGAATTATAGCATAAAAATTTATCTTATGCAATAAAAATCAACAGTTTGTATTCCAAAAATCTACAAGTTGAGTACAAGTGAAAATTATTTAGATTTTTTTCTTAATAATGCAATTGCCATTTCTAAAAATCTGATTTCTTCATCTGTTAAATCACTTACATCAAGTGCTTGTTTTTTATCTTCAATGCCCAGCAAATAATCTGTTGACACATGAAATACACTTGCAATTTTTACCAGAATTTCTGGCGGTGGCATTCTTTCATATAATTCATAATTACTAATCGTTGCTTTTGTTACCCAAATACATTTTGCAAGTTGTTTTTGTGTCATATTTGCTTCTTTGCGGAGCTGTTTTAATCGTTCACCAAATTTTGTCATAGAGACTTCTCCTATCGTTTTAAAATTTTCAGAATTTTACAATTTATCATTATAACATGATTTCACAAAAAACGACAAGAGAAATCCACAAAATAAATACTGCAATAACACAAGATGAAAATTTTTAAAAATTTTATTTATGATGTTTTTTCAATAATTTAATTGCAAGTTGCAAAAATTGAATTTCATCATTGGATAAACCGCTGACATCAAGCATTTTTCTTTTGTCACCAACCCCAAGCAAGTAATCTACAGATACACCGAATACCCTTGCAAGAGCAATTAAAACATCTGGTGGAGGTGTTCTCTCACCCAATTCATAATTGCTGACAGCTCCTTTTGTCATATTAATGCTTTTTGCAAGCTGTTCTTGTGTCATGTTATGATTCTGACGTAATTTTTTTAATATTCTTCCGAAATCTGACATAGGATTTCACTCCTGTTTTTTTATTCAACCGGTTGTATTTTTATCATAACACAAAAATTTTTCTTTGTAAATGTGAAGTTGCGTATTTTCAAATTTACTTAAAACAGGCAAAAAAATAATAATATCTATTTTAAGTATAATAAATTATACTTAAAACAGACAAAAATAAATAGGCAAAAATAAATATCTGCTTTCAGTATAATCTATTATACTGAAAGCAGACAAATAGTAATTAAAATAACTAAAAATTTTTTTATTCATGTTCTGTTAATTCTATAATTTCCTCGGCACCATTGAAGACTTTTAAAATTTCAGCATATATTTTTTTGGAATTGACATTCATGCCAATTTGAATTAATCCCCATAAATACCAATCTTCAGGATAGAATTTTAATTTATAAGAAATAATTTCTAAAAGATTTTCTAAATTTTCCTGTTTCATATTTGAAATTTTTTCTAAAAATCGTTGTTTATTTTTTTCTGAATAGGTAAATTCTTGTTCTAGCAAATCGGGAATTGTTTCATAAGAGAGAGAATATAATTTTATATAAATCTCCAGAGATTCTTGAAGTTTAACTTGCTGAAGCTTCTCATGCATGTATTCATAAGAATATATTTTTCCTAGGCCATACATTGTACCATCTTCTTCATAATCCATAGTTAAGTTCCAGAGTAATCTTTCAAGAGCTTTGGATTCTATTTTTGTAATAACAGATGATGTTAAATCATTTTTAAGTATTTTTTTCATAAATGGATATAAAATATGATTCTTAAATGTCCAAAAATGAAAATAAAAATAATCATCAAAATTAAAAAACACAGAAGAATATTCCAGTAAAATATCTTGTAAGGCAGATGGAAACGAACAAAGCGATTTCACAATATCATCTATAGATGGCAATTTTTTTTGAGAGATTCTTTTCGCATTTGGCTTAGTATTGCCGACAATTGTTTGTAAGTCTCCAAATAATTTTATTTTGTCAGACTCTGTTAATTCTGTAAAAGCAATTTTTACTTGTTTGATAAATTCTATTTGTTCTTTTTTTGTTCCAAGTAATTGATAATTTACAACAGCTTCTAAATGCATTTGCAAAATAATATCATAATCTGATACAGGATATTTATCAATTAAAATCTCTTGTTGCATTATTTTTTTTTCAAAAGCCATGATAATTTCATCTAAAATTTTTTCAAGCATTTTAATATATATTTCAGAATCAAGATTCTGATAAATTTTATAAATACCAAATCTTTGTTGTTCCAAGGATAATATTTCTCTTTCTTTCTTAATAAGTTCTAACTGCTTCCCATGTTTACGAAGTTGTGTGTATTCCAAAACTCTTAATTTTTCCTGGAATTCTGATGTTTCTAAGAGATTTGTACTACTTGGAAGAATTTCCGCAAATCGCAAACATGCTTCAAATTGTTTTTCAATCAAATGATGCAGTACAGGCGGATAATGTAATATATAAAATCTCATTTTTTTATCAATTTTTGAATAAATTTTTTTATTCTGCATGAGCAAAAATAAATATTTTGCGTCCCATTCTTTTTGGAATAATATAAAATAGCCCAAATAATCAAATTTTCCATTTTTTAAATAGTTATTTACAAAAATTTTATTTCCATCTGATGGGCTATATATTTCATCTATATTTTGACTTACAAAAAAATTTAAAATTTTATACTGTGTTTCAGCATTGAATTTCACATTAGATTTGGGATTTAAATAAATACTAATTGTTTTTTGTGTTACCCCAATGAAGTCCCCTAACTGCTGTTGTAAGATTTTAATATTGCGTTTTTGATTCAGAAATTTAAAATACTCTCTGAAAAATTTTAAAAAAATTCTATTATCAATATGATGATAAGTTTTAAAACAAGCTTTTTCCTGTACAAAAGAAATAATTTTTAGCACAAGATTTATATTATTTTCCAAAGTTTTTGAATAATTATCATCATTTAAATAGCGTCCTACTGACCTTTTATCTCTGCCGATTGCTTCGCCAAGTTCCTCTTGTGTAATGACAAGTTCTATCATGCTAGTTCTTAGCCATTGTATAAAATATTTTCCGTTCATAAATTTTTTATCCTTTATGTAAATTAGGTCAAGTAATTATATTATAAAAACATTAAAAAGTGATGTTTTAGTCATATTTTAAATGCAACATAATATAATTATATCATTTTTTTATAATATTGTCAATACAATTTAATATTATTTTCAGGGCAACCGCATGAAATTTTGGTAGAAATTTGTTTGTTATAAATAAAAAATAAACTTATATATTAGCTAAGTTAGATTATTCCATTTTGAAATGTATTTCTAGGCGGTCGCATTAATGTTATTCGTCAAAATTGTCAATTAACGTGAATTCGATGAAAAAAATAGAAAAAACCGCCAAAATCTGTTATAATGAGAATAACCACAAACTCAAAGTAGCAGAAAGGCGGCTTTTTATGGAACAAATAGCAATTTTTTGT
>JAAVHJ010000011.1 GCA_014799805.1 Ruminococcus sp.
AATGTAATACTATTGAATACTGTTAATATAAATCTAATGATTATATCAACAAATTTTGAAGAATAAAGACAGAATATTGTAATAATTCCAAAAAAGATACAACATATAATAGTAGTATTTTCCCATAATTCTGCAATGATAGCTGTACTAATAAATGAAATAACAACTATAATAGAATAAATTATAGATTTTAATTTAGCATTACCAATTATTTCTTTCTTTAACTGTTTCATAATAATTAGACCTTCTTTATATACAATATAAAATTTACAGTAAATATAATTAATGCAAATATGAATACTTTTAATGTATGTTTATGATTTCTTTGATAAATTTTTCTTATTTTTGCATAAAACATGAGTAAAAGTAAGTATAAATACTATTATAAGAATGATTGAATACATTACAAGAGATGGTAAATATCCAAATTCTGTCCCTATATTTGCTTTTTCTTTAAAAATACAATAGAAAATTTTTTCAAATAATGCAAAACAAGAAGCTAAAAATACACATATAATATTAGTAAATAATGCAAGTATAAATTTAATAAATACGTTAAAAGCTTTTACAGAATTAATACACAAATATAATATTATTCCATAAATCATACCGCATATTAATATAGGTTTAAATGTATATATAGCTGTAATTATAGCAAATATAGTAAATACAATAGAAGATATAAAAGGTAGATGTATCATAGCTATTAATTTTTTGGCAATCTTATTCATGAAAAATCCTCCATTGATGAATCATATTTCCCCTGCCATGTGTCAAGTTCTGCTTGTAATTTG
The DNA here is from genome assembly GCA_014799805.1 of Ruminococcus sp. Classification (GTDB taxonomy): domain Bacteria; phylum Bacillota; class Clostridia; order Oscillospirales; family Ruminococcaceae; genus UBA3855. Next base: position 795 of record JAAVHJ010000011.1, read on the forward strand.
TCAATACTGCCAAGCGTTTTAATTTTATTTTTGCTCCAATCAGGAGCTAATAATTTTGCTTTTTCGCCGTCACCAGTAATACGTTCAATGACAGTCTCAGGCGGAAATAGTTCTAATTGTTTGACAACTGTGAAAATATAATCTTCCTGTGTCATAGTTTTTATTTTTCCAGAATAATATAAATCTGCATATTTTGTATTTTGTAAAATATGCAGGAGCTGAATTTTAACTGCATCAGGTTTTAAACTTGCTAATTGTTTCGCTGTCTGGAGCATATCAGAAAAATTTTCTTCTGGCAAGCCGTTAATGATATGCAGACAAGTTCTGATATTTAAATTTTTTAATTTCTGATAATTTTTTAAAAATTCAGCATAATTATAACCACGGTTAAAATTTCTTGCAGTTTTGTCATGAACAGTCTGTACACCAAGTTCAACTGTTAAATAAGTTCTCTGGTTTAAATCTGCAAGATAATCTAGCACATCATCAGGCAGACAATCAGGACGTGTGCCAATAGATAAGCCGATAATATCAGGAAATAAAATTGCTTGTTCAAATAGATTTTTTAAGTAATCTACAGGTGCATAAGTATTTGTGTGCACTTGAAAATAAGCAATTGCTTTTGCATTAGTATTCTGTTTTTTAATTCTGGTAAGTTCTAATGCTAATTGCTCTGTTAATGGGAGTGGCTTTGTAAATGCACCACTCCCACCATCACAGAATGCACAGCCATAAAAGCCCTTTGTTCCGTCAAGATTTGGGCAAGTAAACCCACCATCAAGAACGGCTTTATAAACTCTATGTCCGAATACCTGCTGATTATGATAATATAGCGTATGATAGCGTTTATTATCATCTGCATATAAAAATTTATGATTAAAATTATTGAAATTATTTGACATGATATAAAATCTCCCATGCAGATAAATTTAATTCCTGATAAAAATCATCTTGCAAAATTTCTTTTCTTGTTGTTAAATTGATAGACAATTTTTCTAATTCTTCACTGGTATAATAAGACAATGCACCCCATGCGTCAAGTGATAAATCACGCAACATAGAATTATCAAAATTTTCAAGATTTCCGCTAAGATATTGATTTGCATTATAGCGTGTGATGAAAGCATCAGGTTTAGAAAAGCAAAGCAAGCCAAACATAATTGTAAATGTAATAAAAGCAATTTTTCCAGCATTGAGTTTTTTAATAAACTGTTGAATTATGATTAGCACAAATCCAATGACTAATAAAATCATAAACCAAGTTGTATAAATTCGCAATCTGGTCATGCCGTAATACTGGATATATAAAATCATTTTTGCAATAGCTGTACTAGATAAGAATAACGAACAGAAACATAAATAAATGCTATATATTTTTAAAGCCAAAGGCTTTTTAGAATTTTCAGAATCTGTAATTTTAGCATATGTGTGTATACTTGTAATCACCAGAAAATTAATACAGCATACAATGCAAAGCTCAAAAAAGCCCTTTCTTGCATATTCGGCATAAGTATAACCCTCTGCAAGAATGCCCATAAATCCGCCCATAAAATAATTAATTTGTGAAATAATATATAAAATATATAAAATACAAATAGGCGTAACAGCTGTATATAAAATCATATTAGGAATAAATCTTCTAGCAATCGCTTTTTGTTCACAAGTTTCAGAATTTAATATTACACTATGATGTGTAGAACTATAAAAACTGCTGAAAATCAGAAAGCCAACAGGAATACCTAGTAATGCATGAAATGCAAGCAATAGCATATTTTCAGGGGGAATTTTCAAAAATTTTCCAAGCAAAGCAGACATATTTTCATCAGATTGACATAATAGCGTTGCAACAAGTGCTGTTAATGGCAAAGCAATTGCTAAGCCACCCAGAATATAACCTAAATTTTTCCAAAGACCTTTGCTTTTATGGGAGCTGTTAATTGCACCGAAGCATTTATTACTTTCCGCAAATGGCATTGCAATTCCAATCAATGGAATAGATTCTGGTAAAAATTTTAATACATTATTTAAATTGCTGTTAATTCCTAATAAAAATAATCCACTGACAAGAATTAAAAATATCACGGTTAAATTTTTCAGCAATACATTTGCTGTTATTGTGAATACACAGGAAAATAGATATAATACAGCTATCATGAATTTACTGCCTTTTGAAAATTGATTATCCGATTTTTTGACAAAAATAACTTCCAATGTTGTGAACAGCCAATAAAAAATAGTCGTGAATAAGCCCGTTTCATGATAGAAAACAAATCTAATAAATAAAAAACCTAGTATCATGCATAAAAAAGCTGAAATGCGTTCTATATTAGAATATTTAATTTCAGGTTTGGGAGGAACTTCAGGAACAGGCATTGCAGGCGGAGGGGTGAACTGTTCAGAAACAGGTGTTTCTGGCTTATAAAGATTTTCATAATTATTATTTTCCATAATAAATTACTCCTTTCATATCTGTATAATAAGTTTAGAAATTATGCTTGCATTTTGATTTTAATAAAATCCCTGCATAAATCAATAACATGCCAATAAAATAGCATAATAAATCTAACCAACTAAAGCTTGTGCCTAATAAAATACTCATTAGGCTACCACGGGCAAAGCCTAATTTATCGCTTAAATGAAAATACTGTGTGATTTCAGCAAGAAACCCAATGCTACAGACTAGTAAAGGCATAGTCTTAGGCAGAATTTTCACGAAAACTCTTATTAAGCAATAAATTAACGGAATGACTAAAATATCACCTCCATAATCTCTTAAAAAAGTACCACTGGGAACAAATTTGCCGATTAAAATTTCAATGATTAGTAATATAGCTGATAATAAGCTATAATAAAATAGATTATCTTTTGTCTGCATTGGTATCTTCCTTTCTGTATTCTAAAATATCTGCGGGTTGACAATCCAGTATTTCACAAAGTTTTTCCAGTGTAGAAAATCTAATTGCTTTGGCTTTCCCAGTTTTTAAAATAGATAAATTCGCCTGTGTAATATCCATTTTTTTTGCAAGCTCACCAGAGGAAATTTTACGCTTTGCCATGATAACATCAAGATTTATAATAATTGGCATAATTTCCTCCTGTCTTAAATTGTATAATCGTTTTCTTCTTGCAGTGCAACGGCTTTGTCAAAGACGTTTTTTAATACTCTTAGAATTAAGCCAAAAAATCCTGCTGCAAGTGCGACAATAAAGCTTAAAAATCTCCAGAATCCAAATATAAAAAACGGAATAGACGCAAGGAAACAACACCAAGAAATAATTCTTAAATATTGGCAATTCACAGCAACAAAGACAATTTCATTTTTTAGATTTTGCAATAATTTTGCCAGATGAAATAAACAGACTTCTCCACAGATTGCAGCTAAATACAAGCAAATGATTAAGGGAAAATAAACTGACCCTTCTAATAATCCTACACCATGCCCATATTCGACATCATACCAATGCACCATAATAGGTGTACAACAGGCTAAAATAATAATTAATACAAATAGAATTCTTACTAATGCAAGTGACAAACGCAAAGATTTAACTTGATTCCACATGTGAAAACAGCTCCATTCTAAATTTTTCTAAATTCCTAATTCTAGTATAGCACATGAATTATCATTTGTCAATACTTTTTTATCGAAAAACAATAAATTTTTTCTGTAAAAAAGAAAAATGCCCTTTTGCAGAGCATTTTTTATTTTAATTTTTAATCATATGAATATCTGCTTGCGGATAAGGAATAGAAATTTGATTCTCATCAAAAGCTTGTTTTACTTGCTCATGTAAATCATAATATAATTTCCAGTAATTTTCATGTAACGTCCAGACTCTCACATAAATCATAACTGCACTATCGGCTAATTCTCCAATTCGAACTGTATAATCTTCATCATGTAAAACATAATCATTTTTGTTAAGAATATCGCAAATAATTTTTTTTGCTAGATTTTCATCACTTTCATAACTAATCCCAAAATTAATATCTAATCTTCTGTTTTTATCTTCTGAATAATTTAAAATAATCGCATCTGAAATTTTTCTATTAGGAATAAATACAGTTGTCCCATCGGATTTTTTTAATTTTGTCTGTAAAATGCCAATGACTTCAACAGTGCCAGTAATGCCGTCAAATTCTACAAAATCGCCGACTTTTAAAGGCTTTGAGAATAATATTAAAAATCCTCCTGCAACATTGGATAAACTATCCTGTAATGCTAAGCCAATTGTTAAACTGATTGTACCAATCACTGTAATAATAGAAGTCATAGGTACATTAAGCACAGATAATACAATGACTACTACTAAAACATATAAAATCACTCTCATGAGAGATTGCAAAAAGCCGCTAGCAGTTGGGTCTAATTTACTTCTTTGCAAAGTTCTGTTTAAGATTTTTAATAAAAATCTTGTGAATAAAATACCTAATGCGAATACTAACAAAGCAAAGCCTAATGATGGCAAAACGCCTTTTAAAAAATCTCCTATTTCTGAAATAATAGAACTTACATGTTCGGCTTCTTCTGAAATTCTTTCTGAAATTTCATTGATAGATTCTGTTTCCTGCATGATAATTCGACCTTTCCCATAAATATAATAATAAAATCTTAATTTATTATACTATAATTAGGGATATTTTGTCAATACAGAAAAAATTTAAAAAAACTCTTGCAAATCCTGTAAAAGTATAGTATAATATTTACATATGGAATTTTTTAAGATTGGAGAGTGAATCTATTTATGCATCCCTTATTATTGGCGAATCATCTGGTCATGCTGGCAGGTGGTTCAATTGATGGCAACAAGAAACCTTTGGACAATTCAGAACGTTGGGGCGTAACGCTTGCTGGATTGGGTATTGTCATTGCGGCTTTGGCATTATTAGTTGTCATTATCTTTTTATTTGGCAAAATTTTTGATGCTATCAATGCAAAGCAAAAAGCCAAAGAGGCAAAAATTGCGGAACAGAAAAAGCCCAAAAATACCCCTGCACCTGTTAAAAAAGCATCTCCTGCTCCTGCACCTGTTGTGAAGAAACAGGAAGATGACGAAGAAGTCATTGCAGTAATTTCAGCAGTAGTTGCCATGATGAGTGAACAGGATGGCAAAATTTACAAAGTAACATCCGTAAAAGCTGTGTCAAAAAATAATAGCTTTAGTGGACGTTCTGCATGGGCTATGGACGGCCGCCGTCAGAATGTGTCACCATTCTGAATTATAAACAGGTAGAAAGGAGTTTTTAAAAAACATGTTACAGATTTTACAAGATATTCTGGCTGGTCTGTGGGAAACAAGCGGATTGTATGCTTTGACATCAAGTCCTCAACAATTAATTATGATAGTAATTTCATTTGGTCTCATGTATCTGGCGATTGTAAAAGAATTTGAACCATTGTTATTATTACCAATTGCATTTGGTATGTTTTTATCAAATCTTCCAGCTGTTCTTTCCGAAGATATGATTTTCCATGCGGAATACTGGAACGAACAACAAAGCGTTGACTGGCTTTGGAAAGTCCTGCATGATGGCGGGTTGCTAGATAAATTATATCTAGGTGTTAAATTACAGATTTATCCATGTTTGATATTCTTAGGCATAGGTACCATGACAGATTTTGGTCCTTTGATTGCAAATCCGAAAAGCTTTTTATTGGGTGCAGCAGCACAAGGTGGTATTTTCTTCACATTCTTTGCAGCTGCATGTTTGGGGATGAGTGCAGCAGAATGTGGCTCTATTGCGATTATCGGCGGTGCTGATGGTCCTACATCTATTTATGTATCTAGTAAATTGCTTGACGGTGCAGATTCCAGTTTAAATACTGGTACAATTGCATTAGCGGCATATACATATATGGCATTGGTGCCCGTCATTCAACCGCCGTTGATGCGATTACTCACGACAAAAAAAGAACGTGAAATTAAAATGCCTCAACTTCGTACACCATCTAAAACAGAAAAAATTATTTTCCCTGTAGCCGTAACATTAGTAGTTGCTTTGTTAGTACCATCTGCTGGTGCTTTGGTAGGTATGTTAATGTTTGGTAATATTCTGAAAGAAAGCGGTGTATGTGCTAGATTAGTAGATACTGCACAAAATGCTTTAATGAATATTGTAACTATTTTCTTAGGTATTTCTGTTGGTGCAACAACAACCTATAGTAATGTTTGGAATTTGGAATTTGTGAAAGTTTTAGGTTTAGGCATTATTGCATTTGGCTTAGGTACATGTTGCGGATTGCTTCTTGCAAAAGTGATGAACTGGTTAAGCGGTGGTAAAGTAAATCCTTTGATTGGTTCAGCAGGTGTGTCTGCCGTACCAATGGCAGCTAGAATTTCCCAAAAAGAGGGTGCAAGAGTAGACCCGACTAATTTCTTATTAATGCATGCAATGGGTCCTAATGTTGCAGGTGTAATTGGTTCCGCTGTTGCAGCAGGTATTTTATTAAGTGTTATTTCTTATTAAAAAATTTTTATCCTGATTCTTGAAAGAATCAGGATATTTTTTCAGAAAAGAGGCATTGTTATGACATTTGGGGAAAGATTATATCAATTACGGAAAAATGCGAATCTAACACAAGAACAACTTGCAGAACTTCTGGAAGTATCACGGCAGTCTGTTTCTAAATGGGAACAGGACAAAGCTTATCCTGAAATGACAAGATTATTATTTTTGAGTGATTATTTTCAGGTATCATTAGATTATCTCATGAGAGGAACAGAAGAACCAGAAAAATCTGAAAGGCACAGACAATTCAAATCTGAAAATGCTTTGCTGATTTGGCAGACATTTCTTTCTAATTTGAATCCTAAGCAAAAGCAATTATTTACACTGATACTTCTTCTGATAATATTCGTTTTAATAGCAGTTCTTATGATTTCTTGTTATCAACTAGGATTTGGCATTGGAAAATTTTTTTATTATATATTGCATTAAAAATGCCCATATATCAATATGCAACTGGAAGTTGCCGAACTGCAACAGAAAACTGATAGAAAAAATTTACTTTCTGTGCTAAGATAAATACATCACAAACGGAAAGGATATGGTTTTTTATGAAATTACAGCAAATTTTCAGAAAATTTGGAAATTGGTATGATACACTTCCAGTTTTTTTAAAATTTCTGATTTTAGTTAATATCATTGCAATGGGATTCAACTTGTTTTACGATTTGGGAGTGAGTTTAGGCAGATTTTTATATTATATATTGAATTAATGACAAATATCCCGACATGTGAAAGCATAGTCGGGATATTTTTTTCTATTCTGGAATATATTATAAAGTTAAAAAAACTGTGAAAACGCTTTACAGATGACGAATTTTATGGTATGATGATAATAATATAATAATTTTATGAAAGGTTATGCTTATGAGAAGATTAAAATTAATTAATATTTTGCAGTCAGTTTTAATTTTAGGGTTATTATTAGGGATTGTTTTTTTAGTATTATTATTAAAAAATAATCCATCAAAAACAGCTCCTGTATCACTGGAAACACAGGTAAATAAACCAACAGAAGATTTATCAGAACTTGAAAGCTATCATATCCATGAAACAACAGGAGAAAAAATTTTATTAAAAGATTCTGCTTTTGGTGAAATCTGGATACCAGTCCTGGCAGATGTTCCAGCTTGTGTTTATCAAACAGAAAAATTTGTTACCAGAAATAATTTGACTTATTATTTAGAAGATAATAAAATTGTCTCTAAATTAGGTATTGATGTGTCAGCACATCAAGGCAATATTGACTGGGAAAAAGTGAAATCTGCTGGAATAGATTTTGTTATGATACGTGCTGGCTATCGTGGGTACACAGAAGGAACGCTTGTAGAAGATGAATATTTTAAAAAAAATATGGAGGGTGCAGAAGAAGCTGGACTTGATATTGGTGTTTATTTTTATTCACAAGCAATCAGCGTAGAAGAAGCAGTTGAAGAAGCAGAAATGGTACTAAATTTAATTGATAATGCGAATTTAACATATCCTGTTGTTTATGATTGGGAAGTTGTTACAACAGATAGTGCCAGAACAGATACTATTTCCGTGGAAACACTCACGAATTGTAGCATTGCATTTTGTGAAAAAATGAAAGAATCTGGTTATATTCCTATGATTTATCAAAATAAACGGACATCTTTGTTAAAATTAGATTTAGTAGAATTGACAGATTATGATTTCTGGTTAGCAGAATATAATCCACAAGCGACATATTATTATAATTATCAGATGTGGCAATATGCTTCTGATGGAAAAATTCCAGGAATTTCAGGCGAAGTAGATTTAAATATCTGTTTCAAAGATTATTCTAATAAAGAGAGTGATGAAACTTGAAAAAAAAGAAATTGCATTTTAAAATATCGACTAAAATTATGTTTGGCATTTGGCTAGTATTAATTTTAATTAATATTTCAGCAAGATTTTTTACAAATATTTCAGATTTTTATATTCAAAAAATTTTTCCGACAATTTCTGATTTCTGGGGTAGTATTTCTGGATTAGTAAACTTTTCTATTGGCGAATGCATGATAACAGCAGGAATTTTTTTAGTGATAATTGGATTGCTAAGCTTTATTTTATTTATGATTTTTTCAAAACGCAAACGTGCGAAAATTGCTAAATTTTATGGTCATTTTTATGGCTGGATTTTCACTTGGTTATTTTTTGTCTTAACATTTGGATTTTTTATTTTATATCAAGGCACAAAATTAAGTACACAATTAGAAACGATTTCTTATGAAAATCAGCAGGTTTTAGATGTTTATGCACTTATGATAGAAGAAACAAATAAACTTAGTGAACAGGTTTCCAGAGACGACACAGGGCATTTTATGTTATCAGAACATACAAATCTTATGCAAGAAGCAAAAAATTGTATGCAGAATTTATCACAGGAATTTCCACAATTTTCTGGGACTTATCCCAATGCAAAGCCGATTTCTAATTCTTATTTTTTTACACAGCAAGGCTTGCTTGGGATTTATTATCCGTTTTCTATGGAAGCAAATTATAATCCCGTTGTTTATGAAATTAATTTACCAGATACTATCTGTCATGAATATACGCATTTAAAAGGCAATATTTTTGAAGATGAAGCAGGCTATTTTGCATTTCGGGCATGTTTGACAAGTAATAATCCAGATTTTCAATATAGTGGCTATATTAACGTGTTAGAATGGTTAGAGTTAGATTTTGGCGAAGATGAAAACGCCTGGAAAGAATATTATCGTATTAGCAATACTATGTCGGAATTTGTCAAATTAGATTTGCACTCTTATGTACCAGAAAATTATTATCAAACACACCGCCATGAAGAAGTTATTCCAACGGCAATTGTTTCAGAAGTTTCTGATGCTGTAATAGATACTTCGTTGAAAGTGAATGGCGTGCCAGAGGGGTCAGCTAGTTATCATGGATTAACGGCTTTGGTATTAAATTATTATATTCATGGGTAAAAAAGGATAGATTTTATGAAATATAAGATTTTTTCGGGAAGTATGTTGAAATTATTAGCTTGTATCACAATGCTGATTGACCATGTATCACATGTTTTATTGATTCATATTCCAGTATGTACAGAAGTTTTTTTTGAAATAGAAAATTATCATATACAGTTTTCTATTTATATGATAGGTCGCTATATTGGCAGAATTGCATTCCCGATTTATGCATTTTTATTAACAGAGGGTTTCCAGCATACGCATAATAAAAAGAAATATGCTTTGAATTTATTGCTGTTTGCTTTGATTTCAGAAATCCCTTGGAATTTAGAACACACTGGAAAAATTTATTATGAAAATCAAAATGTATTTTTTACGTTATTATTGGGTTTATTATGCATAATTTGTTATGAAACATATAAAAATCATAAAATAAATTTATTGGCTAGTTTGTCGGGGTTAAGTATCATTGCTTTACTCGCAAAAGCAGATTATGGATTGCGTGGTATGGCGTTTCTATTTTTGATGTATTTACTAAGAAAGCAAAAAATTCCGCAGGCAATCATTGGCACAAGCATGTTAAGTTATCCTGTTGCAGCAGGACTTGCTTTCTTACCGATTTATTGCTATAATCATAAAAGAGGCTTTATTCAGGGTAAATTTGCAAAATATTGTTTTTATGCGTTTTATCCTGTACATATGTTTGTATTATATTTGATGAAATTAAAATTATATGGCTATGATTGAAAGGAGCTGTTATCACATGTATGATGAATCAGAAAATATGTTTGAATCTCATGAAAAATTAGAGAATTATCTCAAAAAACGCAGAAGAAAAAAGAAAATTCTTGCTTTTATTTTGGCAATTGCAATATTAATCACATTTGCGATTCCATTTGGTATGATGATACCAGAAAAAATACCAGAAGTTCCAGAAATCACTGACCAGAAGCAAGATGCACCGTTATATGCAGTAGAGAAAAATTAAATTCTATGCTAGAATATAAAAGCAATGCCTGTTTTTATATATAATTTTGTACGAATCGCTGAAACATGCGGAAATTGCTTGTAAATGATTTAAAAATATGTTATAATGCAAAATGGTAAAGTATTTAAAAATGCAATAACAGAGGAGTAATGGAAACATGAAGAAAAAAATTTTTCTTTTTAGCATGATTCTTGCAATTAGCATGAGCATTCCCCTGACGGCACATGCAGAGCAAAATTTTCAGATTTCTGAAAAACCTATATTCCAGCAAGATGAAAACGGCAATCTATTATATTTACATGAAGAACAGCCAGTTGTTGGGAAATTTAGTATTATGCCTGATTATTTAATAGGCGATGTGAATCTTGACGGAGAAATTAACGCTTTTGATGCGGCATTAATTTTATGTGCTACTGCGGATGCAGGCTCAAATGGTGGAACAACACAGGAAATATTATTTGAAATGTTTCCTGAATATAATACAAGTGAACAAGTATTATTATATGCGGATATTAATAATGATACTATGATTGATGCAATAGATGCTACAGAAATTCTTGTTTATGAAGCGATATTTGGGGCAGGGGCAGGTATGCACCCTTTGGGATATGCAAGCTATTATGCAGATGAAAACGGCATTTTACAAACTGGTTGGATTCAGGACACAGAAACTGGTGATATGTATTATGCAAAGGAAGATTGTAAATTAGTAATGGGCTGGCTGTATCTGGAAGGTAATAATTATTATTTCGATTCTGATGGTAAAATGCTAACTGGATTGCAAGAAATTTTAGGCAAGAAATATTATTTTGATGAAAATGGAGTTATGCTGACTGGTTGGCAATTACTGGATAATATCAATTATTATTTTAATGCAAATGGTACCATGCATACTGGATGGCTTACTGACGGAGAAAATACTTATTATTTTGATAAAAATGGTAATTTTGTTACGGGTTGGCAGGAAATTCATCATAGAAATTATTATTTTGATGAAAATGGAATCATGTTGACTGGTTGGCAAATATTAGATGGTTTAAATTATTATTTTAATGCAAATGGCAGTATGTTGACTGGTTGGCTTGTGGAAGGAGAAAATAGTTATTATTTTGCAGAAGATGGTATTTTAACTAAGGGTTGGCTTGTACTGGATGATAAAAATTATTATTTTGATGAAAATGGTATCTTGCATTCAGGTTGGTTGATATTAAATGATAGCCAATATTATTTTGATGAAAATGGCATAATGCAAACTGGTTGGATTCAAGACAATGGTTTATATTATTATCTGGATGAAGATGGAATTTTATTAAAGCGTCAGTGGTTATTTTTAGAAGATAAGACTTATTATTTGGGGATTAAAGGCGATGCTTTAACAGGTTGGCAGGATTTGTCAGGGTATATTTATTATTTTCAGGAAGATGGCTTAATGTCAACAGGTTGGCAGACAATTAATAATAAAGAATATTATTTCTATCCTGAGAACGGCACAATGGCAAAAAATACAACAATTGATGATAAGAAAATTGGTGCAGATGGGGTAGTAACTGTTGCAACTGTTCCAAGCAGTACACTTGTCATAAATCAGGAGAGAGCAAAAAATGCATTTGCACAATATGGCAGTTCTGTTAATGAGATTTATAATTATATGCGTTCTACAAATCGTTATAAATATATCGAATCTACTCGGACATTAGAACAGATTGAAGCAAATGGCTGGCTCTATTATGTAGATTATGCATTTACGCATTATTATGGTGTTTGCTATTATATGACTGCAAAAATGGATTTTCTGTTGCAACAAGCAGGTTATGAATGCCGAATTATTCATGCAACACATGGAAGCGGTGACCATTATTGGAATCAAGTGTATATTAACGGCGATTGGGTAAATTATGATTGCACAAATGGTTACAATGCTTATAGTTGGGATAGCATGATTCATGCAGGAAATTATATTTTCTTAGGTTATGTTTATCCTGTATATGAATAAATAAAATTAACTCACAAGAAAGGAAATGTTATTGATGAAGAAATTAAACTATGCACTAATTTTATTGGGTGTATTGATAGCTTTGACTGGTTGCGGAAAGGAAAAAGAAGAAAATGCCCAGTTAGAAATTGATTCTACAACAACAGTTGCAGAAACAGAAAAAAATTCTGAAACAGAACCAGAAACTTCTGAAGCAGAATCAGAATCAGAATTAGAAACAGAAACTACTACAGAATCTGAAACAATACAGGAAGAAACATCCGAAACAGAGCTAGAAACCTCTACAGAAGCAAGCACAACAGATAAACAAGATATATCCTCTACAAATAAGTCTTCTACTGTAGCAACAACTGTTTCACAAAATTCTGTAACACCAACAGAAGCCAAAAAGCCAGACACTCCAACTACAACACAAAATACAAGTGCTGGAATTATAGGCACACCAGCTACAGATGTTACGCCTATAGAAACTGACCCACCTGCAACAGATTCCCCGTCTGTAGACCCAGAGCCTATCATAACAGACCCGCCTGTTACAGAACCTCCCGTCACAGACCCACCTGTTTCTTCTGGCAGTGCAAGTGATTTAAGTATTACATATCAGGGACAAACACTTGCGATTGGTGACAATGCACAAAGTTTTGTAAATGCTGTAAAGCCTAATTTTGAAGAATCTGCACCAAGTTGTTATGGCAATGGCGAAAATATTAATTATTACTATGATGGTATGACGGTTTATGTCTGGAATGAAAATGATAATTATTTTGTTTATGGCATTGATATAGATGCAGCAAATATTGCACCTGCACAAGGTTATGATATTGGGTCAACGGCTGATTTTGATGGACAGAAAATGATTGACTGTGGTGATAATTGTAATATTATTATTACGGAAGTTGGCGGACAAGTAATTAATATTAGCTATAATAAAGATTTATAATTTTAAAATTATTTTTAAATAATTTAAATAATGGGGTGCTGTTTGCAGAAATAGCACCTTATCTTATAAATATAACTAAGAAAGGCATTATATTATGGTTTTTAGTAGCAGTGTGTTTTTATTTATTTTCCTGCCAATTGTTTTGGGATTATATTATATCATTCCTGAAAAACATGTCAGAAATGCTATTTTAATTCTGGTAAGCTTGCTGTTTTATGCATTCGGTGAGCCGTTTGTTGTATTCTTAATGATAATTTCTATTATCATAAATTATTTTCTTGGCTTGCTCATGCAAAAAAAACAGCTCCAGAAATTAATTTTAATTATTTCTGTTATTTGGAATTTAGGATTATTGGGCATTTATAAATATGCAGGCTTTTTCGTGGAAATTTTAAATCATGTGAAATTTTTTCATTTTCCTGTGCCACAAATTGCTTTGCCAATTGGAATCTCTTTTTTTACATTTCAGGCGATGTCTTATGTCATAGATTTATATCGCAAAGAAATTCCTGTGCAGAAAAATTTTTTCCAGTTATTATTATATATTACTTTTTTTCCGCAATTAATTGCAGGTCCTATTGTAAAATATAAAGATATTATTTCACAGCTTGATAAACGTCCTGTAGATTCGAAACAAATTGCACAAGGGATTAGAAGATTTATTTTCGGCTTGTCGAAAAAATTATTAATTGCAGATATTGTTAGTATTCCTGTTGATACTATTTTTGCATTAGAAAATCAAGAATTAACTTGTTTATTAGCTTGGTTAGGAGCAATTTGCTATACAATACAGATTTATTTTGATTTTAGTGGCTATAGTGATATGGCAATTGGCTTAGGTCATATGTTTGGATTCAGCTTCAAAGAAAATTTTAATTATCCCTATAGTTCGGGGAATATGACAGAATTCTGGCGAAAATGGCATATTTCTGTTTCTACATGGTTTAAAGAATATTTATATTTCCCTCTGGGCGGTAATCGAAAAGGCAAAATCAGAACAGTTATCAATAAATGGATTGTATTTTTCTTCACGGGGTTATGGCATGGTGCAAACTGGACATTTGTAATATGGGGATTATTAAACGGCGGTTTTTTAATGTTGGAGGGTATGAATATAATTCCCATCAAGAAAATGCAAAAAAATTTATTTTTAAAAATCATCAGTCATGTTTATACACTTGCTGTTGTGATTTTATGCTTTACGATTTTCAGGGCAGAACATGTCACACAAGGTTTGCATTTCTGGCGGACAATGTTCGGCTTTGGCATTGCGGATAATATACACCAGAAAATAGGCATGAGTTTATTTTTAAAAGAATTAAATCCATTATTTTTAGTAACAATGCTAGTTGCAATTATTTTTTCTATGCCTGTGAAAAACTGGATTGTACAAGCATTGCAAGTTGCGAATCGCAAAATTAAAATCTTTGCACAGGCAAGCAGTTATATGATTTCTTTAGGATTATTATTAATCTGCTTATTATATTTATCTTCTGGGACATATAGTCCGTTTATTTACTTAAATTTCTAAGGGAGGCATTACTATGAAAGATAAAAAAAATTTGTTATATGCTGTTTATAGTATTTTATTTTTTGTAATTTGTGCTGTCCCTGCTGTGGGCATGGTTTTCAATTCTTCTGAAGATAGTACAGCTGAAAATCGTCAGCTTGCGGAAATGCCGAAATTTCAAGATGAAAATGGCAAGTTTAATCAAAATTGGAGTTCAGAATTTCAGGCTTATGTATCAGACCATTTCGGATTCAGGCAAGAACTTGTCAAAGCAGACAGCGAATTAAAAGCTAATTTATTTCACGTTTCCGCAGAAGATGATGTGATTATTGGCAAAGATGGCTGGTTATATTATACCCCGACTGTGAATGATTATATCGGCAGGGCAACTGTTTCTGATTTGGGATTGCAAAATATTATGAAAAATTTAGAACTTATGCAGGAATATATTGAAAATCAGGGCAGTGAATTTTATGTTACAATTGTGCCAAATAAGAATACAGTCTATCCAGAATATATGCCAAGTAATTATAAAAATTATGGCACTCGTAATAATCTTGAGAATTTAGAAAATTTATTATCTGCAAGTGATTTAAATTATATTTCTCTGAAAAATGCTTTCATACAAGAAGCCGAAAATTCAGAAGTTTTAATTTATCATAAGCAAGATACGCATTGGAATAACACAGGTGCTTTGCTTGGTTATCGTGCAATTATGAATGCTACAGAACTAAGTTATAATCACTATGAAAATGCGAATTATAATATCATTCAAAATTGGCAGGGCGATTTACAGAATATGCTATTTCCAGATTCTGGCGTATTTGATGATAATAGTAATTATGATATTGAATTTAATTATACTTATCAAGGGCATTATCGTGATGCTGATGATATTACGATTAATACAATTAATGCGAATGCGAATAATACAGATTCTCTATTAATGTTCCGTGATTCGTTCGGAGAAGCTATTATTCCGTATTTTTCACAAAATTTTCAAATGGCAAGATATTCTCGTGCAAGACCTTATCCTTTGTATAATTTAGAAATGAATGATTTTGATATTGTGATAATGGAAATTGTAGAGCGTAATATTAGCTGGATACAGAAAGAAGCTCCTATGCATAGTGCAATACAGGTGGATTCCGATTCTGTTCCCTTGTCAATGGCGTCTTTTAGTCCTTTGGCTGAATGCAATACAGATGTAAATGGTTCTTTTCTGCATATTTATGGTACAATAGGATTAACAGATAATTTAAAAACTGTACCAGAATATATTGTAACACTGAAAAATCCCTCTGGTGATAGAATTTCTTACAAAGCATATCATTGCTATGAAGCTGACAAATTAGGACAAGAAACCATTCAGGATAATGGCTATTCACTGTATATTCCTGTTTCTAATTTACAGGAAGATGTTTCCTATGAAGCACATATGACAATTGTATTTCCAGATATTGTATATGTAAGTTCACTAGGGGATATCACACTTTCCTGATTCTAACAGTTT
The DNA here is from genome assembly GCA_014799805.1 of Ruminococcus sp. Lineage (GTDB taxonomy): Bacteria > Bacillota > Clostridia > Oscillospirales > Ruminococcaceae > UBA3855. Next base: position 17,182 of record JAAVHJ010000011.1, read on the forward strand.
GTTATAAGTTATACACTTTTTCAAATAAAAATCATTTCTTTTGTTGAAACTGAAATCAGGTCTTGTATTTAAATTTAAAATATGCTATAATATAACAATAGAGATAAATATTAAATATCATACAAAGAAAGGGCGTAATTTTATGGAGAAATGGAAACAGATTAGAATTTTGTTAGCTGTTTTTATGACAGGTTTCGTTATGACAGCTTGCAATCAGGAAAATTCTTCTGTGCCAGATATGGAAGAAGAAACAACAGAAACAGTGCAAGAAACAACAGAAGAAACCCTTGCTGAACAGTCTGAAGATGACAGCAAAATATTTCAAGAATTACGCATTGCAGGGCAAGGCATGTTTAATTCTGGCGGTACAGTAACAACTGCTGTATCAGGCGATTATGACGCAGCGCAAAGTTGGAAAGATAGCACAAGGGCAGGAAATACAGCTCATGTTGACCATGCCAATGTATTATATCAGATTCCAGCAGAAGATAATGGCAATCCGATTGTATATTTACATGGCTATCGGCAATCCCGTATGTGTTGGATGACAACGCCTGACGGCAGGGAGGGATTTTCTACACTGTTTATGCGTAATGGACATAGTGCATTTTTAGTTGACCAGCCACGCCGTGGCGAAGCAGGTGCTACGTCTGAAATTTCAAGTGATACAGATTTAGATATGTGGTATGGTGAAATTGATGAAGATGATGAAGATTATGAAAAACCAGAAACTGCAACGAAATATCAGCCTGGTGACCAAGCTTGGTACACTTATTATAGAATTGGTGAAGATTTAAATAAAACAAATAAAAATTCTCAATTTCCTGATAGTGAAGAAGCATTAAATCAATTTTTGAGACAAGCAACATCAAATACAGGAAATTATGATAAAGTTGTTGTGGCAAAAGCCCTTGCAGAAGTTATGAATGATGTAAAAAATATGACTGGACAAAAATCTATTTTTATGGCACATGCACAAGGCTGTTCTACTGCATGGGATTTGCCAACAGAAAATGTTTCTGCTATTGTTGCAATTGAACCAATTACTGTACCAAATTCTAGCTCTGCACAGTATCAAAAATTATTAGAAGCCAAAATTCCAATTGTGATTTATTATGGTGATTATATTACAGATGGAAATGAGGAACTTGCTTCTACAACATATTGGCAGGAAATTTTAGCCAAGGCACAAGCTTTTGCTGAACAATATACAGCTGATGGCGGTGACTGTACAGTTGTGGAACTTCCAGAACAAAATATAAATGGTAATAGTCATTTTATGTTTCAAGAAGAAAATAATCAGGAAATTGCAGATTTAATTGAAACTTGGCTAAGCAAACACGGCTTAAATTAAAATAAAAGCTGTAAATTTTAATTTTGGGAGAAAATATGAATATTTTAATTGTTGGTGGAACAAGATTTTTTGGAATCCCTATGGTAAAGCGTATTCTTGAAAATGGACATGATGTAACAATTGCTACAAGAGGAAATTATAGTAATATTTTTAATAAAAAAGTACGTCATGTTATTATGGATAAAACTAATGGAAACAGTGTGAAAAATACACTTGGTTCTGAAATATATGATGTAGTAATTGATAAAGTAGCATATTCTTCAAATGATGTAAAGTCACTTTTGGAAAATGTTTGCTGTAAGAGATATATTCAGATGTCCTCTTGTGCAGTATATACTAGTGAGCATTTATTGATTAATGAAAGTGAATTTAATGCAAAAAATCATAAATTAATTTGGATGGACAGACCAACAGATTATGCTGAGGGCAAAAGACAAGCAGAACGTGCTACATTAGAATTTATGGATATAAATCAATGCGTTTTTGTGAGATATCCTGTTGTAATGGGTAAAAATGATTATACAAATAGACTTAGATTTTATATGAAACATATCTGCCATCATATGCCTATGTATGTTGATAATTTAGAGATTGGAACATGCTATATAAATGAATTAGAAGCAGGTGAATTTATGGCATATCTTGTTGAAGGCTCAATATCAGGAGCTATTAATGGCTGTTCAAAAGGGATAATCTCACCAAAAGAAATTATTAATTATATTGAAAATAAGTCAGGAAAAAAAGCCATATTATCTGAAAATGGTGATTTTGCTCCCTACAACGGACTAAAAGTAGAGACATCATTTGATTGCACAAAAGCAGAAAGTTTAGGCTATGTATTTACAAATATTTCCTCTTGGATATTTAAATTAATAAATTCAGATTTATCACAATCAAATAAAATTTGAATAGGTCTATTAAAAAAGCATTATGTTTCGGCATAATGTTTTTTATTTTTTTGAGAATTTTTTTGAAATTCTTGTCACGTTGAGAAATTTCAAATTGTTATATATAATAGAAACGTTTCTGAAAGCTATTAACGGGAGGTGAAACAATGCGAGATTCTGAAAAATTAGAAATGCTTTATCAAATCTATGAAAAGCCGTTTTATCATATTGCGTATGCAATTTTACATCAACATCAGCAAGCAGAAGATGCTGTTTCTGATGCGTTTGAGAAAATTATCAGGCATTTGCATAAAATTGGTGAACCAGACAGCCCTGAAACTAAAAAATATATGATAGCAATTATTCGTAATACAGCGATTAATCAATATCGGAAAAATATGCGAAATTTAAACAATTGCGTAGATTTGGACGAATCCATTACACAAGTTGCAGATCATCATGATGAATTAAATACCAGAATCAAGAAATATTCATTACGTCAGTTATTAGCTGATATGTTTTCTGTGTTAAGTGAACAGGATAAACAGATTGTCTTACTGCATTGTCAGGAGGGTCTGACGTTTAGAAAAATTTCTGAATTACTTAACATGAAAGAAAATACCGTCCGTAAACGTTATGAACGTGCTAAAAAACGTATGACGGCACAGAAAGGAGTTAAAAATTATGTTCCATAATAAATATAAAATAAATAAGCAAGATTGGGATAAAATTATTTCACAAGCATTTTCGCCAGATATGCCAGAGCCTAAATTTTCAAAAGCTTACTATCAACGCCGTCAAGAATTAGAAAGGAGAGTTACTATGAAACAGTCTCGTAAAGCAGAGCGTAGAAATAAAGCAGGTTTTGCTGTATTAACAGCATGTGTTGCAGGTATGGCAGGTTTTGCCATTTATGGTGGAGTGAATCTTTACAAAATCGGCAAAGTTGCTCAACAAAGTGAAAATTTATCAGATTTTTCTGTTGGGTCTGAAGTTTTACTAAATGCAGAAGAAGAAACAGAATCTGTGAATACTATTTTTCAAAGTCAAAGTCTGAAATCCTATGGTGAAATATCTAATGAAGCATTTAGCTTTGAAATATATTTCACTTGTCAGGAAGATGAGCATACCAGCAATGGCGGTTATTATGATGTCAACAGTAATTGGTTGCCAGAAGATAATGCGTTGGCGTTTCAACGTGTTGCAGATGTCACAAAAGATTTTTATAAGGAATTTGATAATGTTCTTAGTTATCAGGCATTTCAGACCAGTTCTGGCAATGAGGCATATTACCTTATTTTGGATAATATGTTGCAGTTATATGTACATTTTTCTGGAACGCCTTATATTGCAACGTATTATATTAATGATTTGTCAGTCACAGGGGACGAAGTACAGAAGCTTGCAGATAATTTATATTTAGAAATTTCTGATACAGAAACAGCAGTTTTATGGACACCAGAAAGTCAAAAATATACAATTGAAGATATGCCATATGTACAACGCATTGAATTTCAGTGTGAAGAAAATGATTACACAGCAAATGGCGGTTGTTATGATTTGCAGTTAAACTGGTTGCCAGATGGTCTGGAATTGGCAGGAGATAATAGTCCTTATTACGGCAAATATCGTAATTTTTCAGATGAATCTGATGAACATGCCATAACACCTGGTTTTTGGCGTATAAAAGATGTATCACAGAATTTCGTGGAGGAGATTGATTATGCTGTTGACAGACTAGAAACAGAATTAGACTCTGGCGAATTTAAAAAGCAAGTGGTACTCATCACAAGAGACAGGGGCTATTCTAAATTGTATGTGCATTTTAAGGGAACACCTTATGTTGCAGATTATTATATCAATGGCTTTACACAGGAAGAAGCAATTCAACTAGCGGATAATATGACACTTGTGGAAACGGAAACAGAAACAGCAGGTATCTCTCAGGGAGCTGTGACAATTGATGTCAATGCAATTCTCGAATCAGAAAATGTAAGAATCCATGAATTAACAATTGATAAAGATAATCTGAATCTGGTGCATGTGGGTGATACCGTGAATAAGTCTGAACAGCTTGATGGTGTTTCTGTTGAAAATCCAGATATTCAGTTGACAATTAATGATGCGACTTTGCAGAGTGATTTCACAGGTGTAACAACAAACAGCATTGGACTTCCAGAGGATTTCAGCAGATATCTTAACGAAAACGGGGAATTATATGTCTCTAAAACAGTGACTAAGGTTGGTAATGGTCTGACTTCGATTGATGAAGTGGTAGAGGAATCTGTTGCCAAGAGATATATTTTGAAATTGGATGTGACATTGACCAGAACGGGCGAAGGCTTTGAAGTGAGTGATGAAAATTATTATGATGACCATGGATTATGTTTTAATATGCCTCTTATGAGTATTGTGGATAATCAGATATGGTATGCTGATTACATGGGAAGTGATCTGCAAGTAGATTATGAACCTGGTTTCTATTCAAATAGTTTCTTTAGTTTTTATACAGAACATGAACACCAGAAAAATGGCATTTATGATTTAGAAGTCGGGGAAAGTGCGGATTGTGTATTTTATTATGCAATTGATGAAGACCAAATCGGTAATGTTTATATTTCATTATTTGACACAGGTGAGACGGTACTTGATTTATGTGATTTGACAGCTCCAGAAGAACCAATCGCAGAAGAACCCAGATTAGAGCCAATTTCCGAACATTAAGATATATTTTTTAGAAAAAAGCTTGCTTTTTAAGCAGGCTTTTTTCTTTTGTTTGTATTTGCTTGCATTTTTGAAAGCATTATGTTATAATAAAATTATAATTAAAATCATTATCAAGAAAGGAGCTGTTTTATGTTAATCAAAAATCAAAAAACATTCTGGAATTTTTATGCACCAGTTTATAATATTTTCATGGGTATTAATAAAAAAGCCTATCAGGAAATGTACCAGAAAATCAGAAAAATAATTTTAAAAAAGCAAGTTCTGGAAGTTGCCACAGGAACAGGATTAATTGCCAGAAATACAGCGAAATTTGCCAAAAAATATATTGCAACTGATTTTTCAGAAAACATGCTGTATCAAGCACAGAAAGGCAATCAACTAGAAAATTTATTTTTTATGCAAGCGGACGCATGTGCTTTGCCGTTTGAAAAAAATCGCTTTGATGTCGTAATTATCTCAAATGCATTGCATATTATGCCGAATCCTGAAAAAGCTTTGTCTGAAATTGCGAGAGTGTTAAAAACAGGCGGTATTTTAATTGCACCATGTTTTATGTATGAAAATGTAACAACAGCAACGATTATGGTTTCTAAACTATTCACAATTGCAGGTGTGACGTTTTCTGATTGGAATGAAAAAGAATATATTCAGTTTTTGAAAAATAATAGATTTTATGTCAAAAAAAAAGCTGTATTAAAAGCAACTATGCCGTTATTATATACAGAAGCAGTTTACAGATAAAAAAAGCTTGCATTTTTTTCAAGAAAGTGCTATAATAATTTTTGTGAGGTGAAAATATTGAATTTAGATAGAAATAATCTGCCAAAGCCTGAAATTTGTATGCAAGAAATTAAAAACTGGCTTGCACAAAGACCAGAACCGCCAAAAGCTTATTTACATGCATTCGGCTGTCAATTAAATGTTGCAGACGGTGAAAATTTAGCAGGTATTTTGCAAGCAATGGGTTATGTGATGACAGATGATGTCAAACAAGCGTCTTTGATTTTATATCATACTTGTGCTGTGCGTGAAAATGCCGAAGATAGGGTATTTGGGACATTGGGAAGTATTAAAAAATTAAAACAGGAAAATCCAGCATTAATTATTTGTGTGACAGGTTGCATGACAGCACAAAAACAAGTTGCAGATAAAATTGCAAAATCTTATCGATATGTAGATATTGTATTAGGAACTTCTGCTGTGAATAAATTTGCACAAATGTTATATGCACATATGCATGGGCTGAGATATGCACAGGATATTGAAACTGTGATTGATATTCCTGAAAATTTAGACCCGTTAAGAGAAAGTAAATTCAAAGCTTCTGTGCCAATTATGTATGGTTGTAATAATTTTTGTACATACTGTATTGTGCCATATGTCAGAGGCAGAGAACGTAGCAGAAAACCAGAAAATATTATTGCAGAAGTAAAAAAATTAATTCAAGATGGCTATAAAGAAATTATGCTGTTAGGACAAAATGTGAATTCTTACGGAAAAGATTTAGAAATAAAAATTACATTTCCTGAATTATTGCGTGAATTAAATAAAATTTCTGGTGAATACTGGATTAGATTCATGTCATCACACCCAAAAGATGCGACGCCTGAATTAATGGATTGTATTTTAGAATGCGAACATGTGGCAAAACATTTGCATTTGCCTGTGCAATCTGGTAGCAATGCAATTTTAAAACGCATGAATCGTAATTATACAGTTGAAAAATATTTATCACAAGTGAATTATATTCGTGCAAAAAGTCCTGATTTTTCATTGACAACGGATTTAATTATTGGTTTTCCTGACGAAAGTGAACAGGATTTTCAGGCAACACTCGCACTTGTGAAACAAGTCAAATATGATAATATGTATTCGTTTATTTATTCTAAGCGTACAGGAACAAAGGCTGCTAGTATGCCAGATAGTATTTCTGATTCTGAAAAAAGCCAAAGAATGCAGGAATTACTAGCTGTGCAACGTGAAATTTCAGTAGAAAATAATAAGCGATTTATTGGAAAAATTCTAACTGTATTATGTGACGGTGAAAGTAAAAAACGTTCAGGCAATATGACAGGCAGAAGTTCTGAAAATATGCTAGTAGAATTTGCAGGAAATGCAGATATGTTAGGGAAATTTTTAAAAATTAAAATTACAGATAGTCGCAGTAATTGTATTATTGGCGAAATTATTTAATTATATTTTATGTAAAGGAGTATGTATATATGGATATTATTCAAATGACAAGAGAATTAGGCAAGGCAATTCAGGCAGATGACAGATATATTGCTTATTGTCTGGCAAAACAAGCCAATGACGAAGATGAACAGTTACAAGCTTTGATTAATGCCTTTAATTTAAAGCGTGTCGAATTGCAAATGGAAATTGCGAAACCTGATAAAGATAATGATAAAGTTCAGGAATTAAATAATTTAATTAAAGATAATTATCAGAAAATTATGAGTAATCCAAAAATGATGGTTTATAACAGTACAAAATCTGCTATGGATGAATTAATGAGTCAAATTAATACTGTTATTTCTATGTCTGCTAATGGCGTGAATCCAGATGAAATTGATGTGACAACAGCTTCTTGTGTAGGCGATTGCGGAAGTTGTGGCGGTTGTGGCTAATGCTATGCCAAAAGTGATAAAAAGAGGCTTTGTGCCAACAGATACAAGGCAATTTGATAAAAAATCTTTGCAGATATTACAGCAGGCTGGAGAAGAAATTTATTTTTTATTAAACAGAGGCTATTCTGTGAAAACAGCAACTACTTTTGTGGGGAATCATTATTTGTTATCTAAACGACAAAGACTTGCTTTAGCAAGAATGATTTCCCCAGAGGAAAATATTTATATTCGTAAAAAGAAAGAATTATCCACAAAAAATCTTGCAGGAGAAATTTTATATATTGACGGTTTTAATATTATTATTACACTGGAAATTGCTTTTTCAGGTTCATTGCTGTTAGACTGCATGGACGGTACTATCAGAGATTTAGCAGGACTAAGAGGGACTTATTGCTTAATTGACAAAACAGATTTGGCAATTTTGGCAATGCGTGAATTTTTTCAGGAATCTAACATAAAAAAAGCCGTTTTTTATTTAGATAAGCCGATTTCTAATTCTGGAAGATTAAAGCAAAGAATTCTGGAATTAATGGCAGAATCTGAATTTGAAATTGCTGTTGAAATTGAAAATCCTGTTGATTTAATTCTAAAACAAAAGCATCATGTTGTGACAGCAGATGCAATTATTTTAGATGCCTGCGAAAGCTGGTATAATCTCACTCGTGCAGTGATTGCGAAAAAAATCGGCAATTATAATTATATAAAAATTTTTTAATTTTAATATACAGAGAGGAGCTTTTTTTTGAAGCTGAAACATATTAGAAAAGAACAATTATCCCCTATGATGCAACAGTATTTTGAAGTAAAGCAAAATTATCAGGATTGTATTTTATTTTATCGTCTGGGCGATTTTTATGAAATGTTTTTTGATGATGCGATACGAGTATCAAGAGATTTGGAATTAACACTCACAGGACGTGAATGCGGTTTAAAAGAAAGAGCTCCTATGTGCGGTGTGCCATATCATAGTTATGAATTATATGTCAAGAAATTACTGGAATTAGGCTATAAAATAGCTATCTGTGAGCAAATGACAGACCCGTCAGAAAGTAAGGGACTTGTAGAACGTGAAGTGATTCGGGTAATTACGCCAGGGACTGTATTTGATATGCTAGATGATGCTAGTAATAATTATTTATGCAGTATTTATTGTAAAAATAATCATACAGCATTATGTTTTGCGGATTTGTCCACTGGTGAAGCGTCTGTATATGCTGTTTCAGGTGCATATCAACAGGAGGAAATGCTGAATTTATTATCTAGATATATGCCTGCTGAAATTTTATTTAATCAGGAATTTTTAAATCAGAAAGAAGTCACCAGATTTTTAAAAATCAGATTAAAATGCCTTTGTAATTTAAGAGATGACGCATGTTTTTCACCTGAATTGCAAAATAAAATTGTTTGTCAGCAATTTTCTGTACAAGCAATAGAAGAATTAGGCTTGCAATTAAATCATATAGAAACTTATGCTGTTTGTGGCTTATTTGAATATATTCAGAATACGCAGAAATCTCCTGTTGGAAGATTTGTAAATTTAGAATTAAGTGATAGTGCGTCTTATTTGATATTAGATTATAATGCATTAAGAAATTTAGAATTAACTTCTACATTAAGAACAGGTAACAAGAAACATACTTTGTTAGGGGTTCTGGATAGTACAAAGACGGCTATGGGCAAGCGTATGTTAAAACAATGGATTGAACGTCCATTGAGAAATCCTGCTGGAATTATCGCAAGACTAGATGCGGTAGAATGTTTCATAAAGCATAGTATGGAGCTGTTGCAGTTACAAGATTGTTTAGACAATGTTTATGATTTAGAAAGATTAATGACAAGAATTGTGTATAAAAAAGCCACTCCAAAAGATTTGCGTGCTTTATGCCAGACAGCAAAAGAATTGCCAGAATTGAAAAAAATTTTAGCTTGTTTTGAAGATAGTATGTTATTAAAAAAATTAAATCGTAATATTTCGGATTTATCGCATTTAGCAGATTTAATTGATAAAGCGATTGTAGAAGAACCGCCTGCTTTGCTGAAAGATGGTGGTGTGATAAAAACAGGTTTTGATAAGAATCTTGATGAATTCAGAGATATTATGGAACATGGCAGTGACAGAATTGAACAAATCTGTGAAACAGAACGACAGAAAACAGGCATTAAAAATTTAAAAATAGGCAATAATAAAGTATTTGGCTATTATCTGGAAGTCACAAGGTCTTATTATGACAGAATACCAGATTATTATATCAGAAAACAAACACTTGCAAATGCAGAAAGATTTATTACAAGAGAATTAAAAGAAATTGAGAATTCCGTTTTAGGTGCGAAAGATAAGGCTTTGCAATTAGAACAAGAATTATATACACAAGTAAGAGATTATTTAGCACAGGCATTAATACAAGTTCAGGAAACAGCTTCGGCAATCGCACAAATTGATGTATTAGTATCTTTTGCAGAAACGGCATCTAAAAATGATTATCAAAAACCTGAAATTGCAATTGATGGTGTATTGCATATTCAAGACGGACGGCATCCTGTTGTGGAACAAATGCTTGATGATGTATTTGTTCCAAATGATGTGTATCTTGATAATAATCAGAATAAAATGGCAATTATTACTGGTCCTAATATGTCTGGTAAATCTACTTATATGCGACAAACGGCTTTAATTGTCCTGATGGCACAAATGGGAAGTTTTGTTCCCGCAAGCTATGCAAAAATTTCTACTGTAGATAGAATTTTTACACGTGTAGGGGCTTCTGATGATTTGGCAGCAGGAGAAAGTACTTTTATGGTAGAAATGAAAGAAGTTGCAGAAATTTTACGTTATGCAACTAAAAATAGTCTTGTGATTCTTGATGAAGTTGGCAGAGGAACTTCAACTTTTGATGGAATTAGCATTGCAAAAGCCGTTGCAGAGTATATCTGCTGTGATAAAAAATTAGGCTGTAAGACGTTATTTGCAACGCATTATCATGAATTGATTTCATTAGAACAGGAATTGCAAGGCGTCAGAAATTATAGCATTGCTGTCAGAAAAAATAAAGATGGTATCAGATTCTTGCGTAAAATTGTTTCTGGTGGTACAGATGACAGTTATGGTGTTGATGTTGCAAAATTAGCAGGTCTGCCAAATAAAGTGCTTGACCGTGCAAGAAAATTATTAAAAGAATTAGAAGAAAATAAACCTGTACAGAAATTAGAAAAATTAGAATCAGAGCAACAGTTTAGTTTTGCGATTCAGAGAGAATCTGAAATTTTGAAGGAATTAAAACGGATTAATATTGCAGAATTGTCAGATATAGAATGCAGGGAGTTTCTGGAAGAACTTTGCCAGATGTTAAATTGAAAGGGATTTTATTATGTCAGCAATTATGGTATTGGATAAACATGTTGCAGAATTAATTGCAGCAGGGGAAGTGATTGAAAAGCCTGCGTCTGTTATTAAAGAGCTAGTCGAAAATGCAATTGATGCAGGAGCAAAACGTATTACAGTAGAAATTAAAAACGGTGGTACTTCTTTTATGCGTATTGTTGATGACGGCTGTGGCATGTCAGCTGAAGATGTCCCGAAAGCATTTCTTCGGCATGCAACCAGCAAAGTATGCAAAAAAGAAGATTTAGAACAGATTCATACGTTAGGGTTTCGTGGTGAAGCTCTTGCCTCTGTAGCAGCAGTTTCTAAAGTTACTGTTATGACAAAACGCCGTGAAGATGATTTTGGCTCACAGTATGAAATCATTGGCGGTGAGGGTGGCATTGTGGAAGAATGTGGCTGTCCTGATGGGACAACGCTAATTATTAAAGATTTATTTTTTAACGTTCCCGCAAGAAAAAAATTTATGAAACGTGATACAACAGAGGGAAATGCTGTTTCTCAAATGATTCAGAAAATTGCTATCTCACACCCTGAAATTGCTTTTAAATTTATTCGGGATAATAAAATAGATTTTCACTCTGACGGCACAGGCGAATTATTAACGGCTATTTATGCTGTTTATGGGAAAGATTTTGCAGGAGATTTAATTCCTGTTTGTCATGAACAAGAAAATGTTTCTGTAAAAGGCTATGTGATTAAGCCGTTATATGCAAAAAGTAATCGTAGTTTCCAGAATTTTTTTGTGAATACCAGATATGTCAAATCAAGAACTTGTTCTGTTGCAATTGAAAGTGCTTATGAAAATTTATTAATGACAAATAAATTTCCAGCATGTGTGCTTTTATTAACAATGCCCCCTGATACACTTGATGTGAATATTCACCCTGCAAAGGCAGAAGTCAGATTTTCTGATGAGCGAAAAGTAATTGATGCGATTTATTCTGCTGTGAAAAATGCATTTGCACAAGAAGGTCTGATTTATGATTTTCAAACCAGAAAAGCCGAATGGTATGGTGATAATGCTAATATAAAACCGCAATCAAAAGTGTTTGAAGAAATTCCAGAACAACCCGCTAAAAAATTAGTATATACGCCTTTAAAACAAAGTGATATGCCATTCCGTGTACAGATAACAAATTATAATCAAAATAATAAAAATCAAAAAACACAAGAATTTACAGAGTCTTTGCCGAAATCTGTATTTGTATCAGAAAATTATCTTGATATACAGGGAGAACCAGACGAAGAAGAATTAATTTCAAAAAATGCTCCTGAATTAGCAGTGCAGGAAAAAGTTCAGGAAACATTAATTTCAGAAAATAAAAAATCTAAAAAATTATTTCCAGATGTTCATGTGATTGGAGAATTATTTGCAAATTATATTATTGCACAGTCAGAAGATTCTATGATAATGATTGATAAGCATGCCGCACATGAAAGAATTATTTTTGAAAAATTAAAGAAAAATAATGGCACGCAATATCAGCAAAAATTATTACAGCCAATTAAAATATTAATAACGCTTGATGAATTTTCTGCTATGGAAGAAAATCAGGCATTATTAGAAAATTTAGGATTTGCATTTGATTTTTCAGAAAAGCCTGAATTAATTACAGTTGGAATACCAGCCTTTTTTGAAGGCTTGCATTTAGATGAAATTATACAAGAAATTGCTAGTAATTTATACTTGGGAAAAGTGAATCCACAAAGTCATATGCTAGATGATTTATTACATGAATTGGCTTGCAAATCTGCGATAAGAGCCAATGATAAAAATAGTATGTCAGAATTACAGGCATTAGCCGAACAAGTTTGCAATGATGAAGCAATTAGACATTGTCCACATGGTCGCCCTGTAATGTTTGTCATGTCAAAATATGAACTGGAAAAGCAATTTAAAAGAAAATTATAAATTTAAAAAAGGTGATTGTGTGCAGAATAAAAAAATAAAAGTACTTGCGATTGTTGGGGCAACAGCTTCTGGAAAAACGGCTTTGGGCGTGGAGTTGGCAAAAAAATTTGATGGTGAAGTCATTTCAGCAGATTCTATGCAGATTTATCAAGGTCTGGATATTACAACGGCAAAGCCTACTCAGGAAGAAATGCAGAATATTAAGCATCATTTAATTGGATTTCAGCCCAGAACAGAAAATTTTTCTGTTGCAGATTATGTAAATTTAGCAAATGAAAAAATTCAGGAAGTTGTCAGTCGTGGAAAATTGCCAATTTTGGTTGGTGGGACTGGATTATATATAGATTCTGTATTGAAAGGCATGCAGTTTTCACCAGAGGGAGATTCTCAGATTCGTCAGAAATTAATCCAACGTGTCGAAGCAGAGGGCATAGAAAATTTATATCAGGAGCTACAGGCTCTTGATTTAGAAGCAAGTCAGAAAATTCACCCAAATAATCATGTAAGAGTGATTCGGGCATTAGAAATTTGTCTTGCAACGGGGAAAAGCTTTACAGAGTATAAAGCAAAAAATAATTCTCATGAATCGCCTTATGATGTATTCTGGTTGGGTCTGGATTATGCAAATCGGCAAGATTTATATGATAAAATTAATCAACGTGTCTATCAAATGCTAGAACAGGGCATGTTGGAAGAAGTACAACAGGCTTATCAACAGGGAACTGTTGGGACAGCGTCTATGGCAATTGGCTATAAAGAATTAATTTTGTATTTAGAAAAAAAAGCAAGTTTGCAAGAGTGTATTGCTTTGATTCAGCAGGAAACAAGAAGATATGCGAAACGGCAATTAACTTGGTTTCGGCGAAATGCTCAAATTCAGTGGTTAATTTTGAGCAAAAATGACGAACTGCAAAAAATTTCTGAAAAAGCACAAAAAATGATAGCCAAAAATGAAAATATGTGGTATAATGTTTAGTAGATATTTCTGTAATTAAGAGATAAGAAATATTTTGTTTATTTTGAAAGGAGATAAAATTTATGAACATGAATCTTCAGGACACATTTCTGAATCAAGCACGCAAGGAAAGAATACCAGTGACAACTTATTTGGTAAATGGTTTTCAAATCAAGGGTCTTGTAAAGGGCTTTGATAATTATGTAGTTATTCTTGATTGTACTGGTCAGCAACAGCTTGTGTACAAGCACGCAATTTCTACAATTATGCCATCTCGTCCAGTGTCTGTTATGGATAATAATAATAGTAATAATAACGAGGACAAGCAGGAATAAGCCGTTATGAATTCAGAAATGCTGTCTGCTGTACTGGTTCTCGTAGCAGTATTTATTATTATTACTGTTGTAAATGTAATTTTAAAGCAATTTGGACAAAATTATGAAACAGAAACCGCTTTGTTATCACAAGGCAGTGATTCGGAATTTGTACAGGGTGTATTTATTCGTGATGAAACTGTAATTACATATACTGGTAATGGCGTTATCAGTTATGAAGTTTCTGATGGTGGAAAACTTGGCATTGGCAGTGTGATTGCAAATGTATATTCGTCTGAAAATCAGATTGAAATTAAACAGAAAATTGCTAATCTTGAAAATGAATTATATTTATTAAAGCGAATTTCTAATCCAGGTACAACAAAGACAGCACAGCCTGCAAATATGGCGGAGCTGTTCACGCAGAATTATACAAGTTTTTTATATGCAAGAGAACAAAATGATTTAAGCAGTTTACAGGAATTCAAAGAAGAAATGGAAGTTTTACTAGGAACGTATCAATTGATTACTGGCAATGATACAAGTTATCTGGAGCGTATGAATCGCATTCAGGGGGAAATTATATCTTTGCAACAGTTGCAGGAAACACCTGTTTCTGTAATTCCAGCAGATACGGCTGCTTATTTTGTGAGTTATGCAGATGGCTATGAAGATGTATTTCATTTAGAAAATATTAACACGCTCACGGTTGAACAGTTGGAAAATATTCAAAATCGTGTGATTGCAGATTCTAGTATTGTTGGAAAATTAATTGATAGTTACCAATGGATGCTGGTTGTTGTTGTGGATAATTCAGAAAAAAGATATAAAACAGATGATAAATTAATACTAAAATTTTCTTCGACTTCGGATACCGTGACAGGAATTGTTAGTTTTCTGAATGCAAATGCTGGAGAAGATAAAACAATTATGGGTATTACTTGTGAAGCAATGACTTATGATTTAGTACAGCACAGAACAGAAAATGTGGAACTTGTTTTAGATGAATATCAGGGAATTCGTGTGCCAAGAAGTGCTTTGCATTTTAAGCCTATTACGGAAGAAATAACAGATGAAGAAACTGGAAAAATAAAACAAGTGACGACTAAATACAGAGGCGTTTATGTATTAGACGGCGAACAACCAGAATTTAGAAAATTAGATGTCGTTTATGAAGGCGAAGATTACGTGATTTCTAAATTAAGAACAGAAAAAAGTTATTTGGCTTTATATGATTCTATTATTACGAAAGGAATTGATGCAGATGGAGAATAAACAAGTACAGGAAAATTATGCTAGAATTTCTGCGGAAATCGCAGAAGCAGCTTTAAAATCTAATCGGAAACCAGAAGAAATTGCATTTATGGCAGTGACAAAAACAGTTGCACCAGAATTGATTAACACAGCAATTTCCTGTGGTATCAAGCTTTTGGGTGAAAATCGTGTGCAGGAATATCAGGCGAAAAAAGATAGCTATATACAAGGCATTCCTGTTGATTTCATCGGCACACTTCAAAGTAATAAAGTAAAATATATTATTGGCAATATCAGAATCATTCAGTCTGTAAATAAATTTTCTCTTGCTCAGGAAATTGAACGCTGTGCTGGAAAATCAAATTTGCAACAGGATATTTTACTAGAAGTAAATATTGGCGGTGAAGATTCTAAAAGTGGGATTTCTCCAGAAAATCTTCCAGAATTGCTCTTGCAAATTGCAGAATTAGAGCATGTACATGTAAAAGGTCTTATGACAATTCCGCCTCCGTCCAGTGATACTAGTTTTTTACAGGCAATGCAGGAATTATTTTTGAAAACAAAAGAATTACAAATACCAGATACAGAAATGCAGATTTTATCAATGGGTATGTCAGATGATTATGCACAGGCAATTAAATTCGGCTCTAATCTAGTTAGAGTTGGTTCTGCATTGTTTGGTGCAAGAAATTATCGGTAATTATCATAACAGGTGGTGTCCGTATGCACCAAAAAATATAGATAACATACGGAGAAAAGGAGCGAATAAAATGGAGCTTTTCAAGAACATGAAAGAATTTTTCTTTCCGTCTGATGTGCCAGAACAAGTGCCAGCCCAACAGTCGCAGGATATTCCGCCTGTTACCAGCATTGAAGAACAAATGGCAGGTCGTGAAGCAGGTTCTAATATTGTCAATATTCAGGCAACTGCACAATTGCAAGTTGTTCTTGTAAAACCTGAAGTTTTCACAGATGCGAAAGCAATTGCTGACCATTTGATAAGCCGTAAGACTGTTGTATTAAATCTGGAAACTGCATCTCCAGAAAATCGCAGAAGAATTATTGATTTTTTGGTTGGTGTGTCTTATGCGATTAGTGGCAGTTTAAAACCAGTTGCAAATTTGACTTATATTATTACGCCTTATAATGTCGGGTTTATTGGCGATGATTTGGCAGCAGAGCTTGAAAATAATGGCGTGATTATTTAATTTTAATAAATTTAATATATTTTAAGATATTTTAATAGTTATGAATCAGAAACAACAGGAAGAAGATAAGATTTTATTGGCACATGTGCAGGATATGTGCAGAAGAAATGCTTGGCGGAGTTTTACAAATTTTTTAGATATGCGTCAGTATTGCATGTTAAAAAAATATTTATTGCAGGGAAGTTATCAATTTTATGGCGGTTATACTGATTCTGAACGGGGTATTTTATGTATTCACCTGCAGGATTGTCCGCCAGAACAGGAAGAATTTCCAATTACTTGCCTGACAATAAAATTTCGTGAAGCAGATAAATTAACACATAGGGATATATTAGGCTGTTTCATGAGTCAGCAAATTGAACGGAATACAATTGGTGATATTTTAGTTGCTTCGGGAAAAATTCAATGCTTTGTATTAAATAAAATTGCACCTGTTATTTTGCCAATTAAAAAAATAGGGCGTGTGGGTGTGAAAATTACAGATCAATTAAGTTTTTCTGGAGATTATCAGCAACAAATGCAAGAAATAACGGGCGTTGTATCTTCGCCAAGATTAGATGCTGTGTTAAAAATTGCTTTGCATATGAAACGACAAGAATGTAGTCGTCTCATTCTTGCGGGTTTGGTTATGGTAAATTATCAGGAAATTATGAAACCAGATGTTTTACTAACAGCAGGAGATATATTTTCTGCAAGAGGTTATGGAAAATTTAAGCTTAAGACAATCAGTACGCCAAATCAAAAAGGGCGTTTGCATATTATGATTGAAAAATATTTATAAAAATTATTTTGCAGAGGTGAAGAAAAATTATGATGACAGCACAAGAAATACGGGAAAAACGCTTTGAAAAAGCTGCATGGGGTTATCGTCCTGAAGATATTGACGAATTTTTTGGTCAATTAGATACTACGTTTCAGGAAATTGAGGCAGAACGTGAAGAAAATAATCATAAAATTCAAGTACTTGCTGATAAAGTCCGTGAATATATGCGTGACGAAGAAGCCCTAAAAGATGCATTGCTTGGTGCNCAGAAAGAAGGGCATAGNGTTCTGCGTGAAGCAAATGAAAAAGCAGAGCAAATTATTGACAGAGCAAAAGAAGAAGCNGCAATGTTACTTGANGAAGCAACTCGTCANCATGAAATTGCTATGGAAAAAAACCGTGCAGAAATTGCCAAACAAAAAGAACTACTTGCAGAAGCCAAAAAAATGGTTGCTGATTTTAAGAGAAGTTTATTTGATATGTATAAAGAACATTTGGAAATGCTTTCTGCAATGCCAGAAGAAAATGACGAACTTCCTCCGCCATCAGAAGAAATTGCAGGTGTGGGACTTGATGAAGCAAAGAATGCAATTCTTGCNTCAGCAATGGCATCTGTNGAAACCAAACAAGAGCCAAATTCTACATTTGCTCCTTCGGTTCTGGCAGATTTTAGTTAATTANTTTTTTATTAAGAAAGGAATGTTGCAATTATGGCACAGGATTATAAAAATAGTCTTAATATGCCAAAAACAAGTTTTCCCATGCGTGGCAATTTGCCAAAACGTGAGCCTGCAATATTGGCAAAATGGGAAACAGAAAAATTATATGATTTAATCATGCAGAAAAATGCTGGTAAACCGTCATTTATGTTTCATGATGGTCCGCCCTATGCAAATGGGACAATTCATATTGGAACTGCTTTAAATAAAACACTCAAAGATTTTATTTTTAAGCAAAAAAATATGACAGGCTATTATGCACCCTATGTTCCAGGGTGGGATACGCATGGCTTGCCAATTGAATTAAAAGCTTTGAAAAATATTGGTGTTGAAAATGGTGCAATTCCTCCTGTAGAGCTTAGAAAAGCTTGTAAAGATTTTGCATTAATGCATGTGGAAAATCAGAAAAAGCAATTTAAACGCTTGGGAACCATTGCAGATTATGATAATCCATATTTGACACTTCGTCCAGAATATGAAGCCAGACAAGTTGAAGTATTCGGCAAAATGGCAAAAGATGGCTATATGTATAAAGGCTTAAAGCCTGTTTATTGGTGTCCTGATTGTAATACGGCTTTGGCAGAAGCTGAAATTGAATATGAAAATATTCCATGTAAATCCATTTATGTAAAATTTCAAGTGACTGATGATAAGGGCTTGTTTACACAGATGGGATTGGATTTGCAAAATGTTTATTTTGTTATCTGGACAACTACGACTTGGACAATTCCTGGTAATTTNGCAATTTGTTTAGGTCCTGATTATAATTATACGCTTGTAAAAGTCGGCAATGAATATTATGTCATGGCNGATGAACTTGTAAAAGGCGTTATGGAAACAGCAGGTNTTCAAGAATATTCCACAGATGGTATTTTCACAGGGAAACAATTAGANGGTATCAAAACAAANCACCCGTTATATGACAGAGTTTCGCCAATTATTGTTGGTGANCATGTCACNCTTGAAAGTGGTACTGGTTGTGTGCATACAGCACCAGGCTATGGTGTNGAAGACTATGAAGTCTGCAAAAATTATGATGATATTGGCATTATTGTATGNGTNGATTCNAAAGGCAGACAAACNGCNGAAGCTGGTGAATTTGAGGGCTTAGACACGGACGAAGCAAATAAAAAAATTGCTGAACGTTTGNTAGAAGAAAATGCNATGCTTGCTATGCAAAATATTGTNCANCAATATCCNCATTGCTGGCGTTGTCATAGTCCGATTATTTATAGAGCGACTGANCANTGGTTCTGTTCTGTGAATGGATTCAAAGAAGANGCTATNAAAGCAATTGAAAATGTCCAATGGATTCCAGAATGGGGCGAAGATAGAATTAAAGGCATGGTTCGTGATAGAAGTGACTGGTGTATTTCTCGTCAAAGAACATGGGGCGTGCCAATTCCTGTAGTTTATTGCAAAGATTGTAAAAAGCCTATGATTACAGATGAAACTGTGAAATATATTGCTGATGTATTTAGAGCAGAGGGTTCTGACGCTTGGTGGCTNAAAGAAACTAGTGAATTAATTCCAGCAGATACGGTTTGTGAGTGTGGCTGTAAAGAATTTACTAAAGAATATGATATTATGGACGTCTGGTTTGATTCTGGNGTTTCTCATACGGCGGTATTAGATATTTATGATGAATTGTCTTCTCCTGCNGATTTATATCTTGAGGGTGCAGACCAATACAGAGGCTGGTTCCAGAGTTCGTTATTAACTTCTGTTGTATATAAGGGTATTTCGCCTTATAAGTCAGTNTGTACACATGGTTGGGTTGTTGACGGCGAAGGAAAAGCAATGCATAAATCTTTGGGCAATGGTATTGCTCCAGAAGAAATTATTGAACAGTATGGNGCTGATATTTTAAGACTTTGGGTTGCGTCTTCGGATTATCATTCAGATATTAGAATTTCTAAAGATATTTTAAGTCAGTTATCTGACGCTTATCGTAAAATCAGAAATACAGCCAGATATATTTTAGGTAATCTGAGTGATGGAGAGAGCGTTTTNAATCCAGATACAGATTGTGTTTCTGATGATAAACTGGAAGAATTAGATAAATGGATTTTAATGCGTTTAGATGCATTNACAGATAAAGTCAATGCAGGTTATCAGGCATATGATTTTCATGTTGTATTTCATGCCATTCATAATTTCTGTGTTGTAGATTTATCAAGTTTTTATCTGGATATTATCAAAGATAGATTATACTGTGAAAAAATTAATGCACCTACCAGACGGGCTGCTCAAACGGCTATGTATCGTGTACTGAATGCACTTGTCAGAATGTCTGCACCAATTTTAAGTTTTACCAGTGAAGAAATTTGGCAGAATTTGCCTCATAAAGCAGAAGATGATGCCAGAAGTGTATTTTTAAATCAGTTCTTGCCAAAAACAGATATCAAAGTAGATGAAGAATTTATTGCAAAATGGAATATGATTTATACAATTCGTGAAGCGGTAAATAAGAAACTGGAAGAAAAAAGAAATGAAAAATTAATTGGCAAGTCTCTGGAAGCAAAAGTAATTATCACTGTAAATAATGCTGAAATCGCTGAAAAACTCAAAGCATGGTCAGAATTAAAAGATATTTTCATTGTTTCTGCAATTGAAATTCAGACAGATGACACAAGTGAAGAAGATTTTGTTTATGAAATTCAGAAAGCGTCTGGTAATAAATGTGAGCGTTGCTGGTGCTATTCAGAAGAAGTCGGCAAAATTATGTTACATCCTACACTGTGCAAACGTTGTGCAGAAGTCATCGGAGAATAATTTTTACGGTGGCTTGCTGTCCTGAATCAGGATAGCAAGCCTGCCGTTTTTACAAGAAAGATTTATGAACTATGGAAAATTTGTGTTTTAAATGCAGTGTATGCAAGAATTATATCAGAATGAATAAAAAATTAGATGATTTATTTTCTGATTGGGCGTATGCATGCGGAGAATGGTCTGATTTTGGGGAAGATGTTCCAGAACTTTCAGAGCAAAATTGGATACACAGTGAATTAACTCCTGTTGTTGGAGAAACTCGGACAGTATTTGTGAGAATGCCTTTTGATGAAACAATTGGAAACGAATTTTGGCTATTGTATGAACCAGCTTTATTATATTTTAATAGTTGGGAGGATTGCTCAGAACAGGATATTGCGAACTGTGCTGTTGTGCGGTGCAAATTTCAAAAAATACTGATTTCTGATGAATACAGTGCATGGATTAGAGTAACTGTACAGGAAGTTGTATTTTTGCATGAGCTTTGTAATTATTATCAAGATATCAGAGGAAATATTTCAAATGCATTTAAGGGAATTACAGAAGAAACAGAGTTTCAAAATGACAGGTGGCATGTTACAAGTTGGACTATGCAAAACGACTGTGGTGAGATGAAATGGATTTATATAGATGAAAATGGAATACGGCATTTGGTTATGAAGCTATGGTATGCATTTGATGAAGAAATATTATATATTGGAAATATCAGGGATTTTTAAAATGCTGTTAAAAAATAGTAATTGCTGGCAGAAAGGAGAAATGCATTTTGCTAATACTGGCTCTTGTGTTAATTTTTGCGATTGCAGGTGTTGACCAGTTAATTAAAAGCTATATTTTAGAAAATTTTAGTTTATATCAGGAAAAAGATTTTTTAAAAATTGGCGGTTTGGATATTATGCATTTAAAATATATCGAAAATGATGGGTCAGCTTTTAGTAGCTTTTCTGGACAAAGAGTTTTGCTCCTGGTTGTAACGACAGTTGGTATGATAGTTTGTAGTTATTTATTAGTAAAATATGGTAAAAAAAATAAATTATTATATTCTAGTTTCATTATGATTTTAGGCGGGGCATTAGGCAATATGATTGACCGTATTTTTCATGGCGGTCTAGTTGTAGATTATCTGGATTTGCAATTATTTCAATTCGCTGTGTTTAATTTTGCAGATTGCTTTGTAACTGTGGGAACTGTATTATTAATGATTTATATTTTATTTTTCATGGACAAGGAGAATAAAAATGATAAAACATGAGTTTATTTTTCCTGAACAGGCAGAGGGATTAAGATTAGATAAATGGCTTGCGGAACAAGAATTAAATTTAACAAGATGTGCTGTACAGGGTCTAATTGCAAGCGGAAATATTTTAGTAAATCAGAAACAGGTTTCTAAAAATTGCAGACCAAAAGCAAATGCTGAAATTATAGTTTTGATTCCGCCACCAGAAGAAATTGAAATTATCCCACAAAATATTGAATTAGATATTGTTTATGAAGATAATGATTTGCTAGTTGTCAATAAGCCAAAGGGCATGGTGGTTCATCCTGCTGTCGGAAATTATGACGAAACGCTTGTAAATGCGTTATTATATCATTGTAAAGATAGTTTGTCTGGTATTAACGGCGTGATTCGCCCTGGCATTGTGCATAGAATTGATAAAAATACAAGTGGCTTGCTGATTGTTGCCAAAAATGATATGGCTCATCAAGGATTGGCAGAGCAAATTAAAACGCATAGTTTTACCAGAGAATATGAAGCAATTGCTGTCGGAAGCTTTTCAGAAAAATCTGGTGTGATTCATGCACCGATTGGGCGTAGTGTTGCAGACAGAAAAAAAATGTGCGTGACAGAGAAAAATTCTAAATCTGCTGTGACGAATTATGAAGTATTAAGGCAATATGGCGGTTTTGCCCATGTAAAATTAATTCTGGAAACAGGCAGAACACATCAGATTCGTGTACATCTGGCTTATATTGGGCATCCTGTTTATGGAGATAATATTTATGGAAAAGCTGTAAAAGGGACACAGGGGCAATGTTTACATGCCAGAAAAATTGGCTTTATACATCCAAGAACTAGTGAATATTTGGAATTTGAACGTCCTGCTCCAGAATATTTTCAGAAATTATTAAATAAATTTGAAAAGATGTGATGTAAATGAAACATTCTGAAAAAATTTGTATTATTACAGATTTGGACGGAACGCTTTTGCCAAAGAGTAAAAAGCCTTTAAAACAGGATTTGCTTGCAATTCGGGCATTTGAACAAGCGGGCGGTATTTTTACCATTGCAACTGGTCGAACTGTGCAGGCATCTGAAATTTATATGAATTTATTGGATTTAAAAAGTCCTGTGATTGTATTTAATGGGGCTTGTATTTATGATAATATGAAAAAAAATATGCTATTTATGCAAGGTTTGCCAGATAGTGCAAAAGCAATGACAGAAGAAACTTTAACAGAAAATCCTCATGTTGGCATAGAAGTACTTTGTGCAGAAAATACTTGGGTTGTGAATAATACAGATTATGAACAGGAGCATATTAAAATTTGTGGTGTGCGTCCTAAATATGGAGCTGTTTCGGAAGTAACAGGCGACTGGATAAAAGTATTATTTTCTATGTCGCCAAATGATATGCCTGATTTTATGAATTATATTGCAAATAAAAATTATCAAGATGTTAGCTTTATCAGGTCAGAATTGAAATTTTATGAAATGCTTCCCAAAGGTATTTCTAAAGGCAGTGCTTTAACAGCTTATCGGAATTTGCCGAATATGCAAGATTTTAAATTCATTGCTGTTGGCGATTTTGATAATGATATTGCTATGTTGCAATCTGCTGATTTCGCTGTTTGTCCTGCCAATGCAACAGATTCTGTAAAAGCAGTTTCTGATATTATTTTAACCAGAACTTGTGAACAAGGTGCAATGGAAGAATTAATTACAAGAATATTATCAGGAGAGAATTTTATATGAAAATTTTAAATATTCATGGTTATGGTGCAATTGCAGAAAATACTTCTGGTAATGCATTGAAAAAAAACGGCTATGAAGTTGTATCACCTCAAATTGATTATGATACACAAGAGCCTTATGCAATTAAAAAAATACTGGAAAAATTATATACAGAACAAAATTGTCAGGCTGTAACTGGAAATAGCATGGGAGGATTTTTTGCAGTTCAGATTGCAAAAGAATATCAATGTCATGCAGTATTAGTGAATCCTTGTGTGCAACCATTTTTGACACTGCCAAAGCTGGGATTTGAAAATCAGAAGTTTATTTTGCAGTATATTGATTTGTTTTCTAATTTTGCAAAACTGGATTTTTCCAAAATTTTTGCTATTATTGGCGAAAAAGATGATTTAGTTAATCATGATTTTATAAAATATTTATTAGGAAAAAATAACTGTATTCTTGTTGCTGACGGTGGTCATGCTGGGGCTACATTGCCTTTAGAAGAAATTTATAAAATGCATGGGAATTATTTTTTTGGAAATTAATAGTATATTGCTATTAAATAATTTTATGGAGGTTTTATTTCATGGACGAAGTTATCAAGAAACAGCTAAAAAAAATAGCTGTCAATGTCCGCATGGGCGTTCTTACAGGGACATTTCATGCGAAATCAGGTCACCCAGGGGGGTCATTATCTATTGTGGAATTGCTGGTATATTTGTATTTTAATAAAATGCAGGTAAATGCAGAAAATCCAGAAGATGAAAATCGTGATAGATTTGTATTATCAAAAGGGCACACAGCTCCAGCATTATATGCAGTATTGGCTGAAAAAGGGTTTTTTAATAAATCAGAATTAGAAAAATTACGTCATATTGGGGCAATGTTACAGGGACACCCTTGTATTCAGACAACAGGCATTGACATGTCAAGTGGTTCACTCGGACAGGGCATTTCTTGTGCTTGCGGTATGGCTCTCGCAGGGAAATTAAATCAGAAAAATTATCATGTGTATACGGTATTAGGTGACGGCGAAATTGAAGAAGGACAAGTCTGGGAAGCAGCTATGTTTGCATCGCATTATTGTTTAGATAATTTAATTGCAATTGTTGATAATAATGGCTTGCAAATTGATGGTAAAATTACAGAGGTTTGTTCTCCTGAGCCAATTGATGAAAAATTTAAAGCTTTCGGCTGGCATGTAATTTTAATAGATGATGCACATGATTTTGATAAAATAGATAAGGCTTTTGCAGAGGCAGAAAAAATAACTGGTAAGCCTGTTGCAATCATTCAGAAAAGCATTAAAGGCAAAGGTGTTTCGTTTATGGAAAATCAAGTTTCATGGCACGGTGTCGCACCAAATGCAGAACAATATGAAACTGCAATGAATGAGCTGAAATTGACTTTAACAGAATTGGAGGTATAAATTATGGCTGATGTAAAGAAAAAAGCAACAAGAGAAAGCTACGGCGAAGCATTGACGGAACTTGCCGAAAAATATCCGAATTTGGTTGTATTAGATGCCGATTTAGCAGCTGCGACTAAAACTGCAATTTTTAAAAAAGCATATCCAGAAAGATTTTTTGATTGTGGCATTGCAGAAGCGAATATGATGGGGGTTGCAGCTGGACTTGCGGCATCTGGTATGATTCCGTTTGCAAGTACGTTTGCTATGTTCGCTGCGGGCAGAGCGTATGAAATTGTTAGGAATTCCATTGGCTATCCAAATCTGAATGTAAAAATTGGTGCGACTCATGCAGGGATTTCTGTCGGGGAAGATGGTGCTACGCATCAATGTAATGAAGATATTGCTTTAATGCGGACAATTCCTAATATGACAGTGATTGTGCCTTGTGATGATGTAGAAGCTAAAGCTGCTGTAGAGGCTGCAATTCAATATCAAGGTCCAGTTTATATGCGTTTTGGCAGACTTGCTGTGCCGATTTTAAATCAAGCTGAAAATTATAAATTTCAATGGGGCAAGGGTGTAACACTTCGTGACGGTGAAGATATTACAATTATTGCTACTGGTTTAATGGTTGCAGAAGCTGTACAAGCATCTGATGTTCTTAAAGAACAAGGTATTTCTGCAAGAGTTATTAATATGCACACTATCAAGCCAATTGATGAAGAAATTATTTGTAAATCTGCCAGAGAAACAGGCAAAATTATTACAGTAGAAGAGCATAGCATTATTGGTGGTTTGGGTAGTGCTGTTGCGGAATGTGTTTGCCAAAATTGTCCTGTACCTGTGTTTAGAATCGGTGTCAATGATGTATTTGGTTATTCTGGTCCTGCTGTGGATTTGCTCAAAGAATTTGGTTTGTGTTCTGAAAATATTATTGCAACTGTTAAAAAAGTGCTTAATAAATAAGAAAATAATTATGAGATATATAAAAGAAGTTTTTGCAAGTTATTCTAAATCTACTATCAGAGTATATCAGGCTTTTTGTCAGGAAATCGCTCAAGAAGCTGTGAAATTACAAAAATTCGGTGTGCATTATAATTTTCATCGCATGACATGGGTCAAGCCGTCATTTTTATGGATGATGTACAGGTCTAACTGGGCAACTAAAAAAAATCAAGAGTATATTTTAGCATTAGATATTTATCAGGAAAGTTTTTTAAAATTATTATCACAGGCAGTTTTGACAGCTCCAGAAACTTGTTCAGGAACAGACTGGGAAAAAGCTTTCTCAGAAACGGCTGTTTATTGTCAATGGGATTCAGACAGAAGTTTGAACGGCAATGCATTACAAAGGGGAGCTATTCAAATTGGTATGAAAGGTTCTGCTATGGAAGAATTTTTAAAAACTGGAATTTGTAAAATTACAGATATGACACCTCAGGTTCGTAAATGGAATATCGCAAGAAAGAATAATAAATTAAAAGCAAAAGATTTGCCTGTTGAAAAATTATTTTTAATACAAGATAAAAAAATCAGAAAAAATTTAGATATGGGTTAAAAAATCCGCCTGTCATAGGCGGATTTTTTATTAGTGATTATCAGCTTCTTCTAGTGCATCTGTCATTTTTTCATAGTAAGTTAATACACCAGTATTATTACTTAATGCACGTCTGCGGACTATTTTATGAGAATATTCACCGTTGATAAATGCTTGATAATACGTATCATCAATAGGAACTAATGTAATTTCTTGCTCTGTATTATCCAGCATAGTATATTTAAAAATAATAGTCGGTTCTATATCAGATTTTATATCAGATATATCAGTTTCTAAATCCAGTGAATCATAAGTCATATTAGAAACTGTCTGGAATAATGAACGGAATAAAGCTTGTATATCGCTATTTTGTTCTGAAATATTAATATCATCTAGGAAATAAATATTTTCTTCATGGTTCATAGTCATTGTAAATAATAAATCATCTACTTGGACTTCTAGTTGCGTTACATCTGTGAAACTTGGAGAATATACTTTGTCAGTTAATAATTCTGATGGTTCTGTCTGTAAGAAATTAACGCTATTGATTGCCATGGTTGCAATTTGTCCTGTTTCTTCATAAACTAAATATACACTGCCATCATTTTTGTCAAATTCTGCAAAATCAATTGTTGTAGTTTCATTATCTGTGCTTTTTACTGTTAATCTATAAGCAGGGTCATCAAGATGATATTGTATTAAATCTGAACCATCTTCTACCATAGATACAAAAGATTCTATTTCTAATCTTGATAGAGATGTCAGAAAAGAATTAATATTTGCAGAATTAACTTGTGCATTTTCAATTGGATTTAACATTTCCCATGCACCACTAGTATTAGAAATATTAAATATAATTTCAGAATCATGCTCTAAAATAACATCACTGATATTTACGTCATAATATTTTATCATGTATGGACTTTTTAAATATGCCATACCACCATGTAAGACATCTGCTGTATTGAATTCTATTTCATAAACAGTAGCATCATCTGGAAGCATTGCATAATAATATTCTTCTGTTGCAGTCGCATCACCAATATAGAGCGTATAGGCTGTATTTGTATTATCATAGCAAGTTAAAACAACTGGGTCTGCAAAACCATAATTATTTAAATCTTCCGTTGGAACACTTAGCTTTTTCGATGCTGTCAAATCACTCATATAAGAACAAATGCTGTTAATATAATAAGCATTTAATTCAAAATCATATTGATAATCTGTCTCTGTTATACCCCAACTAGTATCAACAGGTTCAATTTTAAAATAGCCGTCTGCATTTTGAATTTCTACTTTGCTGATATCATTGGAATCAAAAGAAAATAAATTCAAAGATAAAGCTTCTTCTCTTTCCTGATTTTCTTCATTTGTTTTCATTTTATCAACAGCAATATAAGCTGTGATAGACATAGCAACGATAATTAATAATGCAATGATTAACATGCGAATTTTTTTCGTACTCATGAATATCTCCTTTTCAGCCAAACACCAGCTCCTATAAGACCAACGATAACGGGCACAGCAATAAATAGAATCATAGTTGTATTTGCAGAAGATTCAGAATTAATTGTCATAGAATCATAATTACGCTCTTTGTCTGCAATTCCCATATCTAATACTAAATCGCTATTATACATCCATGTCATATTAGACAGCATTAAATATACGGGAATAATCATGTAATCTTGTGAAACGTTAACATCATCAATAAATTCTGCATTACCCATTACAAACATTTTGGCATTGTTTCTGGAACTACTAACAGAATACATTGCTAAATCTAATGCATAGCCCTCAAGTGTTTCAGCCATAGCATCTGTACCGCCATAAGGTTCACCAATTGCACTAGATGTTTCATAGCCATAGCTGTCTGTTGTAGAAACGGTCTGTAATAAAGAACCAATTTCTAAAGAAGTATCTTCTGCACCAAGATATTGATAAAAACTTCTGGAATCACTCATAAAGGCATAATAGCCATTGTCTGTCATATCTGCAATTTCACTTGTTAAATCTACATCAGTATCTTCATTACGAACAATGCTAACACGGTATGTATAAGGGTCGCCACTCACATAAAGACTTGTATCTGTTTCAGATACAATATCATAGTCCATGCCAATTCCAAAAGAATTCATAATAGATTCTATATTTTTATAGGCAATTTCCTCTTCGTTTGGAGACATTAAAAAACAAATATTTCCGCCATTTTCCAGATAATGATTAATCATTCTTGTTTCATCATTTGTAAAATCAGATTTCGGTGCAGCTACAATTATCATAGTTGCATCTTCTGGTACTTCATTTAGGGTTGCAAGATTTAATTCCTGTGCGTTGTAATTAATATTTTTCATGTTTTTATAAAAAGTAGTGTAATCATTTTCAATTGTTTTTTCACCGTGTCCACTTAAAAAATATACTGACGCTTCCCGTCCCGTTGCAACGGCATTAATTGCACCTGTAATATAATTTTCGCCTCTGAAATAAGCCGCTTCTACTGTGCGGTTATTATCATCATCATAAGAAACTTCATATTGATACATGTTAACGCCTGCTACATGTTTGGTTCTGCCTTCACAATGAAATACCATGTCTCCGACAGATAAATTATAACCGTCTTCTTTTAATTGTGCAACTAATTCAGGATGTGTATCTGTATCAAAATCTATGAAATTAATATTTTCATATTCAGAATATTGTTTCAGAGAATAATATAATGCCATACTATTATCATCAGTTGCTAAATAATCCATGTCCATGAGAAAATAAAAATCTACTTGTTTATCCAATGTTTCCAGATAATTTTTTGTTGTGTCAGAAAGTTCATAAAGCTTTGCAGGGGTCATATCCCAGATAATATTCAGGCGACTTGCTAAAAGATTAATCGGTATCGCAATTGCAAGTGCTAAGGCTACCAGAATAATTGCATAAGCCGTAAATTTACGGTTCTTGAGATTTTTAAAATTTTTTTCTTGTTGTTCCATAATTCAAGCCTTTCTAAATTAAATTAATAAATTAATTATGACTCCAACGGCGTTTTTCAATCGCAATAATATTCCAGCAAATCACAACCGCTGTTGCACTTAAAAAAAATACCAAATCTTCCAGTCGGAACATGCCTTGTGAAAAATAGATAAATCTTCTTTGCATAGAAACCCATTTAATCACAGAATCAAGTTGTGGGTAGGCATTTACTAAAGCTGTACCGCCTAAACTATCCGCTAATAATGCACCTTCCATAACAATTTCGCCTAAAATAGCAGAAATAATAGCATTTCCTGTCAAAGAAGATAATAACATACCAACGGCAATACAAACTAATCCCCAAAGGAAAAAGCCAATATAAGCACAAATTAATGATGACCACATCACTTGTCCTGTGTAAGCTGTCCAGATAGGAAAGAACAAAGAACTAATCATCATGACTAAAAATACAGTGACAATAGAGAAAAATTTCGCAAGTACAATCTGGGCGACACTTAATGGACTTGTTAATAATAGAACTTCTGTTCCACCTCGTCGTTCATCTGCAAAAGAACGCATTGTCAAAATCGGAATAATAAATATAAAATAAAAGAAATTATTATAAAAAATATCTGGGAATGAAAATTTAAATACATTACTATCCATAGATGCAATCGATGTAATAAATACAAAGCTGAATATTAACATAAATAATGCAGTCAGGACATAGGCAAACGGTGAATAGAAAAATGCTTGCAATTCTTTTTTATAGAGTGAAAACATAATTTAAACCTCCTCATGATAGGGATTGTCAGGTTGTTCTGGCATTTCTGTTAATAAATCCTGTAAGCTTGTGCGTTTCTTTCCCTGTGAAGTTAATTTTAAGAATACCTGTTCTAAGCTTAATTTTGCTAGCGTAATTTCAATAATACTGCATTGATTATTTAGTAATACACTCATAATTTCATTTCTGACAGATTCGTTTTGTAATTCAATTTGATATAAATTTTTATGTTCGGAAATTTCCTGAATACTGGAAATATTTATCACGCCACGAATGTCTTTTAATAAGCGAATAATTTTTTCTTTGTCTCCCTCAGCAGTTAAATTTAATACAGTATCTGCTGTCATGCTACGTTCTAAATTTTCAATTGTATCAATTGCCATGATTTCGCCTTTATTAATAATGACAACACGTTCACAAACGGCACTGACTTCAGCTAAAATATGGGAGCTGAATATAATAGAATGGTCTTTTTTGAGTTCTAAAATTAAATTTCTGACTTCCATTACTTGTGTCGGGTCTAAGCCAACAGTAGGTTCGTCCAAAATTAAAATTTTGGGATTGCCAAGCAATGCCTGTGCAAAACCTACACGCTGTTTATAGCCTTTTGAAAGATTTCTAATCAATCGTCTACGCATATCTGTAATATGCAATCTCTCCATAGAAGATTCTATTTGTTGCTTGCGTTCTGCTTTGGGAACGCCTTTTAATCCTGCAACAAAATTTAAATATTCTTCTACTCGCATATCGGGATAAACTGGCGGTATTTCTGGCAGATAGCCAATGCATTTTTTGGCTTCTGAAGCCTGTTCTGTAATATCAAAGCCATTAATCGTTACTGTTCCTCCCGTGGACGGCAAATAGCCAGCAATGATATTCATTGTCGTTGATTTGCCTGCACCGTTCGGCCCTAGAAATCCTAATATTTCATTATCACGAATTTCAAAATCAATGCCCTTGACAGCAGGATTTCTGCCATAGTATTTTGACAGATTCTTGATTTCAACCATAAAGAATTTTCCTTTCTTATAAATTATCTTCAAATTATTCTAAATAAAGACATATACTCTTATAGTATCGCATATAAATATAGCTAAAATATTTATATTTTATTTCTAAATTGTGAATTATTAATTTTAAATCAACACCAGCATTTATTCTAGTAAGTCCCTGTGTAAACAATGTGAAAATTACAGGAAAATTTATGACCATTTTCTAAAAATTTCTTGTTAAAATATACAAAACAAATGTCATTTTCTTGTTTGAAATCACGAAAAAATTAGAATTTGCTTTTAGATTTTCTATAAAGGGTTGACAAAGTTGCCGAAATTGGCTATAATAGAACTATAGAAATCTGTGTCGGTTTGCGTAAACATGGATTTGAAGAATGTATTGGTATTGGCTTTGTGAGAGCCAAAAAAATTAAAAAAAATTTAACGAGAGGGGTAATTTAAATGCTTTTCAAAAAAAGTAAAGCAATCCTTGCTGGCATTTTGTCTGCTGCTATGGTAACAACTTCTATGGCAACAACAATTGCATCTGCTGCAACAACTGATAGCGGTGCAAAAGTTGGCGGTACAAGAACTAAGGCAGAGGCTTTCGGCGATGATACATACGCTGCACGTTTCTTGTCCCTGTATGATGATGTTATTACAAACGGTCAGGCAAATGGCTATTTATCTTCTAACGATGGTGGTAGCGGTTCTTTCGGTATTCCATACCATGCTGTAGAAGAAGTTATCGTAGAAGCTCCTGACTATGGTCATGAAACAACTTCTGAAGCTATGTCCTATTTAGTATGGGCTGCTGCAATGAGAGATAACATTGCGAAAAACCATGCTGACCAAGTAAGCACAGGTAATGTGGAATATACTGCTGACCTTGCAAAAGCTTGGAAAACCATGGAAGTTATGGTTCCTGATGTTCAGGATAATTTCTGGACTGCTGGTTCTGTTAGCTCTCAATATTGTGGTGAGTATGATACACCTGAACAGTGTCCAGACGATTGGGCAGGGCAGGCAGATAAGACAGCTGAAAACCCAATTTATAGCTACTTCACAGGTGTTTATAAGGGCAAAAATGGTCAGGGCGGTCTGTACCTCATGCACTGGCTTGGTGACGTTGATAACTGGTATGGTTACGGCGAAGGTACAAGCTTTACATTTATTAACACATTCCAGCGTGGTGAGCAGGAATCCTGTTGGGAAACTGTTCCGCATCCTTGCGTAGAAAATAAGAAATATGGTACTCCAGAAAAAGGTCTGAAAGGTATTTTCAATCAGGATCAAAACGTAACAGCACAATATGCTTATACAAACGCACCTGACGCTGAAGACCGTGCAATTCAGGGTGTATTTGATGCAAATCAGTGGAATGTTGGCGATGATTCCGTTACTGCAAAAGCTGCTGAAATGGGTGACGAACTCCGTAACAACATGTATGATAAATATTATCAGGCAATCAGTGAAAATACAAGCTGGTCAAATGGTAATGCAGGCGATAGCAGTAAACATTATTTGATGAACTGGTATACATCTTGGGGCGGTGCTTTGGCTTCTTCTGGTCAAAACTGGTGCTGGCAGATTGGTTGTTCTCATGCTCACGAATTCTATCAGAATCCATTGGCTGCATATGCTTTGGTTCAGGATACTGGCTTATCTTCTGGTATGAAATCTCAGGGTGCGAAAGAAGACTATGTAAAATCTCTTGAAAGACAGATGGAATTCTATCTCTGGTTGCAGTCTGCTAATGGTCCTATCGCTGGTGGTGCAACGAACTCTTATAAAGGTCGTTATGAAGCATATCCTGCTGGTTCTTCCACATTCTATGGTATGATGTATGTTGCACACCCTGTATATGGTGACCCTGTTTCTAACAACTGGATTGGTAACCAAGTATGGGCTGTACAGCGTCTTGCTGAATTGTATTATTGGGTAAAGACAAACGGCGATACAACAGGTGCTAAACCAGGTGGTATGAGCGTAGAAGAAGCTCTGGAACAGATTCTTGATAAATGGTGTACATGGTTTGTTAATAACACAGTCCTGACAGAAGATGGCGATTATTATATTCCATCTGGTTTGACATGGACTGGTCAGCCTGACACTTGGAACGGCTCTGCTTCTGATAATGGTGGCTTGACTTGTGAAATCAATGGTTATGGTAATGCTGACTTTGGTTGCGTAGCATCTCTTGCAAATACTTTGATTTACTATGCAAATGCTAAGGGCGTTACAGCTGCTGATATCAAAGACAAAACGTTTGATGTAGGTGGTGCATATCCATCTAGCAGCGTTACAATTGATAATGATAAAATCCAATCTGGTAATGCTTATAATACTGGTGATGCAGATGTAGCAAAGGCTTCTCTGTATCTGGCACAGCAATTGCTTGACCGTGAATGGAACATCGGCCGTGATAATATCGGTTTGACAAGACTTGACCATAACGGTTCCTTTGCACGTATGTTCTCTCAGGGCGTTTGGGTATCTACATCTTACGGTACTGGCAAAATGCCAAACGGCGATGAAATCAAGAATGGTATTAATTTCTTGGATATTCGTTCCATGTATTTGGATAGCTCTAAGTGTGCTGGTGCTAAGACAAGTGACGAAGCTATTGCTTTAGTTCAGGAACTCAAAGCAGCTTACGAACAAGACGTTGCAAATGGTGCACACTTTGCTGATAGAAGTGACTTGTCCGCATCTAGTGCAGAAGGTTCAGCAGCATTGGCTGAATTCACAAACGTTGCATCTGTTGACTTGTATTATCACAGATTCTGGCATGCAGGTGACATCATGATGGCACTTGGTACAATGGCTAACTTGTATCCAGATTTGGCACCAACAATTCAATATAATGATGACAATAATCAGGATACTAGCGACACCACTGAAAATACTGATAATACTGATGATACTGATGATACAAGTAATGCAGACCCAAGCAAGATTCTTTGGGGCGATGCTAACGTAGATGGCACAGTTGATATTCTTGATATTATTACGATGAATAAGACAATTCTTGGTCAAAGAAAATTAGAAGCACAGGGCTTCTTGAATTCTGACGTTGACCAGAATAAGAAAGTAGATCCTACAGACTCTTTGAATGTTATGAAACTGATTGTTATGTTATTAACACAGGCTGATTTCCCAATTGCGTAATTTTTAATTATGATAGTGAAGTAAAATAAGCAGGATAGCTTTTCAGCTGTCCTGCTTTTTTATGATTCGTCTTGTGCGAATGGTGGCACATACGGAATTTGTGTGCTTCCGTCATTGTCGATTGTTAAATATGGCATCCATTCTGCAAATAAAGCATTTGTAACATGCTCTGCAAGTGTAATTTCCAGAATATTATAAAAAATATGAATGTCTCTGTCACGGAGTATTATAATTTCTTCTGCAAGTTCTTCGTTACAATCAGGAAGTAACATGAATTCTTCTTTTGTGGCAGTATTTAAATTAATCATAGGAATTTCTGAAATTGTTTCAGAAATTTGTTCTGTCGGGTCAGTCGGAATAATTTCTGGTTCTGGCAGGGGGGATTCTGTTTCTAAATATACATAGGGCAAAATTTGATAAAATCTAAATTCGCCAATACCAGATACTTCTAGTAATTGATAACGGTTAATAAATCCGCCTATAGATTCCCGATACTGAATAATTTCTTGTGCTATCACAGAGCCAATATAGGGCAAAGCACTAAATTCTTCCAGTGTAGCTTGATTTAATTCTAATGGGAAAATAATTTCAGGCTCTGTTAATTCTATTATTTCCGTTGGGTCTGTTGATTCTGATATATCTGTGATTATAATTTCATGATAGGCAGGAATAGCTTCTGTAAGAGATTCTGTCATGGATTTTGTCATAAATTCTGTGCTAAATTCTGGCTCTGTCATGGATTCCGTGATAAGTTCTTTGATTGTTTTATGTGTTGTTTCGGGAATTTTTTCTGTATTTGCAATATAAAAACAGTCTTGTAATTGATAAAATAATTGCTCTGGCATACCTGCTGTGATAATTTCAGAAACAGTTTGAAAATTGCCATTTGTATTTCTGTAATTGACAATTTGTTCTGCAAGAGAACGACTCACACCTGATAATTTTGCAAATTTCGACACAGAAGCTTGATTAATATCTAAAATTAGTAATTCTGATTCTGTCTGTAATTGATAATTATGAGAATAAGTTTGAATTTTTTCAAAAGATTGATGATAATTTTTAAATTTTATGCAACAGAATCCAGAAATGCTACTAAAATAAATGCTGAATAAAATAATTTTTTTATTTAGTGGCATAAAAATTCTCTCTTTTCTATTTACTTTTTGATTATTTTGTGTTAAAATGATTATGGAACTAGCCAGTAATATTATAGTGCATTTTTACTGAACAGTCAAGATGAAAAAGTATATTGAAAATGAACTTTGTAAATTTTCACGAACAAGAAAGGAGAAATTTATGGATTATACACAATTTGAGAAGTTATGTGAATGTAATGGAACA
Organism: Ruminococcus sp.; assembly: GCA_014799805.1. GTDB lineage: Bacteria > Bacillota > Clostridia > Oscillospirales > Ruminococcaceae > UBA3855. The sequence goes on from JAAVHJ010000011.1 coordinate 53,215, forward strand.
ACGCCAACTGCTTTATCAAAAAAATTAGGAATCAGCAAAGGAAATACAACCAATTGGAAAAATGGGGGCAATCCTAGCGTTGAGATTTTATGCAAAATTGCAGATGAATTAAACTGTACGACTGATACTTTGCTTGGAAGAAAAAACACAGCTACCAATGTAAATAATTTTGTAGCTAATAATATAACATATGGAAAAAATTCAGGTGCTTATGTTATAAATGAGAATCATATTAATGAAACAAATATTGAAATATTAGAAATATTAGAAGATTTGTCCTTAAAAGAACGTTCTGAATTAATTGTCATGATTTTTCAATTCTATGAAGAACATAAAAAATAAAAATTAATAAAAAATAATCGCTCCTAAATTTTTGCAATTTAGGAGCGATTTATTTAATTTATATATTAGCGATATTTATAAATTGTAACACCCTCAAAGCCGTCTAGTAAATGATTAATTTTCTGAAATGCAAGCCCTGTGCCTTTGGCAACGCAATGCATAGTATCTCTTGCAAGAACACAATTTACATTTAAAGTTCTATGAATTAATTCACGGAAACCGCCTAATAAAGCACCGCCTCCCGTTAATAAAATGCCATTTTCATGAATATCACCAACTAATTCTGGGGGTGTTTCTTCAAGCACTTTTTTAATGGCTTCCATAATTGCAAAAATTTCATCTTCCATAGCATCAAATAATTCCAGTTCATTAATTTCTATGACATCAGGCAGACCACGCAAAATATTTCTGCCTTTTACAGGCATAGTGACATCTTCACGGGGGTCATATAAATTTGTGAGTGTTTTTTTTACATGTTCAGCTGTCTGTTCACCAATCAGGAGTTTATAACGATTCATCATGTATTTCATAATGGCTCTATCAATTTGCCTGCCAGCACTCTTAATAGAATGCGAAGTGACAATGCCATTCATAGAGACAATGGCAACATCTGTTGTACCACCGCCAATATCTACAACCATATGTCCCCTAGCACGTCCGATATTGACACCTGCCCCCAACATAGCCGCAATTGGTTCATCAATTAAATAAGCTTTCCGACAGCCCGCACTCATCACAGCATCTCCGACAGCACGTTTTTCTAAATCCGTAATAAATGCTGGCACACAAATAATAATTCTAGGCTTTACAAGCTGATTCCCGCAAATTTTAATTAAAAATTCCCGTATCATGCATTGTGTTAATAAATCATCAGAAATCACGCCCTCTGCCATAGGGCGGACAACTTCTATATAGGCAGGAGTTTTGCCAATCATTTGATAAGCTTCTTTGCCAACAGCTAAAATTCTTTGTGTGCATTTATTATAAGCGATGACAGACGGTTCTGATAATACAACGCCTTTTTTTCCGCTGGTCATGACAATATTTGCTGTGCCTAAATCAATGCCAATATCTGGTGTACTCATGTGAAAATTTCCTCCTTTGATTTTAATACAGTTGTTGATGCAGATGCAATTGTGACACGAGATGCACCAACTTGTTTTAAAAGTTCTGCACAATAATTTAATGTATTTCCTGTTGTCAGAACATCATCACATAATAAAACATGCTTGTTTTTTAGTAAAATATCTCTCACATGAAAACTACTAATATTTTTTGCACGTTGTTCTGCATTTAACTGATGTTGTGCAACAGATTTATTTTTATATAAAATATCTTCCCGACAAGGAATATGCATGAAATTTGCAATTTCTTTTGCAATTAAACTTGCTTGATTATAACCACGTTCCCGCAATTTAGAACTATGCATAGGAACAGGAATTATCATATCTAATTTTCCATATTCTTCTGATTGTAAACGTTTTGCTAAAATTCTAGCAGAAAAATAAGCAAAATTAGTATTTTTAGATAATTTTAATTTTAAAATTGCTGGAATCGTTGCATTTGCATAATAACAAGCTATCACAGCTTTGTCATAATATAATTTTTTATACTTGCAAAAACAAGTAACTTTGCCACATTGATGACAATAGCTATCTTGTTCTACCAGCATATCTTCTGCACAAAATTCACAGACAGTTTCGCCTGATGATAAAAATTTTTCACAACTAGGGCAACGATTTGGATAGAAAAAATTAAGTATTGTTTTCTTCATGATTGCATTCTTTCTGAAGCATATATTTCAAGCAGGAATATCTTTGATTCTGATTGGTATTATCAACCATTTGTTTAATTTTAATTGGTGAACCAATCAGGATTAATAATTTTTTTGCTCTTGTAACAGCTGTATAAAATAAATTACGATATGTTAATTTTTCCATTCTGCCAAGCATAGGAATAATAACAGCTTCAAATTCACTGCCTTGACTTTTATGCACAGTGATTGCATAGGCAAGTTCTAATTGTTCAATCATGCTGATTGGATAAATAGTCTCTCTGCCGTCAAAATTAATTTTTAATTCACCTAAAGCACGATTCACAGCAACAATGATTCCGATATCACCATTGAAAATGCCTGTCCCATTTTCGCCGTTTTTATGCCAAGTGATATCATAATTATTTTTTGTCTGCATAATTTTATCACCTGCACGAAATACATAAATACTGGATTTGACTTGTGGTTTTTGAGCTTCAGGGGGATTTAATCTGGCTTGTAATGCTTTATTTAATTCTACTGTGCCTAATGTTCCTATTTTAGTAGGTGTAATGACTTGAATGTCTTTGATTGGCGAATATTCATAAGCTTTTGGAAGTCTTTTACAAGTTAATTCAATTAATAAATCTGATACTTGTGAAAAATCTGGTCTGTAAAAGAAAAAGAAATCATTATCTTTTCTAGTTAAATCTGGCATTTCACCATTTACAATTTTATGTGCATTGGTAATAATACAGCTTTGTTGTGCCTGTCGGAAAATTTCTTTCAGGGCGACTATTGGCATACAATGACTTTCTAATAAATGCTTTAGCAATGTTCCTGCACCAACAGACGGGAGTTGGTCGCTGTCACCAACAAGAATTAACTTGCAATCTGTTTTCAAAGCACGTAATAAACTTGAAAATAATAGTATATCTACCATAGAAACTTCATCAATAATTAATACATCACAGTGCAAAGGATTATTTTCATGATGGACAAATTTCTGAATCCCTGAGGCTTCAAAATAGACTCCAAGCAATCTATGAATGGTTTTCGCTTCATAGCCTGTTAAATCAGAAATACGCTTTGCTGCACGACCTGTTGGGGCTGTAATAAAAACACGGTTGCCTTGCTGGTTCAAGCAATAAATCATTGCATTTAGTGTTGTTGTTTTTCCCGTACCAGGACCGCCTGTTAAAAGCAGCATGTTATGAGATAATGCAAAATGAATTGCTAATTTTTGTTTTTCTGCATATTGAAAACCTGATAATTTTTCAGCTTCTTTTATCAGAGCTTTTTTATTTATTTTTATATTTTCATATCGCATACAGCGATTGAGCAATCCAATTCTGTCTGTAATATATTTTTCAGCGGAATAATATTCTGGCAAATATACAAATTCACGGTCTGCTTTACAAAATTCTATTAGATTTCCTGTTTGAATTTCTTTTTGATAAATTTCATAGAATACTTGTTCATTGATTTCTAAAAAATTAATCGTTGCAGGTGCAAATTTTTCTAATGGCAAACAAGTATGTCCCAAAGTTGTATTATGTCGCAAAATATGTATCATTCCAGCCAAAATTCTGCAAGGTGCTGTTTTGGGAATATGTAATTCATGGGCATAAATTTCTGTTCTCTGAAAATCCATACCAACCGCATCTGTACAAAGCAAATATGGATTTTTCTGCGTCATCACACAGCATTCTTCGCCCCATGCACGAAAGGCACGCAACGCATATCTGGATTTAATTCCATATTTTTCAAAATAAGACACCACATTGCGTGATGCAAAAATTTTTTTCGCTTCTTCTGCGATTTCATCGCATTTTTTTTGTGTCATATTTCGAATTTGCATTAATTGCTGTGGGTCATTTTGTAAAATTTCCAGTGTTTCTGTTCCAAATGTATCTACAATTCTTTTTGCAAGTCCTTTTCCAATGCCTTTGATAACACCTGAACTAAGATAACGTTCTATATTAATTTCAGTATCAGGTAATTTTCGTTCGCAGTTTTCAACTTGAAATTGTTCTCCATATTTTGGGTGGGTTATATATGTTCCCCAAAGTGACAAAATTTCCCCTTCGTCAGCTTCTCCTAATTCTCCTGTAACAGTGACAAGTTTTCCGTCTGCATTTAAATCTAGTATCATATAGCCATTTTCTTCATTACGAAATATAATTTGTTCTACTGTTCCAGAAATATGTTGATTTTCCACTATAATAACCCCTCCTGATTTCTGTCCTGAATATACTTCATTTATTATACAATATTTTTCTAAAAATTGCAACAGGTTTTACAAGATTTCCATATTTTTTAGTCTTTCATCAAGTATATGATGTAATTCATTGATAGAACATGCTGTAAAAAAATCATGTTCCTGACTCATATCTTCACAAAGCATCTTTGCACCTGCATTTTCTTCTGGATAGATTAATAACATGCATGTTAAAATTTCACTATCCATCCATGCAATTTGAGAGGCATAATATTCTAAAAATGCTTTTGTTGATGGAAGATGATTATCAATTAATAAAATAGAAATTGGTACAAGTTTATTTTCATTCTGGGGTACAGGCTTTGAAAAAATAAATCCTAGTACCAGACTAATCGCAATGACAAATAATATTACAAAAAATCCTGTTATGACATACATGCGAATCCCTCCAATTTTCTAAAAAATTTCCTCTTGTATTTTATGCAGATACTACAAAAATGTGAAAAATAAAATTTTTTTTGCTTAGCTATAGAAATATTTCAGAAAATATGCTATAATGAAATTAGATACCGAATCAAAATCAAAAAAGACAGGGGATTTTTATGCAATTACTAGATTGTCATACACATACTGAAATTTCGCCAGATAGTTCTGCAAAATTTTCAGATATGTATCAGCAGGCAAAAAATTTAAATTTACATGCATGGGCAGTGACAAATCATATTGAACTATGCAGATATTATTCACAGGATTTTTATGCAACACAGCCCCGAAATGAAGAAGATTTTTTTGATTATGCTTCCAGATGGGAAATTTCTATGCAACAGAATCAGCTTGCCAAAGAATTAATTTTTAATAAAAATATGCAATTTATCAACGGCATTGAACTTGGTGAGCCTAACTCTGATTTTGGACTTGCGGAAAGCTTATATCAGGACAAAAGACTTGATTTTGTGATAGCGTCTTTACATGAATTGCCTGATAAATTGGATTTTTATTTTCTGGATTACACACAAGAAAATATTTCTGATTTGCTGGAAAATTATTTTAGTATTTTATTAGAAATTACAAAACATGATTGTTATGATGTATTAGGGCATATTACATATCCATTGCGTTATATCACAGGAGACGCAGGCATTAAAATTAATATCAAAATTTATCAGGATTATATTGCTGAAATTTTTAAATCTGTCATTGCCAATCACAAAGGCATTGAATTAAATACTTCTGGTTATCGGCAATCTTACGGCAAGCCTTTTCCTGATGAAAATTTATTAAAGCTTTATAAAAATCTAGGTGGTAAAATTTTAACTTTAGGTTCTGATGCACATTGTCCCGAAGATTTAGGCAAGGGCATTTCACAAGGGATTGCTTTAGCCAATGCTTGCGGATTTGATAAGGTATGTTATTACTTACGCCATGAAGCGTATTTTATTAATTAGGAGGTTTTTATTATGAATGAATTATTGCATTTACTCAAAACAAATGCACGTCTGACAAATGCCCAGTTAGCAGATATGCTTGGCAAAACAGAAGAAGAAATTTCTGCTGAAATTCAAAAATTAGAATCAAAAGGCGTGATTCGTGGTTATACAGCAATTATTAACGAAGAATTAACAAAAAGCACAGAAGTGGAGGCTTTAATTGAATTGCGTGTAACGCCTAAAAAAGATTGTGGCTTTGATGACATTGCAAAAACTATCATGATGTATGATGAAGTAGAAAGTGTTTGCTTAATGTCTGGCATGTATGATTTAGCTTTGACTGTGAAAGGCGAAAGTCTGAAAGATGTTGCTATGTTTGTATCACAGAGATTATCTGCAATGGAAGGTGTTCTTGCAACTGCAACGCATTTTGTTCTGAAACGCTATAAAGAAAAAGGCATTTTTATTGAAGATGATGAATTTGACGAAAGGAGTCTGGTCTGGTAATGGATTATTCGTCAATTTTATCAAAACGTGTACAAAATATGAAACCGTCAGGAATCAGAAAATTTTTTGATTTAGCAGCAACTATGGACGATGTCATTAGTTTGGGTGTAGGAGAACCTGATTTTTCTACGCCGTGGAGTATTCGCAAAGAAGCAATTGATGTATTAGAACGCCGTAAAATTGTTTATACAGCTAATTCTGGATTGGCTCAGCTCCGAGAATCTATTGCAAAATATTTAAATAAAAAAATTCATGTGAATTATCACCCAGAACATGAAATTATTATCACAGTTGGCGGTTCAGAAGCAATTGATATTGCAATCAGAGGTCTTGTAAATCCAGGCGATGAAGTATTGATTGTAGAACCAAGTTTTGTGTGCTATTCCCCGATTGTGGAAATGGCAAGCGGAATTCCTGTGCCAATTGCAACAAAACAGGAAAATAAATTTAAATTAACAGCACAAGAACTCAAAGAAAAAATTACAAATAAAACAAAATTATTAATTCTGCCGTTTCCGAATAATCCAACTGGTGCCATTATGACCCGTGAGGATTTAGAAGCAATTGCAGAAGTCCTGCGTGGAACAGATATTATGATTCTGTCAGATGAAATTTATTCTGAAATGACTTATACAGGCAAGCATTGTTCTATTGCAGAATTAGATGGTATGCAAGAAAGAACGATTTTAGTAAATGGTTTTTCAAAAGCATTTGCCATGACTGGCTGGAGATTAGGCTATGTATGCGCTCCTGCTCCTGTGACAGAACAATTAGTGAAAATCCATCAGTATATTATTATGAGTTCTCCTACTGTGAGTCAATATGCTGCTATTACAGCCCTTGAATCCTGTGAACATGAAGTAGAACGCATGATAAAAGAATATAATATTCGCAGAAGATATTTAGTAGAGGCTTTTAATCGCATTGGTATGACATGTTTTTCACCAGAGGGGGCATTTTATGTATTCCCAAGTATTCAATGCACAGGCATGACAAGCGAAGAATTTTGTGAAAAGCTTCTGGAAGAAGAAAAAGTTGCTGTTGTTCCTGGTAATGCATTTGGTGAAAGTGGTGAGGGCTTTGTCAGAGTATCTTACGCTTATTCATTAAGGCATTTAATGGAAGCTGTTGGAAAAATTACAAAATTCTTAGAAAGACATGGTGTAACACCATGAAAATCAAATGTTATGCAAAAATTAATTTATCTCTTGATGTGACTGGAAAAACAGAAAATGGTTATCATAATTTAGATAGCATTTTTCAGCTTGTTTCTGTATATGATATATTAAATTTATCTGTTGCAGAGGGAGATGGCATTGATTTCACTTGTGATAATCCAGAGATTCCCTGTGATGAAAAAAATCTTGCTTATCAAGCTGCAAAATTATTGTTAGAATATTCTGGGAAAAAAGCGAAAATTATAATAAATTTAGAAAAACACATTCCCTCTGGTGCAGGCATGGGCGGTGGCAGTGCTGACTGTGCAGGCGTTTTATATGGATTAAATAAATTATTAAATTTAAATTATTCTAATCAGGAATTAAGAAATTTAGGTGTGCAATTGGGTGCAGATGTTCCGTTTTTTTTATTAGGCGGAACGGCATTTGCACAAGGGATTGGCGAAATGTTAACAGCATTAAAGCCTCTGCAACAATTGCCGTTAGTAATTCTGAAAGGCAAAGAAAGTATTTCTACACCAGAAGCTTATCGTGCAATTGATAAATTAGAAAATCCTGTACACCCAGATACAAAATCTATGTTACAAGCAATTGCAACACAAGATAAAAATTTATTATGCCAAAGCTGTGCAAATTTATTTGAATCGGTTATTGATTGTCAAGATGTAATGCGTGCGAAAACGGCTTTATTAAAACATGGTGCAAAATGTGCTGTTATGACAGGAAGCGGTTCAGCCGTATTTGGAATTTTTGAAAATCAGGAGTCTGCACAAGTTTGTGAAGAAAAATTAAAACAGGATTTTGTATTTGTACAAGCATGTTTGACAGAAGAAAAAAATTTTACTGAAATTCAGGAGGTTTTATTTTGAAAAAAAAGCAGTTGACAGCTTGTATGTTAAGTTTATTCGCTATCTCTGGATTGCAGAATATTTCTATCTCTGCAAATGCAAAAAAATCTGGCTTACATATGGGTCGTTTTACGAATTATGCACAATATGAAAATGCAACAGCATCTGGCAGATTATCTGCTTCTAATGAGACTAGTGTTGCAAGAGTCAATGAAATTTTGCCTGAACAGTTTGACCTGCGAAAATTAGGTTTAGTTAGTTCTGTGAAAAATCAGAAAAGTACTGGCATGTGCTGGAGTTTTTCTGCAATGTGTACTATCGAAACTGGTTTGATTGCAAGGCAACCTTTGATTGATTTGTCAGAATGGCATCTTGGATATTATACTTATTCTGAAAAATTTGGTTTTCCATTGCGAACAAATACAGACAGTGATGATGTGTTCCGACAAGGTGGTAATTTTTACATGCTAACACCTATGTTGACAGGGTGGTTAGGTCCTGTATCGGAAAATTTATTCCCGTTTGAAGATGAATCTGTATTAGACCCAGAAATAGATTGGCAGGAATGGAAATCCCATGCGGAATATCATGTTTCTGATGCCAATATGTTTACTTATCATGTAGAAGAAGATGTTTTTCCTGAACAAATACAAGCTGTAAAAGAAGCTGTTTTTCAAGGACATACTGTTTCTATGAGTTATTATAATAAAACTGCATGTTATCATTCTGAAAATAATGCCTATTATTTTGACGAAGGTGAAAAAGCAGATGGCATTTATCATGCTGTTACAATTGTAGGGTGGGACGATAATTATCCAGCTGAAAATTTTAATACAAATCCTGGAATGAATGGTGCATGGCTTGTCAAAAATAGCTGGGGTGCAAGTTGGGGAAAAGATTATGGTTATTTCTGGGTTTCTTATGCTGACCCAAGTATGACAGAAGTTTATTATCTGGAAACAGAGCCTTTACAGAAACATGATAACATGTATCAATATGATGATTATGGCTATTGGACAGCATTCTCTGTTGGTGAAGCAGATAATTCCAGTTATGTCGCAAATGTTTTTACAGCAGAAAAAGATACTTATTTGACTTCTGTTATGTTTTGTAATGCAATGCCTGACGAAGATTATAGCATTCAGATTTATAATAATTTAAATGAGCCTGAAAATCCAATTTCTGGGATTGCTTCTGTAGAAACTGTTGGGGCATTACATACAGCAGGCTATCATACAATAGATTTAGCACAGCCCGTTGCTTTACAGGCAGGCGAGAAATTTTCGATTGTTGTAAAATTTTCAGGAGAATTAGGACAGCATATCACATGTGAGGCATATACAAGAAATACAGTTACTATGCCAAATGGTGAAATTACATCTGATGAAAATATGCTGACAGAAGAAATGATACGCAGAGATTTTCACGCAGGCGAAAGTTATTATAGTGCAAATGGCAAAAGATGGCATGATATTTATGAAGAAGAAATTATTAATGATGTGTATGAATTAGAAGATGGTACACAGATTGAGACTTATGCAATGCTTGGCAATATTTGCCTTAGAGGTCTGACACAAGATGCAGGCGTTGTTATTTTTTCAGAAGAAAGCAATGCTTTGCCAGTCGGGACGGAAATTTATTTAACAAGTCCTGAAAATGGAGAAATTTATTATAGTATCAATCATAGTGAAGAGATATTATATACTTCGCCGATTATCATGCCAGATGAAGATATTACGATTTCAGCTTATGTTATCGCAAATAATCAGAAATATGCTGTTTATGAAAAAAATTATCAGAAACAAGAAGCTATGCTTTCTAGTTTATTAGCAATTGATAATAAAACTAGTTCTTATTTGCAGTTTGAAGCATGTGATGAAAATCAATATATTACAACTTGGATTCCAGATAAAAATACAGATATTATAAAATTATTGCCAATGACAACAGGACAAATTACTTGTGAAGAACAGGAATTAAATTCAGGTGTTGCAATAGAATTTGAAAATTGGCAGGAAAAAGATAGATTCGTCTTGCATGTGTCACAAGAGGGAATGCAAGAAACAAGTTATATGATTTATTTGCAGGATTTTGCACTTGGTGATGTGAATGCAGACGGAACCATTGACGCAGAAGATGCCACAGCTATTTTAATATATTCTGCTGAATTCGGTGCGGGTGAAGTGGTACGAAGAAGTACAGACTGGTTAAATCGTGCAAATTATAATCAAGATAGTGAAATTGATGCAGAAGATGCGACAGAAATTTTAATTTATTCTGCAAATGAAGGTGCTGGCTTATTAAAAACAAAAATATATTAAAATGCTAAATAAAAATTTTGTTCAGATATGTTTTGCAGAGTTCATTGATAATGAACAAGCAAGAAAATTATTTTTTAATAACATAATAATTAAGAAAGGATAGAAGTTTATGTTAGGAAATTTCGTACAAGATGATATTATATTTCTGATTTCTGCAATTATCAGCTTTGGATTAACTTTGGCAGGAATTCTGGGCTTTGCAAAATATCTTCCGAAAGACCATGGTAGGGAATTTGCTGTAAACGGTTCGCTTTCTAAAGGCAAGGCTAGAGGAGCAGGATTTATTTTAATTTTAGCATTAATAATTTCTTGTGTGATTTGTTTGCCTTTGAATTTAGAATATATGATTTATCTGGTCGCATTGTTTGTAGAAATGATGAGCGGTTATTTAGACGATGCGTCTGAAAAGCCTTGGGGAGAACTCAAAAAAGGCTTAATTGATTTAGTCGTTGCTGTGGGCGTTTCCGTTACAGTATATTATTTTCACGGCGGAACTATTTTAATGCCAATTTTTGGGGTGGAAGCAATGATTTCTCCACCAGTTTATATTATTTTAGGTGTCATTTTAATTTGGGCAAGCATTAATGTCACAAACTGTGCCGATGGTGTAGATGGTTTATGTGCAAGTTTATCTATTGTGACTTTGACAAGTGTATTTTTATTAATGCATATTGTCAGAAATTTATTAACAGAATCTCAGGAATCTGCAATGCTTTTTGTTTGGATAGCTATTTTAATGTTAGTCGCTTATCTTTGGTTTAATTGTTCGCCTAGCAGTATTTTAATGGGTGATGCAGGGTCAAGGGCAATTGGTTTATTTATTGCAATGGCATTTATGCTGTCAGGTATGCCGGTTTTATTTATTCCATGTGCATTATTATTAATTTTAGATGGCGGTTTGGGTTTAGTAAAATTAACAATTCTGCGTGTGACGAAATCAAAAAACTTTATGAAAAATATTCGCACACCAATTCATGATCATGCCAGAAAAAATAAGCATTGGAGTGATACACAAGTTGTTATCAGATTTGTATTAATTCAGATTTTGCTTTCTACGGCTGTGATGCTATCTGTGGATTATCTAATAAAGTAATTGCATCAGCAATATTTCTAAAAATAGGTGCGGCGGCATCATTGCCATACCCGCCGTCTTCTACAAGAACAGTAACAGCATATTTTGGTTTGCTAATCGGAAAATAACCTGTTATCCATGCATGACAGTATTCCTGATTCTCTTCGTCATAACGTCCCGTTTGTGCAGTAGAAGTTTTCCCAGCAACAAAGACATGTTCGGGAATTGCATTGGAATTTTCATTCTCATTGACAGCTGAAATCATCATGTCTTGCAAATAATAGGCGACATTGCGTTTTGTTGCTCTTGCATACATGGGAGAACGTTCTTCCAGAATGGTCTGCTTATCGTCAGTAATGCCTCTTACAAGTCTTGCAAGAGGCATTTTGCCGTCATTTGCAATGCCACATGTCATTTGTGTGACTTGTAATGGCGTTGCTGTTAAAAGTCCCTGCCCAAAACAGAAATTTGCCATTTCCGCAGGTAATGATAAATCTTTGATTTTTGGCAAAGTGCCACTAGACGAAACAATGCTTTTTGATAATACTATCTGTGTGCCAAAACCAAAATTTTGTGCCGTCTCACGCATTAAAACAGGCTGTAAAAATTGGCTTAGTTGAACAAAATAAGTGTTACAGGAATAAATCATAGCTTGCTTCATGTTTAATAAATCATGTCCGTTCCAGTCATGACAACGAAAAATTTGGTTTTTAATTTCTGTACTTCCTGTACAGATGGCACTAAAATTTTTTAAATTCTGTGTATATGCTGTTGCACAAGTCATGAGTTTAAAAATTGACCCTACGTTATAGGCATATAAACAGCGGTTAATTAATGGACTGTCTGAATTAGCAATTGCTTCCCCAAGGGAATCAGGTGTATAATCTGGAAAGCTTGCCATTGCTAAAATATCTCCTGATTCTATGTCCATAACGACAATTGCCCCTTTTTTCAGCTCCTGTGATTCGCAAATTTCCTGAATCGTAATATCCAGTGTTGTGACAATGCCAGAGTTTTTATTTTCTACTGGAGAGATAATTTTTTCTGCACCTGCTAATACATGTCCCGTTGCATCAACTGTATACGTCACGCTGGCAGTATCTTCTAAATTTCGTAAAACTTGATTATAATCAGATTCTAAACCAGTAATGCCTGTATGTTCCAGTGTATAGCCAAGTACATGCTGTGCTAAAGGGTTTTCAGAATAACGTTCTGGTAATTCTAAGACTGTAATATCAGAGCTTTGAAATTCTGAGCTGTTTACTTCACAGGTAAACGGCATTTTTTTTTGTAAAGCTTTTAAAATTGGTGTGATTTCTCTAGTATGTGGAAGTAATTCAGAAATAGATTCCTGCGTAGGATTTACAAATGCATAATATTTTAATTCCTGATTGACAAAAGGCTTGAAATTTCGGTCATAAATTACCCCTTCCGCTGAACCAGCAGTCACAGTAATTTGACTTTGATGTAACGCTGTTTCTGCATAACTGCTGTTTTTCATATAAAAAGCAAGATTGGCGACTAATACAGCATTGCCTAAAATCATAATTGCTCCTAATAATGTAATTCGTTTATACATAAAAAGCCTCCCAAAACTAAGCATGATACATAGTTAGTATGGGAGATTTTTTATTATTTTATACCAGAATTATAAAAAAATTGCATTTCTAAAATTTGCTTTCCAGAATTCTTTTACTTTTTCCAGCACTTCTTGCATAATTGATTTTATCATATTACCATGCCAGCAAACGATAAGTTCCTCTGTTTTTTTATGATAATATAATGGCTGTGATACAGATTGCTGATAATATTTAAAATAATCGCTTTCGTCATATTGCATGTAAATTAAACAATCTTTTCGGAAAATCTGCGTATCAGATGGATAATGATTTTTTTTGTGAAAAATAAATTTGATTACATAATCAGGCAATGTTTCCCAAGGGTGTTTCCATTCTGAAAAACGTTGCAAAGCTATTTTTTTGGCTTTTTCAATATTTATTTTATCACCCATAGGAATATAATATAAATGATAATCTTCGCCGTTGCCTTGTTTATGACATTCGGGATTTAAAATCGTTTGTTTTAAAACAGATAAATATAATGGCAAAGAATCCCAACCATGTGTTTTTTCAGGATTAATCACATCTGCACGATAAACCCAATGATTCACATAATTTCCTTGACTAATTGTAATCACTGCAATATTTTGATATTCTCCGATTTGCATAAAAATTCCTCCTATGCTTCCAGTAAAATCGTAAAAGGTCCATCATTACAAAGTTTTACTTTCATATCTGCACCAAAAATACCTTGCTGAACAGATTTTATCCGTACTCGGAGCTGTTCTATAAAATAATGATATAACTGTTCGGCAAGTTTGGGATTTCCCGCATGTTTAAAACTTGGTCTGTTGGCTTTGCATTCTGCATATAGCGTAAATTGTGAAATGACTAGTATTTCGCCGTCAACGTCTTTGAGTGAAAGATTTGTTTTGCCATTCTGGTCAGGAAAAATTCTGAGTTTAATTAATTTATCTGCTAATTTTTTTGCAATTTCTTCTGTGTCGGTTTCGCTAACGCCCAGTAATACAACATAACCCGTTTGAATTTGACTGATTATTTTGTTGTTTACAGTCACAGATGCTTCTGTCACACGTTGTATCACAAGTTTCATAAATATTCCCCCATCAAAAAAATTTATTTTTTTTATTGTAACATAGTTTCAAAAAAATTGCAAGTATTTTTCAAAAAAATTAGCAATATGAATTATTACAATTTATTATAATTTTGGGTCTTGCATTTCTTGTAAAAATATAGTATAATAATAAATAATAAAATTTAAATTTCAGAAAGGAGAATTGCAATGCCACATATTAGTATTAAAATGCTGAAAGGTCGCACAGAAGAACAGAAAAAACTTGCTTGTGAAAAGCTTGCTAATGCATTAATAGAAACAATTGGCTGTATGCCAGAGCATGTATCTGTTTCTGTAGAAGATTTCACACCAGAAGAATGGCAGGAACAATATCAATTAGAAATTACTGAAAATAAACATCTTGTTATCAAGCCAAATTATCAGCCAGAGGATGTGTTGCCAAAATGAAATTAATCTTAGCATCTGGTTCCCCCAGAAGACAGGAATTATTAAAATTAATTACTGAAAATTTTGAAATACATGCTGTTGCTGTTGATGAAACACTTCCAATAGGAATGCCTGTTGAAATGTCAGCTGTATTTCTTGCAGATAAAAAAGCAAAGGCTGGAGCTGATTTATTTCCAGAACAAATTGTCATTGGCTGTGATACGGTTGTGATATTACATAATGAAATTATGGGTAAGCCGAAAAATAGACAAGATGCTTTTCAAATGCTAAGAAAGCTTTCTGGTGAAACGCATACTGTTATGACAGGTGTTGCTTTATATTATGGCAAGCAATCAACTGTTTTTACAGTTGAAACAGAAGTAACTTTTTATACACTCTCTGATGAAGAAATTAATGCCTATCTTGACACAGGTGAGCCGTTTGACAAAGCTGGTGCTTATGGCATTCAAGGAAAAGGGGCATTGTTCGTCAGAAATTTAAATGGCGATTATTTTAACGTTGTTGGACTTCCCGTTGCTGTTTTAGCAAGGAATTTAAAACAATTTCAGAATGCTGTAAAAAAACCGAAAATTTTATTTCACAGACCGACAAATTAAAATATATTAAAATAAAATTTTTCAGAAAAATAATTGACTTTTTGCTGAAAATTTGTTATACTAGAAATATATTGATAAAAAAATTTAAAATTTGGAGTTGAAGATTTATGCAGTGGAAAGGATTAAATGAACTGCGTGAGCAGTATTTATCTTTTTTTGAAAGTAAGAATCATACCAGAATGGCAAGTGCGTCTCTTGTTCCACAAGGAGATAAAAGCTTGTTATTAATTAATTCAGGTATGGCACCGTTAAAAAAATTTTTTCTTGGACAAGCAGTCCCGCCTAATAAACGTGTGACAACTTGTCAAAAATGTATCAGAACGCCTGATATTGAAAATGTTGGTAAAACTGCCAGACATGGAACTTATTTTGAAATGCTGGGTAATTTTTCTTTTGGGGATTATTTCAAGCGTGAGGCGATTCAATGGGCTTGGGAATTTTTCACTGAAGTATTAGAAATGCCAAAAGAATTATTGCATTGTTCTGTATTTCAAGATGATGATGAAGCTTATGATATCTGGACAAAAGAAATCGGTGTTGACCCATCTCATATGGTTCGCATGGGCAGAGAAGATAATTTCTGGGAGCATGGTACAGGTCCTTGTGGTCCCTGTTCAGAAATTTATTTTGACAGAGGGGCAGACAAAGGCTGTGGAAAACCTGATTGTCATGTTGGCTGTGAATGTGACAGATATGTCGAAGTCTGGAATTTAGTATTTAGTCAGTTTGACAGTGACGGCAATGGCAATTATACAGAAATGGAGCATAAAAATATTGATACAGGTATGGGATTAGAACGTTTAGCTTGTGTCATGCAGGGTGTAGATAATTTATTTGAAGTTGACACTGTGCAGAATATTATGAAACATATTTCTAATATTGCGAATATAAATTATCATGAAAATCATAATACAGATGTTTCTCTAAGAGTAATTACAGACCATATTCGTTCTACGACTTTTATGGTTGGTGATGGTGTGTTGCCATCTAATGAGGGCAGAGGCTATGTATTACGGCGTTTGTTAAGACGTGCTGCACGTCATGGACGTATGATAGGCATTAAAGGGACTTTCCTGCATGAAGTCTGTGATACAGTGATTCAGGAAAATCAATCAGCTTATCCTGAGCTCGCTGAAAAAAGAAATTATATCAAAAAAATTATTAAAGTCGAAGAAGAGGCTTTTGCAAAGACAATTGATAATGGCATGGAATTATTATCAGATATTATGGATAAAGCAGAAACTAATATATTATCTGGTGAAGATGTATTTAAATTAAGTGATACTTATGGATTTCCGTTTGATTTGACAGTAGAAATTGCAGGAGAAAAAGGTTTCACTGTTGATGAAGAAGGTTATCGTGCTTTAGTGAAAAAACAGCGTGAAACCGCAAAAGCAGATTATGCTTCAAAAGCTAGTTCTTCATGGGCGGATGATAGTATTAAATTAGAATTGCCAAAGACAAAATTTATTGGCTATGATAATTATGAAACATCTGCAAATGTCTTAGCAATTTTGCAAAATAGCGAATTTGTACAGGCAATTTCAGAAAATGATTCTGCTGTGATTGTATTAGATACAACACCATTTTATGCTGAAAGTGGTGGACAAGTAGCTGACCATGGTAAAATAATAACACAAGATTCTGTATTTAAAGTAACAGCTGTTACCAAAGACGAAGATGGACACTATTTGCATTTTGGTACTATGGATCAAGGTGTATTAGAAGTAAATTCTTTTGTCAATGCGAAAATTTGCAAGAAATTTAGAAATAATGTCATGAGAAATCACACTGTAGCACATTTATTGCAATCTGCACTTCGTCAAGTATTAGGTGATCATGTACATCAGGCAGGTCAGCTTGTCAATCAAAAAGCTTGTCGTTTCGACTTTTCGCATTTTAATGCTATGACAAGTGCTGAAATTCAACAAGTTGAAAATTTAGTGAATCAGTGGATTTTACAAGCGATACCTGTAGAAATTAATGAAATGCCAATTGAAGAAGCTAGAAAATTAGGAGCAATGGCTTTATTTGGCGAAAAATATGGCGATGTTGTCAGAGTTGTAAAAGCTGGTGATGTATCAATCGAATTCTGTGGTGGTACACATGTTAAAAATACTGCAAATATTGGCTTGTTTAGAATTATTTCAGAAAGTTCTGTTGCCTCTGGCGTTCGCAGAATTGAAGCTGTTACTGGTGAGGGTGTATTAAATTTATTAAATCAGTTACAAGGCTTAATTCAGGAAAGTGCTAAAAATTTGAAATTAAATAATACAGCAGATTTGCCTGCAAAATGTCTAGCATTGACAGTACAATTAAAAGAATCTGAAAAAACTGTTGAAACATTACGGCAAAAAATGGCAGGTAGTGCAATTGATGATATTCTAAAACAAGCAAAAGAATATCAGGGCATACAGATTGTTGCATCAAAAGTACAGGGTGCAGGAGCTGATTTGCTACGTAAAATGGGTGACCAGATAAAAAATAAAACTGTAGATAAGGCATTCGTTGTTGTATTAGCAGGCGTTGGAGCTGAAAAAGGACAGTTATATTGCATTTGTACAAAAAATGCAATTGCAAAAGGTATGCATGCAGGCAAAATTGTTCAGAAAATTGCTATGCTGACACAGGGCAAAGGTGGCGGTCGTCCAGATAATGCAATGGCAGGTATTGGAACATTAGAATTGCTTGATACTGCATTGCAGGAATTAGAAGCTGTGATTGCTGAATTTGTAAAATAATTATTTTAAATAAAAAGGAGAATTTTTATGATGAATCAAGATTGCTTGTTCTGTAAGATTATTGCAGGGAAAATTCCCTCTGCAAAAGTCTATGAAGATGAGCTTGTATATGCATTTAAAGATATTACCCCAATTGCTCCTGTGCATTATTTATTTGTGCCGAAAACACATATTTGCTGTGCAAAAAAAATTAATGCTGAAAATTCTAATTATATAGCTAGTATTTTTGAGGCTATTGCAAAAGTTGCTGAAAATGAAAATTTAGATAGCTATCGTGTGATTAATAACTGTGGTGAAGATGCTGGGCAAAGTGTCATGCATTTGCATTTTCATATGGTTGCAGGTAAAAAAATGGGCTGGGGTGAGCAATCTCTCGGTTGAGGAGTGTTAACATGACTGAATTTTACGAAATGCAAATTGCAGGGCTTACAAGAAAATTAAAAAAATGTCCTGTGAATGAGAATTTAGAAATTGGTGCTTTTATCATGTTTTCTGATATAGAAATCACTGTGAAAAGTGCAGAGGCTTTGCTTGCAAAGGCTCCAGAATTTGATGTTTTATTAACAGCAGAAAGCAAGGGTATTCCGTTAGCATATGAAATGGCAAGACAAAGTGGCAAAAATTATGTTGTTGCCAGAAAATCTGTAAAATTATATATGCAAGATGTTGTTTCTGTTGCTGTTAAATCTATTACGACGGAACAAGAACAAGTATTATATCTTGATGGTGAAAAAGCAGATTTATTAAAAAATAAAAAAGTGCTGATTATAGATGATGTAATTAGCACAGGCGAATCACTTAGAGCTTTAGAATATTTAGTAAAAAAAGCAAATGGTATTGTTGCAGGGAAAACTGCTGTACTTGCTGAGGGTGATGCTTCTGAAAGAAATGATATTATTTTTCTTGAAAAATTGCCGTTGTTTTTTAAAAATTCAGATTTAAATTTATCAGAATGAAACGACCTGCTATTTATATTGGATTTTCTTATATATTGGGATTAGTGATAGCATTATTAATAACAGAACAGCTAAGAATCATTGCCTGTGTGATGATACTGGTATTGCCAACAGGTCTGTTATTGATAAATAGAAATATCTGGAAATATGTAGTATTCAGCACGCTGTCATGTGTGATAGCGTGCTGTAGCTATTGGCACTGTGAAATTATGACAATTCAAAAGCAAGTAAATTATATTGGACAAAAAGTTATTTTTACTGGAAATATTATTAGTCAAGTAGTTTATGATTCTGGTTATGCAGAATATATTTTAAAAGGCTATTTTCAGGATAGTGATATTACGGCAAATGTAAAATTATATTACGAAAATCAAGAATTAAATTATCATGATGAAATGGTAATTTCAGGTGTGCCAGAAAAAATTCAGGGAAATTATATTTTTGATAGTGAAGCATATTATCAGGCAAAACAAGTTTTTTTAGAATTTGATGCCATAACAGAAATTTTAGAAATTAATGTTTCAGAATCTCAAACGCTTAAAAGTAAAATTTATCATTGGCGTGCGAATATGACAGAAAAAATTTTATCATGCATGGATAGTGAATCAGGAGCTATGTTGACAGGCATGTTATTTGGTGATAAATCTGGCATGAGCCGTGCGACGAAAAAAGCTTTGTATCGCACAGGAATTGGACATATTTTAGCTGTTTCAGGATTGCATTTAGATTTTCTTGCAGGTTGTTTGTTATTGTTATTAAAAAAATGCAAAGCAGGCAGGAAATTAAGTTTTATGATAATTGCAGTTGTCTGTAGTGGATTTGTTCTCTGTGCAGGTGAAACGGTTTCTGTGAAACGTGCCTGTATTATGATTTTACTTTCACAAAGTGCAAAAGTTGTTTTTCGGGAAGCCGATAATTTAAATAATTTGGCAATTGCAATGCTGATTTTAGGCATTGAAAATCCATTTGTGATATATCATTCTGGATTCTGGTTATCATGTGCAGGTGCATTGGGAATTGGTGTTGTTGCTAATTTTATGACTGAAAAAATTAAAAATAAGATTTTTAAAAATTTATTAGCGTTCTGTTGGGTATTTGTGATTGTATTGCCAGTCAGTGCTTTTTATTTCAGAGAAATTTCTTTGATTTCGCCGTTCAGTAATTTATTACTTGTGCCAATTTGTATGTTAAGTTTAATCGCAGGCTTTGTTGCAATTATTTTTGGTTGTCATGGAATTATCGCTGAATTGTGTTTATCTGTAGCAAATACATTAAATGGATTTATAATTGAAATTTCTGATAAATTAGCAAATATTTCTTACACACATGCAAGTACTGACAGCGAAATATTATTATTTTTATTACTATCTGGTGTAATACTAGTAATTTTATGTCAAATATGTTTTAAAAATAAAAAAATCACAAGTTTTTCTGTTATGACTGCTTTAGGCATGACATGTATTTTTGTTTCGATAGAAACTATATTACAGGCACAGAATTTGAACATTGCTGTTTTAGGAAGTGGCAAAAATTGTGTGATTGCTGTAACGAAAGGCACAGATGCTTTAGTAATTGATTTCTCAGGTTATCAAAATGCAAATTATGCGTCCGTGTATCTGGAAGAAAAAGGCGTTGAAAATTTACAAGCTTTATATTTCTGCAATCCCAAAGAAAATAGTATCACAAATTATAAAAAATATTTGCATTATCCAAAAATTGAAAAAATATATTTGCTGGAAGAGTTAGAAAAGAAAGAATTATTATTTCATGGAGCATTAGTAGTAATTGAAAATGATAAATTAAAAATAGAATATGAAGATAAAATTTTTATTTGTACCAGTGAAAAGAAAGTATTTTCTGAAAATCCAGATATTTTAGTAATTCATGGGAAAAGTGAAAATGTACAGCCTGATTGTGGCATATCAATCATTTTAGATGAAAATAGCTGTTATGAAAAAAATAATACTAGCTATATTGGTGAAAATAATCTGGAAATTGTAATTGCAGAAAATAGTAAATGTCAAGTAAGGAGATTATATGGTGGTTCTTGATGTCAAAAATTTGCGTGAGCAAATAAAAAATAAACTTGCAAATTTATATTATTTTTATGGTAGTGATATTTTAACTGTAGAAGATTGTGTAAAAAAATTGATAAAAGCTGTGGGCGGTTCAGAAAATATTGTGAAATTAGATGGTCAGAATCTTGATTTCAATCAGCTTACAGAAGAAATAGAATTATGTCCTATGTTTGCGGAATATAATTGCATTTATATTCATGATTGTAATATGGATAATTTAAAAGAATCTGAACGAAAAATTTTGCTGGAAATTGTTAAAAAAATTCCCGAACAAACTGTCGTATTATTTGCTGTCACTGGATTTGATATTTATGGGGGAAAAACTGGTAAAAATAAAAAGCCTACTGTGCAAAATAAAAAATTAATTGATGCAATTGCAAAAAGTAATTATGGTATTGTCTGCTGTGCAAAGACAAAAAATGTTTCACAGCTCGCAACAGAAATTGTTTCTAAAGTAAAAAAACAAGGCTGTATGATTGAGCGTAATGCCGCACAGTTATTAGCAATGCAATGTAATTGTCAGAGCTTATTAATTCAACAGGAAATTGATAAGCTTTGTGCTTTTGCCAATGGTGGAGTAATTACAGAGCAAGTGTTAAAAGATATGGTTGTGCCACAGTTAGAGGCAACAGTTTATATGCTGACAAATGCAGTTTTAAAATATAAAACAGCAGATGCCATGCATGCAATGAAGGATTTATTAGCTTTACAAATGGAAATGCCGTATCTGATGGCAATTATTTCTAATCATTTTATAGATATTCAAAGGGCTTGTCTGGCAAGACAGAATCAAAAAACTGTACAAGATGTTATGCATGATTTTAATTATAAATTTAGTTTTGCAGTAGAAAATTATTTCAGAGACAGTATGAATCAATCTTTGGAACATATTGCAATGTGTTTGAATTTGCTTTGCAATGCTCAAGCAAAAATGTATTCTGGTGTAGCAGATAACAGAGTATTATTTGAGAAAACTGTAATTGAAATGCTAAAGAGGTGATGAATTTTGCTCCAGATTAAACAGGCTATTATTGTTGAGGGAAAATATGATAAAATTAAACTTGCATCTCTGGTAAAAGCTGTGATTATTCAGACAAATGGATTTCAGATTTATAAAAATCAGGAATTACTGGAATTAATCAGATATTATGCAAATACAACTGGAATTTTAATTTTAACAGATTCAGATAGGGCAGGTTTTCAAATCAGAAATTATATCAAAGGAGCTGTTACGAAAGGTAATATTAAAAATATTTATATTCCTGATATTTTTGGAAAAGAAAAACGTAAAAATAAGCCATCAGCTGAAGGAAAATTAGGCGTTGAGGGAATGGAAACTGAAATTTTGCGGGAAGCATTTCAAAAAGCAGGTGTTCTCACAGAAGAAAAAATATCTGGTGAGATTATCACCAAAACAGATTTATATCTTGCAGGATTAAACGGTACACAAAATAGTGCATTAAAACGCCGTGAATTGCAGGAAAAATTAAATTTGCCAAAATTATTATCTGCAACTGGCTTATTAGAAGTGTTAAATGCTATGATGACAAAAGAAGATTTCTGGAATATGCTAAAAGAGGATAAATAATATGCAGTTAGCGTCTTTGAGTTTTTTATTATTAGGATTGCCTTTGTTATTATTAATTTATTATTGTATTCCCGCAAAGGGCAAACAGATTTATTTATTATTCAGCAGTTTGTTATTATATAGCTGGGGAAGCTGGTTAAAATTATTTTATCTGGCAGGATTTATTTTTTATGATTATATAATAGGGCTTGTCATTGGAAAATATAAGCGAAAAAAAATAATATGCAGTAATATATTGTTATGTTCTGTAATATTGCAAGTTGCCGAAATGGTCTGGATTAGAAGCATTATGCAAATGTATGAAGATGTTATGTTTTTAATTGGTATTGCTGTGTGTACATTACAAGGGCTGGGCTATTTAATTAATATTTATAGAAATAAATATCCCGCAGAAGTGAATTTTATTCGTTTGGGTGTTTATTTTGTGATGTTTCCTATTTTATTAGCAGGTCCTGTATTTTCGTATGAAGCATATCTAAAACAGTTAGAATATAGAAAATTAAATATTATTGCATTAAGTGATGGATTAAGTTTATTTATCAGAGGATTAGCACAAAAAGTTATTCTTGCAAATACGTTCGGGTATATTTTTAAAGAATTAAAACAAATTTCCCCTGACTATATGAGTATGCTCACAGCATGGCTGATAACAATTGTATTTTCTATGTATTTATATTTTGAATTACTCAGCTATTCTGAAATGGCTAGAGGTCTTGGGAAATGTTTTGGCTATGAATTGCCGAAAAATTTCAGTCATCCGTTTTTTACGTCAAGTATTACAGCATTTATTCAAAGTTGGAATATTACACTTGTATTATGGTTTCAAGATAATTTTATGAATTTCCTGTTTCCTCAAAATAAAAATAATAATAAATGGAAATATTTTCTTGGCTTAATCATAATGGGTATATTAATTGGTTCATGGTATGGTGTAAAATTACAGTTTTTAGTATGGGGATTTTTAATGGGTGTTTTATTAGTGCTGGATAAATTAGTAATAGAAAAATTTATTCGGAAAAGATATATTTTCGGGTTGCTTTATACAGGAATTTTATTGCAATTTTTATGGGTTTTATTTTTCGCAGATAATCTGAAAGAAACTGTCTTGTATTGGAAGGCAATGCTTGGGTTCTTTAATGGAATTACGGATAGTAATGGAACTTATTTTTTTATGTCTTATATTGGATTATTATTAATTGGTTTTTATGTCGCAACAGATTTATTCAGAAATATTGCAGAACGGTTTACTTCTGCAAAAATCGGACAAAAGTTTGTATTATTTACACCTGTTTTTCAAGGAATATTATTAATATTCTGTATTGCCTTTATGTTGTATGGTGAACAAAATAGTATGCTATGGCTTTGTATTTAAAATTTAAAATTTAAGAATTAAAAGGAGCTGTTGCTATGAAGCAGTTAAGTAAATATAAGAAGAAAAAGCATAAATTATATTATAGAATGTTATTGAATATTTTTCTTGTTTATTTTATTATACTTGCGGAAACTGTCTGGAATTTTAAAGATAAAAATTTAGAATTTCCTAAGCCGTCTTGGCAAAGTTTTATCAATGGCACATGGAATTCTGAATTAGAAGCATATTTAGAAGAAAATATTGGGTTTCATGATGTATTATTTCAAGTGAAAAATCAGGTAAATTTATTAATCGGCGAAAAAATGATTCAAAATGTTTATATTACAAAACAGGGATTAATGGAAAAAGTAGTTTCTGATGTGAAACCAAATGCAGATATGATTAATAATTATTATAATTATAGTAATATTTCTGTACCGATTTATTTTATTCTTGTACCAACAGCTTCGGCTATTTATGAAAGCAATCTTCCAGCAAATGCTTTAAATTCTAATCAGGAAAGCTTTATTAAAGCCGTTTATGCGGATACAGAAAATGGGATTCGTTGTATTGATACGTATCATGTGTTGAATTCTCTGAAAGATAATTATATTTATTATAGAACAGATTCTCATTGGACAAGTTATGGTGCTTATTATATTTATCAGTCTGCTATTCAGAAAATGGGCTTTACACCTGTGTCATATCAGCGTTATGTGATTTCGCATTTAAGTATTGATTTTAAAGGTGATTTGTATGCCAAAACATTATATCATAATATAAAACCTGATATTTTAGATTGTTATTATTATGAAACAGGGGGGAAAATTACCAGTATACATGCTTATTATCAAAACGGCAATATACAAGAGCGTGAGAGCTTATACGATGAATCGGCTTTATATTCCAGTAATACTAATATGTATCAGTTTTATTTGGGTCAGCCTTGTGAAAAATTAATCATTCAGACTGATTTGAATAATGGTAAAAAATTATTGTTATATAAAGACGATTTTGCAGATTGTATGATTCCATTTTTGATACAACATTACAGCGAAATTTGCGTTGTGAATTTAGAACAAACTGGTGCGAATTTTGAATCTGTTGCGAATGTAGAAGATTATACACAAGTTTTGTTTTTATGCAGTGTGAAAAGTTGGCATGAATTAACAAGTGACTAATGATTAAAATTTTAGTAATAAAAAATATAAAATTTATTGACAAGGTTTGTGAAATATGTTATAATTACAGTGAGAGGTTATAAATTGTTTTTACAAGAATAATTTATTTAATTATTAAGAGGAGGTTTTTTTATGAAAAAGAAAATAAGTGCTGTTTTGGCAATGGTTCTTACATGTTCCTGTTTGCCAATCAACGT
The DNA here is from genome assembly GCA_014799805.1 of Ruminococcus sp. GTDB lineage: Bacteria > Bacillota > Clostridia > Oscillospirales > Ruminococcaceae > UBA3855. Next base: position 78,674 of record JAAVHJ010000011.1, read on the forward strand.
GCAGACAAACGCTGAATCATTAGATAATAGTTTGTGGATTGTGCCTATTAGACCTGATGATAATGATGAAATTGTTACTGTACTGCCAACTGCCAAACCAACAGGCAATGAAGAAAAAGATAATATACATGCATGGAGAATTACAAGTATTTGTGGACATCTGGAAAATTCTAAAGGCATTGAGATGGTTTTAGATGATGATGGTTATGTCATGTTTGATGATGATGACAATATCATTTGTACAAATGGAAAACATCTGATGACACTCTCTTATTATTACTGTGATTTTGTCTATACTGATGATAACAATGATATGATTATTACTGATGGTGAGAATTACTGGAAATATGCCGTAGATGGCGGGGAAGGTTCTAATTGCAAGAAAAGCATTTATTATTATGTAACTGATGATGGTACAGCAATTTTGAATGCAGAAGGTGAGATTGATTATTATCTCAATAGTATGGGGAAAGACTTCTTGGTAAAATATGAGGGCGATGGCGTTTATAGCTATATAGGTTACAATGGTGATATTGTTTATACGGAAGGAAAATTTGATTATTTTAGTACCAATCGTTTATTATTAACTTGGAGAACAGAAGAAGAAAGACAAGAAGTTTGGCAGTGGGAACAGTTGGGAGCAATTGTTGACGCTGCCACTAAAGGCGAAATTACAGATGATGAGGCACTTAATCTTGCGGATAAAGTTCTCAAAGGTGATGCTACTGAAGATGGGGAAGTTGATATTCTTGATGTCATTACAGTGAATAAATCTATTCTTGGTCAGAAAGTTATGAGCAGTTCTGCACAAAAAGCTTCTGATATAGATGGTGATGGCATTGTTTCGACAAGCGATTCTTTGGCTATCATGACATATATTGTTGGCTTGACAGAAGAATTATAATATAATGATTTAAACATAAAAGAGGTCAAATATTCTGACCTCTTTTTTATTTTATAATTAGTTATAAGAAAAAATTATTTTTTATAAAAAACAGCTATAATGCAAAAATTTCATTGACAAATTTTGTGAAATATGTTATAATAAAAATGTTAAAAGAGAAAGCTTTTAGTTTTAAAAATTTTAAGAGGAGGTTTTGTTATGAAAAAGAAAGTAAGTGCTGTTTTGGCAATGGTTCTTGCCTGTTCCAGTTTGCCAATTAGCATACAAGCAAATGCTAGAAATTTATATTTCCCTTGGTATGAGCCATTTCATAATCAGTTAGGAATATTAGTAGAATTAAAAATATTGTTAATAAATTAGAATATTATAAAAATCTTGAAATAGTTTTAGATGATGATGGTTATGTCATGTTTGATGATGATGGTTATGTTATTTGTACAGATGGAAAAAATTTGATGACATATTCTTATTGGGAAAAAGCTTTTGTTTATACAGATGCGAATGGTGATAACGTTTTTGTTGACACACTTGGATACTGGAAATACATTCCAGAAGGTGAAGCTATTTTTTACTGTGTTACAGATGATAGCACTCCTATTTTGAATAATGAAGGTGAAATTGATTATTATCTTAACAAAAGAGTTTTATTAGAAGATGAGGGAAATGGCGTTTATAGTTATCCAGATGTACAGGGAAATACTGTTTACACCAGAGGAAATTATATCCCGGGACAATATGGTTTTAGTGAATTACTTACTTGGAAAAATACTAATATTTTAAAAGGTGATGCAACGGAAGATGGCGAAGTTAATATTCTTGATGTGATTGCAGTGAATAAATCTATTCTTGGTCAGAAAATTATGAGCAGTTCTGCACTGAAAGCTTCTGATATAGACGGTGATGGCATTGTTTCTCCAAACGATTCTTTGGCTATCATGACATATATTGTTGGCTTGACAGAAGAATTATAATATAAATAATACAAAAAAAGAGTTCGTGAAAAAGATGGACACTCATAAAGAAGTTTTCGCCATAGCATTTATGATTTTCAGTCAAAAGTGCTATGGCGTTTCTATTGACAATGTAACGGCTTTGATGTATAATTATTACTAAGATAAATCGGAATTTGTAAATGAAAGGCGTTGAGAATTGTGTTTTTTCCACCAATAGTTTTAATACGAAAGAACTTGATTATAAAAAAATTGTCTCAATGTGGTGCTTTTACTGAAGAAACTGCTAAAACATTTTCGGAAGCTGGAATTATTAACCCTAATGGGTTCAAAAAAGTAAATGACACTTTAGAAAAACAAAGAGTATTAGTAAGAACTAAAGAAAACAAATATTACTTGAATAAATAATTGCAAATTACAATTTGGGAGGGTATTATGCAACGTAAACTGAAATTACTTGGGTTTGTAATTCTTTTGGGGATATTCACATTGATTTTGTACATTGTTTTGCACGAATTAGGTCATTGCATTGTTGCCGTAGCTTGCGGTGCTAAAATAACAGAGTTCAGTATCTTAACTGCACATATGACATATATTGACGGAAACTTTACGAATTTGGAAACAATGTGGTTTAATGCTAATGGAGTTCTTTTCCCCTTGATTATTTCTTATGTATATATGATTTTTTATCAAAAGAAACGTACAAATAGCCTATATAGAATATTCTCCTACTTTGCAGCAATTCTTCCGTTATTTAGTCTTTTCGCATGGGTGTTTATTCCTATCCTTATTCTAAATGATAACACAGCAATCTCAATTGGAGATGATTGTGCAAATTTTTTAGACATTTTTTCGACAAAATACAATCCTGTTTTAGTAATAATAAGTGCCATTGTACTGATTTCATTATCTCTAATACTTATGATTAAAAAAAACATAATCAAAAATTTTATTAGTTTGATGAAAGTAAAACAATAAATTCTGATTTATGCGAGTAATCAAATATTAACAATAAGCCTCAAAGCAGTTATCAATAAATAATTGCTTTGAGGCTTAAATTTCTTTATGAGTATCGAACTAATCTGAACTCTTTTTTATATTTAATATTATTTAAAAATCTGACTGAAATCATCTCTTAGTTTTTGTTCTGTGACAAGCGCATCAGCCATGGTTTCGCCAACAGTTGTGTAATAACTCTTAATTTTTGGTTCTGTGCCAGATGGGCGAATGACAACTTTTGCACCTTGTTCTAAATCAAATACTAAAACATTAGATTTTGGCAAAGTAATTGCAGTTTTTTCACCAGTTATAGTATCAATTGTTTCACTTGTCATATAGTCAGAAACGGAAACAACTTTCAGACCGCCAATTGCTTCAGGTCTATTATCACGCAAGCCTTGCATGAGAGAATTCATTTTGTTCATACCGCTTTCACCCTCAAATGCAAAGCTTTGCAGAGAATGACGAAATACGCCGTATTTCTGGTATAGATTTTCTCTTGCCTGTAATAAAGAAATGCCTTTTGTACGATAATAAGCAGCCATTTCACAAATTAACATAGAAGCAACAACAGCGTCTTTATCTCTTACATAAGTACCAGCTAAATAGCCATAGCTTTCTTCAAAGCCGAATACATAGCGATTTTCTTGGTTCTTTTCTTCCAGTAAAGCAATTTGTTCTCCAATGAATTTAAAGCCTGTTAAAACTTCAATTGTTTCTAAGCCGTATTCGTTTGCAATGGCTTTGACTAAATCTGTTGTTACAATCGTTTTTACACAAATTGGATTTTCTGGAAGTGTATTATTTGCTTTACGCTGACTGCAAATATATTCCAGTAACAATGCACCAACTTCATTTCCAGAAAATAATGCATAATCATCACCATCAGGCACAGCAATTCCAACACGGTCAGCATCAGGGTCAGTTGCAAGTAATAAATCTGGCTTTACTTTGTCGCAGTATTTTAAACCTAATTCCAAAGCCTCACGAATTTCAGGGTTTGGATAAGGACAAGTTGGGAAATTACCATCTGGATTTTCCTGTTCTGCTACAACAGTTACGTCTTTAATGCCAATTCTGGATAATACCTCACGAACTGGTTTATTTCCTGTGCCATTTAAAGGCGTGTAAACAATTTTTAAACCACTTTCTGCACAAAGGTCTGTATGAATGCCTTGTGCAAGGACGTTCTGATAATATTCCTCAATGACAGACTGGTCAATATAAGAAATCATATTGTCAGCAACTGCCTGTTCAAAATCTGTATATTTTACATCATTAAACATGTCAAGAGAATTAATTTCAGATAAAACTTTTTCAGCAACTTCTAATGTAATCTGACAGCCATCTGCACCATAAGCTTTATAGCCGTTATATTTTGATGGATTATGACTAGCAGTTACCATGATACCAGCACTGCAATTTAATGCACGCACTGCCCATGATAAACAAGGTGTTGGCATTAATTCTGTGTAAATATGAACTTTAATGCCATTTGCTGCCAGAACAGATGCAGCAGCTTGTGCAAATTTTATAGATTTGATACGACTGTCATAAGAAATTGCAACGCTTGGATTTTCAAAAGATTCTTTGACATAATTAGCAAGTCCTTGTGTGGCACGGCGAACAGTGTAAACATTCATTCTGTTTGTACCTGCACCAATTACACCACGCAAACCACCTGTGCCGAATTCTAAATCACGATAGAAACGGTCACGAATTTCAGATTGATTTTCTTTTACGCTTAACAGTTCAGTTTGCAAATCCGCATCATCAACGGCTTTTTCGCACCAACTGTTGTAAAGCTCCATGATAGACATACAGAAAAACCTCCTAAATAATAATATCATTTTTCGCTTTGCAATCATTCAAAGCTATTACTTAATATTATAGCATAAAAATTAGCATTTGAAAAGGGGGTAAATCATATTTTTTGAAAATTTTACATGAATTTTTATTTTTTTAAATCTTGAATAATATTTTGCAAATGCATGATTTCATTTATGCTTAATCCAGAAACATCTAAATAATTTTGAGAATTTAAACCAAGCAACCAGTCCGTACTAACTGAAAAAGTTTTTGCAATTTTAATTAACATGTCAACTGATGGCTGAATATAAGCATTTTCCCAATTGCTAACACATTGTTTTGTAATATTCAGCTTATTGGCAAATTCCACCTGATTCATTTTTAAAGCAAGTCGAAGTTCTTTGATTCGTTCGTAAAACATAATAATTATTCCTTTCTGGTAAATTTTAATAATACTATTGTAAATTAATACTTGACAATTTTAAAATACTATTGTATACTAATAATAGATATTTTGAATAATGCAAAGAATAAGAGTAAAAAAATTAATTTATAAAGGAGAAAACAGTATGTTAGATTATGAAAAATTATTTTATGAAAG
>JAAVHJ010000012.1 GCA_014799805.1 Ruminococcus sp.
GTTCGGCAGGAACAGTTTCAATGTAAGATGTTTGAGATATAGGATTAGTCCCTGTGGATACAGAAATCATATAATCACGATATTTGTTCAAAGCAGTTACAAGATAGTTATGCTTTTTTTTACTTAATTTTTTGAAACCACTGTCGTTCATCAATAAAGTGTATTTTTCTTCAAATTCGCTGTATGATGAACAATTTCTGATACTATTCTGAAATATTCCTTCCTGTTTTGCATATGTATCACAGGTGTTTATAGCAGAATTATAACTTCTTGAAGTATTCATACTCAAATTGGAATTTTGAACCATCCAATTACAAAAATCTTCTGCTTCTTGGTAAAGATTATTTTGTAAAGTATTGTCTTTTTCATCATCAGCAGAAGAAGAATCTGTATTGCTTTCTGTGATTTGTGTTTCTGTATATTGTTCGTTTGATATTCCTGCTCTTTCTGTTATATAGTCATTGAGCATTTGCAGACCACATCTGGCATATGGTAACACATTTTTAAATCTGACAGTAAAGAATTTATGATTCAATACTTTTTTTCTGAGAATAGTAATAGTTTCTTCTGACAAATCTTCAAATATAGAATGAGATAACACTTTTATAGATATAGCAAAATCTTCTATACATTTTATTGCATGAAGAATTTCGGTAGCTAATTTTGGCTGTTTTTCAGAAACATACCGCATAAAATTATCTTTAGTATCTGATGAATATTCTATCATTTGTATTGCCTCCATTAGAATTTTTTCGTACGATTCATAGTCATTCCGATAAAGTTCTGCAATATCATTAAATAGTTTCGATGCAGATATGCCCATATCTTGTTTCTCATAAGCTGTTGCCATGCTCATAAGTTGAAATCTAATTCCATTTGTATTTCTATATATGTTATCAATTTTTACACCTTGATTGAGAGCTTTTTGGCGTAATTGGAAAGAAACTAAATTTATCATTTCCATCTTAGGAATACCTTCTTTCACTTTAAGCCAAGCATCAAGGAGTATAACAGCTTCATATTTATCCCATTTTGGAGGTACTGACATTCAAACATCATCCTTTATAAGCATAATTTTATAAAAAAATAATAAACCTCTTGAAAAAATAAAAAGGATATGATATAATAAAAATATAAAGTAAAAAATAAATACAAATTAACAAGTCACAATCAATCAATGTACTTTAAGTATAACATTTTCGTATAGGAATGTCAAGAGAAAATTTGTAAAATCCACAGAAAACCATAATTAACTTCAATTTTTTTATTGGTATATTGCATAAAAGAAACGTGAATTCGAAGAAAAAACCGCCAAAATCTGTTATAATGAGAATAACGACAAACTCAGAGAACAGAAAGGCGGTTTTTTCTATGGAACAGGTGGCAATATTTTGTGATGTAGATGATTTTTGTAAAGCATACGAGGAATACTGTATGCATTCGTTAATGATGGAAAAAAAGAAAGTCTTACCCAGAACAAGAATGGCACTAAGCGAAATCATAACAATACTGATTATGTACCATTTATCAGGATACCGCACATCTAAGTGGTATGATAAAAATCATGTTATGAAATATCAGAAACAGGATTTTCCGACATTGGTAAGCTACAACCGTTTTGTAGAGATTATGGAATATGCACTTGTTCCACTTATAGTATACATTGTCAGATCAAGATTTGTCAAGTGTTGCGGAATATCTTTTATGGATTCTACTCCAATCAAAGTATGTGACAACCACAGAATCCATGGGCATCGTGTATTCAGCANATATGCCAAAATGGGAAAAAGTTCTATGGGCTGGTTTTATAGCTTCAAGCTGCATCTGATGATCAATGATGAAGAGGAAATTTTGTCTTTTTGCCTTACTTCCGGCAATATGGATGACAGAAACGAAGAGGTAATGAATTCACTGACAAANGAAATATTTGGAAAACTTTTTGCTGACAGAGGNTATATTTCTCAGAAGCTGTTTGAAAAACTGCTGGAAAAAGAGATTACCCTTGTCACCAGAGCAAAGAAGAATATGAAAAATAAGCGGATGGATTTCCAGACATCGTAGTATCACTAATTTCCTTGTCAACCTTGTTTCTGTCTTAGCTGCTTATTCTTTTTTGCCTAAAAAACCTTCTGTTTGTTCTGCTTCTGTTATGAAAAAAGGTTTTCTATGTCTTGCTGATTAATCTTTTTATCGAACTCACGTTTTTTTAAATTATAGTAATCCTATTTCAAAAGAGAAAAGCAAATAATCTCCTAAAAAGCATGAAATGTAGCAGAAATAGCATCATCAAGAGAAGAGAAATCATGAATATGCATTTTCAGCCAATGCTTTAAATAGCCTAGAAATTTTCAATGAAATTCAGTTTCGGAGAGTAAGGAAGAAGAAAAATAATGATTCTGTGATGTTTTTCTGCAATTTTGAAAAGTTTATTTTTTGGATGAAAAGAAGTATTGTCCATCACAATGACAGTATCTTGAGGAAGGCATGACAAAAGTCATTGTTCAAACAGTGGTGCGTCAATTGTTGCATTGTATTGCATTGGAGCAGGTATTTTATTTCNCAGTTTTGCGGCAACAATATTGGTACACTGAAAATTTCGCACAGGAAATTTTTTTCAAACAGGTTCTCCTTTTGGTGCATATCCATACACACGATANAAATACGAATCTATCCTTGTTTCATCCACGTAGGCAATACGTTTTTTTGGAATATCTGCAATTTTGTTCAGGTATTCTTTCGCCTGTTCTTCTTTTTGTTCACAGTAACGCAGTGTCTTTTTTTGTGTAATTCCAAGACATTTCAATGCTTTTCCAACTGCCACTGCACTGCATGCAAATGCTTCAATGATTTCTCTTTGATAGGCATCCGGATGTTCGACAATATATGCTTTCAGTTTTCAGGGTCTATTTTCTTGTATCCTCTGTTCAAAGGTTTATTTGACAAATNACCTATTTCCTTATATTTTTTTACCCATTTGCTGACTGCATCATTTCCTACTCCGAACACTTCACATGTTTCTTTTATCGTATNTCCTGAAAGCCNATAGTTTACCACTCGNTCTTTTAAATCTTTACCATAACTTATATCTTTNTTTTATCATATCTTACATTGTTTTTCAAGTTATTTTACTANACTATTGATTTTTTAGGAAAAAAATAGTATAATAATCTTANAANCTGTTTAATTATCTTTACACTACCGAGAAAAAGGGGAATAATAGAAGCAGAACAGGTAGTNGNAAAGAATNANAAAGGAATATTNGANTGATATAANCANAGAACAGTTTGAGAAAATACGAGAAGATCTTGNAGGAGTAAAAAAGAAAGCAAGACNNAGGAAGTACAATNTNTATGAGATATANTTCTATGTTTTNATGATTGTAAGAAAGTTTGCTGTGGCGGAATGATAGGAGGAAAGTATGCCATTTAGAGTAGTCAGGAATGATATTACAAAAATGAAAGTAGATGCCATTGTAAATCCAACCAACAGATATTTAAAAGGTACTGCTGGCGTTGATGGTGCAGTACACAGAGCTGCTGGAAAAGAATTAGATGATGAATGTAGCACTTTAAATGGTTGTGAAGTGGGTGAAGCTAAGATAACAAATGCATATAAATTACCTTGCAAGTACATTATTCATACTGTTGGACCAATATGGAATGGTGGAACTGAAAATGAAGAACAGCTATTATTCAATTGCTATAAAAACTCCATGGAGCTTGCTAAAGGATACAGACTGTCTTCTATTGCGTTCCCTCTAATTTCTTCTGGACATTTTGCATTTCCAAAGAAAATAGCATTAAATGTAGCTTGTGAAGCATTAAGTTCTTTAACAACAGATAGTATGACAATATATTTAGTTATTTATGATAAAGAATCCTTGGAATTGGGAACAGAAATGTTAGATAGTATTGAACATTTAATTGATGACAAATATGTTCAATCAACTCTTGGCACAAAAAATGATAAAATGCGTGTTTCGTTGGCAGATTCAAAGAACTTTGAAAATGAAATAGTTTTATATGAAGAAAGAATGTTAGAATATGAATTTGCACTTGAAAATTTGTGTGAAAAAATAAGTGCAGATACAATGCGTATGATTATGATAAGTAGAATTTATAGAGATTTTAACTCAATTATTGATTTAAATAAGTTTATTAACAAGGTAAAACAAGCAAATGACACTTTTCAAAGAAATATGCAAGAGAAAATAGATAGGATGAATGAAACTGTACATGAGATTGAAGAGATTGATAAAAAGCAAAAGATATTATACATTCAAAACACAGACATGAGCTTCTCTGAATTTTTGCTTCATTTAATTGATGAAAAACGAATGGAAGATTCCGATGTTTACAAAGCAGCAAACATTTCCAAACAGACTTTTTCAAAAATCAGATATAACAAAGATTATCACCCCAAAAAAGAAGTAGCGGTTGCATTTGCTTTGGCTCTAAAATTAAATCTGGAAGAAACACAAAAACTCCTTGGCACAGCAGGATATATATTGTCTGATAGTATTCAATATGATGTAATTATAAAAAGTTGCATACTGAAGGGAGAATACAACAATATCAAAGTTAGTCTTATCCTTATGAAATATTTAGGTCGTGATATCTATGGAAAAAAGTTAGAGTCACCCTGAAAGCGACATAACTACTAAAAAGTCACCTTGAAAATGACTTTTTAGTATACATATTGACAAGTTGGAACGATAATGCTATAATGATAGCAGAGAGGATTACTGAAGATACACTGATTTATAAATTATAAGGAGTTGATTTTTTTATGACAAAAAAACAAAAAGTAACAAAAAAAGCGTTTTCAGTTTTTACAGCTTTTATTATGCTGCTTATGGTAGTAATAACCGTGATTAATGTTGAACTTACTGTAAACGCTGCCACACCAGCATATGTAACATGGCGACAAACAGACCAGCGATGGGGGTCAATTTTATTGGGTTCAGAATCTGATTCTACAGTTGCTAACATTGGCTGTGCCGCTACAAGTACCTGCGTTCTGCTTGCACATTCTGGTGTATGTAGCACAGATGAAACCATATTTAATCCTAAGATTGGTATTACTGCACTTAAAAATGCTGGTGCTTTTAACAGTGCGGGAGAAATTTCATGGGGAGTTGTTTCTAAAGTTTATTCGGATTTCAAATATGTAAGTAGAGAAACATTAAGTGGAACCAATTCAGACAAACTTAAACAAATTCAAAACTATTATGACAAGGGTTATTATATGATTGTTTCTTGTAATGCAAATGGTGGTACTTCAACAAATCACTGGGTTGCAGTGCGTAGTTGTCAAAACAATAAGTGCACAATCATTGATACTGGAGGTAAGAATTATACAGATTTATCAAAGTATACTATAACTAATAGAGTTATTCTTTATACTGCTTCAAAAAAATCAAATCAGAATGATGACACTATAAAATATGAATCAATGCCATCAGGGGACATATTGCTGAAAAATAAGTCAACAAATACATACATGGCAGTTGACGGCGGAACTGCTTCAAATGGGCAAAATGTTTCTGTTGCTTCAAAAGCATCATCAAATGCTTTTAAGTTCAGCCTTTCAGGCGGAGTTTCCAATTATCTTGCATCAAAGATAAATGAAACATATGTTTTAAATCCTTATTCAGATACTCCAAGTAATAATACTAATGTAACATTATACAATAAGGATAATTCAGGAACGCAGACTTGGAAGTTTGAGGCTGTTTCAGGCGGATATATCATACACAATGGATTTGATGAATCTTGCGTACTGACTGTTGACGGTACAAATGTAAAACTTGCAACAAAAACAGGCAAAGACAATCAGATTTGGATACTTGAAAGTCCGGTTCCTTCCCTTAGCAGTATCACGGTAGAAAATGCGGGAAAGACAGATTACTATGTAGGGGAAACTTTGGATACGGGCGGAATGAAAATTACAGCAAAATATGAAGATGGCAGTACAAAGGATATTACCACAGTTGCAGAGGTACTCTATGATTTTTCAACATCAGGTACTAAAAATGTAACATTCAGCTATACCGAAGAAAATGTTACCAAAACTACACAGCTGGCTGTGACAGTAAAAGAGATTCCAACAGGCTTTTTTTCTGGAAGTGGCACACAGAATGATCCGTTTTTAATTCAAAATAAAGCTGACCTTGAAAAAATGCGTGACCTTGTCAACAATACTGCATTTAATCCAGTATATGGAAGAGCATACTACCTTCAGACAGCTGATATCGACCTTGAAAATGAAAACTGGATTCCTATTGGGTTAGGATTCGGAGAGGATGGACAATATAACTATAAGACTCGGATGTTTTATGGAGTTTATAACGGGAGCAATCATTACATCCGCAATCTCCATGTAGATGGAGCATATGAAAATGCTGGATTGTTCGGTGCAATCCGTGAAAATACTTGTGAAGTGAGGAATATCGTTGTTACTGGTCAGGTAAAAACTTCTGGTATGAACGCTGGAGGAATTGCAGGACAACAGCAATATTCAGCTCTGATTGAAAATTGTGCCTTTATCGGCGATGTAAGTGCAAATGAAATGGCTGGTGGTATTGTAGGCTATCTCTATAACGGTACTTCACGAGAAAATAGTTTCTGTGTTTCTAATTGCTATCATATTGGAAGTGTAAATTCTAATAAATATGCTGGTGGTCTCGTTGGACGAATTCTCTTTAATCAATATGGAGGAAATGAATTCTATGTGTTAATCGAAAATAGCTATCATGCAAAAGGTAAAGTTTCTGGTGGTACAACTGCTGGTGCGATTTGCAGTGAAATCGTTCGCAATGATAATGTCACTTGTAAGGCTAATATCGTTAACTGTTTTGCTGGAACTGACTGTGCTGTAAATATTGGTGTGAAAGATGCTACGGTTGATACTTCTATGCTTAAATCCAACAGCGATATGAGAAAACTTGCCGCTGATATGGGTGAACCATTCGCTGATCATAATGACAGTCAGTTGTGCGACGGCTATACGGTGTTTGCGTGGCAGATAGATCGTTCAATAGGTGATATTAATGCAGATGGTGAGGTCAATGTCGCCGATGTAATTCTTCTCCAAAAATGGATTCTTGCTATTCCAGATACACATCTTGCTAACTGGAAAGCTGCTGACCTCTACGAAGATAACCAACTCAATGTGTTTGATCTGTGCCTACTGAAGCGTAAACTCCTCGAAAAATAAAGTTTTAGAGAATAAAATTAATCTCCGCTTTACAGTTTTATCACAAATTATTCGCAAAGATTTAACTTGTAAAAATACCATGTGGATTGTGTGTCACAGCCTGGCAAAACATGGTTTGATGATGAAGAAATTGAATTTCCTCATGATATTATAGGAAGAAAGCTTAAATTAGTTGTTGATATATAATATTAATAGCCGATGTGCCACATGGTAGATCGGCTATTTTATTGTGTAAACAGTCACCCATTTAAAAATTCAGAAACAGTAAGGATTTTTGGATTTTCAATTCCTGATTCAAGAAAGTCCTTATCTCCCTAAATGAACAAGGTGAAATTCTTTCTTTTTGTCTAACCTCTTGCAACATAGATGACAGAAATGAAGCAGTTATGGATTCTTTAACAAAAGAAATTTTTGGGAAGCTTTTTGCAGACAAAGGATATATTTGTCAGAAATTATTTGAAAGACTTCTGAAAAAAGAGATTGTACTTATCATTAAAGCAAAGAAAAATATGAAAAATAAACAGATGAATTTATATGACAGGCTGATACTTTGTAAACGAATTGTGATGGAATCTGTCAACGATTTCTTGAAGAATATCTGTGATATAGAGCATTCCAGACACTGAAGCATTGCTAATTTTCTTGTAAATCTTTTTTCTGCTCTAGTTGCTTATTCCTTTTTACCTAAAAACCTTCTATCTATCCTGCTTAAAGATATTGTCATACCCAAAAAGATACAGGATGTACAACTTTTGGGAAACATTGTCAAGTTTCTGTTTAATAACATCGGGAGCATGGTGTCTTCGAAGAAAATCGCAGATAATCTGACTTCTTTCGGCAGAAAGACAACTTCTGTTACAGCGAGAAATTATGTGAGTGCGTTTTTAGAATCTTTTATTTTATACAAGGCTGTACGTTATGATGTACAGGGAAAGAAACACCTGAAATCACTGGAGAAATATTATGAGGAAATTAAAATTATCAATATTGTAGATTTTCTTTTAGAAGAATATGATCAACTATAAAAAGTGAAACAAATGCCGGATTTTAAAAAAATCTCATAAAATCACTTGCAATTTGCATTAAATTGTGCTATAATATATGCAAAGATAAACAAGGAGGCGTGTACTATGGCACAGACAACGATTTCAGCAAGAATTGATGAAAATGACAAAGTGGCATTCGACCGTTTCTGTGATGATGTGGGATTGAGTACTTCAGCGGCAATCAGCATTTTTGTTAAGGCTGTTCTTCGTGAACGTAGAATTCCGTTTGAAATCACACAATCATCTGACCCGTTTTACAGTATATCCAATCAGGAACATCTGATGAAATCAATCCGGGAACTCCGTGAGGGGAAAGGCACTGCACATGAATTGATTGAGGTGGATGATGAGTGAAAAAATCTGGTCAGATGATGCATGGGAGGACTATCTCTACTGGCAGACACAGGATAAGAAAACGATAAAGCGAATCAATCAGCTAATTAAGGACATTGAACGGAATGGCTGTCTGGAAGGTATCGGTCAGCCGGAAGCACTAAAAAATAATCTTCATGGAGAGTTCAGCCGTAGAATTGATGAGAAGAATAGACTCGTCTATCACATGGAAGCAGGCAGAATTTATATTGTCAGCTGTAAGGGACATTATTTTGATAAATAAGAAACAAATCCGGCATACACTCTTACAAGCATATGCCGGACTTTTACTTGATTTTTAGTTGTTAGTTATATTTCCTCATTTTGATAATCTTCCTCATATTCTCTTAAGGTTCTGCGTTTTTTCATTCGCTGAATATGATGAGTTCCAAAATAAAGCATACACTTATTGATCCTATTTTCGCTTGGATCATCTTCTCCTCTTTCTTTCAACCATTGAATTGCTTGTTTCCGATTTAAATAATAGGCACACTGATGAGCACACTGATGGGCATAATTATAGGCGTAGTTACGAGCAAAGATCTGCGCCATGATTTGGTTTAGCTCGCCTCCTCCTCTTTCTCGCAACTCTCGAATTGCTTGTTCCCGGATTGAATAGTAGGTAAATTCATCTTCCATATTCTCCAAATTGAACTCTTTCGGATCGAACACTTCAAGTGCAGTACTTCCATCGAATACTACGAAAACATTATACATAGTATTTATATCCTCCTTTAAATTTAATGCCTGCTAAGACTTTTAGTATTTTATCAAATATTTGCATATTTAAGGGAGTTTTTTCAAGTCACCGCTCCAAATTTTCCAGGCATCTTTATTTTCAGAGGGTGTAGGACTATCGCTATCATATCCGCCATCTGCTGTGTACCAAGACGTTGTGCCATCACCATTGTCATATCCGAAAAATTCCTGCCCATTTGAGCTGTTGCGTTCCCACCAATCTGGATTCATAGTGTAAACCTCCTTTCTATTCTTTGGTCAAAATTGATGTTGATCTTATTCATTCTTCTGGCTCATTTTCATCTGCTACCACGAGTTCTTCCGCAATGCGCATGTCATTTTGCATTTTGATAACAAGATTTCTAAGTTGATCTATCGTATCAGCAAGTCGAGCCTGCTGATCATAAAAGAGTTCTTTGAAATCAGGGAAATTTGGTTCTGGCATGGATTCGCACCTCCTTTCTTGAAAATCAAGATTTTCTATTGACTTATTTTAAAATTTGTGTTACTATAATTATTATGGGGCATACTTTAGGACAAGTCAAGAACCAATCAAAAAAATTTTTAGGACATTTTTCGGGACAAAAGGAGTATTTTTATGGAAAATTCATTTATAGTTATAGATTTTATTCAGGTTCTATTTATTCTCTTTGTTAAATCTTCTAAAAAAAGTACAGAAAGTATGAGTGAAGATAGTTTTAGAGATGCATTTAAAGATGCTTTTTATAAGGAAAAAATATTTGAAAGAAAAACTCTTAGTCGTAATATAAGAGAAAGTTCAATTCCTAGAAATAGATTTAACAATGAAAAATTAAAAGATTCATTTTCCAGAGTCTTAGACAGTATGTCAGAAGAAACTGTTGAATTTGAAAAAAATGAAGAGTATGAAGAATGCTTAAAAAATTTCAAAATATTTTATAAAACAATGTTAGGAAAAATACCTGCAAATAAAGGAAAAGAAATAGGAAAATTGGTTCTAACTGTTATGCGTATTATTATGGAGAAGGATAGTTTCTATGCGTCATTAACTAATCAACTGTGTAATCTTTATAAATCTTCTAAGTATGATATAGAAGAGATGGCTCCTTGTCTGTTGGATATTTTTCTTGTAACATTAAAAAGAGAAAAGTTTAATCTCAAACGTAAAGATTTGCAATTGTATAAAGAAAGAATACAATTATGTGAGGATTTAAAACTTCATCCTGAAAAATATGAGGATGATTGTGTAGATAAACTTCTTAAGTTAGATATACGAATTGGGATTACTCCGACGGAATTTGAGGAAAAAGTAACAGAACAATTACAAGAATGTGGTCTTAAAAAAGAAGACTATTTTATCTGTTGGTTAGGTGTGCAATGGCATATTAGTAACGATTGTGATTATAGTCTATTTGAATACAAATGTTGTGGTGCAGTATTTGCTTCTGATGGAATTATATTATATGAAAAAGTATCTAGTAATAAGTTTACACCTAGAAAAGTAGTATCTGGACAAAAATATAAATGGATATTAAAATCAAAATATCATGATTATGTTCTTGGATATGAAATCAAAGAACAGAAAAATGAACAGAAAAATTATCCAATATTATATAAAAAACGGGAAGGTATAGACTATCAACTGATAAATAATATTGAATGGAATGGAGTAGATATAAGCAATCCTAATCTAGAGATACAATTTTCCGATAAAGAAATAGGTGAACCAAGCTATTTATTTATACTTAATAAAGAAACAAGTAAATTCTACTGTTGTTATTTGAAAACTGAAAGTCAACTTAAATTTGTTAATATTCCATTAGGGGAAGTAAAAAGCTATCAAGTCTATACGAACAATGAATCTCCAGGCTATCAAAATCTACAATATGGTTGGACAGGTGTAACTATTTCATCAGTTTATTATGGGTTGCCATGTTGGATACAATTACAGTTCTCTCCTGACGGAAATATTATCATTCCTGAAGAATAAATACAAATCCGGCATACACTCTTATGAGCATATGCCGGATTTTGATTTCATGTATAAAGCATGTGCAGACGTTCTGCTATGTCACGGATAGCGTTACAGAACCGGATTTCTTGTGTCAATGCTGTCAATGACGGGTCGCCTTCATGAATTCTCATAGTTCGGCGAATTTCCTTGGGGATAACAACCCGTCCCAAATCGTCAATTCTTCTTACAATACCAGTCGCTTTCATATTTTTTTCTCCTTATTGATTTAGATAATAGTAAAATAACCTGACTGCAAAACTAGTATTTACCGAATTTTTGCAGTTATTCATAAAAAATAATATTGCAGAAAATACCGATTTTTCTAATTAAAAATCATATTCCTGAGAATCTCTTAATTCACATTGCTATTTTTAGTTGATTCAAACCATTTATCAAATTTTTCATAGTGATACTCATACCACTTACTTGTAATGTAATAATATTTCCATTAAATAAAAACGGCTCTTTCCAATATCTCAAATGTATATCTTTACTGTATATCTTTGATTTATCATCCATAAAAAAAGGATAATTTATTCCAAAAATGGTCTTAGATTGCGTTGAATTGAATAATATCAATAGTTCCTCGGGTGTAAAAACAAATGGTTTGATAGATATGCATTAAAAGAAACCAGTCTGTTTGCAAGACAATACCAATCTCAGATTATTGCTGAGGATACTAGACTTTCACATGTATATTTTTTTACACATTTTTCAGACTATTATGTATTTATGTTACTATATTATTTTGCAAACGAAAAGAAACGGGTACTTGTCTGTCAGTGTTGAAGAAACTTCTTTGTTCCCAAAAATAAAAATAACACCCTGTATTGCAACAGAGTGCTTTCTAAATATAATAAAACTTGTCAAGAAATTGTACCAAAACGAAGGATAAAATTAAAACAAAAGAGAGATTCTTTGCTTGCTGAATATGACAGAATTAAAAACAAAAATTATAAGCGTGCGCACTTATTTGAAAGATAATGATAAAACAAATGGAAAAAGTTTAACTTTTGAACAATATGAGGTTTGGTATCAACATGCAAGTGTGTTAAGAAAATCATACCTGCTAGAGGAGATAGATGTCAAACAATCTAAGAAAATAATACACGGAATAGACTTAATTTAATAATTTTTTATTCCCATAATAAAAATATCAAAAGTCACTTGTATTTTTTGTCAAAATATGATATAATTCAGTAAGTAATACTTTAGAGTAATTCTGGACTTTGGAGGTAAAACATGAATAAAAAGACAAATGTAAATATTGGATTTGAAAAGCAAATCTGGGATGCTGCCTGTGTTCTTTGGGGGCATATTCCTGCTACTGAATATAGAAAAGTAATTGTAGGACTCATTTTTTTAAGATATATTTCAAGTGCTTTTGAAAAAAAATATCAGGAGCTTGTTGCTGAAGGTGACGGTTTTGAGGATGATAAAGATGCTTACATGATGGATAATATTTTCTTTGTACCTGAAAATGCAAGGTGGTCTGTGATTGCGAAATTCGCACATACTCCTGAAATCGGAACTGTTATTGATAATGCCATGCGTGCAATTGAAGATGAAAATAAAAGTCTCAAAAACGTATTGCCTAAAAATTATGCAAACCCTGATCTGGATAAGCGTATCTTAGGTGATGTAGTGGATATTTTCACAAATCATATTGATATGAGCGAAACTGGACATGATGAAGATTTGCTCGGTCGCACTTATGAATATTGTATTGCTATGTTCGCTGAAAAAGAGGGTGCAGGCGGTGGAGAATTTTACACACCATCAAGTGTCGTGAAAACTCTTGTTGAAATATTAAAGCCGTTTGAGAATTGCCGTGTTTATGACCCTGCTTGCGGTTCTGGCGGTATGTTCGTACAGAGTGCAAAATTTATTCAGGCTCACAGCGGAAACAGAAATAATATCTCTGTATATGGGCAGGAAGCAAATGCTGATACTTGGAAAATGGCAAAGATGAATATGGCTATTCGTGGCATTGAAGCAGATTTTGGTTTACATCATGCGGATACTTTCTCAAATGATTTACACAAGAGCCTGAAAGCTGATTTTATTCTTGCAAATCCTCCGTTCAATTACCACCCATGGGGACAGGATAAGCTGACAGAAGACATTCGCTGGAAATATGGTGTTCCGCCTGCCAATAATGCCAACTATGCGTGGATTCAACATATGATACATCATCTTGCACCAAATGGAAAAATAGGTCTTGTGCTTGCAAATGGTGCATTGTCTACACAAACAGGCAGTGAGGGAAAAATCCGAAAGAGAATTATTGAAGATGATTTAATTGAGGACATTGTTGCGATGCCCACGCAATTATTTTATTCTGTAACGATTCCTGTTACTTTGTGGTTTATTACGAAAAACAAAAAACAGTCAGGAAAAACGCTATTTATTGATGCTCGTAAAATGGGCTTTATGGTTGATAGGAAACATCGAGATTTATCTGATGAGGATATCGCAAAACTTTCTGATACATTCACAGCTTTTCAGAATGGAACGCTTGAAGATGTCAAGGGGTTCTGTGCTGTTGCCACAACAGAAGATATTGCAAAACAGGATTATATTTTAACTCCTGGACGCTATGTCGGCATTGAGGAACAGGAAGATGATGGAGAACCATTTGACGAAAAAATGAAACGTTTGACTTCTGAACTATCCGAAATGTTCAAAAAGTCACACGAACTTGAAAATGAAATCCGTGAGAAACTGGAGGCGATTGGATATGATATTTAATTTTGAAGAAATATATAAAACATTTGAAAAATTGAAAGAAATACATGACTTTAAAGAGTATCTAGATGAAATTCAAAAAAATAATGAGATTTTATATACAGAACCGTTTGACTCTCAAAAAGCCTTAGAACAGATTCATGAATTGACTGGAAAATATCGTACTGAATTAAATGTTTTTGCGTATATGCAGAATAATGGAATGTGTGTATCAAATCAAGTCACTTATCAAACAAACGAACATATTATTAACAATTTGCAATATATTAATAACCTTATTCCTTTATTCGCTCTTGAAAGAAAAGCAATTACAAGTTATCTTAAACAGCAGACACAAAGAGGCAATATAAATGGTTGAGTGGACTAACAGAAAATTCAAAGATATTGTTACTTTTAATCCAAGAGAAACTTTAAAAAAAGGTACTCTTGCAAAAAAAGTAACTATGGATATGTTAATACCATTTTGTCGTGATATTCCAACTTTTGAAATTACAGAATTCAAAGGTGGTACTAAATTCAGAAATGGTGATACTATAATGGCAAGAATTACACCTTGCCTTGAAAATGGCAAAACATCAAAAGTAAGCATTTTAAAGGATAATGAAATAGGTTTCGGCTCTACGGAATATATTGTTTTCAGATCTATTGAGGGTGTCACTAATGCTGATTTTGTATACTATCTTGTATGCAGTTCAGAAGTGCGAAATCCTGCAATAAAGTCTATGGTAGGGTCATCAGGCAGACAGCGTGTTCAAACTGATGTATTACAAAATCTTGAAATAAGTGTACCCGACTTAGAAACTCAACAGAAAATAGCTTCTATTCTCTCCGCCCTTGATGACAAAATAGAATTAAACAACAAAATAAATGAAAATCTCGAACAGCAGGCACAGGCTATTTTTAAGTCTTGGTTTGTGGATTTTGAACCGTTTGGTGGGGTTATGCCTGATGATTGGAAATTCGGTACAATTGCTGATTTGGGTACAGTTGTTGGTGGTGGAACACCATCCAAAAAAATTGATGAATATTATACAGATAATGGAATAGCGTGGATAACTCCAAAAGATTTATCAAATTATAAATCTAAGTTCATTGCACATGGAGAAATAGACATTACAGAATTAGGACTTTCTAAAAGCAATGCAACACTTATGCCAAACGGTACTATTCTGTTTAGTTCTCGTGCGCCTATTGGATATATAGCAATTGCGGATGGACAAGTTAGCACTAATCAGGGATTTAAATCTGTTGTGCCATTTGATAATATAGGAACTGCTTATATATATTATTTTCTTAAGGAGAACCTCATAACTATTGAAAATATGTCATCTGGTTCAACTTTTAAAGAAATATCGGGTGGTATAATGAAAACTGTTCCTGCTCTTATTCCTTCTGATAATATCTTACAAAAATTCAAAGATATATGTAAGCCAATATTTTATAAACAAGAAATGCTTGAATATGAAAATAAAAATCTTTCCGCTCTTCGTGACTCACTTCTGCCCAAGCTGATGAACGGAGAAATAGATGTATCAGAGATGGAATTAAGGTGTTTATAAATATAAATTTTCATTTCTAAAAGAATAAATATTGATAATAAAAGGAGATAGTTATTATGGTTTATAGGACAAGAATATATATTGCAGCAGATTGGGAAAGCGATAAAAACGCAGTTGATAGATTAATTTATTGGAATAACAATAATTACTGGGGATTATCATTTAGAGATGCCCATGAATTGAGTCAGTGTCGGAGTGATAGTACAAATAATTGTAACATCAAGAAAAACTGTTCACAGAATTTGGATCATTCAAAAGGCTTTGTGCTGATTGTGGGAAGTAACACAAAATACCTTCGTGCAGGATATTGTATGTATTGTAAAAAATATAATTACTGTCCAAATACATACAAGGAAAATAAATCTTTTGTTGAATTTGAATGCGATTATGCAAAAAGAAATAATTTACCTATTATTGTTCTTTATAATTCAACATATATTGATAAACATAAATGCATTGATTCTGTTGTGAATATCGCCAAGTGTCATGTCCCTATGCTGAAACGAGAATGGAACGGTCAATTGATGTGGGACTATCAAAGTGTAAAAAAAGCATTTGAAAAGTTAGGTGAATGATATAATGAATCATATCAAATATGCTTTTTCTAAATTTTCTTTTTGGTTTAGTTGGTTTGCAACAATTATAGGTGTTGTAACTATATTGGATCTATCAAAATTAGTTAGAATAATAATAGTTTTAGGCTGCTTTTTGTTTTCTTTTATTATTCCATTCATAAGTTCTTTTATTAAGAAAAATTTTGAAATTCATACTATAGGAAAATCTAAGGTGGCATTATCTTTTGGAGATTTATTTGATGAAGAGTGTTTTTTAGTAACTACAAATCTTTATTTTGATGTCAATCCTACAGGGGAGTATATATCTGAAGATTCCTTGTTAGGAAATTTTGTACGTAAATTTTTTCCTAATAATGTTGCAGAGTTGGAAGAAAAAATAAGATGTGAATTACAAAAACACGAGAATAATATAACACCGACTAACTATGGAAAAACAATACGGATAAATCTAGATGAAAAAATCATTTACTTCATGGCGTTTACTGACCGTCGAAAAACAAACCAACCAGAAGATTTTTATATAAAAGCAGTTCAATCTTTTTTAAAAGAGATTATTAATGAAAATCATGGAAAAACCATTTGTATACCACTACTAGGAAACAATAATAATCTTAGCAATTCTGGATTTTCTGATAGTAAAATCTCGCTTTTAAGTTTTGTTTCAATGATAAATTATTTTGAGATAATAAATCAGCGTTCACAATTAAATATAAAAATTATCGCTTTGCCCGAAGAACGTTCAAATCTATTAGATATAATTGCTAAGATTTAAAATAATTGTATTTATGAAAGGGGATATTGATTTGATATGTCAGGAAACTATACAGAATCAAATTATGAAAATGCCTTGATTGAATTATTTAAAGAGAATCTTGGCTATGATACAGTCTGTGGTTATGATATAGAACATAATTTTAAATCACCAGTATATGATGCTATTCTGGAAGAAAGCATTTTCAGAATTAACAAAGGTAAACCCTATGAAGCAATTAAGAATGCCTTGCGAATGTTGAAGGATTTTGAAAATAGTTCTCTTGCGCAAAAAAATGCCGTCTTTACGGACTATCTGCAAAATGGAATTTCTGCACGATACATAGAAAATGGTGAGGAACGTTCAACTCTGATTTATCTTGTTGACTGGAAAAATATAGATAATAACTCTTTTATCTGTGCGAATCAGTGGACTTTTGTTGAAAACAGCAACCGCAGACCAGATATGATTTTGTTTGTAAACGGCTTACCATTGGTGCTGATAGAGTTGAAATCGCCATCAAGGAAAGATACAGATGCAAGCAAAGGCTACTTGCAGATAAGAAACTATATGCATGAAATTCCGTCCATGTTTTATTATAATCAAATTTGTGTGATTTCAGACCAGTTGACAAGCAAAGCTGGAACAATTACCAGTGATGAAACACGTTTCATGGAATGGAAAACAATTGATGGCAATTATGAAAATACACAATATGCAAGTTTTGATACGTTCTTTGAGGGAATTTTTGAGAAAAAAAGATTTCTGGATATTCTCAAAAATTTTATTTTATTTTCAGATGATGGTACAAAGCAGATAAAGATACTTGCAGGCTATCATCAGTATTTTGCAGTAAATAAGGCAATTTTATCCACACAGAAAGCCACTGAAACAGATGGAAAAGGCGGTGTATTCTGGCATACACAGGGTTCAGGAAAATCTCTTTCCATGGTATTCTATGCCCATTTATTGCAGTCAGCACTGAACAGTCCGACTCTTGTTGTATTGACTGATAGAAACGATCTTGATGATCAGTTATATTTACAGTTTGCAAAATGCAGTGATTTTCTGCGTCAGAAACCTGTTCAGGCAGAATCTCGTGAACATTTAAAATCACTTCTTAATGGCAGAGTGGCAAATGGTATTATTTTTACCACAATGCAAAAATTTGAAGAATCTTTCGACTGCCTTTCAGAGCGTAGGAATATCGTTGTTATGGCAGATGAAGCACATAGAGGACAGTATGGCTTATTTGAAAAGGTTGATACAAAGACAGGAAAAATTAAAACAGGTACGGCAAGAGTCATTCGGAACAGTCTACCGAATGCTACCTATATTGGCTTTACAGGTACGCCGATTTCGATGAAAGATAAGTCTACCCGTGAAGTTTTTGGTGATTATATTGATATTTATGATATGACACAGGCAGTAGAAGACGGTGCAACCCGCCCTGTTTATTATGAATCCCGTGTATTAAAGCTGAAACTGAATGAAGAAATATTGAAAGTCATTGACCAGGAATATGACCTTATGGCAAAAAATGCCGATTTAGGAGTTATTGAACAGTCCAAACATCAGCTCGGCAGAATGGAAGCGATTCTAGGAAATGAACAGACAATTCATTCTCTTGTCACAGATATTCTTGATCATTATGAAAATAACAGAGCCAATCTGTTAACTGGTAAAGCGATGATTGTAGCATATTCTCGTGATATTGCAATGAAAATATATCATAAAATCCTTGAAATTCATCCTGATTGGACAGAAAAAATTGCTATTGTTATGACTTCTTCCAATAAAGACCCTGAAAAATGGCATAAAATTATTAGTAACAAAGCACACAAGGAAGAACTTGCCAAAAAATTCAAAGATAACAGCAGTCCTTTGAAAATAGCAATTGTTGTGGATATGTGGCTTACTGGTTTTGACGTGCCGTCCCTTGCGACAATGTATATTTACAAGCCTATGCAGGGACATAATGTTATGCAGGCTATTGCTCGTGTAAACCGTGTATTTAAAGATAAAGAGGGCGGACTTGTAGTTGACTATGTAGGGATTGCAAATGCTTTAAAACAAGCTATGAATGATTACACAGCACGTGATAAGAACAGATACGGCGATACAGATATATTAAAAATTGCTTATCCAAAATTTCTTGAGAAAATGTCGATATGTCGTGATTTGTTCTATGGTTTTGATTATCATCATTTTATGATTGGTACAGACCTTGAACGTGCAAAAACAATTACAGGCGGTGTGAACTTTATGATTTCTCCGTCTAAAGAAGATGACAGAAAAGATTTCTTGAAAGAAGCATTATTACTGCATCAGACATTCTCACTTTGTTCATCTATAATTGAGAGAGAGTTAAGACTTGAAACAGCTTTTTTTGAATCAGTACGAGTGCTTGTTTTAAGATTTGAAAATAAAGGCGAAAATAAAAAAATATCTCTTCCTGAAATGAATGCAAAGATAAATGAATTGCTGAAACAAAGTATCAAAAGCGAGGGAGTAATTAACCTGTTTTCTGATATTGGCAAGGAGTTCTCATTGTTTGACTCTGAATTTCTTGTAGAAATATCAAAGATGAAAGAAAAAAATCTTGCTGTTGAACTATTAAAAAAGCTGATAGCAGAACAGATTCACATATATAAACATACAAATGCTGTAAAATCGGAAAAATTCTCTGAAATTATGCAACGTGTAATGAATATGTATTTAAATAGTATGCTTACAAATGAAGAAGTTATGGAAGAAATGATGAAACTTGCCAGACAAATCAAGCAGGCAGGCGAAGAAGGTAAAAAATTAGGTCTAACCGCTGATGAACTCGCTTTCTATGATGCACTCACAAAACCGCAAGCAGTCAAGGATTTTTATGAAAACGAAGAACTGATTGCAATAACAAAAGAACTTACAGAAACTTTACGTAAAAATAAGACTATCGACTGGCAGAAGAAAGATTCAGCAAGGGCAAGAATGCGTATGATGATTAAAAAGCTTCTGAAAATGCATAAATATCCTCCGGATAATCAGCCAGAAGCAATTGATGCTGTAATGACACAGTGTGAATTGTGGGCAGATAACAGAATATAAAAAAATTTTTATATAAAGCAAGAATATTAAAAAACCACTTGCAATTTGCATAAATATGTTCCATAGTGCGATATTCCCAATAATACTGCAAAAAAATCACAAGCTTATCCAGTACGTTCAGTACTGATGGACTTCCTTCCCGTTTATGTTCTTCCTGATATTTTTCATCCAATATTTTATACATGATAGCAAATGTTTCTTTTGTCACTCCAAAATATTTTTGATAGTCTTTCTCTTTCAGTTTTGCTATCCGTTTTTCATTATCCATTTCTGATT
This sequence comes from Ruminococcus sp., assembly GCA_014799805.1. Classification (GTDB taxonomy): domain Bacteria; phylum Bacillota; class Clostridia; order Oscillospirales; family Ruminococcaceae; genus UBA3855. The sequence goes on from JAAVHJ010000012.1 coordinate 20,373, forward strand.
CTCCATTCGTTATTTTTTTCTATTTTACTCCTTTTTTCTTCTCTTGTCAAGGTTTTCGAACAGGTCTAGTAATTAAAATTATTGATTCAGGCAAACCGCCTTGAGGTCGTTCAATACCAAGTCGACACAATGCGTCGGGTTGGTTTGTACCAACGGTACGAATTTCGTTCTGTTGGTTCTCTCCGTCTAACGTGTGACGAAATTCGTCGGGCGTTATTTTAAAGAAATCTACACCCTCAATGAAATGGTTTCTGTATTTTCTGAAATTTCTGCTTGCTGTTCCTGCTGGTCTTTCGTGGACAGCGTCAATGTCTTTGAACGTGACAACACGTTTTCCTTGGTACTCTTTAATTCGTAAAGGGATACCGTGAATTTGTTGCATCATGTGTAATTACTCCTTTTCATAAATTTGAGCAAATTACACTTTCAACACACAGCTAAAAAAATTTTGCCATGCCGAAAAAAAGGCTTGACAAAATCAGAATCTTATGCTATAATAATATGATGATAAGATAAAAGCCTTTTTTCAATTTTCTTGAAGGAACATATGTTCTTTTATAAGTATATCTCAAAATATGGAAAATGTCAAGCGAATATCGACATTTTCCGTTTCTTTTTGCAAATAATGCTTGTTCCTATTCTGCAATCATATAGCTGATTTGTATATTTGTAATATCGTTAGATTACTGATTCTCCTCTTTTTTTGTCTCCGGTTCAGAGCGTGATAACTCTTTTCTGAGTTCGTTAATTTCATCATACAGTCTTTTCAATTCATCAGCATGAGCTTTAGCATTTTGTGCTTCGTTTTGCTGTTCGGCAAGTATTGCCTGCTGTTTTTCCAGTTCAGCTTGTTTTTCCGACATGGTAAGTTTCATTTCAAAATCTTTTTTCTGTTTTTCTATTTCTGCTTTTAATTGCTTGTTTTCCTGCTCTGTAGTAGCTTGTTTCTGCGTTAAAGCGTTTATTTTAGCATTTAATTCTGAAATACTCTCAGTATCTTTCTGAGCCTGTGCAAGCTGTTGGCGGAGTTCTTCCAGTTTTATATTTTTCTCTACAATTTGTTCTCTGGCAAGTTCAAAAGTATTCTGTTTATTTGTAAGTTCTGTTTGCAGATTATCAATTTGACTAGCTGTCTGTTCTGCTTTCTGCATTTTTATTCAATTCTAGGGAATGCAGAAAAGCCCTCTGCAAAGCCTGTAAATGTGTGTCATAGTTGCTGATGTCCGTTTGCCGTTCTGTGATGATTGCCTGTGCTTGTTAGATTTCATAAGCTGTAATCAAGGCATTCAGGGCTGTGTTCTGGTTGTCAAAGCCAGTACAGAGTTGTCTGAACTTCTCTGTTGTCTCTTCTCAGGTACGAAAAGAACGATTTTTAAGTTCATTCGCCTATTTTTATATGTCAGAAGGAAATCGAACAGCACAATGCAATAATCAAGCAAACCATTTGCAAACTGGATGGCATATTTTATTTCAATGTCCTGAAAATCTCTTAATTCCTATGTTTTCAGAGATTTGCTCAGGACTAAATTTTAATAAAAGAGAGGTGAAAGCTGTTACTGAAACTTAATAAACGTGAGCTCGACAGAAAAAATCAATCAAGTAGATATAAAAAGTGCTCTTGCATATAAAAATCAGAACAGACAGAAGGCTTTTTAGGAAGAAAAGAGTAAGCTGCCAAAGCAGAAACCAGATTGACAAGGAAATTGGTTACACTGCGATGTCTAGAATGTCCTATATCACAGATGTTTTTCAGAAAATCATTTACAGATTCAATGACAGCACGTTTGCGGAGCATCAGTCTGTCATATAAATCCATCAGCTTGTTTTTCATATTTTTCTTTGCTCTGGTAACAAGCGTAATATCTTTTTCCAGAAGTTTTTCAAACAGCTTCTGAGAAATATAACCTCTGTCAGCAAACAGTTTCCCAAATATTTCTTTCGTCAGTGAATCCATCACAGCTTCGTTTCTGTCATCTACATTGCCCGAAGTAAGACAGAAAGACAGAATCTCACCTTTGTCATTGATAATCAGATGTAGTTTGAAACCATAGAACCACCCCATGGAACTTTTACCTGTTTTCGCATATTCACTGAAAACACGATGATTATGTATTCTGTGATTATCACATACTCTGATTGGTGTTGAATCAACAAAAGATATTCCTGAGCACTTGCCATAACGGGCTTTTATAGTGTATAATATAAGTGGGACAAGTGCGAATTTCATAATTTCTATAAATCGGTTGTAACTTACAATATCAGGATAATCTTTTCTTTGATGTACCATTACATACTTTGTATAATACCATTTAAAATTTTTATATACAGACAGATGATACATAATCAGTATTGTCATGATTTCACTCAATGACATTCTTGTTCTGGGTATAACTTCTTCTTTATCCATCAACAGTTTGTTTCTGCAATACTCCTCATATGTCTTGCAAAAATCATCTGTATCACAAAAAATTGCTATTTGTTCCATAAAAAAACCGCCTTTCTGTTGCTTTGAGTTTGTGGTTATTCTCATTATAACAGATTTCGGCGGTTTTTTCTATCTTTTTTCATCGAACTCACATTAATAAAGAAAAACTTTTATGTGATACTAGAGAAGCACAGACATCCGGTTATGTCAGTGAAACTGCACAGTATCCAATTCATTGACTTCATTGACGGTTAAGCAAAAAGGTCTGTAGTCCAAGGAAGAGAATAAAAAACAATGCACAAATGTCAACTTCTCTGATTTGTATATACGTCCCCCTATGTTAAGAAATGAAACATAAGAGCTATTTTATCAGTTTTCAGTAATGGTAAGAACAATGCAAGCTAAAAACAAAGTATACATAAAAATAATCACCATATTTATGACATACTTAATTTTCATCGCATCCAACTTCACAACAGCATCAGCCGATGAACAGTCTAATAATCAGACAGTCAAAACTAACATTTTTTACTTCGAGGGGTATCACATGAAGGATGAAGATGGCAGTTTGACCGGTTATGGCATCGAGTTTCTCAACTTGGTTTCTGAATATTCCCATTTGAATTTCCAGTATACAGGCTATGACAGATCGTGGGGAGAAATGCTCACTATGTTGAAAAATGGCGAGATTGATGTAGTGACTTCCGCCCGAAGAACCTCGGAGCGTGAGGAGAACTTCGCCTTTTCCTACCCTATCGGTAGAAACAATACCGTTCTTTCGATTCGGATCGATAATACGCAACTGCATAGCAGCGATTACCAAACCTATGACGGAATGACGGTGGGGCAGCTGACAGGAAGCAGTCAGAATCAGAGTCTGGTGAAGATTGCTGAGGAAAAAGGATTTTCTTACCTGATAAAAGAATACAATGATGCAGATGTTCTTACTGCTGCTTTACAGGATGGCGAGGTTGATGCAATTCTTTCCAGCGATCTGCGAAAAGCGGAAAATGAAAAGACATTGGATATTATTCAAGAGGATAATTTTTATGCAATCGTCAGAAAAGACGATGCAGAGTTGCTTAATGAGATCAATTATGCGATTGAACAGATGGATCTGAATAAGGGTGACTGGAAAAATGTACTGTTTTACCAGTACTACGGCCCGGTCTATTCCTCTGAACTTACCTTTACAGAGCGTGAAAAAGAATACATTCGTGAAATCGTCTCAGGAGAGAAGACAATCACTGTTACCGCTATTGGTGACAGAGCATCCTATTCCTATGTAGAGAACGGAAAATTAAAGGGTATTCTTCCAGATTATTTTGCTCATGTTATGGAAATCGCCGGACTGCCTTATGAAGTCGTGATTCCAAAGGACAAGGAGTAACTAAAAATATTATTAAAGGTGTTTAAACGTGGTAAAATATACGCATAGAAAGCACGGCAAAAGCATTTACTTTTTTGTAGAGATATGGTAAAATAGAGGTATGAAAATAGAAGAATTAAAAGAAACGTGAGTTCGAAGAAAAAAAGATAGAAAAAACCGCCAGAATCTGTTATAATGAGAGTAATGACAAACTCAAAGAACAGAAAGGCGGTTTTTTCTATGGAACAGATAGCAATATTTT
>JAAVHJ010000013.1 GCA_014799805.1 Ruminococcus sp.
TATTGCTATCTGTTCCATAGAAAAAACCGCCTTTCTGTTCTTTGAGTTTGTCATTACTCTCATTATAACAGATTCTGGCGGTTTTTTCTATCTTTTTTTCTTCGAACTCACGTTAAAATTAGCTGTAAACAATCCTGATTACAGAGATGATACTGTTGAAAAAATTCACAAGCTCTGGAAACAGCATCGCATAAATATCCATTGCAAAGTATTGGAAGATACTCGATTAAGAAACGATGAGCTACACAAAATAAACCAAAGATTAAAATTTATTCTTGAATCCCTTGACAGAAACAAAATCTATGCGTTACAGCGAATGAATGAAGGCGTTATTGATACGTTCTACAATATGCTTATTTCCAGCCGTATCATAGCTGAAACAGAAGATGAATTAAAAGTCATCTATGATTATCAAAGTGAAAAAACTGTAACTGAAATGATTACAAATATATCCATGAATCCTCTGTTCTATCAACAAATTGAGTGGGAAGAATTCAAAATTATGATAGATATTAAAAATTTCAACCTTGAAAATGAAGAACTCATTCTTATGTGGTCTCTGCTTCTAAGTAAGGAAAACGTTACTGCTGATGATATAAAAAGCATGGATAAGTATTCATATAACTTTGCTAAAAAGTATGTCAAAACCATTGCCGAATACTGGGTTTCAGAAAGTCATGATCGTAATTATGTTATATTATATGAGTGGATAATCGTTATGCAGGAACTTATGTGTATTTACAAAAATAAGGTGGAATATCAGAATCGTTTTATCAGACATATCAATCCTAAAGTAAAATTAACTGCTGCTGTAAAAAACTTTGATAAAACATCCAGATTGCCACATTTAATAATTTTGAATCGACTTACACATCATATGCTACTGACTTTCGGAACAAAAAAATTATTTGAAGAAAAACTCCAGGCTGAAAAATACGTTATGGAAATAGAAAAAATTATCTTCTCCTATAAAAATATTGAGGATATACAAGTAGCACACAATTACTTATTTTTAAGAGTGACAGCAGCATTGACAACAGACTTAGAATGTTCTGATATACTATATGTCATAAATAGTAGAATCAACATTAAATTATGTGTAAATAATATAAATCCAATAAGCCTTGTACATGATAATAACGCAAATCTTGATTTTCTTATACATATACTTGCAAAAGACAGGACTTACCGATTGACTAAAAATAAAGATTTTATGAAATTAGTGCAAAAATGGTTAAGTAATTCTCAAAATCTATTAAACCTGTTAGAAGAACATAGAAGTATAAATTTTTCCGTTAATGCAATTGACATAATTATAGAAAAATTTGCAAAAGAAATTGAATCTGTATACATTAAAAATATGATTAATGAAAACGACTGTTTTTCAAGTCAAATTTTTCAAATACCAATTTATTTTGGTGAAAACAACGAATATAATTGTCATATTCAATTTATTTTGCAAAATAACATAATATTGATATCTCAACTTGGCATTATTGGTAATAATATAGAATCATATGACAGTTATAATCAATTAATGCTATATTAAAAAGTATACTGAAAAAAGTACACTTTTTATTTTTTAAGAGAAAATCAACCTAGAATTCATACCTAACTTATGATATAATGAGGTCAGCAATATGGACTATAACTTTTATCTGTATTGACTATGTTATATTTTGGAAGAATAGACAATGAATGACAATTACGACGGTAATCCAATAACTTACAAAAAGGGAAGCCCTTTTGTGCAGGGTACATCAGATAGTACGTCTGAAAGGACAAACACACAGGCAGAAAACAATGGAATATATCAACTCACAAATAATGTCATTAATGCTGTTAATAATATAACTGCACAAAGTAACCAGTTCAATATGTAAGCTATGATGACAATTCAAAATCTTAATAATGATAACTTAATGCTTCATATGACGATTGAAAGAATAGACCTGTTCGAAAACCTTGACAAGAGAAGAAAAAAGAAGTAAAATAGAAAAAAATAACAAATGGAGAATCAGAAATGGATAACGAAAAACGGATAGCAGAACTGAAAGAAAAAAAATATCAAAAATATTTTGGAGTGACATTGTATGAAAAATATCAGGAAAAACATAAATGAGGAGGAAAACCATCAGTGTTGAGCACATTGGATAAGCTTATGATTACAGCACAAACAAAAGCACAGTCTGTAATGTGATTTATTTGGCAGAAGAAATACTGATCAAAGATGCAATATTTCATCTTTCATCCAAAAAGAAAGTGATAAATAGTAAATCGATAAAAGAAGTTGCTGTGGATGTGACAGAAATAAAACGTCCCTAAAAAAACAAGGGAAATATTACTCAGATAAGAAAAGAAGACACACATTAAAAGTACAGCTCATAACAGATAAAAAGACAAAAAATATCCTGCGTATTGCTTTTGCCAAAGGAAAAATCCATGATTTCAGAATGTTCAAAGAAAATAAAATGATGCTTCACGAAGATATCTGTATTCTTGCAGATAAGGCATATAAGGGAATCCATAAAATTCATTTTATGAGTCTGATTTCTATCAAAGCCTCCAAAAATCATCCTCTGATGGATATCGAACATGCTTTCAATACTTCTCCTGCCAGAGAGCGAATTTTTATAGAACACATCAACCGCTATCTAAAACGTTTCCGCATTCTTTCTTCACGACACACAAACAAACACAGAAAATTTGTACTCAGGGTTTCCCTCCTTTGTGCTATTTATAATTTAAAATATAACCAATATTTTTTTATGATAGAAGGTTTTGGAACAGATCTAGTGATAAATATCTTAAAGAAAAGTATTTTATGAAAAACAAAACTAAATTTTTGTATGTAGTTCCCAGTGTGATGAGTGCAGTAATGGATATTAATACTTCTTCTATCACTCAGTTTCAAGCCAAATCAGTAGAAGAAGTTGATATTTCTGCTATAGACAATCTACTTGGTGATATTAATGATGATGGCAAAATCAATGCATTAGATGTGGTGATCTTGCAGAAATGGTTATCAGGTAAAAGCAGTCTCACCAATTGGCAAAATGTAGATTTAGATGAAAATGGTGTGATTAATGTTTATGACCTTTGTCTCATAAAAAACAAATTAATTAACGATGAAAATGCTCAGCTATACCCTGTAGAAGACCCTGTCGTTATTGATGTATATGTGTCATTTGAATATATTGAAGATATACTTGATGAATATTTTGATGATTGGCACTTTAAAGTATGCTGCTGAAGAACCAATTTCTTTATCTATGGTGAATTTGAATTACGATAGTATAGTTGATATAATAGATTCAAAAATCTTCTATAATTCGTTATACAATGGGCAAACATTATCAAATTTGCAAGAATACTTAGCAAAAAATATGAAAGAACTTTATCCAATTCATATAGCAATTACCTAGTCTAAGTTTGAGAATATTGCTGAAGCCTTAGATAGCATTAATGTAGGTAATATTTATTATGACTTTGTTCCTTATGATATAAGCTATGAGAAATTAATATCTGAAAATATGATGCCTAATGAAGACTGAATTTTGCTTTCAGTGAAGTCAAAGTTTTATACATGAAAAACTCTAATAATAAACCATAAATCAAAATTTACAAAAATATTTTACTTTTTAAAAAAATTTTAAAAAATATTGACAGAAATATATTAATGTGATATAATGGTAAAGTAAACTTTCAAAAGAGGTAGCTTAATAACGTGGGACATGAAAATAAAGGATACAAGATTAGTATATTACACAAACAGTAACAAAGAAATTGATATAAAAGCAGTAATAGATAATTATAAGTATGAAACTGTGAATCAAAACGAGTACAATTGAGAAAAAAGGAGGGATGAAAATGCGTCAGTCAATAAATTTTCTTTTAGGATTATTATTTGTTGCTAATCTTGTAATTAACTCTGCTTTTACCGCAAATGCAGAAAATGATACGTTGCTTGGCGATGTCAATGGTGATGGAGATTTCAGTGTGTCTGATGTGGTAACACTTCAAAGATGGCTGTTAACTGTCCCTAATACACAACTTGTCAATTGGAAAGCTGCTGACTTTTATGAGGATGGTAAGCTCAATGTATTTGACTTTGTTTTAATGAAAAGGGCGTTGATTAAAAGGTTGGATGATACGCCAATTATTAATGAGCCTGTTTACTATGGTTTACATAGTTATGATGAGTATATAAAATACATTGACGACAACAATCTTCAAGATAAAATAGTGACTTACAAACAGATTAGCTACTTTGGAAAGTTTGTTCAGTGTGACATCAATTATAATTGGAAATACGATCATTATTTCTCACTTTTCTATGTTCTTGATGATGGTTCTGGCAAGACATTTGATATCATTGTCAATGACCTTGACCACAAATTGCAAGATGATTGCGAGTATATAAAGCTCACTGACGAACAGGTGAATTTGTCTGATATGAGAACTGTTGAAACAGATGCCAAAGATGCTTATTTTGAAATAGATAATAAACGGTATGATTACTATGAAGGTAAACTTTACACAATCATATGGCTTGACAATAAACATGAATACAGGCTGATTGGTAATCCACGGCTTTCTGATTATCCGTATGTAAGTGATACCTATCTCTCAAAATTGCTTGATCTAAATCGATAAAAGAATAGCAATTTTATTGCACAATAATTTGAGCCAGCCATTTTAAGCTGGCTTTTTTTGTAATAAGTTGGTTTATTGTTGAGCAATTACTTTGTAAACTTTGAAACTATTAAGATTAAATTTAATCATTAATATCTGGTTTCTTTTATTCAAATATTCAAGGAAAATATAGCTTGTAAGTGTAACGTGAGTTCGACAGAAAAAACCAGTTAAATAGGAATAAAAAGCCTTCCTGCATATTAGAATCAGAACAGACAGAGGGCTTTTTAGGCAGAAAAGAGTAAGCTGCCAAAGCAGAAACTAGATTGACAAGGAAATTAGTGACATTGCAATGACGGAATGTTCTATATCACAGATATTCTTAAGAAAATCATTGACAGATTCAACCACAGCCCTTTTTCTGAGGATAATTTTATTCCAGTAATCAACAAGTTTATTTTTCATATTGCTTTTAGCTTTTATTACAATAGTAACATTTTTCAAAAAAATCTTTTCAAATAGTTTTGAAGAAATATAGCCTCTGTCGGCAAATAGCTTTCTAAAAATCTCCTTTGTAAGCTGTGTCATAACCTTTTCATTTCTGTCATCAACATTACCAGAGATTAGGCAGAAAGACAGTATTTCACCGCAGTGATTGATTACAAGATGAAGTTTGAAGCCATAAAATCATCCCATTGAGCTTTTTCCTCTTTGTGCGTATTCTTTAAAACCCTATGACTGTTTATACAATGATTGTCACATACATGCAACGATGTAGAATCTACAAAAGATATTCCTGAACACTTACCATAACGTGCTTTTACAATGTATAATAACAGTGAACCAAGTGCAAATTTCATTATTTCTACAAATCGATGATAGCTTACCAGTTCAGGAAAGTCATTCCTTTGATATTTCATCACATACTTTTTTTATGGTATCATTTAAATATTCTATATTTTACTCAACGACATTCGGATTTTTGGTATTACATTTTTCTTATTCATCACCAATGAATGTCTACAATATTCCTTATATGCTCTGCAAAAATCGTCTATCTCGCAGAAAATTGAAATCAATGTTTGTTCTTCCATAAAAAATTCATCTTTCTTTCTGTTACGATGGCTTGTGACTATTCTCATTATAACAGAATTTGACGGATTTTTTTATCGAACTCACATTGAATAATATTCTGCTATCACCCTGAAATATTTATAAATAATCTAACGTGATACATCATGCTTCTCTGCTATTTCAACAATGCTCCTGCCATGACAATAAGAATCATAATCAGAATCATACTTATCAATAATTTCATCATTAGTTATCTTTTTTCTTGCTATTGATTACACTCTCCTCTCTATTTTTATCACAACAAAGCTCAGAACTTGTTCTCATAGAAAAAATATGGTATAATAAGGATATGAAAAGCGAATATAAAAGAACAAATTATCCAAGTGACCTGACTGATAAGCAGTGGGAGAAGATAGAACATTTCTTTCCATCTGAAAAGGCACTTTTCTATTATCCGTCAGTTAGAGGAGTATGTGCCGATAATGCTTACAGAAAACATTTCAAACAAATATTTGAAGAATTTCATAATATTAGAGTGGATATTCCAGAACATCTGACTTCCACTTTTATAGTCATGCCAAAACGCTGGAGAGTGGAACGTACTTTTTCATGGTTCGGCGGTTACCGAAGACTTTCAAAAGATTTTGAATATTCTGTTCTCTCAGAAGAAAATATGATATATATTTCTCATACTTATTTACTAAACCTGTTCGAAAACTTTCTATCATTAAAAAATTATTGGTTATGTTGTAAATTATAAATAGCACAAAGGAGGGAAACCCTAAGTGCAAATCTCCTGCGTTTGTTTCTGTATCGTGAAGAAAGAATGCGGAAACGTTTCAGATAGCGATTGATGTGTTCTATAAAAATTCGCTCTCTAGCAAGAGAAGCATTGAAAGCACGTTCGATATCCGTTAGAGGATGATTTTTGGAGGCTTTGATAGGAATCAGACTCATAAAATGGATTTTATGGATTCCCTTATATGCCTTATCTGCAAGAATACAGGTATCCTTGTGGAGTATCATTCTGTTTTCTTTGAATATTTTGAAATCATACATTTTTCCTTTGGCAAAAGCAATACGCAGGATATTTTTTGTCTCTTTATCTGCTATGATCTATACTTTTAATGTGTGCCTTCTTTTCTTGCCTGAGTAGTATTTCTTTTGTTTTTTTTGGGACATTCTATTTCTGTTTCTGTCACATCGACAGCAGCTTCTTTTATTGGTTTACCATTTATCACTTTTTTTCTGGATGGAAGATGAAATACTGTATTTTTGATCAGCGTTTCTTCTGCCCAATGAATCGCATCACAGACTGTACTTTTGTTTGTGTTGTAATCAAAAGCGATATGTTCCATAGTGCGATATTCCCGATAATACTGCAAAAAAATAACAAGTTTATCCAGCACGCTCAATACTGATGGTCTTCCGCCCCATTTATGTTCTTCCTGATATTTTTCATCCAATATTTTATACATGATAGCAAATGTTTCTTTTGTCACTCCAAAATATTTTTGATAGTCTTTTTCTTTCAGTTTTGCTATCCGTTTTTCGTTATCCATTTCTGATTCTCCATTCGTTATTTTTTTCTATTTTACTCCTTTTTTATTCTCTTGTCAAGGTTTTCAAACAGGTCTATTGACAGATTCAATTACAGTACGTTTGTGAAGCATCAGTCTGTCATATAAATTCATCAGCTTATTTTTCATATTTTTCTTTACTCTAGTGACAAGGGTAATATCTTCTTCCAGCAGTTTTCCAAATATTTCTTTTGTCAGTGAATCCATTACTTCTTCATTTCTGTCATCCACATTGCCAGAAGTAAGGCAAAAAGATAAAATTTTTCCTTCATCATTGATAATCAGATGCAGTTTGAAGCCATAAAACCAACCCATAGAACTTTTTCCCATTTTGGCATATTCGCTGAATACACGATGCCCGTAGATTCTGTGGTTGTCACATACTTTGATTGGAGTGGAATCAATAAAAGATATTCCAGAACACTTGACAAATCTTGCTCTGACAATGTATCATATGAGTGGAACAAGTGCATATTCCATAATTTCTACAAAACGGTTGTAGCTTATCAATGACGGAAAATCCTATTTCTGATATTTTATGACATGATTTTTATCATACCACTTAAATGTGCGGTATCCTGATAAATGGTACATAATCAGTATTGTTATGATTTCGCTTAGTGCCATTCTTGTCCTGGGTAAGACTTTCTTTTTTTTCATTATCAACGAATGCATACAATATTCCTCGTATGCTTTACAAAAATCATCTACATCACAAAATATTGCCACCTGTTCCATAGAAAAAACCGCCTTTCTGTTCTCTGAGTTTGTCGTTATTCTCATTATAACAGATTTTGGCGGTTTTTTCTTCGAATTCATGTTTCTTTTATGCAATATACCAATAAAAAAATTGAAGTTAATTATGGTTTTCTGTGGATTTTACAAATTTTCTCTTGACATTCCTATACGAAAATGTTATACTTAAAGTACATTGATTGATTGTGACTTGTTAATTTGTATTTATTTTTTACTTTATATTTTTATTATATCATATCCTTTTTATTTTTTCAAGAGGTTTATTATTTTTTTATAAAATTATGCTTATAAAGGACGATGTTTGAATGTCAGTACCTCCAAAATGGGATAAATATGAAGCTGTTATACTCCTTGACGCTTGGCTTAAAGTAAAAGAAGGTATTCCTAAGATGGAAATGATAAATTTAGTTTCTTTCCAATTACGCCAAAAAGCTCTCAATCAAGGTGTAAAAATTGATAACATATATAGAAATACAAATGGAATTAGCTTTCAACTTATGAGCATGGCAACAGCTTATGAGAAACAAGATATGGGCAAATCTGCATCAAAACTATTTAATGATATTGCAGAACTTTATCGGAATGACTATGAATCGTACGAAAAAATTCTAATGGAGGCAATACAAATGATAGAATATTCATCAGATACTAAAGATAATTTTATGCGTTATGTTTCTGAAAAACAGCCAAAATTAGCTACCGAAATTCTTCATGCAGTAAAATGTATAGAAGATTTTGCTATATCTACAAAAGTGTTGTCTCATTCTATATTTGAAGATTTGTCAGAAGAAATTATTACTATTCTCAGAAAAAAAGTATTGAATCATAAATTCTTTACTGTCAGATTTAAAAATGTGTTACCATATGCCAGATTTGGTCTGCAAATGCTGAATGACTATATTACAGAAAGAGCAGTCATATCAAACGAACAACATACAGAAACACAAATCACAGAAAGCAATACAGATTCTTTGTCTGCTGATGATGAACAAGATAATATTTTACAAAATAATCTTTACCAAGAAGCAGAAGGTTTTTTTAATTGGATGATTCAAAATTCCAATTTGAGTATGAATACTTCAAGAAGTTATAATTCTGCTGTAAACACCTGTGATACATATGCAAAACAGGAAGGAATATTTCAGAATAGTATCAGAAATTGTTCATCATACAGCGAATTTGAAGAAAAATACAATTTATTGATGAAAGACAGTGGTTTCAGAAAATTAAGTAAAAAAAATCATAACCATCTTGTAGCTGCTTTGAACAAATATCGTGATTATATGATTTCTGTATCCACAGGGACTACTCCTATACCTCAAACATCTTACATTGAAACTGTTCCTGTCGAACTTGGGGAAAAGTATAGTGCAATCCTTATGCAGGAATTTGAAGACGGCTACTGCATCGGTGATTATATGCACAGGATGCGTTTTAAGTCTGCTTATGAAGAAAAATATAGCGAAGAGCTTGACAAAGACGGTGACGAACTGGATATTTTGCTAGAAAAAATCGGTCAAATCAGAGATGACAGAATTTTTTATGTAAATACTAACAATAATACATTGCTTTCGTCTGTTTATGCTGATATAAGTGAGGCTTTCAGTAATGGTGCAACTGCTGTTTACTATGAATGCCTTTATGAGAAATATTCAAATAAACTGGCAACAGAATTGAGTATTTATAGTGCTAATACTTTGAAAACTGTTATGCTTAATGACAGCAAATTTCTTTTGACTATATATCAATTTGAAAGGTCAGCTATCACAATGCAGGGCATCAATGCAGATACCGATCTTGAAATTAAGAAGATACTTCAAAATAATCATGAACCAATGACAGCTGATGATATAAAAGCAAAATTGTGGTATGTGCCAATCAGCACAATAAAATTAGCTCTAGTACAAATTCCCGAAGCAGCTCATGTTGGTAATGGTACATATTTCTATGCACCTAACTTTTATTTGTCTGCTGACGAAAAAATCACATTGATACGTGCTATGCGTTCCGCTATATCCAGTAAGGGTTATATCGGGGCAAAAGATTTGCGGGAGATTTTTAAAAACGCTTGTCCGTCTTCCGCTATGGACTCAGAACAATTTAAAGATTACAGCATAAGAGAAATTCTTAAAGTTCTGCTTCAAGAAGAATTTGAGTTCAGCTCTGTAATTACAGAAAAAGGAAATCAGCTTGATTACAGTCAGGTATTTCAGAATTATGCTGCTGAGCGTGAACGGCTTACTTTAGGAGAATTGCAAGAATTGAAGAAAGAACTCGGATTACCGGGGATTTACTGGGACAGTGTTTTTAAAGAAATGATACGTATTTCGGATACGGAACTTGTACGAAAAGGTACTGTACAATTTAATGTTTCAGCGATTGATGAAGTCTTGGAACAGATGTATCAGAGTGAATACACAGCATTAAAGGATATTGACTTATTTTTGTCATTTCCGCCTGTCAATGTTCGTTGGAACGGCTTTGTTTTGGAAAGCTATCTGCGTGAATACAGCGAAAAATTCAGGCTGGTTCAACTGAGTATCGCTCAGGACGATTATTTTGGTGTGATGCTCAAACGCTCATCAGATTTGGAGAATTACAATGATGTTGCAGCGGATATGCTTGCAAGAAATAACAGTTGGTCAGATGAAAAGTCCGCTCTGCAATTGCTCAAAGATATGAAATTTCAGCAAAGAGCAAAAAGCAGTAATATTTCCACTATTATCAAGGCGGCTAAACAAAAGCGAATAAATTTAGATTAAGGAAGATAGACGATGTACGAATACCACTGGGACGAAGAAACCGGAGGTTTGCTGCTGACGACTAATCAGGCGAAATTCAGCAAAGAACCCCGTCCCGTTTACTACCATGAACTGGATATTCTCGGTTTTGATGAATATTGGAATTATCCCAAGGACGACTCTGCTCCACTGATGTGGGCGGAGGCAAACAACTATATTTATAAAGGAAGAAATATTGCAAGGACAAAAGGCGGCTCACTCTATACCAAACCTGAAATTATACTGCTTGAAGAACCCGAACCAAACGGTGGTATGCTGGAATTTGTCGATATACAGGCGATGTGTGACAAGAACCGCAATATCCTTGAAACACTTGTGCAGGAAACAATCCAGAAAATTTACAACACATATATGGAGTACCGCAAGAGAATCGATATTTATTATGTTGCGTTCAGTGGTGGAAAAGACAGTGTGGTTGCCCTTGATTTGGTTCAGAGAGCATTGCCTCATGATGGCTTTATGGTTTTGTTTGGTGATACACAAATGGAATTTAAAGATACATATGATGTTATTGACAAAATCGAACTATACTGCAAACAAGAAAACATACGCTTTTTAAGAGCAAAATCAGAATTTACTCCTCAATGCACTTGGTCAAAAATCGGACCTCCTGCTCAAAAAATGCGTTGGTGTTGTAGTGTTCATAAAACTGCTCCACAAATTTTAGCTTTAAGAGAAATAGCAAAAGAAGAAATAGGTAAAATCTCATTTAGTGGAATGGCTATAATGGGTGTAAGAGCCGATGAAAGCGTAACCAGAAGCAAATATGAACAATTAAATTTAGGTACTAAACACCAAGGGCAGTATGATTTTTATCCCATTTTAAATTGGAACTCAGCAGAATTATTTTTGTACATTTTTCAAGAAAATTTAATAATGAATGAAACATACAAGAAGGGAAACTCGCGCGCCGGATGCTTAGTCTGCCCCATGGAAGCAACAAAAAATTCATGGTTCAAATCTCAATCATATTCAGGTGATATTAATAATTTAAATACAACTTCTTTTTACTTAAATCTCATTTCTGAATTAACAATAGCTAATGAATTGCCAGAAGATAAATATAAAGAGTTTATGGATATTGGTGTGTGGAAATCCCGACATAATGGAACTAAACTAAAAAAACCACATAGTATTTACCTTGAAGAGAAGAAGGGAAATGATTATATTATCACCCTTGATGAAATAACTCCCGATTGGAAACAATGGTTTAAAACAATTGGAGAAGTCTCTTTTTCTGATAACGGAATTATCTCTATTTTTTCTAATAAGAAGTGGTATATATTACAATATAGTCAAAAGAACAATCAACATATATTTAAAATACAAGATATTAGCAATTCCCAAAAAGATATAAACTTTGTTTCATGGGTAAAAACTGTATTAAAAAAATCTGCTTATTGTATTAAATGTTGGGTATGTGCGGCAAATTGTCCAAATGGATTTATACACATGAAGGACGGAAAGCTTACTATTGATGATAAATGCGTAAAATGTAAAAAATGTTACAAGGTTAATAATGGCTGCATTGTTGCAGCCTCACAACTTTTACCAAAGGAGACTAATAAAATGAATGGAAGTATTGACCAGTATAAGAATATGGGAATTCAATATTCTTGGGTAGTTGAATATTTAGATAAAAAAGACGATTTTTGGAATGATAACGCTTTAGGTTCACAAATGGTAACTTCTTTAAAAGTCTTTTTAAGACACGCAGGTGTAATGAAAAGAATGAAAATTACTGCTTTTGGTGAAAAAGTAGCTGATTTTGGAAGTGGAACAGAACAAGCATGGGCTCTCATGCTTTGCAATTTAGTATATACTCCACAGTTTAATTGGTGGGTTAATAATATTGATTTTGATCATACCTATACACAAGCAGAGATAAAGGAAATGCTTGAAGGGGTTGTTACAGATAATTCCAGAAAAAATATCATATCGGGCTTTAAGAATATCTTTTTTACAAATGAAATTCTTGGTAAAGCTTTAGGTTTTGGCATTGTTAAGACTGAGAAAAAAGGTAAAAACACGGTTCTTGTTTATGCATATCGTACCAAATGGGAAGAACCTGTTCCCGAAGTGATTCTCTATTCCCTTTTCAAGTTCGCTGAGGCTTGTGACGGCTACTATCAATTCTCACTTTCCACTTTAATGGACGACACACTCGAAAAAGACGGCATCAGCCCTACCCGTATGTTCGGTCTTGACCGTGAAACAATGATAGGACTGCTGAATAATTTGAGTACACACTATCCCGAATTTATTCGTGCATCGTTCACGCTTGATTTGGAAACAATTACCCTTTCCGAAGACAAAACAGCGGAAGATGTACTGACATTGTTCTAAAAATGAGGTAAGATTATGGAAAAAAAGTTATACAGGGATTATTTCCGGATAGATCCGAAGTATTTCCCACAAGTGACGGAGGCTCTCATCAAAGAGGGTAAAGTCAGCTGGAAAAATTATTTTGCAAATGATTCATTTATTCAGGTACTGAAACAGACCTGTGACATGGTAAACGGTTTGAATGAACGTTCTATTTTTACATGGGGTCCGTATGGTTCAGGTAAATCACACCTGTTACTTACTCTTATTTCTATGCTCCATGCAAAAGATGAAGAAATTACAGAATATTTCAATGAACAGAAACTCTCGAGTGACTTACTTAATAAGTTCATTGCAATGAAAAACAGCGGTAAAATCATTACTATTCACAGAATCGGTTCTTCTGGTGTCAAAACTGAAACAGAGCTTGTGCTTGCTGTTCAGCAAAGTATTATGAAGGCTCTTGAAGAAAATGGTATTGAAAATCAGGGTTCAGCTTCTATGAAAGACTCTTTTCTTACATTTATCAGCGATTCTGTCAACCGTAGCTATTTTGACAATGTTATAAAGAAAGATGAGTATATTGCAGAATTTCAGGGCTTGAATGTTGATACTGTAGAAGAAATTATCAATGGTAATGATGAAAAAGTAGTCGAAGAAATGCTCTGCAAAGTCATGAATGTTATGACAAGCATCGGTCAGTATGGTATTTTAAAAGACACTAATGATATGTCTGCTTGGATTAAAGATATTATTGAGAAGAATCATCTCAAGGCAATTATTTTTGCATGGGACGAATTTTCTGAATTTATGGCTAGTCACCCTATGGGACTGACAGGATTCCAGACACTGCTTGAAATCAGCCTTTCTAATCCATTCTATTTCATTATTGTGACTCACGAGGCACAAAAAGTATTTGTTGATTCAAGTGCCGCAAAGAAGTTCCTTGACCGTTTTCAGAAACCGATAGAGATTTCTCTGCCTGAAAATACAGCGTTCAAGCTTTTGCATCAGGCTATGAAACTTACAGATGACCCCGTATTGCTGAATGAGTGGAATAAGGGAATTTTACTCTCACTTAACAACAGATTGGCAGATGTTAGAAAACGTGTTCTCGATTTCCAAAGAGGCAGTAAAAACAGAAAATCTGATTTCAATGATGAAGATTTGCAAAGTGTAGTGCCAATTCACCCTTATGCCGCATTGATACTCCGTCAGATTGCAAGTATGTTCAATTCCAATCAGCGTAGTATGTTTGACTTTGTAATTAACGAAAGCGAAGATACACGTGGATTCAAGTGGTTTATCAACAATCATGGTCCTATGGATAGGATGAATAATATCCTGACAGTTGATTTATTATGGGATTTTTTTGCCGGAAAACAAATCAGCGGACTGGCAGACGATGTACGCAGTATTTTTATGAGCTATGACAGTCTGAAACCTGAAAGTCTCCTTCCCGAAGAACAGAAGGTTTTAAAAACTATTTTGATTTTACAGGCGGTATCTGTCCGTATTTCCAATGATGATTTACTGTCTCCAAATGCAGAAACTCTTGACCTCTCATTTCGTGGAACAGATTGGAGTCTCAACAAAGCGATATCAATTGCAAAAGGGCTTCAGGATAAAGGTCTGATTTTTGAAAAGCCTATGGCAAACGGCAAAAAAGAGTACTGTGTTGCCAATGGAAATGTCGGTGACGGTATCAAGAAGCATAAAGATGCTGCAATTACCGAAACTACCACTACAAACTTGATTACTCTTGCTGGATTGGCTGATGCAGTTACAATTCCGAAAGCAGTTGAAATGAGATACAAGCCTGAATATACATCAGAAAGTGGATTCACTACAACTTTATCTGCTCATCAAAGACATAATTATTCAGAGCGTTTTAAGGTCATCATTACATTTGCTATGAACGATACGGAAGCACAGCAAGTCAAGAATCGTATTCTGAAAGCAGTTTCTATGCCAGATAATGATATTATCTTTATCGAAACGCTTACTCCTATGGGAAAAGACCTCTATGACCAGTATATTAATGCACTCGCTTTCACCAAATACTACTCAACAAAAGACAAAGGCGGACAGGGAAAGCACTACCATAACCAAGCAGACAGTGTATTGCGTCAGTGGCAGCAGAATATTACCAATGGAGCATTTTGTGTCTATACACCTTCAAATCCAAATGGTGAGAGAAAAGCAAATCTCTCTGATTTACAGGACACTCTGAAAAAGTATGTTTTTCAGGTTTACCCTGTTTGTCTTGAACAGTATGTATTAAATGGTACATTATATGGAGCATTTAATCTTTCACAGGGTGCTGAACTTGGCATTAAGCATGAAACAAAGAGTGCATACGATAAAAAAACGAAAGATGCTCTTATTGATGTATGGAATGTTGACGATTACTGGAAAGACCCCACAAAGCAGAGCCTTGTAATTGTAAAGGTGAAAAATAAGATTGAGAAAATCATAGCTCAGGAATTTCAGAAGAATAACGGCGAAGTCAGCATTATGACCATTTTTGAGGAACTGGAAAAACCACCATTTGGCTTCATGCCTAATTCAATCGCCTCATATGTACTTGGTTTCTGCTTGAAAGAGTATGCAAGTGCAAATTACTTCTGGAGCAATCATTCTAACACAGAAACAATGACTGTTAACAAGATGAAAACGATGATTGCCAATGCTCTTAGTGAAAAAACAAATCCTGCAAAGAACTATAAGAACGAATATATCATTACAATGACATCAAAAGTCAAAAGTTTTCTTTCAGGTTCATCTGCTGTATTTGGTATTCCTGCATCTATGTGTACCTCTATTCCTGATACAAGAAATCAAATCAGAATCAAGATGAAGGAATTTCAATTCCCTGTCTGGTGTGTGAAATCGCTGCTTGACAGAGAACAGTTTAACAGTCCGAAAGAAATCATTGAAGAAGTCATTGATTGTTATACAGGCATAGCAAACACAGCAAACAGCAATCAGGATTCTGAAAATAAGTCTGCTGAAAGAATTGGTGAAATTTTTGAAAAATCATCTGTTGTGATTGATGATTTGAAAAAACTCATTTGTGACAGTAAGTGCAGAGAGGGCATGATTGCTTATATTGAACAGCATCATAGCGAACTCAGACAGCTTGCAAATGATATCCATGATAACGGAGTTTACATTGATGAAGTAAAGAAAAAATTTAATGCCAGTGATGGTAACTGGGTATGGAGTACGAAAACAGCAGATGAAAAGATTTCAGATGTAATTCTTGAATACAAGATTATCAAGGAAAGCAATAAGAGCCTGTCTGCCTGCACATCATTACAGGAAACCATCACCGAATGGAACAGACGTACCAACAATATCAAAATGCCGTGTGAGGCTGTTGCAAAGCAAGTAGGCAATCTAGGTGTTTTTCTCTGGGAATTAAGTGCTGTCAAGAGAAATGGTACAATTGCTGAACAGAACAAAAAGAAGTTTTATGAACTTCTGGTTGAGCAGAGAGAAACTTTTGATGTTTTTTATAAAGACCAAGTACCATATTTCAAGGCAGATGCAAATTCTCTTCTTACCGATTTGAATGATACTGAGATAGCCGAAATATACAACAGTCTGCCCAGCGGACAGTTCACAAAAGGAAAAACGGAATACTATAATTATGTTCAGAGCCGTATTGACAAGTTCATTCAGAGTCAGTGGAAAAAGAAAATGCAGGCTTTCTGGCTTGAAAAAACAGCGACCAAAGACCCTGTTGAATGGTCTGAAAAATATAATACTCCTATTCTCTGTATGGTTGTAGAATCTCAAAGGTCATACGCAAGAAAGATGTTCGATATTATCAAGAGTGCAAATCCGAATGAAGAAGATGCAAAAGATGCAATCGAGTTTATGAATCAGGCAGATTTCTATGACAGATTGCAAGACCGTGCAGAAAGAGATCATCTGTTTATGGAACTGATTGTCGGCTCAAATTCTGTACTGCTGACTGATGTGAATGACATAAGAAACAAACTTAGGACAAAACTTCATGAATCGCCCTATTATTGGCTTGGAAGTACAGAAGTTCAGAACTATCTGAAATCAATGGTCGACAAAGAATATAAGCTCAGAGGCAGTGAAATGGCGAGTCAGATTATTGACAGAATGGATGCCACACAGCTCAGAGAATATCTGAAACGCAGAATAGACGAAGATCCGGAATTTGGCATACAAATTCTCAAAGGGGAAGATGGTAAATAATGCAGCTGTTTGATGAAAAAAGTTGCTTTAACGAGATAACCGCTTACTTTAATTCGGAAGTAAGTGGTTATCCGTTCATAGCGAATATAGATGATAGTGCTGTCCTGCAAAATGTGATTTCTAAAATGCAGGCAGACAGCAGTAAGAAAATATTAAAAATTTCGGATTATTGCAATGGAGATAATCTGCCTAATGTCTATAAATTCAAATCTGATGTAAAAGCACTCCAAAATGGTGTTGTTTTAGGTTACACGGTTAATGATATGTTTCTTGGTGAACAGGCATTAAAACAAGCAATTTCTGAACTTTTGCAATTGCCTGTAAAAGGACATGTTGTTATTTTTGTATATGGGTGCAGCGGACTTTTAAGAAATGCAATTTATGCAGACGGGAACAGAGCTGACCATAGAACGATGATACTTGAATCAAAAGAATTTTCTTTGCCTACGATTACAATGACAGTATCAAACGAAATAACAGATTCAAGTATGATACAGGGATTTTCTGATCTTTTAGGTGCATTGGAAAAGCTTTCTTATGATAAAGAAAATCCAAATTTGCTTGTTTATACTAAAATTTCACCGAATATTTATAAATATTCTATGGTACAGATTGACTCTATCAATGGTATCTACGGTATTCTTTGTAAAAGCTATCCTGAAATCAAATCTTGTACGGAGCAGGACTGGGGTTCTGAAGAACAGTGGAAAAAACTGTATGAAAAACTGAAAAAATCAAATTCCTTGTCAAGTCTAATCAATAAGAAATTTGGCAGTACAGTCAATCTATCTATGATGATGGAAAATGCTTTTGAAGATGTGAAGTCTGAAACAGCATGGCTTCTTTGGCTTGCCATGAAAGTCTTTGGTACAAAAGAGAATAGCTATCTGGCTTTAGCAGTAAAAAAGAGTAAATCAGTCAAAAGTTTAATTGAACTGATTTATATGGAATTGTTATGCTATCCGTATGATGATGCTAATTTCTTGCAGTTTTATAAAGAAAGAAAACAACTTATTGAGAAACTGCCAGAAAATCTTGCATTGATTCAAAAATATTGTGGCCATGTGGGACAGTATGATAAAAATGCTGTATACTATCTAACAAATCTCAGCGATAAGGAAAAATATAAATTTCTTTATTATCTTGGAAAAGAAGAGTATTCGTTCACAGAATCTGAAATTCTCAGCATTGTGAATTATGCTTTTCCGGAACTATATGAATATCTGGGCGATTTTGAATTTAATGCGAGAAATACCAAGAATCCTACAAATGACTCTGCCTTGCTGTCCACACTGACGAAATATTTCCATGATTATAAACTGCAAAAAGTTACTAATCGGATATTCCCTGAATTTATGGATATTGTCAACAAGAATGCGGTTTCCCGTCCGTTCACAAAATTACTGCCAAGAATAAGCGTTGTAAAAGATATAGATAAAACAAATGCACAGATACATTTCTTTGATGCACTGGGTGTTGAATATCTTGCTTATATTCTTCAAAAATGTGAGATACTCAAATTACAGACAGTAGTTCATATAGCTCATTGTGAACTTCCCTCAATTACAAGAATCAATAAAGATTTTACGAAATTTTTTAAAATTGATACAGATGAAGAGGGAAATGAAAAAATCCCTGGCACAAAGGAACTTGACGAATTAAAGCATCACAGCAAAGAAATTGATTACAGAAAGATCAAAGAGCCTATACATCTTTTTTCAGAGCTTGCTATTATTGATAAAGAATTAAAACAGATTCAAGAGATGCTCATAAATCATGAGTTTGATAAAATTGTTATCATCTCTGACCACGGTGCAAGCAGATTGTCTGTGATTCATCAGTCTGTATGTCAAATACATAGTTTTGAAAATCATGGTAAACATAGTGGAAGATGTTGTCCTGTAGAAAATGTGCCTGATGTTCCAGAAATTATCTATGAAAATGGATATGCTGTGTTATCAAATTATGACAGATTCAAAGGCAGTCGTCCTGCGAACGTGGAAGTACATGGTGGTGCAACGCTGGAAGAAACTGTAATTCCCATTATTGAAATTACATTAAAACCAAAAGAATTAGATATTCATATTATTAATGCAAATAAACCTATCGAATTTCATAATAAAGAAATTGTATCTATCATTATCTCATCTAATATAATAATCCATTCACCGAAACTCATTATTAAGGGTTTAAATACTTCTTTTTCATGTGAATGTGATTGTTGTAGTGTAATAGATGAAACGCATTATAAATTTAAAATTCCGGGGATAAAACGTAGCGGAAAATTTACGGCTGATTTCTATGACGGGGATAAACTGGTTCAAAAAGAAATGCGATTTGAAACGAAGAAAGCAGTTGGAACAACAAGAGAATTGTTGTAATTTGATAATGGAAAATTGGAGGATTTTATGAGTGAAATATCATACCAAAATGAAGATTTTATCAATAGATTCCGGGATGCGTTTGATGAAATGGTACTTTATAAAGATTTAAAAAAAAGCAATTTTATTTCATCATTTAAATTACCATCATTCATGCGTGACTGGGTTATCAAGCGTTTTCAAGATGAAGATGGTGAGATAGACACTTACGGAGCAACTGAGTTTATCGCTGAGTTTATCCCCAAGAAAGAAGATTGGAAGAGTATTCTAAATCGTGTGGTAAACTCTCATGAAACAGTAAAATTTTTAGGAAAAATTTCTGTAGATATTAATATCAAAAATCAAGTTGTTTCTTTTTGTTTACCTGATTTTGGTCTGGAATTTAAAGAAACAATTATTCCAAAAAATGTGTGGGAAAATTGTAGTGATGAATTACTGAAATCTGAAGAAAATTGGGGAATTATTGAAATAGGCTACTATATTCCCGATGAGGAAAAAGAACCTTGCAAAATCAGACTTGTCAGCTATCGTGATTTTTGTCCTTACGAAGTATCACTTGAAGACTATAAATCCGCTAATGAAGATTTTTCCTTGAATGAATGGGTTGATATTATACTTTCTGCTGTTGATTACAATCCGGAAGGATATGAATCTTTTCAGCAAAAACTGGCTATGCTACAAAGGCTTCTGCCTTTTGTAGAGAAAAGACTTAATCTTATGGAGCTGGCACCGCCTGGAACAGGGAAATCTTATCTTTTTGGTCAAATTTCAAGATATGGCTGGTTAGTATCTGGCAAAGTCACTCGCTCTAAGTTAATCTATGATTTGACTACCAAAAAAGAAGGCGTTGTTGCTTTCAGGGATTATGTTGCATTAGATGAAATCCGAGAAGCGGAATACATGAAAAATTCTGAAATACAGTCAGCACTTCAAGCGATCATGGAAAATGGAAAATATCGTGCGCCTGATAATCATGAAGTAAATGCGGATGCAGGTATTATCTTTCTGGGGAATATTACTTCTGATAGAATGAATGAATATGTTGATATGTGTGTGGAACTTCCCAAGCCATTTCATCAGCCTCAGTTTCTTGACAGAATACACGGTTTTATTAAAGGCTGGGATTTGCCTCGTATGAATGATGATATGAAAGCATGTGGCTGGGCATTAAATTCTGAATATTTTGCAACAATTATGCATGAACTTCGTGAAGATGCTTCCTATAGAGTAATTGTAGATGAATTGATAAAAATGCCACCTAATTCAGATACAAGAGATACAGAAGCAATCAAAAAAATCTGTACTGCTTTTCTGAAATTATTATTCCCAAGAGTAAGAAAGCCGAGTGACATCAGTACAGGTGATTTCTGGAATTACTGCTTAAAACCAGCTATGGATATGAGAGCGATTATAAGAATACAAATGGGTCATTCAGATGAAAAAGAGCAGGGAAAAACTGTACCGGATTTTGATGTAAAGGAACTTGACGAAGAATGAAAAATGTAAAAAATCAAAAATGTATTTCTTGTGGAAAAACTGATTTATCGAAAGATGAAATTGGAATCAATAAGAAACTTATAAGTGAAGATGCTGAAAATTTTTACTGTCTTGATTGTTTGGCTGATATTCTGGAGGTATCTGTTCAGGATATTCTTGATAAAATTGAAGAATTCAAAGAAGAGGGATGTACTCTTTTCAAGTGAGGTGCAACTATGAAGATATATGCTGATAATGCGGCAACAACAAAATTAGATATAGATGCATTTGAGGCGATGAAACCATATCTGCTTGAAGATTATGCCAACCCCTCTCAGCCGTACAGTTTTTCCAGAAAAGCCAAAAGAGCTTTGAAAGATGCAAGAGAAACTATTGCTGAATGTATCCATGCTGAACCAGAAAAAATCTTTTTTACTTCGGGTGGTACAGAAAGCAATAACTGGGCTATCAAATGCTTTTCTCCGCAAAAGGATATACACTATGTCATCACCTCTGCGGTAGAACATCATGCAATACTAAACACTTGTAAAAATTCCAACTGTGTTCATATGCTTGTTCCTGTAGACAAGTATGGAACAGTAAAACCCGAAGAACTGATAAAAATACTTGACAGACTCCGTAAATCTATCATATCATGTGAGAGTACCCTTGTTTCAATCATGGCAGCTAACAATGAAATAGGCACAATCCAGTCAATAAAAGAACTTGCTGAAATCGCTCATGCTTATGGTGCAATATTTCATACTGATGCGGTACAAGCGATCGGTCATATCTCGATAGATGTAAAAGCTATGAGAATTGATATGCTGTCCGCCTCAGCACATAAATTCAATGGTCCGAAAGGTATCGGCTTTTTATACATTGGAAATGAATTATTACAGTCGTTTCATAACGGTGGTTCACAAGAATTTGGCATGAGAGCAGGAACAGAAAATGTTCCTGCAATTGTCGGAATGTCTGTCGCTTTAAAAAAGAATGTCACCAAAATAGAACAACACACTGCTTATCTGAACAGATTGACTGAATTATTTTTGTATACCTTACGTAAAGCAAATGCTGACTTTATTTTAAATGGTCATCCGAAAGACAGACTGCCCGGAAATATCAATATTTCTATGAAAGGTAAATCAGGCGAAGGGCTTATGCACTTACTTGATTTAAAAGGGATATGTATTTCTACTGGCTCCGCCTGCGATAGTGTAAATCAACAAGTTTCCCATGTGATTAAGGCTATTAATGTGCCTGTTGATTATGCTGAAGGAACTATTCGGATTACTTTTGGCAAAGAAAATACTGAACAGGAAGCTATTGAAATTGCAGATACTTTAATTAAAATGATAAGGGTGTAAATTCATGAATTGTTTTATAGGAATAGGAGAACCATATTAAAAGAAATTATTCACGACTCTATAATGCTGAAAATCAAATCAAAAGATGCAGATACGGAAGATATGCAGAATGTTAAAAATCTTGCCACAACTCTTGAATATCATAAAAATAGTTGTGTGGGTATGGGTATCTGATATGGTATGTGTCAAGTAAAAGTAGGCAAAAACCGTGGAACAATGAAATACTTAATATTAGAGTGCCTATTAAGGCACTCCTCATTTACTGTTCAAAGCATTATTGTACTCCTTTAAATCTATCCCATTGTTTCTTTCATATCGTTTCAACATTTCATCACGAAGTTGTTCTGCTTCAAGTACCCACTGTGCAAATTCTGAATCTGTCATTTTGCCTTTGCGTTTACGGGCATAGTATTTCTTGTATGCTCTCTCTCCCATACTGGATTATTCTTTGCTTTATCTTTAAAGCTGCGTTTTGCACCTACATCACGGCATGTCTTTTCTGTTTCATTTGGTGCGATATTCTGACAGTATTCAAAGGCAAGTCCGGAATCCTGAAGAAAATACTTTCCGCATAGTTTACATGACTTCGGACAATGATTTTTCATGATAGCTTTAAATAGGTCAACATAAAAGAAGTCAAGTAGACTTTCAAAAATCATCTTTTCATAAATACGGATTTTTCCATCTTGTGACTGCATGATTTCATACTGAATATTGATGTCCACGGGGTCACGATAAGGACT
This sequence comes from Ruminococcus sp., assembly GCA_014799805.1. GTDB lineage: Bacteria > Bacillota > Clostridia > Oscillospirales > Ruminococcaceae > UBA3855. The sequence goes on from JAAVHJ010000013.1 coordinate 23,378, forward strand.
TGCACCCAAGGACACACCTCTTGTGAATGCATCCATACCATTGTTCATGACAAGCGATGCATATTTGTTGGTGTCTACTTTCCAAGTAGTATTACGGAACACTTCTTTCAAAAACCAGCGATATCGTTCCAGCATCTGTAAATCAGAATAAAGCTGTTCATAGTCTTCAAAGTTTGCAAATGTATCCATTTCTGTTTTCGCTTCCAGCCAGTTCCTGCGATAATCATTGTCACGATACAACGGAATTGTGAAAATCCAGTCTGACAGTTTCTTTTCAATAGTAGCATACTGTTCTTCTTCTCCGTTCTCATATAAGAGACGGAGTTCTTTTATTAACACTTCCATTTCTGAAATGTCCAGATTCAGAAAATCAGTCAGCAGTTCTCCATGCAGATAGCTATGTTCTTCAATCTCTATTACATCATTAGAAAACAGTACTGTAAAACGAAGAAATGCATAATCCATATCAAATAAATCNTTGCCCAGNATACCCATGTTCAAAATTCCTTTCAGTAGAGAATAGAGTTTAGTCTATAGAGATAGTATACATTTTCTATTGACAAATGTCAAGTNCCATGATAAAATAAAAATTACTCTCTGNNGNAACTTTCNATATCACATATATGATAAATATTTTTCATCTGATTGTACATAGCCGTCTATACTTAATACACAAGTGAACNGCTTTTGCCTCTCCTGAAAAATCTGCCGAACAAGCAAACAACAGTCTGAAAATAGTNCAGAATCGTNATAAAATCTGTTTTNCNGTTGTTTGTTTCTGTTTGGNGAATGAATAANTTNCTAAATNNCTATATTGTGTCATTNTAGNANTTTGTTTGACAGTTTGGCANATTTTTCAGAAGAGAGTATNAAATATGGAGGTATTGCTTNTGACAGAATCTGAAATTAANTTTATTCATAAAAATGTGTATCATTATCCTTATCTTGTAAAGGATGGCTGTCTATGCGAAGAAGTCATGACCAAGCATGGACCTCAGCATGTAAAGCTTGCTGATTATGTTCCTGTGCTGACAGCNGAAATCACTAGAGATGATGGTACAGAGCAGAAAAAGCTATTCCGTGTGAGTGCAGTTCANGCATCAGGTGTTCAGTTGCCNGAAGTCACTGTATCAGCAGAGGAAATATCCTCAATGAAATGGACACTCATAAAATGGGGNGCATTGGGTGCGCCNCAGCCGAAACATAATGTGCAGAATAAAATCTGTCATGCTATCATGAACACAAAAGAAAATGTNAAAAAAGAAACAGTCTACTTGCAGACAGGCTGGCACAGAATNGGAAATGAGTATTTTTATCTCCTGCCATGTGAGGAAAGTNACTTCACTGTCGAACTGACAGGCAAACTGAGAAATTATTACCTTGCAAAAGCATGTGATGATGTCAAACTGATATATCTTGCTGANTTGCTTNAGNANGGATTNGCTCCGGAACGTGTTCTGTTCCCGATGCTTGCAGTCACATTCCTTACTCCGCTGAATCANTTTCTGAAATCAGCAGGCTGTGAACCGAAATTNATCACTGCACTGGTCGGACGTTCCGGATATGGNAAGTCAACACTTGCTTCACTGTTCCTTTCATTCTTCGGAATATTCCGCAGTGCTGAGTTGCCAATGTCATTTCATGACACAGCAAACAGTATCCTTGCAAATATTTATTATCTGAAAGATGTACTGACCTGTATTGATGATTTTCACCCAAGCGGTATCTATCAGGAACAGGATATGAAAGAAATCGCACAAAATCTGTCACGCTACTATGGCGACAGAATCGGACGGGGAAGACTCAACACAAAAGCAGAACTCCAGCCAGGCAGACCACCGACAGGNAATGCCATTATTACGGCGGAGTATACACCAGAGATTTCTGTTTCCGGCTGTGCAAGATATTTCATCCTCGAACTGAAAGAACATGATGTGAACTTCAGTAAACTAGAAAAATATACTGCACTTGCTGAAAAAAATACACTTTGCAGTATGATGAAATCTTATGTGGATTGGCTGAAAGAAAAATTCCTNTGTGATGANAATGGTNTGCTGNTCATGCTGAAAACTCATTTTATTGAAAACAGAAAACTGTTTCAGGACAGACTTACACAAGAAAATATTTCCTTTCATAATCGTGTACCGGAGATGCTTGCACACATCAGAATCGGATTTGAATTCCTGATGCTATTCCTGTGTGACAAGACCATTCTGAACAACAGCGCAGCGGAGAATTATAAAATCAAACTGGATGAGATACTCCTGAAAAATATTTCTGAAACTGTTGAGATAACAGATAACGAAAATCCAACTGCTAAGTTCATTCAAAAACTGAAAACTTTGCTTGATAGTGGCAGATGCTATGTCGAACAGCGTGGTGAGTCAATCAAAGCGAGAGGAAAAGGTTATATCGGCATGGAAGATATATCAAGATTTTATCTCCTTGCTGATACAGTTCATTCTGAAGTCAGAAAGCTGTGTGCAGAGCAAGGTGAACACTTTTCAATTTCAAAGAATCAGTTGATCCGGCAACTTGCAGATGAAAACATTCTTATCAGATGTAACGGAAGAAACACGACCAGTATCNGTGACAATGGAGGAAAATCAATGAGTGTTGTCATATTGGACAAGTCAAAACTGCTGATTTGACAATTAAGGCTAGTGTCGGCGTTTTGTGCCGCCTATTCAGAGAATAGCATAGTTATTCGATATTTGACTACTGAACGCCACACGAGCCAACGTGAGCGATTTGTGAGCAAGATAATTGCTGACAAGTATTCTGGTCAGTCAGAAAATTCTAAAAACAGGTCAAAAATCATAACAGAGAGAAAATTGCAGGTTAAAGNTGGGTAAACCCAGCCTTTACAGCGGACGGCAAAGCCGACCGCATTTCGGGAATAATAAAAATTCGTATCGGGTGGTGGTAAGAAAGTCANATATTACAGTTACAGTCACCTGATTCACGAAAACAGNCAAGTTCAGGCGATTTGATACAATCGAAACTGTGTTACAGCAAAGGAGGAGGATNATCATGAGNAAAAAAGAAAGAAATGCAGTCTGGCTCTATCCGGAAACAAAAGAACTGATTGAAGCCCATATGAAACAGNACAACTGTAAGTCAGCAAGCGAGTATATTGAGAATGCAGTCAANTTTTATACTGGCTATCTGGAAAGTAATTCTGANTANTCNACACAGTATCTGTCNACNGTTNTNACNTCNGTGATTGATGCAATNGTNAAAAGTTCAGAGTATAGAATCANNCGNAATCTNTTCAANCTGGCAGTTGAAGTNGGAGCAATCACGCATCTTCAGGCGGCAGCTTGTGAACTGGATGAAGAAAAAATTGCTCAGCTCCGAGCCATGTGCGTAGAGGAAGTCAGAAAAATCAACGGAGTGATTCGCCATGAAGATGCAGTCNAATTCCAGCGGAGCTGATNAAAATGNGTGATGAAAAAATCAGAACCGGAATCAGTATCAGCAAGGATTTACTCANAGAATGTGANGNNTATNTNTNNAAAAGNGANNANCANAATCGTTCTGAANTGATTGAATCCNCNNTGAAANTNTTCNTTGCNACNAGANATATTTCANNAAAATCAGAAACTCTTGTCCCGGAACTTGCANCGTGCATTGCGAAAGCAAGTGATGATGGCATCACNAAACTATCAAAAGGTCTGTTCCGTTATGCTGTGGAAGTAGAAATGCTGATTGCACTGACAGCAGACAAATTCCATGTAAACGAAAAGGAACTTGAAAGAATCAGAAANGATGCTGTAAATAATGTCCGCCGGACAAAAGGAAAAATCAATCTTGATGAACTGATTCTCAGAACAAAAAAAGAATTCCCTGACATGTGATATTCATGAAATATCCGAACCATACTAACGAAAGGAGTGAACTGTTGCAGAAAATAGTAAAGGGAGGCTGGTAAATTTGGAGATCTATGACAGACAGGAAAAGGGCTATATTGAAGTGTGGATGACACAGCAGGAACAGCAGGAATATGACCGGAGTGAACTTGCACAGTGTATTCTTGAACAGAAACAGGCAGGNAAAAAATGCAGNGTAGCATTCTTTCTCTCCGGAGAAGATGATCTGTTTGACTGCACNGAAAATCTGTTAACAATGAATCTTTAAGATTTAGGAGTGCAGAAAATTTCTGCACTCTGTACATACCTGAACAGTNATTTTAGTGTAGATTTACNAGTTGACTTTTGAAANATAGTGTGGTACAATGATGATATGGAAAATATATCATTTCCATTTAACATTGACAGAAAGGAGAATTCTATGAATGAAGAATTNAAAATAGCCGGATACTGTCGTATCTCTGTAGATGAAGAACTGGACAAAGATAANACTTCTATTGAGAATCAGAAAGCCATCATNGCAGATTATGTCGGCAGGACATTCCCGGAAGCGGTACTTGATTTTTATGAAGACCGTGACCGTTCCGGCTANACATTTGAACAGCGTGAGGGCTATCAGTCACTCCGGAAGAAAATGATCCGGCGAGAATATGACATCCTGATTGTAAAAGATTTCTCCAGATTTTCAAGAAGAACCAGCAAGGGACTTGTTGAACTGGAAGATTTAAGAGATGCCGGAATGAGAATTATCTCGATTGGTGACGGAATAGACTATCCGACTTCTGATGACTGGATGGCAATTCAGTTCCGGTTTTTAGTGAATGAAATGCCTGTCACAGATACATCAAAGAAAGTCAANACNGTNATTAAACACAGGCAGGAAGAGGGCAAATGGATTTGTGCAGTGCCTTATGGTTATATTATGNTAAATAGTAAGAGCATGAAATTTATCGTTGATGAACCGGCAGCAGCAGTCGTAAGGGAAATATTTAAACTCTATAGTGAAGGCTGGGGCTATAAGCGCATTGCAAATTATCTNACAGACAAGCANATTCCTACACCCAGAACAGCNGAAAAAATCCGTAAGGAAGAAAATGGAGAAGAATATAAAATACAGTCTAAATCAGAATGGAGCATTGTCACAATCAGCAGTATTTTGACGAATGACTTCTATATTGGCACACTCAGGCAGAGAAAATACCGCCGNAAGAAAATCAATGGCGGTGACATGAAACTACAGGAAACAGAACATCTTGTATTTGAAAATAATCATATGCCGATTGTGGATTATAAATTATTCTCTAATGTACAGGAGCAAATGAAAACAAGAAGNGTTTCCAATTACAGNGGTGTCAAGAAATATGATAATGTCTATTCGGGGCATCTGTTCTGCGGAGACTGNGGAAGTCCNATGTTCTCCATGAGCAGAGGAGATTTACCGCCGGCTTACCGGTGCGGAACATATCATAAACGNGGNATNAAAGGCTGTACTTCTCATCATACAAGAGTAGATATGCTGGACGAACTNTTAAAGAGTTATGTCCNGAAAGTCCGTGATAATTCAGAATCCATGCTCACAAGATTGCAGGAATCTATNGATAAAGAAAAAACAGAAACNTCATCNAGCAAGAATGTCATTCAGATACTGGAACAGCAGATAGAAGANATAAANACAGAAATCAAAATGCTAAATCGTCAGCATGTCAAGGATTTGGCAAANCATCCGGAGCGTGAAGATTTNCTTGAGGAACTNCATCAGGAACAGATTGACGAACTGACACTCCGCATTGAGGGACTGAAAAATCAGATACAGCTTGCNGCTGATAAGCATAATATGATTGTCAGTCTGAACCGGACAGCAAGGACTGTAATAGAAGTCTTTGATAATATCCTGAATAAAAANGCACTCACTAANGCAGANATTGATTTTATCGTGGATAAAATTACGATTTATACTGACCATNTNGATATCAAATTAAAAGCTGATATTGATGAATTNCTGAAAACAGGCATTCCGGAAGAACTCCAGACNGAACAGGCAGGGACTCCGGTAAATTTTAAGCACGGCACTGNGAANTTAANNATTCAGTCGCCAATCACCCGAATNATCACAAGCAAGGGTGATATTNTCAGTGTCAATGTTATCAGTGACGGCGACCCTCTTGAAATTTACACAAGNAATGANGGCGAAGTAATTTTCAAGAAATATTCTGCAATTGGTGAAATGAGTGAGAANGCNTCACAAGTNGCNGATATTATGTACAANCTNGCAGGTTGTCCAGTAGTTGTATTTGACCGTGACCANGTNGTAGCNACTTCAGGTGTNACAAAAAAAGAATTTCANGAACGCAGAGTTTCNCCAGAANTNGAAGAACTCATGGANAANAGAAAACAATATTTTGCGGAAGATGAAAANANNCAATTTTANGCNGTAGAGGGTGTAGAACAAAGTTCTTTNGCATGTTTNCCNATTTTATCATCAGGNGATGTNACAGGNGCNGTTGCATTTTTANATAATNATAANCAACAAGTNATTTCTGAATCNCAGAAAAGCCTTGTAAATGCAGCNGCACAGTTTTTAGGCAGACANGTNGAATAATTAAAGATTCCCCCATAATCCTTGGGGGAATTTTTATTTATTAAAAATTAAATTTAGAAATTTTTTAAATAGTGTTGCTAATCCTAAACCAAATATTATAATTATTCCAGGTATTGCCGCTATCAAACCAGACATAATAATTATAATAACATAATTCAAACCCAAAGATTGCCTACTAAGTAGCTGCCATGTAATCTCATTTGATATATTTTTAATTGGATTTTTACGCTTTGTTCCAATAGAAATAAAATTTCTGTTATATTCTTCAGCATAGGCTTTTGCTGTGGAATTATCATAACCGTAAATTGTAGCTATAGTAGAAATTGTATATTCAAAATCATAAATTTCACATTCTGGATTTTCAATTGTAATAGATGTCAAAGAGGTACAATCATGAAAAGCATACTCTCCAATTTTTGTCACACTATCTGGAATTGTAACAGATTCTAAAGCATCACACCCTTCAAAAGCGTCATCTCCAATTGTTGTCACACTATCTGGGATGATATATTCTATGATAGTATTTTTAATAGGAAATGTTATTAATTCTGATTTGTTTTTATCAAATAAAATATTATCTTGACTAGAATAATGCAAATTATTTTCATCTACATAAATAGATGTTAAAGATTCACAATGTTCAAAAGCAGACTCTCCAATTGTTGTGACACTATCTGGAATTGTAACAGATTCTAAAGCATCACACATGTAGAAAGCATACTCTGTAATTGATGTTACACTATCTGGGATGATATATTCTATAATATTATTTTTAATAGGAAATGTTATTAATTCTGATTTATTTTTATCAAATAAAATATTATCTTGACTAGAATAATGCAAATTATTTTCATCTACGTAAATAGATATTAAAGATTTACAAGACTTAAAAACCTTATCTCCAATTGATGTAACACTATCTGGAATTGTAACAGATTCTAAACCATCACATCCATAAAAAGCACCATTTCCAATTGTTGTCACACTATTTGGAATTGTGACAGATGTTAAAGAATCGCAAAACATAAAGGCATATTCTGCAATTGACGTCACACTATTTGGAATGACAATATCATCTTCACATGCTTTACCATCAATTAAAATCCCATTAACTATTACAAATGGATTCTTATTTTTTTTATTTTCTAGCCATGGTGTATTCTCAAAAGCATCAAATTCAATTGTTGTTACACTATCTGAAATGACAATAGATTCTAAAGCAGAACAGTCACAAAAAGCACACTCTTCGATTGTTGTCACACTATCTGGAATTATGACAGATTCTAAAGCATAACAAAAGGAAAAAGCATATTTTCCAATCGTTGTTACACCATTTTCTAAAATAACTTTTTTAATATTGAGACGCAAATCCCTCCAAGGAAATGTACCTGTATAATTTGTCATTGCACCATTTCCGCTAATTGTCAGCGTTCCTGTAGATTTTTCAAAATTCCAAGTTAAATTTTCTCCACACGTTCCTGAAGTAACAATTTCTTCTGTATCTTCTGCATTTGCAATCACAGAATACATTGATGAAATCTGTTTCGTAATTGGCAAACAGCTTACACAGAAGCATGACAATGCTGTTAGACTAGCAAACAAAATTTTTATTTTTCTCATGTTTCAAAACCTCCTATATAAATATTCCTACTTTTTAATTATATCATGAAATTAAAAATAACACAAGCAATTTTTGAAAAATTATAGATATTATAATTTTTTCAGAATATTAGAATAGATGTTAAAAATTATATCAAATTTTACAAATTTTAGCATATTCTATTGACAGTTAAATATATTTATGCTATAATAACTAATAGGGTTAGTAATAAATCTGAAAGGAGTGGACTATATTATAATGCATACCCAAGAAGAAGCAGAAGAATTTTTAAAAAAATTATATGCCTGTCGTCCAAAACCATTTTTTGACAAGATTGATGAAATTCAAAGAGGCATGAATTTTGTTTTAATTTATCTAAAAGAAACAAATCATGAAGTGCTTGCAGGAGAACTTGCTAAAGAATTGCATGTCAGCACAGCACGAATCGCTGCTTTACTCAAAACAATGGAAAAAAATGCATTGATTGAAAGACATCATTCTGACACAGACGCTCGTCATACGATAGTCAAAATTACACAGACTGGAATGGAACAGGCTGAGGAAATAAGAGCATATATTATAACAAAAACAGAATTGTTACTTGAAAAAATTGATAAACAAGAACTGGAAGAATTTATTAGAATTTCCAGTAAAATCAGAGACGTTCTTGAAGAATAGCAGATTTTTAAAATAAAAATCTGCTATTCCAAAAATTTAAATTCTAACCCTATTAGCATAAAATAAAAAGGCAAGCAAGTCTGCCGATTTGAAAGGAGATTGAGAGAAAATGAAAAATATTTTTCGGCATTTAAAAAAATATTGGTATTATGTATTATTCATATTTTTGCTTTTAATCGTGCAAGCATTCTGTGATTTATCTTTGCCAGATTATACATCTAATTTAATTGATGTCGGAATTTCCAATGCAGGAATTGAACACGCTGTTCCTGAATATCTCACAGAAAATGGTTTTCAAGAAATAGAGCTTTTTTTAAGCGAATCTGAAAAAACGGACTGGGAAAAAGCTTATTTTTTTGATACAAACAATGCCTATTACAAGCTGAATTCTACAGAAAAAGAAACATGGGAAAAATTAGATGAAGAATTTTCACAGGTAATTGCCATTGTCTACATGATGACTTCTCAGGAAAATGCAAAACTTGAAAATTTAGATTTTTCTAATTTTTCTAATATAGATATGTCAGCAATTGATTCCAGTACAATGACACCTGAACAGATAGAACAATTTCAATCCATGAAAGAAATTATGGAAGATTTAGGGGTTGATATTACAAGTGATAGATTATTATTAGATATTAGAAATGTATTTGCAGAAAAAATATCTTCACTTGGAGATTCTATTATTTTTTCTATGGCAAAACAATTTGCAAGTGAACAGTATGAACTTTGTGGAATTAATACAGAACAAATACAGACAAATTATCTTTGGTCTACTGGTGCAAAAATGCTATGTATGGCTTTGATTATGGCAATTGCAGCAATTCTGGTAGGGTTACTAGCTTCCAAGACA
>JAAVHJ010000014.1 GCA_014799805.1 Ruminococcus sp.
CGGAAATGCCCCTCAGAGTCGACCGAGCTTGTAAAACTAACCAATGAAAAAGCAAGCCCTCAGAGCGCTTCTGAGAGCTTGCTGTGCATATCGGAGCTACTGACACCTGCAAGGCTGTTTTCACAGGTGTGGCATCATCTGATTTTTCCCACAAAGAAAGTATTTATGCTTATATCCGTACAGTGCAGATAGGATAATAAGCTCTAATCATCATCAATTCCCGATCAATGTTCTTATCATTAAGACCAAGTCAAATACATCGAGTTTATTGTCCTTGCAAAAGTCAGCAGCCTTCCAGTTAACAAGGTTAGTATCGGGAATAGCTAACAGCCACTTTTGGAGCATAACTACATCAGATACGCTTACTGTTCCGTCACTATTGATATCTCCTGAAGCGTCAACATCATTATAGATCATGTACGAACCGATTATCTTAGTTTTATAGTTTTCAAGATTCATCTGCTTTTCAACAGGGAAAAGTGCCTGATATTCATTGAGAAATCCATCTTCCGTACACTGAGCGTAGAAAATATCCTTCTGTTCAAGAATAAGCACAATTTTCTGTGCGCCCTTATCATCGAACCAATACTCAACAAGAGATACACCACTGCCGCCGAAGTAGTCAGCGTAAGGCTGTACTTTTCTCAGCTTTTCGCAGATTTCATCGTAGGAGTCAGAGGTTCTGATAATCTCGTTCACTTCATCAAGAGTAAGTCTTGATGCATCAGAAGAAAGCTCACCAGAAATAACTGCTCTTTCTCTCTGAAACTCACCAAACAAAATATGTTCCTTTTCTGCCAGCTTGTCAAGTGCAGCATGTTGTCCATCTATCGGCTGACTTACGGTAGTTGTTGTGGTTGTAGTTTGTGTTAGCTCAGTTGTTTGCGTTCCGATTGGCTCTTCCTCAGAGGCAGTAGTAGAAAGGGAAGAACCAAAACCATGGGTTACCTGCTTTTCAACAGGATAAAGCACCTGATACTCCCTGAGCGTTCCATCTTCTGCACATTGAGAATAGAAAATATCTTCCTGCTCTAAAATCATAACGATTTTCTGTACACCTTTATCATCAAACCAATATTCAACAAGTGAAACACCACTACCGCCGTAGTAGTCAGCGTAAGGCTGTACTTTTCTCAGCTTCTCGCAGATTTCATCGTAGGAGTCAGAGGTTCTGATAATCTCGTTCACTTCGTCAAGGGTCAGTCTACCGGAATCGGGAGAAAGATCACCACGAATAATTGCTCTTTCTCTCTGAAATTCACCAAACAGTACATTTTCCTTTTCAGCTAGTTTGTCGAGAGCAGCTTGCTGTTCAGAGATAGTAACTGTTATGGCGGTAGTTGTTGTTTCGGTAGTTTCAGTAGGCTGTGTTGTGACAGTTGTGGTTTGCTCGATTGCTTCTTCTGTCGAAGTATCATGGTCAGCAACCTCAAAAGCCTGATTTGAAGCTGTAGCAGTGCCTATACTTGTTAAAAGCGACATAGAGAATGCACTTGCGACAATGCTAGATAACAGTTTCTTTTTCATCATAGTAATCATCCTTTCAAAAATAATGTGTCATATGCTGATCGCTTTGCATATGTGATTTAAGAATATATTTTATCAGTCTCCTTAAAATGATAGTAGAATACATCTTCTTGTTCAAGAATCAGGAAGATCTTTTTTGACCCTTTATCATCAAACCAATATTCAACGAGAGTTACACCACTTCCGCCATAATAGTCAGCATATGGTTGTACTTCATGGAGCTTCTTACAGATTTCATCATATGTACTTGAGCTTTCAATGATTTCGATGACCTCATTAAGCGTGATTCTTTTGGTATCTGGGGAAAGCTCTCCGAGGATCACTGCCCGTTCCCTCTGAAATTCGCCAATCATGCTGTGTTCTTTTTCAGCCAGTTTTTCAAGAGCCGTCTGTCGCTCATCTGTTGTAACCGTTGTAGTTGTCGTTTCAGATGAAATCATTGCAGTAGTCTGCATTGTTGCTGTCCCTTCGAAAGTTGTTGTAGAGGTTTCAATGTCATTGTAAATCATATATGAAGCGGCTGCCATAGCTTTATAACTTTCGATATCGATCTGTTTCCCAATAGGATACAGCAATCTACTATCATCGTCACCGACAGGCTCTGTTTCGGTAACAATTGTATTAGGGGATTCCACAGTTGTGTGCACAGGTGAAGTTGTCTGTATTTCGGAGACAGGTTGTGTTTGTATGACTGGAGCAGTAGTCTGAATCTCCATAATTGGCTTCATTTCAGAAATAGGAGCAGTTGTAACATGCGTCCCCGTTTCCCTATGCTCCATAGGTTCCTGTTCATTCTCTTGTCCTGAATCATCAACTGAAACCGCAGTTGTAACGGTTTGAGTTGTTCTTGTTGTAGCGCTCCTGTCGGTTTCCGTGTTATCAGGCAATACAGTAGTTGATGCTGCATCAGTGCTGATTGGCTGATCTGCCGAACGGCTTTCTGTTGTATCTGCAATATCCACAGGAGTTGTGTTTTCAGAGGGTTCTTTTGACCAATCATCAACGATATCCGAACTGATCGGAACATTGGGGAGTTTTTCAAGGTTATCCCAATACCCAAGACCGAACATCATAACAAAACAAAAGCAAGTTAATACAGGCACTGTCCGTCTGATCGTACGAATCTGCTTTTTCTTCTTCTCTTGATATTCCTCATATCTGGAGAGTATGCTCCTATACATCTCATCGTCATTCTTCATAGTCAAAGCCACTCCTTTGTAGTTCAGATTTTAATGCTTTTTTGGCATTATACAGCAAATCTCTGACCTGCCTATCAGATTTTTTCATGATCAAGCCTGCTTCAGTGTTGCTGAATCCCTCAAAATAGATGAGATACAGTACTTGCCGATAATCAAGTTTCAATCGGTGCAAAGCCTGATGCATCATACGCTTCTGTTCGTTTTTTATGTAATTGCTTTCGATATTTTCCTCGTCAGCAAGGTATTCCTGTGATTCCAGTGGAACGACGCTGAGTTTTGTGTGACTTCGGAGGTATTTCGCCATGATATTACGTCCGATCGCATAGAGCCATGTCTTGAATGAGCTTTTTCCTAAGAATTTGGGACGCTTTATCATCAGTTCTAAAAAAGTGTCCTCGGTCAGCTCCTCAGCAGTGTGAACATTCTGCACAAAGCTATTCAAATACAGTATCAATCCTGCTCGATAGGTGCAGATGATCTCATGCAGTCCCTCATTGTCGCCCGCAAGGAAACGGCGGTAGCTACTTTCACCGTTATTCATGGGGATTCCTCCTCTCAAAGGTGCTTGTTTTACCCTTTCACTTATTAGTGCCATTTTCAATGAAAAAGTCGAAGTGAAATTTGACGAAAATTAATATTTTTCTTATTTAATCAAATCACAATTATGTAACATTATCAGTTATGATGGATTTAGCTTCATTCCAATTAAAGCAAAAGCATTATGTTCTCAGAGGGAACATAATGCTTTTGTCAATTATCGTTTTTTCTGTTATTATACAATAGTGCAGAAGTTGAATTTTGACTTATGCGGAACGAAATATGGGTGTGCCAATAGCTAGGAGTATTGGAATTGCTTGAAAAGATTAACCAGAATTTGATGATAGATTTTATTTCGTAAAAGATATTAAAAGACATCCGAAAATAAAAAATAGCACTGAAATAACATATACATCAGATTTATGAACATTAATTCAATTTATGTTATTTGGAGTCATTTATTTATGATATGCATCTTGAAAAGAGCAAAATATATGCTTCTATTTCAATAAATATCCAGTTACTGTCCATAGACTATACATGATTAAAGTTAATCCAATATAATAAAACGAATCGGTGATTTCAACAATAATTATCATAGAAGCTATCCATCCATATTGGTGAAAATAAGCAAGAGCTTTTGTGAGATGCTGAACAGATTGACTTTTCATCGACATATCATAACTTTCTATATATTCCGATTTTCGTGAGCGAGCTGAAAGCCTACCCTATGCTGAATATTATACCAAACCCTCCCCCCAAAAAGTCAATCACCTGAAAAGAAAATAGCTTTATCCTGTTTTTACAGATAAAGCTATTTCTATATTACCCATATTTGTCGATATAAGGTTCACTTTAAATATGTGTCCTAAAGTGAAGTGTAACAATTTAAATATAAACCATACCCAACTCGCATCCCAATACGATATGAAGTCGGCTTTTGCTTTTTGATGTGACTGCAACGACACTGTTTAACTAGCAATGTACTTGTCCCTTGACCCATTCGCCTTTGTAATTTAAGAACTTCATACCTAGTATATCAATGATAAATGCACTACTTCTGTTTGCCCAATTCTCTTTTGGTTCTGAAATATCATTAGTTGCGTCGACCATAATCTGCATCAAATATTTTGTGTTGATATTATTATTTTTTTTCAATACTTGTTATTGCTTGCTTTTAGCTTTGTACATGATAATCAGTCTCCATTAAAATTTCTTAATTTCTTGATAAGCTTGCTTGTCCATTTCGCTTGGGGATTAATTTCCGCATAATTTTCAAAAATGCTGATAATTTCCATAAAAATGATATAAACAAAGATAAATCCTGCTGTAATTAATCCAGTTATTTCACCAATGATTGCATTTTCATAATATTGGCTTAGTTTTTCAATGCCAAATTCAAAGCCACAAGCAGTTGTCATGATTAAAATTTCACTCNCTTTGTGCCAAAGTCCAGTTCTCATNACCGAACTCTTATAATCATTATGNATATGTGCTTTGATNTTNCCAGTCAGCCAATCTGATACAGCCAGACCAACNACAATAGCAATCATAATTAAATATTTNAGCATATTTTTTTACTCCTATCTATGAAAATCTTGTCCGCATGTCGTGTATGTTCTGCACTAAGTCGAAGCGTTCTTCTTCCAAAAGGTCAATTCTCGCTTTTAGATTTTGCCGTTCCATCGTCATAAGNANTTCTGNNTTATACTNCTTTTTNAATTCNTANATTCTACGAGCAATAGCNCGATATAGTTCCTNGTACTCTTTTATCAGCTTTTCCATTTCATCACTCCTATGTTTTAATAATGTAAAGTATTTTTTCGTCCTTTTCTTCATCTTCCAGAGTATCGTATTCTTCTTGTGTGAGTGCTACAATCGGAACAAACTGCTTTTCCAAATCAGCCAGTCTAGTTGAAACTTTTTCTAAGGCTTCTTGTAAATTGGACAACTTGTTTTTCAACATGTAGGTATTCCAACCGTTTTTATCATCCGTGTAGTTTCCAGCTCCAACTTCTGAAGAAAATCTTGAAATCAGTGTTGCATCTTCTGCGTCTACAAAACCATCATCATTGACATCTGGAAAAATATTTGCATTTAGTCCATTTTCTTCTGCAAATTTTGTCCAGCCCTTTTTATCGTTTGTGTAACTTCCAGAACCAGAATCAGAAGAAAATCTTGAAATCAGTATTGCGTCTGCTGTATCTATAAAACCATCACCGTTTATGTCGGGATACGTATAAGGTAAAAATGCGTCCGATTCGTCTAATTTTTTTTCTTCCAATTCGGAAATTTTTCGCTGTAGTCGTGCCAGTTCTGTCAATGTTGTTTCTACATCTTCGGCATAGATACTTTTTAATATTTCAAATTCTACAGGTGTCCCTATAACATCAAGTTCTTTTACTAATGTAATGCTATGAAATCCGTCTTTTGAGATGTTAATAGTAAAATCAATATCTGGTATTAATTTCATACCATTAATGTAGACATTCAATGTATCTAAATATGGGTTATATTCTTCATTTTTTATTGGAATTGTAGTTTCTTCCTCTGCTGTTGTGATGTAGCTTGTGGATAGTTGTCTAACTAATGTTGCATTCGGCACAAAAGTTTCTTTTATAGCATGAAAGAAACTCCAGAAAGCATTATCGTACTGTGCAAACAGATTTGTCGTGTCTATCTCCTGAATTCTTCCTGTTACCCAGCCACATAAGTGTTCATAAGGACGTTCATCGCTAATATCCATTTGCCTGATACCTCTATTTTTTGCATCTGGTTCTACATTGATATAGGCAAGGGAAAGCTCCCATATGCTTTCATCACGTTGTAGCTCTGGTGGAGCTGTATAGGCAGATTCGGCAGGTATGCCTTTTTTTATCGCAATTTCAATTAGTCTGGTATCTCTGTTCAGTCGCATAACAATCCTGTCTTTTCTGTCAAGAATAATGTCTGGTTCATCTAATGTTAGGTATAAATCGCTGTCATTATTAATCCACTTACACTTGATAAAGCCCCAACCTGCTGAGACTTTCACCGTCATACCAGAAACTTCTTGTACCTGCATTGAATCAGCAGGAGTTGCAAATACACCATCAGAAATTAATTTCAAAAAGAAATTAGAAATATCATCAGCATTGTATTTTCTATCGCCGTCAACGCTGTCAAAAAATCCATATGTTATCATTCGTCTAATCTCCAATCCGAAAAAGTTGGTGTAAGCTT
Organism: Ruminococcus sp.; assembly: GCA_014799805.1. GTDB lineage: Bacteria > Bacillota > Clostridia > Oscillospirales > Ruminococcaceae > UBA3855. The sequence goes on from JAAVHJ010000014.1 coordinate 6,486, forward strand.
GTAACCTGTTTCATCTTCCACCTCTGTGATTTCTGTAACAATTGCTGTGCCAGAAATGCCGAACTCGTTGACAATAGAAACTGTATCACCAAGCCAATAATCCTCACCAAATTTATATAGCCCTGTGTCCAGAACTTCACCACTAAATTCTATTGTCGGCTTACATTGTTCCAGTTCTTCTTTGGCTTGTTGTGTCATAATATTTTCATATTCTTCATCGCTTAACTCACCATCTTCAGCATTAGAGGACGTATTTCTGGCATCAATCCATTTTTCATATAGAAAAAGCTCTTTTGCTTCTGCAAAGTCAGTTAGTATTGTATAAATTTTTCTGTCCTTACCCTCTCCCTCACCAGCAATTGTAACGGAGTTGTAGTGTGTTGATTTGTCATAGATATAGCTTGTATTGCCAATATTTTCAAATTCTGGTGAAAATATCACAAACTGATTTTCAGATTGGTGCAAGCTTCGGTCAATGCCTTTGTAAACATCAAAAATAAATTTCTCTCCTGTAAATGACAATTTAAAGCCATATCCATAGGTTACACAAATGTCAGAAATCGTTTCTAATAGATTTTTACCCGTGACTTGTTTCGTAATTGTTTCTGGATAGCCATGAGCTTCTGAAAATTCTAATAATTTNATTTTTNTTNTGTTGNTATTGGGTAAAGTNATNAGATTCACACCNACNAGATAGCGAATACATACNTCTACTGTTCCGCTATAAGTTGTGATTCTNGGAATNATTCTTCTNCNGAGAATACTTTCAGCAGATTTTCCAGAAATAATCAAATAATTGCCATTNTCTGAATCCGTTGTTAATTCTACTCTTTCTGGAATCATAGCACTTTCTGGAATATCATGCCTTGTAATTAGTAATTCCTCTTGTGTGAATAATTTAAATAATTCTTTGGTTGCACGAATATAAATTTCAAATTCGCCAGCGTTCTGGAATCTTCTCACCCAGATAACCGAAGTTGCACCATCAATAATCGCTGTTTTCTGATATTTTTCACCGTCAAATTTCCAGACATATAAAATCAGGCTAGACACCCCCATATAGCTCTATAGTAGCGAAAATGATTTTCACAAAATCAGCTCCATCAGCCGTGAATGTAAAGTTATTAATTCCAGTAGCAAGCTGAATCCATGAAGAACCAGCTTGCATAGAACTTAATAAATTAATTATTTCTCCATCACGAATCAGAGAAATATTTTTTTGTCCAGATTGTGTATTTAGTGTAATTTGGTCGTTCTCTTGAAATTCGTAATCCAAGCCGAAAAATTGTTGTGTCGCCGTGTTATAAATTTTCAAGTCTGAAACTTCTCCAGAAATAGAAATTGTTAGAATCACACCACATGTAGTGTCACCATTATTTAAAATACTACATAAAGGTAAATTTCTTTTCTCTGAAAAAGGTATCGGCTCTGTGATACAGAACGGAAACTCAAACAAACGCATAATTTTTGACAGCTCTGTATATAGCGTTTTCAAGCTTTCAAAATACGGCTGCGGACAAATAATAGAAATTTGTATTTGCTCTTGTTCTACAAACAAGTCACCATCAAGGACTTCTACATAGCCCTTTATTTTTACATCACGGTTATAATTTTTAAAATATACAGTACAAGCCGTTTTCAATGGAAAAATCTTATATAGCCGTTGGCGATTTGTTTCAATATCGCCACGCAACAAAATATCGATTACAATATTTCGCATGTCTACTTTAGAAGAATTATAATATTCGCCATCAGATACACCAGAACTTGTATTTACTGTTGTATCAGGACGTGTTAATCCACTAACACCAATCACAGCATAATTCGTTTCATCATTGGTTAGCTCAAAGATTTCGCCCCTTGTGTTTTCAATTTTCAGTGTAAACATGTTTATCCTCTCTTGACAGCACGGATTAAATTTTTAGTTTGGCGATAGATTTCAGAACGTGACAGGGCTTTAGGGCTTGTGTTATGCTGTGTGAAACTATAATTGTTGTTAATAACATTTGTGCCTGCATTTGCATAAGAATTGGCTGAAATTGCAATATTCCTTTGCATTTCTTCTGCTAATAGCTTTGAAAGCATTTGCAATCCTGCTTTGTTACGTTCCAATGGAATGATTGCTTCTGTGCCAGCTTCACCAATTTGTGCAATTGTTGGCTTGCTAACAATACCACCTTTTGCAAGTTGCGGAATTTCTGGCACTGTAAATCTGGAAACCAAATTTTCAAACGGTCTGAATCCACCAATGTCTATGGTTGAAATTCTATCAAGTGTATCATTAATAGCATTAAATGGAATCGCAATAATGGTGTTAATTCCTCTAATCAAGCCATTTACAACGTTTTTGAACGCTGAAAGAATGCCATCTTTGATACCTGCAAAGACTTCACCACCAGCAGAAAAAATATCTTTTACTTTTTGCCACGCAGTAGAAAATTTATCATGAAACCAGTCCGCAACGTGTGCGAAAGTGTTTTTTATGCCGTCCCACGTCTTGACAGCTCCGTTTTTGATGCTATCCCAGCCGACTTTGATAGAATCCGTGAAATCGTTCCAAATTTTTTTAACAGAGTCAATTATACTGCTCCAGCCAACTTTAAAGTCATCCCATGCATCTGAGAAGAAACTTGCTATCGTTTCCCAGCCAATTATGATAGAATCTATGAATCCTGAAAAAGCCGACTTAATGGATTCCCACAAATTAATCCAGAAATTGCGAAATTTATCGCTTTTGTTCCATAGGACAACAAAAGCTGCTACAAGTCCTGCAATCGCCGCAACAATTAGCCCTATTGGATTTGCATTCATTACGAGATTTAATGCTACTTGTTTCAAGCTCGTTGCTTGAATGGCGGCAGCAAGTATTTGAAATACAGTAATGGCATTTTGAATCATTGTAACAGCTTTAAATGCTATAAATCCTGCAACAATACCAGATAATACAGCCATTATTTCAGTACCATGTTCTGTAACCCAATTAACTGCATTCTCGACTACTGGAGAAACATCACCAATTTTTTCAAGAATTGTGTCCATGACTTCGCCGACTTTTTCGGCAATTTTTCTAAGAGCTGGTTCAAATTTTTCATAGATTTCAATTTGAATGGCTTGCAATTTACTGCTTAAAATGGTCAAATCGCCACCGAGATTATCAATCATAGTGTCAGCCATGTCTTTTGCAGCACCATCAGAGTTGTAGATAGCTTCCGTCAGCTTGTTATAATCTTCTTCCGATGCGTTGATGATAGCCAGCATTCCAGCAAGATTCTGTTTGCCAAAGAGGACAGAGGCATTCCTGAGCTGTTCTGCTTGTGTCAGTCCTTCTTCCGACTGACTCAATTCGTTGATAATGTCATCCGCATCACGCATATTCCCTTCACTGTCAATCAATTCCACATTGACAGCACTCATAGAAGAACGCAGAGCATCATAGACTTCTTTCAGGGATTTCATACTGCCATCGGCATTTGCAAAAGCAGTTTCTCCTGTTGCGACAGCTTTCATTGTGCCTTGCTGTGCTAGAGTCAAAGCTTCCTGCGATTCTGCAAGGGCATTTTGTGCGGAAAGCTGTGCATTCTGTGCATCTGTCAGGTGTGTTTCTGCTTGTTCCAATTTCAGCATAGCAGACTGTGCCTGTGAAGAATCTTCGCC
>JAAVHJ010000015.1 GCA_014799805.1 Ruminococcus sp.
CGTCTCACAATCATGTGACAAAAAAGTTGGAAACAGCAATAAAGCCACATAAAAAAACTGGAGAAACGGAAAGTTCATTGCGAAAAACGCCGATTATTGAATGGACTGGTGATATGGTTGCTGAAGCAAAAGTCGGATTTCATATTTCTGCTGGTGGCTTGCCCTCTATTTTCTTGATGTATGGAACACCGAGCATAGAACCAGATAATAATTTAAAAGAAGCTATCTATGGCACAAACACCAGAAAAGAAATCAAAAAAATCCAACGTGAAGTTTATGAAAAATCAATTGAAAGGGCAATGAAGAAATGAAATCAGAATTGATTGAATTGCTAGAAAACTTTGGATACCCTGTGTTCTTGCAAGGCAGTCTGAATAGCGTGGAAGATTATCCAGACAGCTTTTTCACGTTCTGGAATGTTAGAAATTCTGAGCAAAATTTTTATGATAATAATGCAAATTGCTGTGTATGGGGATTTTGGGTCTATTTCTATTCTACAAATCCTGTGCTGGTTGAAGAAGTTTCAGAAGCAGCAAGGAAACTATTAAAAACTCATGGTTGGATTGTTGGCGGAAAGCCAACGGACATCAAAACAGATAAAATCACACATACAGGGGCTTTTTTTACAGCTAGTTATATAGAAAGATACAAGAAAGAGAGTGATGCAAATGGCTGATGCACAAATTCAAAGCCAAAACGATGATGTTGTGGAATTTCGTGGCTGTGACAATCTTGTGATTGCAGAAGTCACGTCTGACAGCTCCGCAGGATATACAGTAGGGGAAGTCAAGGAACTTGCACCAGTTGCGGAAATTTCTAAGAAAGTAGAAACTTCCACTGCTAAGAAATATTATGACAATGTTGCAAAAATTACAATTCGTTCAGAGGGTTCTGACGAAATCACGCTGACCGTTCCAGCATTAAATTTGTCTATGTTAGGTTGGATTAGTGGTAAGGATATTGACGAAGATACAGGGGCGTTCTTAGATACACCAGCAGTGGAAAGAAAATTTGCTCTTGGTTACAGAATCAAGCTAACTGATGGCACATATCGCTACGTATGGAGACTAAAAGGCACATTTAGTATTCCAGACGAAACTTCCAACACAGAAGATGACGGCACGGATTCTAGCAATCAGCAGCTGACATACTCAGGTGACAGAACTATTTTCAAATTTACAAGAAACCAAAAACGTGCAAAGGCTGTTGTGCTTGATGAACGTGATGGAAAATGTGATTTTGATACCTTTTTTGATACTGTCAAAACGCCTGATTCAATCTATGGCTTAAAAAAGAAAAATTAATATTTTAGGGGAATTTTATTCCCCATTACATAAATTTTACAGAAAGGAACTAAAAAGCTATGAAAACTATTATTCGTGGTGATGTATTCTTTGCCAAATGTGACAAAACAATTGGTTCAGAACAATCAGGCACTAGACCTGTTGTTGTGATTCAGAACAACATTGGTAATAAAAATTCGCAAACTGTTATTGTCGCAATGATAACGTCAAAAATAAAAAAATCTATGCCTACACACGTTCATTTACATAATCCTAATTTTTGGAAACCATCTTGTGTGCTGACGGAACAGCTCCGAACTATTTCAACCAAAAGGCTGAAAGGATATATCTGCACACTTGACAAAGAGGATATGAAAAAAGTCGATGAGGCTTTAAAAATCAGCCTTGCAATTGATTAACAGGAGGATTTTTATGGAACTTACATTAAAGATTTATGAGGGTAGGAAAGTAGTAAAAGAATACAAAGCTGAAACGATTGATTTTAGTTTTGGCGTTGTAGAAGATGTTTTAGATATACTAGACTTTGACGGCATGAAAAAGGGCGATGATAAGGAAATCGCTACTATGATTGTTAAGGCTTCTAAACAGCTAAAACCATTCCTGAAAGACCTATTTGACGGTGTAACTGACGAAGAAATCAGACATACAAGAATACAGAATTTAATCGAAGTATTCAGAGGACTGTTCCATTATGCAACACAAGAAATGAACACTTTAACGGGTGATGAAAAAAACTAACTTCGGTGGGGCAACCCACCAAAGATTTATATGCACTATTATTTGATATAAACATCAATTTGTGTAATCGTTTTCCATCATTAGACCCTTTTAAAGTACGCTCACAGCGATTTCATGACATTATGTTGATTTTTAGACGATTGACAGAACAAGTGCAACAGGAAGAAAAAGCGAAACCCAAAAAATCTGGAGCGAAGAAAACGCAAAAGGGCGTTATCATGCGACCAGCTCAAAATGATGATTGGTATTAAAAGGGTGATATTTTGGCAGAAGAAAATTATACTAGTAAGTTTAAAGTCGATATTAGCGACCTAAAAAAAGGNATNACAGAAGCNAACAGAACCATAAAAACAGCAACAGCAGAGTTTAAAAATGCAACCGCTGGCATGGATGNCTGGGCAGACAGTGCAGATGGNTTANCAGCNAANATNAANCANCANGAAACTNTTGTNGAANCNGAAAANAANAAACTGGAGCTGTTAAAAGAACAACTTNCCAGANTGAANCANAANCAAGAAGATGGNAAAAANATTATTTCTGAACTCACGCAGAAATATGAATCNGCNTGNNAAACNTANGGNAANACCAGTGATGAAGCNAAAGCNTATGCAAAACAGCTNACAGANGCNGAAGCAGCACANGAACGNAANACNAAAGCAGCAGANGNANTNNAANTNAAAATNATNAANCANGACACGGCTGTTAAAAATGCTGAAGCACAGGTTAGCAAATACCAGTCTGCACTGGAAAGCTTACAAAACCACACAGAAACACTGACAGAAAAAGTGCAAAGACAGCAGACAGAGCTTNATGACCTGAAACAGAAATATGCCNATGTCGCTGCTGAACAGGGNAAAGAAAGTGAGGAAGCCAAAGAGCTTGCNAACAAAATTTCTGAACTNTCTGGGGAGCTNAAAGAAAACCGCACTAAGCTAAGTGANGCNGAAAAAGCAGCAGATGATTTTGANGAATCNNTAGAAGATGTTGGNGACAGTGCTGATGAAACCACAAGCGGCGGATTAAGTGCCTTTGGCAAGGCTTTGGAAAATCTNGCAGCAAAAGCATTAACTTTAGTCATTGANAAGTTAAAAGAAATGGTTGTGCAGACTGGACAAGTCGGCATGGAGTTTGATTCTGCNATGTCACAAGTTGCNGGAACNTTTGGNTANACNGTTGAACAGCTTTCAGATGACACTTCTGAGATGTCGGAAGCTATGCAAGATTTAAGAGATTATTCTAAAGAGATTGCAACAACGACTAAATTTTCAGCGACAGAAGTGGCAGAGGGCATGAACTATGCTGCTATGGCTGGNTGGAAATCAGGAGAAATTTTAGAGGGNTATAAAGGCATTGTTGACCTTGCCGCTGCCTCTGGTGAAGAACTGGCTCTCACTGCTGATATTGTCACAGATGGATTGACTGCAATGGGATATTCTGCTTCAGATGCAAGCCATTTCGCAGATGTTATGGCAAAAACATCAGCCAATGCGAATACNAANGTTTCCATTATGGGAGANTCTTTNAANTATTCTGCAACCGTTGCTGGATTATTCGGAAAAGAAGCAGANGGCACAAANCGNAAAGTNGAAAATCTNGCACTNGGTCTAGGNNTGATGGCNAATGCAGGTATCAAGGGTTCTCAGTCTGGCAANGCCCTGAAAAACTCACTTTCNCGATTAGCAGACCCTACAGACGAGCAAGCANTTGCAATGGANCAGCTNGGACTTGCCATCACAGAAATGAANAACGTCATTGACNCAGAAGAAGTGGAAGAAGCACAGAAAGCTTACGAAAAAGCCGCTGATACCTTGCAGAAAGCTGGTTCAAAAGTTTCTGACAANACTTTTGATTTACAGCAGAAACAGCTTNCCTATAACACTGCNGTTGCCAAATATGGNGAANATTCTTCACAGGCACAGTCTGCTATGTTGAAACTGGAGCAAGCAGAAACNCANCTGACAGATGCACAGAATGCACAGCTTTCTGCACAAAATGCCCTTGNAGAATCGCAGGAAGCTTTGACTCTGGCACAGCAAGGNACAATGAAAGCTGTCGCAACAGGAGAAACTGCNTTTGCAAATGCCGATGGCAGTATGAAATCCCTGAAAGAAGTCTATGATGCCCTGCGTTCTTCTATGAGTGCTGTCAATGTGGAATTGATTGACAGTGAAGGGAATATGCGTGATGCGGATGACATTATCAACGAATTGAGTCAGTCGGAAGAAGGANTGACACAAGCAGAACAGCTCAGGAATGCCTCTGTCCTCTTTGGCAAACAGAATCTTGCTGGAATGCTGGCTATCATCAACGCATCGGAAGAAGATTATAACAAGCTGACGGAAGCTATCTACAANTCTGATGGTGCTGCAGAAGACATGGCTGACACTATGATTGATAATCTCGGTGGCGATTTGACCATTTTAGGCAGTAAATTGCAAGCCATTCAAATTGAAATCTATGAAAAATTTGAACCAGCTCTTAGAAAAATTGCCGAAAAAGTTGGCGAAGTCATGGACACAATTCTTGAAAAAATTGATGTCGTTTATCCAGTGATTGAAAATGCAGTGAATTGGGTTGTAGACCATGGTGCAGAACTTATGGCTACAATTGCAGGCGTAGCGACTGCTGTTGGTACGTTCATGCTAATCATCAATAAGCAAGCCATTATTACAGCTTTTACAACAGGGCTTAGCACTATTACAAAGGCTTTTGGGCTTCTTAATACGACAATGTTAGCCAATCCAGTGGGGCTAATTGTCGCAGCAATCGCAGGACTCGTAGTAGCTTTTGCTGTGCTATGGAACAAAAGTGATAAATTTCGCAATTTTTGGATTAATTTGTGGGAATCTATTAAGTCCACTTTTTCAGGGTTCATAGATTCTATCATAATTGGTTGGGAAACCATATCAAGTTTCTTTTCAGATGCATGGGATAGCTTTAAGGTCGGTTGGAACAGCATAATTGATTCCGTAAAAAAAATTTGGAATGATTTCACGGATTCTATCAAAGTCGGCTGGGATAGCATCAAAAATGGAGCTGTCAAGACGTGGGACGGCATAAAAAACACTTTTGCACACGTTGCGGACTGGTTTCATGATAAATTTTCCACTGCATGGCAAAAAGTAAAAGATATTTTTTCTGCTGGTGGTGAAGTCTTTGCAGGTATCAAAAAGGGGATTCTTTCAGCATTTAAAAATGTCGTAAATGGCTTGATTAGAGGAATTAACACCATTATTGCGATTCCATTTAATGCGATTAATGATACACTTGATAGAATTTCAACCATAGATATTGCTGGATTCAGACCGTTTGAAAATTTGGTTTCCAGATTTACAGTGCCAGAGATTCCGCAACTTGCAAAAGGTGGTATTGTTAGCAAGCCAACAATTGCACAAATTGGTGAAGCTGGTTCAGAAGCGATTATTCCACTGGAACGCAACAAAGCAGGATTACAAATGCTTTCAAAGCTATTAGCAGAAGAAATAAAAAGAAATATTGCTGTTTCCGTAGGTGCTTACGAAAATACAGGCACAAATGTTGTTAATAACAGCTACAACTTTACACAAAACAATACAAGCCCTAAAGCCTTGTCACGTTCTGAAATTTATCGTCAAACCAAGAATTTAATTCGTGCTGTCAAGAGAGGATAAACATGTTTACACTGAAAATTGAAAACACAAGGGGCGAAATCTTTGAGCTAACCAATGATGAAACGAATTATGCTGTGATTGGTGTTAGTGGATTAACACGTCCTGATACAACTGTGAATACTTCTTCTGGTGTATCTGACGGCGAATATTATAATTCTTCTAAAGTAGGCATGCGAAATATTGTAATCGATATTTTGTTGCGTGGCGATATTGAAACAAATCGCCAACGGCTATATAAGATTTTTCCATTGAAAACGGCTTGTACTGTATATTTTAAAAATTATAACCGTGATGTAAAAATAAAAGGCTATGTTGAAGTTTTAGACGGTGATTTATTCGTAGAACAGGAACAAATACAAATTTCTATTATTTGTCCGCAACCATATTTTGAAAGCTTGAAAACGCTATATACGGAGCTGTCAAAAATTATGCGTTTGTTTGAGTTTCCATTTTGTATCACAGAACCAATACCTTTTTCAGAGAAAAGAAATTTGCCTTTATGTAGTATTTTAAATAATGGTGACACTACATGTGGTGTGATTCTAACAATTTCTATTTCTGGAGAAGTTTCAGACTTGAAAATCTATAACGTAGCAACACAACAGTTTTTCGGTCTGGATTACGAATTTCAAGAAAATGACCAAATCACGCTAAATATGCAATCTAGACAAAAAAATATTTCTCTGATTCGTGACGGAGAAACAATTAATTTATTAGGTTCTATGCAAGCTGGTTCTTCATGGATTCAGCTTGCTACTGGAATCAATAATTTTACTTTCACGGCTGATGGAGCTGATTTTGTAAAAATTATCTTTGCAACTGTGGAGTTGTACGGGGGTGTTTAACATAATTTTATATGTTTGGAAATTTGACGGTGAAAAATATCAGAAAACAGCCATTATTGATGATGCAACCTCGGTTATCTGGGTGCGAAGATTTCAGAACGCTGGCGAATTTGAAATCTATATCCGTGCTACTAAAGAG
>JAAVHJ010000016.1 GCA_014799805.1 Ruminococcus sp.
CTCCAGCAGGTCCAGTTGCTCCAGTCGCACCAGTAGGTCCAGTTGCCCCAGTGCCAGCAGGTCCAGTTGCTCCAGTTGCTCCAGCAGGACCAGTTGCTCCAGTCGCACCAGTAGGTCCAGTTGCTCCAGTGCCAGCAGGTCCAGTTGCTCCAGTTGCACCAGCAGGTCCAGTTGCTCCAGCAGGACCAGTTGCTCCAGTCGCACCAGTAGGTCCAGTTACTCCAGTGCCAGCAGGTCCAGTTGCTCCAGTTGCACCAGCGGGTCCAGTTGCTCCAGTAGGGCCAGTAGGACCAGTGGGACCATCTATGCCAGTAGGACCAGTTGCTCCAGTTATTCCTCCACAAATAATTTGTGGTGGTGGACAACAAGGCATATATTCAGGTTTTCTTCCGCATTCTGAACATGGATACATAGCCATTATTTATCACTCTCCCGTGTCAAGTTTGTATTAGATTTCAGCTTTTCTTGAAAATATTTTTGATTATATAAATAACTTTTGTCTTTGGGCTTGATACGTCCTGCTTTATCATTATATGATTTCGCAAGTGAAAAGTTCTTTAATTTATCATAGCAAACGCATAATTGCATATAAGGGATATAATCATGACAATCAGGCTGTGAAAAACCGCCGTTTTCGTTTGAAAAAGGAATATGTAATGCCGATTGATACCAAAAAATTGCTTCTTCATAATGTTGTTGTTTTATTTTAATTTCTCCGATATCACAGCAAATTTCCGCACGAGGATGGTCATATAGAAAAGTTTGCAATAATACTTGTAAAGCAATTTCTGATTGCTGAAATTCTAAACAGCATTTTGCAAGATTTTGACATGCTGTAATTTTATTTTCTATCCAAGCATCAGGCTGTTTTAAAAAATTAATATATGCCTGAATTGCTTTTTGGTATTCTTGATGATAAAATAACTCATTGGCATAATAAAATTTATCACGTGTGCTAAGTGTTTTATTTTCAGATAATAATTTTTCAAGAATTCTTAGATTTCTATTAGCATCATTGATATATAATTTTTTATGTAAGATTGCGGGTTCTGCATAGAGAATTTCTCCAGATGGTGTAATTGTTTCATGAACCGCACCAGACCAGCGAAAATTTTTAGAACGTTTTACAATTCTTTCTCTATAGTATGTAAATATTGGATTTTCTTGTTCATCAAAAGCAATATGATAAGGCAACATCACAACATCAGCAGTTAAATTTTGTTTTAATGCGACTAATTGCTTTTGACTTTCAGGATTAATGATATCATCTGCATCAAGCCACATTTGATAATCCATAGTTGCTTTAGAAAATGAAAAATTTCTTGCAGCAGCAAAATCATCTTGCCATAAATAATCATAAATTTTATCTGTATATTGCATAGCAATTTGTTTTGTATTATCTTGTGAGCCTGTGTCAATAATAATTATCTCATCGACAATATTTTTTATACAAGCAAGACAGCGGTTTAATACACGTTCTTCATTTTTGACAATCATGCATAAGCTAATCGTTGCCATAAAAAAACCCTTTCTAATATTAAAATGATTAATATTATTTTATGTAATAAACTTGTCAGATGTGATTTGTTTATTTTTAACAAAAAAATCTATTTTTTTTGACCAAAATATAGAATTTTTTCAATTCATTTTTTTAATGCCAATATATTTATGATTTCATTGTTATAATAACAGAAGAAAAAATTTTTTTCTAAAAAAATAAAATTAAAATTGGAGGAAGAATTATGCAAGTTGAAAAACAGTCTAGTGTTGAAAACAGGTTTGACAAGATTGCAGTGTTAATACCCTGTTATAACGAAGCTAGCACAATTGAAAAAGTGGTAAAAGATTTTCAGAAACAACTTCCAGAAGCTGTCATTTATGTTTATGATAATAACTCTACAGATAATACAGCGGAAATTGCTAAAAAAGCTGGAGCTATTGTCCGGCAAGAACATCAGCAAGGGAAAGGCAATGTGATTCGACGTATGTTTCGGGAAATTGATGCAGAATGTTATCTCATGGTAGACGGAGATGATACTTATCCAGCAGAACACGCAAGAGAATTATGTTTACCTGTGTTAGAAAAAAATATTGATATGGTCATTGGAGATAGATTATCTTCCACATATTTTCAAGAAAATAAAAGACCGTTTCATAATTTTGGAAATAGCATTGTGCGTTATTGCATTAATCATTTTTTTCATTCTGATATTAAAGATATTATGACAGGTTATCGGGCATTTAGTTTTCATTTTGTGAAAACATTTCCTGTATTATCAAAAGGCTTTGAAATTGAAACAGAAATGAGTATTCATGCGATTGATAAAAACATGTCAACAGAAAATGTCTTGATTCATTACAGAGATAGGCAAGAGGGAAGTGAATCTAAATTAAATACCTATTCAGATGGCTTTAAAGTATTATTAACAATTGCAAAATTATATAAAAATTATAAACCTATGTTATTTTTTAGTTATATTTCTATAATTCTTGTGATAATTGCAGGTATTTTCTTTTGTCCTGTCTGGATTGAGTATTTGCGAACAGGACAAGTTGCAAGATTTCCGACGTTAATTGTCTGTGGTTTTATGTTTCTGTCTGCATTAATTTCATTCTTTGCAGGCATGATTCTAAGCTGTATTGTGCAAAAAAATAAGCAGGATTTTGAGATTTATTTGCAATACTCTGAAAAATATTATAAAGCTTTGCTTGAGGAAAGGGGACAAAATTTATGAGCGTTTCTAAAAATCAAACATATTTGCCGTTGATAGCTTCTCTTTTGACAGGTACGGCTTTTACGTATTATTTAGAACTAAAAACATCAAATATGTTTGCATTGTTTTTTCTAATCTTGCTATATCCAGTTTATAAAAAAGCTTTTGCAATTCGTGAAAAAAATATTTTACTGACTTCAGCATGTTGCAGTTTGATTTTAACAGCATTTTGTTTTTTTGCAAAATGTCGCTTTGTTTGGGAAGAACCAGAAACTAAAAAATGTTTCAAAACTATTATTTATATTTTAGGATTTTTCCTATTTTTCATGGGAATTTGTGTCAATTTATATAAAAAAATTCTTGTTACAGATTTCAATATGAAACATGCTGCCCCCACTTGTAAACAAAAATTGCTTGTCTTTTTTGGCACAATGGGAATTTTATTGCTTGCTTGGCTGCCATATTTTTTATATTTATTTCCTGGAGACGTAACAACAGATTCTAATCAGGAAATGCGTCAAGCCGTTGGATTACAAGATTTATCAAATCATCATCCTATTGCACATACGTTCATGATTAAAATTTTTTATTCACTTGGGCAGTTATTATTTCATGGCAATGCAACACTGTCTGTTGCGACTTATAGCATTTGTCAAGCAGTTTTATTATCTGCATCTTTTGCATATTTCATTTTAACGCTCTATGAAGCTGGTTTAAAAAAATTTATTCTTGTGATGACAGTTTTATTTTATGCAATTCCATCCTATCATGGAACGTATAGTGTTACTATGTGGAAAGATATCTGGTTTGGTGGTATCATGATAGTACTTGCAACGACATTATGGCGAATGATTGCCTATTGTAAAACAGGCACAGAAAAAATACCAAAATTTGAAATTATCATGTTTTTTATTTTCAGCATTGGAACCTGTCTGTTCCGAAGCAATGGGTTATATGCATTTGTATTTTTATTACTATTTTTATTTATTTATTTTCTGCCAAAAAAACAAATGCAAATTCTTGTAATGGCAACATCTGCATTAATTCTTGCTCTAATTATTAAATATCCTGTTTATCATGCATTGCATGTCACACAGCCAGACATGATAGAGTCTTTGTCAATTCCTGCACAGCAAATTGCCCGCAGTATTCGGGATAATGCAGAACTCACAGAGGAACAAGAAGAATTATTAGCACAAGTTGTAGATATTTCTAAAATTCCAGAATATTATTATTCCACAATTTCTGATTCTATTAAAAATCTTGTTCGTGAAACAGATAATCAGGAATTTATTGCAGAGCATAAATTTGAATTTTTAAAGCTTTGGATAAATTTAGGCTTACAGAATCCCAAAAGCTATTTATATGCCTATCTTGACCAGACTTATGGCTATTGGTACCCTGATGTGCAATATTGGGTTTATGCCAGTGAATTTTCAAGATCTGGTTTTGATATGGAAAAAGAAAATAAATTATCCCAAAATCAAAGTAATTTTATGCAGGAGTGGCGAGAAGCTTACAAATCTTATCCGTACTGGGGTTTATTCTGGAGTGTAGGCTTGACAACATGGTTTATTGTTTTTATGGCAGGTGCAGTTTTCTTGAAGAAAAGAAAATCATTTTTATTAATTTTTATGCCAATCATTGGTGTTTTTCTGACATTGATGATTGCAACACCTGTCTATGCAGAATTCAGATATTATTATTGTTCGTTTACAACAATTCCATTGTTATGTCTCATACCATTTTTGAAAGAAGAATATTTTTTGTTAAAATCTCAAAAAAAAATTATGCCTTCACCTGTGATAGAAATGCCAGAATATAAAATTTTTGAAATACAAGATTTTGCCTCTATTGAGTCTATAAAATTTATAGCATGGCAAAATGCAGATTTTATTTCAAACTATGAAATTTCAAATATTGATGCGAGTGTGATAATACAAGATGAAAATTAATTTTATCCGTCATGGTGCAACGGCAGGAAATTTAGAAAAACGCTATATTGGCATAACAGATGAAGTATTATCTGAACAGGGCATATCAGAATTATTAAAACTAAAATCTATGTTAGAATGCTATGATTTATTAATTACAAGTCCTATGTTGCGATGTGTCCAGACTGCAAATATATTATTTCCAAAGCATGAAATTAAAATCTGTGAAGATTTTCGGGAATGCAATTTTGGTGATTTTGAAAATAAAAATTATCTGGAGCTGTCTGGAAATCCAGATTATCAGCATTGGATTGACAGTAATGGCACAGCTTGCTTTCCGAATGGTGAATTGCCTGAAGATTTTAAAGCAAGAACAATAAAAGCATTTGAAAATTTAATAAAAATTTATCATGAAAATATGACAATTATTGCACATGGTGGAACAATTATGGCAATTTTAGAAAAATTTGCAGTTCCAGAAAAAAATTATTATGATTATCAAATTCCAAATGCTTGTGGCTATGCAACAGAATTTTACCAGAATAAATTGCATGTACTAACAAAAATCATGCCTAAAAGTGTAATAAATTGCTGATTCTGTATAATTTTATATAAAATAAAAAAAATACTTGCATTTTGTTGAAATTACTGTTATAATAAAATCATGTTAGCTAGCATAAATGAATTATTTGAATTTTGAAAACTAAATAAAGCAGACGGTGCTTTCGGTTGCAGAATATTTTGCAATGTCGAAAGGTAAAAGGGAAACAGGTGTAATTTCTGTACGAACTCGTCACTGTGATTGTGGAGTGAAATAATTTTTTGCAAAGAGAAATCTGCGTGAAGTCACTGGTATTATTGCTGGGAAGGCTTTGTTATTTCATGAAGATACATAAGTCAGGAAACCTGCCGTTTTGCTGGTACGGAAATTATGATAATAATTTCAGGTCACGAGATTTTGATTGTACCGGAAATAAAAATTTTTTCGTGCCTTTTTTGTTTTCTGAAACAGAAAGGTTGAAGTTATGAAAAAATTACTTGCATTTATGCTTGGTCTGTCTGTATTACTATTAACAGGCTGTGGGGATCAACCAGAAGAAAGTAGTTCAGATGTGGAAAATAATATTTCCACAAATGCTGAAACAGACGCTCCTGTAGAATCACAAATAGATTCTGAAAAAGAAGATGAGGACGAAGAAGAAAATTATCATACTGGAGATGCTTCTTTGGATAATATCAGAAATCAAGATAATATTGGCGATAATGAAATTTTAGTTGTCAGCTTTGGGACAAGTTTCAATGATAATCGCCGTTTGACAATTGGAGCGATTGAAGAAGAAATTGATAATCAATTTTCTGATTATGAAATCAGACGAGGATTTACGGCGGATATTATTATTAATCATGTGCAGAAACGTGATAATATTTTAATTGACAATGTAGAAACCGCATTACAAAGAGCTTGTGATAATCAAGTGAAAAATCTTGTCATTCAGCCAACGCATTTAATGAATGGCTATGAATATCAGGAATTAGTCGACAAAGTAGCACAATATGCTGATGCATTTGAACATATTGCTTTTGGCGAGCCTTTATTAACAAGTGACGAAGATTTTAAGAAAGTTGAACAGGCAATTGTAAACTGGACTTCAGAATATGATGACGGTGAAACAGCAATTTGCTTTATGGGGCATGGTACAGAAGCCGATTCTAATGCTATTTATGAAAAAATGCAGGATTTATTAATTGCAGACGGTTATGAAAATTATTTCATTGGCACAGTAGAGGCAGAGCCATCTCTTGATACGGTTCTGGAAGCTGTAGAATCTGGAAATTATAAGCGTGTGGTATTAGAGCCTTTAATGGTCGTTTCTGGTGACCATGCGAATAACGATATGGCAGGCGATGAAGAAGATTCTTGGAAATCTGTTTTTGAAAATGCTGGCTATGAAGTGATTTGTTTACTGCGTGGATTAGGCGAAAATGAGGAAATTCGTCAAATTTATGTAGAACATACACAGACGGCTGTAGATTCTATCACAGATACAAATGCAGAATAAAGCAAATCTAGCGAGCAGGGGCTTTTGCTCCTGCCGTTGTTTTTTAAGGATTGGAGATGTAAATTTTTGTGAATATGAAAAAAATAATCACTTGTCTGTCTGGAATGTTAATGATTTTGGCTTGTACTGGCTGTAACAGACAATCAGGTGAACCTATTGCAACAATGCCTGTGACAGATAATGCAACACAACAAGATTTACTTGCTGGAGGCGATGAGACTGTTACACCAGAAAATATTGTAGAAGACGGCATGACGCCAATTGATGGCGAAATGATTCTTGATGGTGTTTATGATATTGAAGTAAATTCTAGTTCTTCAATGTTTCAGATAGTTTCTTGTGAATTACATGTCAGTATGGGTAAAATGACTGCTACGATGACAATGAGTGGCACAGGGTATTTATATTTATTCATGGGAACAGGAGAAGAAGCAATTAAATTATCTGAAAAGAATTACATTGCTTTTACAGAAAATGAAAACGGCGAATATGTTTTTACTGTTCCAGTAGAAGCACTTGATAAAGGCATTGCTTGTTCTGCATTTAGTAAAAATAAGCAAAAATGGTATGATAGAACAATTTTATTCAGGTCTGATTCTTTGCCAATCACAGCTTTTGATGAAAGTCTTGTGCCGACTGTTTCCAGCTTAGGACTAGAAGACGGCGAATATGAAATTTCTGTGATATTAGAAGGCGGTTCTGGTAGAGCATCTATAAATTCTCCTGTAAAATTAAGCATTCAGGATGGACAAGCAATTGCTGAAATTATCTGGAGTAGTTCTAATTATGATTACATGCTGGTTGATGGCGAAAAATATATTTCTAATATTATAAATAATCAATCTGTTTTTGAAATTCCAGTATTGGCATTTAATTATAAATTGCCTGTTTCAGCAAATACAACAGCTATGAGTACGCCACATGAAATTAATTATACACTGTATTTTGATACAGAAAGTTTAGTAAAATTATGATGAAAATAATAAAAAAATTAAATATCATATTATTATTTTGCAGTCTGATATTTTTTACAGCTTGTCAGAATACAGCTCCAGAACAGGATATTATAAATAATTCTAATTACATGCAATTAGATTATGCAGAACAATTTTCTGTTTTATATCATTCAGACGGCTGTGCAGAAATTTCTATTACTGACGGAAATTGTTATTTACTTGTGCCAGAGGGTGTGGAAATTCCAGAACATGATGCAAATCAAATCATTTTACAGCAACCGTTAGAAAATATCTATTTGGCTGCATCTTCTGCAATGGATTTATTTGTTAGTCTAGATAGCTTAGAAACTATTGCTTTGACTTCTACAAAAGATTGGTCAATTCCAAGTGTGCAAAATGCATTAGATTCTGGAAGATTACAATATGCTGGGAAATATAGCACACCAGATTATGAATTATTATTATCTGAAAATAGCAAGCTTGCAATTGAATCTACTATGATTTATCATAGCCCTGATGTCAAAGAACAAATTCAGCAATTAGGCATTCCTGTTTTTGTAGAACGTTCTAGTTATGAATCACATCCATTAGGACGTATGGAATGGATTAAATTATATGGCTTATTATTAGGCAAATCTGAACAAGCTGAAAACTTCTTTGCTGAAAAAGAAAAATTATTTCAGGAAATTACAAATTCTGTTGCTGAAGATTCGAATCAAGAGAAAAAAACTGTTGCATTTTTTTATATTTCACCGAATGGCTATGTGAATATTCGCAAACCAAATGATTATATTTCAAATATGATAGAACTAGCAGGAGGAGAATATATTTTCACAGAAGAAAATTTAGATTTAGAAAAAAATAATTTATCCACTATGAATATTCAAACAGAAGCATTTTATGAAATTGCAAAAAACGCAGATATTTTTATTTATAATAGCTTGATAGATAACGAATTACAAAGCATAGATGAATTGCTTGAAAAAAGCAGTATTTTAGCCGATTGCAAAGCTGTGCAGAATGGCAATGTCTGGTGTGCAGGACAAAATTTATTTCAACAGTCTACCAATGCTTTTGAAATGATAGCAGATTTTTATGCGGTTCTGCATGAAGATAATAATACAAATCAAATCTATTTTATGCATAAATTAAATTAATATGAGGAATTACAACATGAAAAAAAGACATTTATTTTGTTTTATCATATTATTTTTATTGCTTTTAATTTTATTTATCATGAATTTAATCACTGGCAGCAGTAGTGTTAAAATTTCTCAAATTTTTGCGATATTCACAGGAAATTATCAGGATAATATAACCAGACAAATTTTATTATTAATTCGTCTGCCAAGGGCTTTCTGTGCATTATTATTAGGCGGTGCTTTAGCTGTATCAGGTTTTTTGTTACAAAGTTTTTTTCATAATCCAATTGCAGGACCATTTGTATTAGGAATTTCTTCTGGTGCAAAATTAACAGTTGCTTTTGTTATGATTTTCTGTCTGCAACAAAATATATTTTTATCTTCTGGTGCAATGGTCGGAGCGTCTTTTTTAGGGGCTTTAATTTCTATGAGTTTTGTGCTTTTGGTCTCTGGCAAAGTCAAAAATATGGCAATGCTTGTTGTCAGTGGTATTATGATAGGCTATATTTGTTCTGCATTGACGGATTTATTAATTAATTTCGCTAACGATGCAAATATTATTAATTTGCATAATTGGTCTATGGGGACTTTTTCAGGAACTGACTGGCAGGATATTCAAGTAATTATTATGTTATTATTAATTATTATTATTCCATTGGGCTTACTTGCAAAACCTATGTACGCCTATCAATTCGGTGAAGAATATGCCGAAAATATGGGCGTAAATATTAAATTTTTTAGAATTGCCTTAATTTTCATTTCCAGCTTATTATCAGCCTGTGTCACAGCTTTTGCAGGTCCTATTTCTTTTGTAGGCATAGCTGTTCCACATCTTGTAAAAAAATTATTTGGAACAGCAAAGCCTATTATTATTTTACCAGCTTGTTTTCTTGGAGGAGCTGTATTTTGTTTATTATGCGATTTATTAGCAAGAAATTTATTTGCTCCCTCAGAATTAAGCATTAGTACAGTAACGGCTTTATTTGGAGCACCTATTGTGATTTGGATTATGCTGCAAAATAAAAGCAGGAAAGGCAGAATTTCATGAAAAAATTATATGCTGAAAATATAAATATAGGCTATGGCAAAAAAATTATTTTAGATAATCTTAGTTTTGAATTACATGCAGGGGAAATTTTAACTTTAATTGGTGCAAATGGTGCAGGGAAATCTACTATTTTAAAAACAATTGCGAAACAGCTCCGCCCAATTGCAGGAGCTGTTTATTTAAATCAAAAAAATATCAATCATTTTAAAGAACAAGAATTTGCAAAGCAATTAGCGATATTTTTAACACAGCGTATTGAACCAGAATTAATGACTTGTGAAGATGTTGTTGCTTCTGGAAGATATCCCTATACAGGAAAATTAGGCATTTTATCTGCACAGGATAACATAAAAATTGACGAAGCATTAAAATTAGTTCATGCGGAAAGTTTTAGATACCAAGATTTTAATCAAATCAGTGACGGACAACGACAAAGAATTATGCTTGCAAGAGCGATTTGTCAAGAGCCAGAAGTTTTACTATTAGATGAACCAACTTCTTTTTTAGATATTAAACATAAATTAGAATTATTAGGCTTAATTCAAAAGCTTACCCGTGAAAAAAATCTTGCTGTCATGCTATCTTTACATGAATTAGATTTAGCACAAAAAGTTTCTGATAGAATACTTTGTATCAAAGCAAATCATGATTATCAAATTGGCACACCAGAAGAAATTTTTACAGATAGCTATATTAAAAATTTATATGAAATTGAATCTGGTAGTTATTCTGTTTTAACTGGTTCTCCAGAATTACCTAAACCGCAAGGAAAACCTGAAATTTTTGTCATTGGTGGTGCAGGGTCTGGCATTCCAGTTTATCATCAATTACAAAGAAAAAATATACCATTTATTGCAGGAATTTTGCATCAACATGATTTAGATTACCCTGTTGCGAATGCCTTAGCAATGCAAGTTATCACAGAACAAGATTTTGAACCTATTCAAGAACAAACTTTACAAAAAGCAATTATTTTAATGAAAACTTGTAAAAATATTATTTGCAGTGTGAAAAAATTCGGCTTTCTCAATGAGAAAAATAAAATTTTATTTCAAATCGCCAAACAAACAGGAAAACTATGCTAATGAAAAAGCACTTCATAACGAAGTGCTTTATTATTATAATTTGCCGTGTTTTTCATAAGCAGCAGTTTTTATTATTTTATTATTGTCATCCACAAAAACAACTTTCGGGTGATGACAAGCAATTTCTTCTGGTGACATGTTCGCATAACTCATAATAATAATTTTATCGCCTTTTTGTCCAGAACGTGCTGCCGCACCATTTAAGCAAATCACTCCACTGCCACGTTCTCCAGCAATAACATAAGTTTCAATCCGACTTCCAGAATTAATATTTACAATATGCACATGTTCATATTCATAAATTCCAGCACTTTCCATTAAATCTTCATCAATGGTAATACTGCCGACATAATTTAGCTCCGCTTGTGTAATCGCTGCACGGTGAATTTTACTTTTTAATATAGATAACTGCATTTTATTAACTCCTTTTATATATCTTCTGTAAAGAAATTATCAATTAATCTTGTTTTGCCGATATATACTGCAATTGCACAGAGTGCTGGACGGTCAATTATTTCTATCTGTTGCATTGTCTCACAGTCTACGATTTTCACATAATCTATTTTTGCAAGTGGTTCAGAATTGATATAATTTTGCATTGCATTTATGATATTACTGCAATTGATTTCACCATTTTTGACCATATCCATGCCTAAAAATATTGCTTTTGATAAAATTAAAGCAGCTTTTCTTTCTGACTGGTTTAAATACGTATTTCTGGAGCTTTTGGCAAGTCCGTCTGATTCTCTCACAATCGGACAACCAATAATTTCTATATCTATATTCAAATCATCTACCATATGACGAATCACAGCCAATTGCTGAGCGTCTTTCTTTCCAAAATAGGCACGGTCTGGCTTGACAATATGAAAAAGCTTTGTCACAACAGTGCAAACACCTCTAAAATGTGTAGGGCGACTTAGTCCACAAAGTTCCTGTGTTAATACTGTCATATCTACAAATGAAGAAAAATTTTTATGATACATTTCTTCTGGTTCAGGATTAAAAATCAAATCACCGCCATGAGCTTCTACTATTTTAGAATCAAGTTCTAAATCACGTGGATAACTTGCTAAATCTTCCGTTGGTGCAAATTGCATAGGATTCACAAAATCAGATACAATTGTTTTATCATTCTCTCTGCAAGACGCTTCAATTAAACTTGCGTGTCCCTCATGAAGATAGCCCATTGTGGGAACTAATCCGATTGTAAAGCCTTGTTCTCTCCATTCTTTGACTTGACTGCGTACTTCTGCAATTGTTTTTACAATTTTCATGTTTAAAAATTCTCCTTAAGTTGATTCATGATTTCATCATCTATGTGATAAATATGCTCCTGTGACGGAAAAGATTTTGATTTTGTTTCTGTTATATAATTTTGAATCCCCTGTCGCATAAGATTCCCCACATCAGCAAAACATTTTGCAAATTTTGGAATATGCCCTGTTGTCAGTCCCAGCATATCTTGATATACTAGCACTTGTCCATCACAGCCATTTCCCGCACCAATACCAATTGTAGGAATGATTAATTTTTCTGTGATAATTTCCGCAAGTTTTGCAGGGATTCCCTCCAGTACAACCGCACATGCACCAGCTTCTTGAATGTTTAAAGCATCTTGTATTAATTTTTTTGCATGTGCAAGATTTTTTCCTTGCACTTTGAAGCCACCAAACGCATTGACAGATTGCGGTGTCAAACCAAGATGAGCCACAACTGGAATAGAAGTTTTTACAATCGCAGTAATTCTATCACAGACTTCAGCTCCGCCCTCAAGCTTTACAGCATTTGCACCGCCTTCTTGAATAAGTCTTCCAGCATTTTTTACTGCTTCCTGAACGCTTACCTGATAAGACATAAACGGCATATCTGCTACGACAAAAGCATTTTTTGCGGCTCTGGAAACGGCTTTTGTATGATGAATCATGTCTTCCATTGTGACAGGCAATGTATTTTCGTAACCTAGCATGACCATTCCCAGTGAATCGCCAACTAAAATAGAATTAACGCCACATTCGTCTATGATTTTCGCTGTTGTGTAATCATAAGCAGTAAGCATAGTGATTTTATCTCCCGATTGCTTCTGCTGTAACAAAGTAGAAACTGTGTTCATATTTTTTTCTCCTTAAAAAATATTAAAATTAAAATACTGTTATCTTTCTAAATTTTAAATCATAGATAAGATACAGGGATATTATAACATAATTTTTTTATTTTTTCAATAGATTTTATTGAAAAAATTTTAATTTTAAATTTTATCATAAATACAAAATTTTATTCCCGAAGTTTTGCCTTGAATCTGTTTGATTAATTTGAATTTTTGCGAATCAAATTCTGGAAAAAATATATTTCCCTGATAATTTTTATTAATTTCTGTTAAATAAATTCTCTTTGCGTATTGCAAACCTTGTGTATAAACTGCTTGTCCGCCACACAAAAATATTTCCTGATTGCTAGCAAAATTTTTCGCAAAAGTAATTGCTTGTCCAAGACTATTTACTGTTAATAAATTATCACCAGAAAAAATTTTAGTATGCGAAATAATAATATGAAATCTATTGGACAAAGGCTTTCCGATTTCTTCATAAGTTTTCCGCCCCATAATGATAATATTACCAGTTGTCAAATTTTTAAAATATGCCATATCTTCTGGAATATGCCAAGGAATATGCCCATCATTGCCAATTACTCTATTTTTGGCAACAGCAGCAATGATATTAATCATGTGGTAGACCTTCCAGGAGCTGTTTTATCGTTTGCTTGAAAACAGGATGATAATAATTCGGCACAAGCTCTGCAACAGGTTTTAACACAAAATCTCTATTATGCATATCAGGGTGAGGAATTATCAAATCAGGTGTATTTATAATTTTGTTATCATAAAAAATCAAATCTAAATCCAATGTGCGAGGTCCCCAATGAATTTCACGGGTGCGACCAGCATTATTTTCAATAGATTGCATGAATTTCAGCAAACCGTGCGGAGAATAAATTGTCTTGCATAAAACAGCTCCATTTAGAAAATTATTTTGTTCTGTATAGCCATAAGGCTTTGTCATTATTAGCTCTGATTGCTGTAAATCGCTGATATAAATACTTTCACGGAGCTGTTGAATGGCATTGTTAATATAAGCTTTGCTATTTCCCATGTTAGAACCAAGTGCAATAACAGCTGTATGCCAACTACGTTTTATTTTTACGGAAACACAACCAAATTCCATATTGATAGGAGCTTCTGGCTTTTTGATTTCAATTTCAACACTTTTTACTAATTTATAATGATATAAAATCGCCGTTGCAACAGATTGTGCGACTGCTTCAATTAATTTATAATTATGTTCTGTCATTGTTTTTTTAATCAATTCGCAAACCTCACCATAATTTACAGAACAGGCAAGTTCGTCAGAAATCCCTGCCTGTTCAGTATCTAATGTAAGCACTGCATTGATATAAAAATTTTGTCCATTTAAATTTTCATGTGCAAAAACACCATGATATGCAAATATTTTCAAATCTGTAATATATATTTTATCCATGCAAATACCCTTTCATAATCGCCTGTGTCATTTTAACAGCACGAATATTTTCTTTTACGTCATGCACTCTCACAAATGAAACGCCTTTCATCACGCCAATTACAGTTGTTGCAAGTGTCCCCTCTAATCTATCTTCAATTGGCAAATTCAACGTCAAACCAATTACGGATTTTCTGGAAGTTCCTAATAATACAGGAAATCCCAGACTATTTTTAAAACTATCTAAATGATTAATAATCTCTAAATTATTTTCATACGACTTCGCAAAGCCTACACCAACATCAAGAATGATTTTATTTTTTTCTATGCCTGCTTTTTGTGCGATGGAAATTATATGTTTCATATCATCTAGGACATCATTCATGAAATTATAATAATTCATATTGGTTCTGTTATGCATGAGACAACAAGGCAAGCTATGTTTTGCAATTAAATGAGCCATTTCGCCATTATCGTATGTTAAGCCCCATATATCATTTATAAAATCAGCTCCAGCTTGAATACCTGCTTCAGCGACTTTATATTTATAAGTATCTAACGATACAGGAATATCAAAATTTTTTTTTATTGCTTCTATCACAGGTGCAATTCTAGTGATTTCTTCTTGTTCTGAAATTTTAGTATAATTAGGGCGAGTAGATTCTCCGCCAACATCTATGATATCTACCCCATCTTTTAGCATTCTGTCAACATGTTTCAATGCAGTATCTAAGCTATTAAAATTTCCGCCATCTGAAAACGAATCTGGTGTAATATTTAATATTCCCATGATATAGCAATTATTTTCTGTGTCAAATTCTCTA
>JAAVHJ010000017.1 GCA_014799805.1 Ruminococcus sp.
AATGGCGTTGTAACTGCAATTTCCTCTGGTGAATGCCAAATTCAGGCTTTTGTAAACAATCATATTTTAGCTTGCAATGTAACAGTTTTAGATTCTTATCATTATAGTGTAGCAGAGAATGAAGAAATTGTTATTACAAGCACTGAAACAACTTTTGTTCTGGAATATCCAGATGCAGCTGAAACTGTAACTTGGATTTCCGCAAATCCTGATATTGTAACAGTTGACAGCAACGGCACACTTCATGCTGTAAAAGAAGGCACTGCAAATATTTTAGCTACTTGCAATGGCAAAACTTACAAGAAAATGATTACTGTTTCTTTTGCAACTGCTGCCCGTTCTGTAGTTCTGGCAGGTGATGTTGATGAAAATGGTTCTGTTGATATTTTAGATGTCATCGCAATGAATAAAACTATTCTTGGACAAAAAGTATTAACAACATCTCAGCAGCAAGCTGCTGACCTTGATAAAAATGGCATGGTAGACACAGTGGATTCTCTGACATTGATGAAAATGATTGTTGGTCTCATCTAAATACATGCAGTTTTACAGAATTTGACCTGTTCTAATATTTGATAATCCCTAGCTGAAAATCTAGGGATTTCAGTCTATCAAAAAATACCCTGCTCTCATGCTGAGAACAGGGATAAATTTATGCAAATAGGAAAGATAGAAAATAAAATTGTGGAAACAAGAAAGCAATAATAGGAGAAGGCAGGTCATTCCATCGGTGCTTTGCAAATTTTTTGAGGTTCATAATCCTAACCCATTTTTTGTTCTGAGAAAGACCTCTATAGTGTGTATAACGCATAGCATATTTTTCTTTGGCATTGGAAAAGACCCATTCGATGGTTTTTTCTTTTTGTCATATAATTGTTTCATACTGATGGTATGACGAATATCTTCTGTTATTTCAAGATAATTTTACCAGATATGCTTTGTTACAGTTTTCTGACATTCCTTGCTCTATGTACATCTGTCTCTGGAAGGACATGTTTTACATTGATACAGTTTACTTTTAAACTGTCTATATCCGTTTCTGTTTGTTGTATTGTAGTTTAGAACATGATTTTCAGGACAGATGACGCAAATCATAATATTTATTACAAATATATTCATATGGACAAAAAATCCTTCTTTTTACATTGGTTTTTTGTAGGAAAGAACCGGGGCCGTTTGTCATCAAGTATCCATTTGCAAATCCATGGGGTCTTGAAACCACAGTCTATAATAAAATAGATTATTTCTGAAAATCTCAGAATCAACCTGTCATACAGTCCATCAAATGCTGTGCTGCCGTTAATATTTCCTGGGCTGATTGTCACATCAAGAATATATCCATGTTTATCACATGTAGTCAGAGCATTGTAAACAAAACATTTCTTGTGTCGTCATTTGAAAGTGACTTCTTTCCATGTTCTTTACCGTCTACATTGATTTCTTTCATTAGTTCCTCTTCATATCTTTTTACTGACTTCGGAACTTCTTTCTTCACTTTTTTTCATATTTGCATTTGCTTTGATATGTGTATTATCGATAAATACTGCTTCCAGGGTCAGATAACCATATTTTGCAATAGTTCCCAGAATCCAGTCAAATATTTCTTCTATTAGTTCTTCTGTGGAACGATGTTTAAAATTATAACTGACTGTTGTAAATTTTTCTATTGAATACCTCAGAAACTATCGGTATGCTACATTCATATTGATTTCTTCTACTGTTCTCTTTTGCTGTACAAGTTCATAGATATGATGGAAGTCTGCTGCTTTTAATGTTCTGCCATTACAAAGTCTTCTACGCAAAATTCTTCTTTTTCTCTATTATACCTTATCCATCTAAAAAAGTCTAACTTTTTACTAGGTTCTTTTGACAGGCTGACGACAGAATAAAATCCTGCCGTTTTTTTAAAATTATTCAAACATACTAGTTGATAAATATCGTTCACCAGTATCAGGAAACAACGCAATAATATTTTTTCCAATATTTTCAGAACGTTTTGCAAGTTGAATCGCCGCCCATGCAGTTGCACCAGAAGAAATGCCAACTAAAATACCTTCTTGTTTTGATAACAATCTACTTGTTTCAAAAGCCGAATGATTGGCAACAGTGATAATTTCATCATAAATATCTGTATTTAGTGTATTGGGAATAAACCCTGCACCAATGCCTTGAATCTGGTGGGAGCCTGATTTTCCTTTCGATAAAACAGGTGAATCTTTGGGCTCAACCGCAACGACTTGAATATTAGAATTTTTTGCTTTTAAATAAGTTCCCACACCACTAATTGTACCACCTGTTCCAACGCCTGCTATAAAAATATCTATCTTTCCGTCAGTATCATTCCAGATTTCAGCTCCTGTTGTCCTAAAATGTATATCAGGATTAATTGGGTTTGTAAATTGTGAGGGAATATAGCTATTTGGTATTTGTTCGGCAAGTTCTTGTGCTTTTAAAATTGCACCTTTCATACCCATTGCACCATCTGTTAATATAATTTCTGCACCATAAGCTTTCATTAGTTTTTGACGTTCTAAACTCATAGTTTCTGGCATAGTAATAATTAATCTATAACCTCTGGTAGCGGAAACAACTGCTAATCCAATGCCTGTATTTCCGCTTGTTGGTTCAATAATGACGCTATCTGGTTTTAAAAGCCCTTTTTCTTCAGCATCGTCTATCATAGCTTTTGCAATTCTGTCTTTTACACTGCCTGCTGGATTAAAATATTCCAGTTTACCTAGAATCTTTGCTTTTAGATTCTGAGAATGTTCAATACTTTTTAATTCTAACAAAGGCGTATTTCCAATTAAATCTGTTATTTTCTGATATATTTTCATAACTTCACTTCCCTAAATAGAAATCTTAAATATTCATAGCGTCCATAGACGTGATATATTCTAGTGTTGGCACAAAAATATGCTTATGTTTTGTGCCTTCAAATATTTTTTCTCCTGCTTGAAATGCACAAAGCTGTGTCATTGGATAGGCTTGCCAATTTGTATCATCTAGTTTTGTTGTTGAAAACATAATACTATGATTTTCAGATTTATAATATAACGTATCATGCATATTTTGATGAACATATAATAATTCTCCGTCATATATCATGAGATTTAATTTATTCCGTTTTGCAAGAGAACTAATAAAACAATCTAGGACTTGAAAGCGTTCTTGTGCTGTTCTGGGCTTTTTTAGATTAATTTCATCAAGCAATGCAAGAGAAATCCGTTCAGAGTCTGTATCTCCTGTTTGTGTATATAAATATTTAATTAATTGTTTCCCTGAATAAATTGTACCATTATGAATTAACGTCCAACAGCGTCCTGTATGATCTATTTGACAATACGGATGACAATTTTCTAATTTAACAGAGCCAACAGTTGCTAATCTAATATGTGCAAGTGTAATTTTTTGTTTCGGCGTTTCTGTAATAATTTTAGAAATTTTCTGACTTGTTGCTGAACATACTGGTTCTTTGATAATTTCTTTTTTGCTGTGATTTTCACGCATCATGCCCCAACCGTGAGGATGTCTGATACCATGACTGAAAAATATTGTTAAATATTCACGAATATCTGTTTCCTGTGCAGAAGAAAATCCAAAAAGTTCACACATAAATTTCACTTCCTGCTTTTATTTTCTCACAAAGTCTTTGAGAATTTAATTTATTACGCTGATAATTAATAATTTTCTGTGTTTCTGGTATATATTTAAAAAATCCTTGCATTGCATCAAGAAAATTATTCGCAGAGTCTAAAATAGAAATATGATTTATTTTTATATTAGAAATATCATAAAAAGCAGCATTCTGATGATTTTCAATTGCTTGTTTCTGCAAATCTGGAGTAAAATTAAAATCTTCTAAATTTAATAAATAAATTAAAAACAAATGTGCAAATTCTAAATCTTTCTGTGCAACACCAAGTTTTTCTAATGGATTCAAGTCAAACATACGCAATTCAATATGGTCAACGCCAGTATTTAATAATTTTTCCAGGGAATTTTCGCCCTTTGGTTTTAATCTGACTGGCAAATATAATTCTCCTGCTGAAAATAAAATGCCTTTTTTAATATAATTCTGAATGCTGTTAATATAACTTGCTAAACTGGAATAATCTAATTCTGGGATAAACTGATTCCAATAGCCTCTTTTGCTGTTTCGCATAGAGGAATAGCCACTAAATGCCATACCACTTGCATTATCTTTATCAAAAGATAAATCATACATAGGACTTGCAGACATCAGCAAAACAAGCAACCAGCTATATTTGCTGACTTGTTTGGATAATCTGAAATAAGCTTGATTTTTTTCTTGATTTAAGTTTTCTAAATATTCTTCTGAGAACGAAAAATTAAAATGAATTCCAGAATATAACATCATGCGTTTGCCATAACGTCTTGCAAGACTGATTCTATAATCATGTTTTGCAGATAACATGCCATCATACTTTGCAATTGGAATTTCTTCATCATTTTGAATATAAGGCGGATTGCTATATAACCATAAAGATTCATCATTTTGCTTTAAAATCTCTCTTGCTTTTTTATCAAGCATTGCAAGACTAGACATTACTTCTGAAATGCTATTACAAACAGGTGTAATAATTTCAAGCTGATTTTCGCAGAAATCTCTTGATAAATTTTCATCTTGAAATGGGTGCAATGTCTGTGCAAGGCGATTATTTTTATCTACACGAAGAGTTTCACGCTCTAAGCCGAATTTGCCTTTAAACATAAATTGATTCATAAATACTACACTCCCTTAAATTACAAATTATGCATATAATGCGTTTTTGATTCTATCTAAAGCTTTTTTTAAAATACTTCTTGGACAAGCTGTATTAATTCGCTGAAACCCTTCGCCACATTTGCCGAAAATTTTCCCACTATCCAGCCAGAGTTTCGCCTTGTGAATAATTAGATTTTCTAATTCGTCAACACTGAAACCAGTTTTTCTGAAATCCAGCCACACAAGATAAGTTCCTTCTGTATCAATCATAGTAACATCAGGAAGATTATTTTTCACATATTGCCTGACAAAATTAATATTTTCTGCAACATAGGCAAGCATAGCCTGATACCATTCTTCGCCTTTGCTGTAAGCTGTTTCACAAGCAACAAGCCCCATAACACTAAGTTGACTAGTGCCAGCACCATCAAGCTGTTTTTTAAATTTTGCTTTTAACTCACGATTGGGAATAAAAATATTTGACATCATCATACTTGCTAAATTAAATGTCTTGCTTGGTGAAGTACAAGTAATGCTAATATTCTCAAATTCTGGTTTTAAACTTGCAAATACCTGATGCTTGCCCTGAAAAATAAAATCCTGATGAATTTCATCGCTGACAACAGTGACTCCATGCTTGACACAAATATCACCAATTTTAATTAATTCTTCTTTTGTCCAGACTCTGCCAACAGGATTATGCGGACTGCACAAGAAAAATAATTTAATTTTATTATCAATAATTTTTTGCTCAAAATTTTCAAAATCTATATGATATTTATTATCTTCACCAAGATAAAGCGTATTACTAACGACTTTCCTGTTATTATCCTGAATCACTTCAGAAAATGGATAATACACGGGGAGCTGTACTAAAACACTATCATTTGGCTGTGTATAAGCTTTCACTGCCATTGCAAGTGCAAATACAACGCCAGGCGTTTTCACAAGCCAATTTTCTTGCACATTCCAATTATGATGTGTTTTCATCCAGTGATAAACAATTTCAAAATATTCTGTTTGCACTTCGCTATAGCCAAAAATGCCATGTCTGGCACGTTCAATTAAGGCATCTTCAATATAAGATGAAGTTTCAAAATCCATATCAGCTACCCACAACGGCAATACATCTTCTGGCATACCTCGTCTTTTCGCAAAGTCATATTTCAGACTTCTTGTATTTTTACGATTGATAATTCTATCAAAATTTAAATTTCTCTCAGGCATATAATTCACGCTCCGTTTCCTGAAAAACTGTTTCTAATTCATAGATTAAATCTTGTATATTTTCAATGCCAACAGATAAACGCAAAGTACTATCTGTAATGCCATTTTTTTCCTGAATTTCCTGCGGAACATCAGCATGTGTCTGTGTTGTTGGATAAGTAATTAACGTTTCGACACCGCCAAGACTTTCTGCAAATTTAATCATACGGACTTTTTCCAGAATTGATAAAGCAAAAGCTTTGCTTTCAAGCTGAAATGTTATCATTGCACCAAATCCTCTGGCTTGTTTTTTCATAATTTCATGCCCTGGATGTTCTTTCAGAGCTGGATAAATTACTTTTGTAACAGCTTTTTGATTTTTCAGCCAATTGGCAATTTGAATGGCATTTTTCTGTGATTGTTCCATACGAATCCCAAGCGTTTTAATGCCTCTCAAAATCAGCCAACTGTCAAAAGGTGAAAGCCCTGCCCCTGTCGTTTTGATTAAAAATTCAAATTTTTCCTTAATATCTGTTCTGTTAGTGACTAAAAAGCCTGCTAATGTATCATTATGACCACTTAAATATTTTGTTCCGCTGTGTACGACAATATCTGCACCCAAATCAAGCGGATTCTGAAAATAAGGTGACAAAAATGTATTATCAACAATTAATAATAAATTATGTTTTTTTGTAATTTCAGACAAAGCTTGAATATCAGTGACATTCATCATAGGATTTGTTGGGGTTTCAAGATAAACAGCTTTTGTATTAGGCTTAATAAAATCTTCTATTTTATCTTGATAACAATCTATATTTGTAAATTGAATTTTATTTTTTTCAGAAATATTTCTGAATAATCTAATACTACCGCCGTATAAATCTGAATCAGCTATTATATGGTCATTCGGCTTAAAAATTTCCATTAATAAAGCAATCCCAGCCATTCCAGATGAAAATGCAAATGCAGAAATACCATTTTCAAGAGATGCAACAATTTTTTCTAAATGTTCTTTTGTGGGGTTCTGCAATCGGGAATAATCAAAACCAGTACTTTTTCCAACTCCCAGATGTGCATAAGTTGCTGTCTGATAAATCGGATAACTAATTGCTCCATAATGCGTATTTTTTCCATCATCTTCTTCTAAATGCAAACATTTTGTTTCAATCTTTCTTTTCATGCTAAAAATTCTCCTTTTGATATTTTGCAATTTCTTGCAAATATTTTTCGCAAATTGGACTTAATATAGCATTTTTTTGCATAATATAGCCAATTGTCATTTTTTCATCTGATTTTAATTTCACTGCACAATAGTCTTTTCCATTTAATTCTTCGCAAATGATACCAGAACACAATGTAAATCCATTTAAACCAATCATTAAATTCAGCATAGTTGCTCTGTCATTGGCACGAATAAAACGTTTATACTGATAAGTACTTAATACTTCTTCTGCAAAATAAAATGAATTATGTTCACCCTGTGCAAAACCTAAACATGGATATTCATCCAAATCTTCTAAAGAAATTTGATATTTATTTGCTAACGGATGCCCTTTCCACATGTAAACATAAATATTACATTCCAACAGTGGTACAAAATGCAAACTAAATTCTGCAAATATTTTTGTTAAAACAGGTTGATTATAATGATTTAAATACAAAATTCCAATTTCACTTTTTTGATTTCTCACATTTTCAATTACTTCATAAGTTTTAGTTTCATGTATTTCAAATTCATATTCTTTCACATCATATTGTTTCACTAACTCGACAAAAGCACTTACCGCAAATGTATAATGTTGCATGGATACACTAAAATATTTTTTTAGATTTGCATGTGAGAGATATTTTGCATCTAGTATATTATACTGTTCTATGACAGATTTTGCATAGCCAATAAATTCAGCTCCTGCCGTTGTGAGTGTAATACCAGTTTTAGAGCGAATGAAAATAGCAAAGCCAATTTCTTTTTCCAGTGCATGAATTGCAGAGGATAAACTTGGCTGTGCGATATATAATTTTTTTGCTGCATCATTCAGCGAATGTTCTCCTGAAACAGTAATTGCATATTTCAATTGCGTTAGTGTCATGTTAGTAATCTCCTATAAAATATATCTGAATTGTATGTATTTATTATAACATAAAACCTGCTGTTTGCATAATTCTTTTTTTCTCTAACAAGTTATAGATTTTTTCTATAACATAGTTATTATACGATAGTTTACAAAAAAAGTCAAGTGACTTGCTTATAAAAAACTTCCCTATAGGAGCGATACTCATATAGGATTTCTATTGACATATAACGCATCTTGATGTATAATTTTAGTAAGACAAATCGGAATTTTACAAACTTTCACAATCAAGTTTTTCGAGGGAGAATAATTATAATGAAGAAATAGTTGAAAATAGTATTGTGTTTTATGATAACTGTGGTTATCCTTGGTACTGCTGGACTGGTTTTCAGAGATAAGTATGTTTATCTTGAAAAATCGTTTGTCGCAAGAAAAACTGGGAACATTGACGTGTTTCTTGATGAGGTAAATATCAAAGAACTGAACAGATGCTCGGAGATGAAGAGTATGATTGCAGCTAACGCTACTGACGACCGCTTTTCACAGCTTATAGTGTTTGAAAAGCTTGAAACGCTCGAAGTTTTTCGGTCAAAGGAAGAAATATCTGGAGGCGGTATCGGTATGATAAATAAACAACCGAACCTTAGATATTTGGGTTTTACATATTCTGAAGCTGATTTTAATGATATTAATAACAGTACCGTTGAAAAGATAATAATTTCCGCTTCTTCTGTTAAGAACCTTCAGAGCGTTGCTGACTGCGGTGATTTAAAGGAACTTATCTTGAATAGTTCAGAAGCAGACGGCTTTATCATTGCCGAAGAAAAAAACGGCAATGATAAAGAGAAATTGGATTTCTTTCTTAGAGATAGTTCGTGTTTTTCGGTTCTTGATAATGTCGAAGAACTTGGCTTTTACAGTATCTATGTAGAAGATGCTTCTGG
This sequence comes from Ruminococcus sp., assembly GCA_014799805.1. Lineage (GTDB taxonomy): Bacteria > Bacillota > Clostridia > Oscillospirales > Ruminococcaceae > UBA3855. Next base: position 8,952 of record JAAVHJ010000017.1, read on the forward strand.
TCTGGCAGATATGACTTCTCTGAAAAGAGTAAAGGTATCAAAAGGCTTTATTTCAGAAGAAGCAAGAAAGCTGCTTGAAGAAAAGGGAATAGATGTCATTGAAGAATCCGTGGAAAATGTTCTTCAATAAATGGTGAATCAAAGCTATCAATTATATAATAAAACTTGAATTAATAATTAAAATAAGCTCGAAAGCAGTTCCAAAAGGCATTAATTCTATATGCATATTTGTCTTATAAGGAAATTTTTTATTTTATTTTAAAATTAATGATTTAACAAAGCGTTTTTCATTAAACACCAATCAAAAATATTTAACATATTATCCTGATTAAAATCACCTGCCTGCCAGTTTGCAAGTGTTGTATCTGAATTAGCAAGTAGCCATTTTTTCAGTACAATAACATCTGATACATCAAAAACGCCATCACCGTTAATATCGCCATTGATATTACTATCAGAAACAATAGGCATTTTGACAACCGTATAGCCTGCTTCTTTAAGAGAATCCGCAATCAAACTATTAGAATATACATAAATTTTCGTGCCTTGATAAAAAGCATTTTCGCCTATTTTTGTAACAGTATTTGGAATCATCACTTCTTCAAGATTCACACAGGATGCAAATGCATTTGCACCAATTTCTGAAACAGTATATAGCATATTATTATCTTTTACTTGTGACGGAATGATAACTGTTGTTCCTGAAGAAAAACCGCTGTTATTTTCCCAGATTCCGCCATCACCAACAGTTGCCTGTTTATTAGAAGAATTCGTCATATAATAAACATTACTGCTATCATGTCCATTGGTAAGAGTTTCTGTTGTAGCATTTAAATTTGTATGTTCTTTGTCAATTTCATAATATGGGTATAATCCAATTGTTCCAATAGCAGGAAAATTTTCATCTATTAAAGTGCTTTTGTCATTTTGTGTCGTTGTAAATCCAATAAATTTACAGGTATTGCCATTTTTATCTGTAACAGTTTCTGGAATTTTTTTATCAAAAAGTGATAACACAGAAATAATTTTTTGATTTACTATTGTCTGTGATAGCTTATCTTCAATGCCAATTGTTCCTGTATAATTTACATCGCCGTCATCAAGATGAAATGTAATATCATAATTCTGTGAACCTCCCTCTAAAAAAGCAATTGGTGTAATACTTGCATTTGTAACGCCGTTTAGTTTCGTATAAGTATCCGCACTCCAGTAATTTTTGCTGTCATTAAATGAAAAATTTGTCAAACGGCTTGTTCCTGCTGTTGCATCAGTACAGTTAAAGGCACAGCCATAGAATGGCACATACATAGCATAAATACCATTTTCTGTGATTTCCTGATTGCGAATATTTAAGCCATAAGTTGTATAAGCACTGCCATAGCTATTGCCATTTACAGTGAAACCTGCATACCATTTGCCAAGACTAACAGGAGCTGTTACACCGTCCATTTTATAAATAAATGTAAATCCATAATGTCCATCTTCCTGAAAATCATATCCAGCATTTAATAAATTCACAGATTCACTTTCTGTAATGACCTGTTTTTCAGAATCTAAATAAAAACCTGTTGGTCTTTCGTCTTGTAATGTTTCTGTTTTAGATTCTTCTTGACCTGAAATTTTAACATTTCCCATGTAATTTGCACAAAGATTTTCATCATAAATAATATCCTCATTTGCAAATACGGTACAGAATTTTGTATCAGATTTTGCATCTGTATTCAAATTAGAAATTCGCAAATATACATTCCAGTTACCACCATGTATTGTTTTAGGCAGAGGAATAGAAATTTTTACAGGATTACTAGAATCACTTTTCCAGTCACTCGCATTAATATCCGTTGTATAAGTAAAGACAGTTTCGCCATCTGAAAGTAAAATTTCTGTTTCTTTATCGCAAGGTGCATTTGAGAAACCTGTATTTTCAACAGTAAAATTCATTTCAAGCATATCACCTGCATTTGCAGAATCTGTTATTTTGCTTTCACGTAATACAAAACGATACCCCAAATGAGAACGTATAAATTGCCAAACAGTTTGCCCATAAAAAGCACTATTATCACAAGATACACCTAATTTTTGATTTAAATTTTTATCAAATGTAAAATCATCATAGCCTATCCAATTCCAGCTTGCAATATATTTGCCGTTTTCTTGTGTGATTGTCCCAGCATAATCATAGCTGGATAGTCCACAATCAGCATATAATTTTTTAATTTCATCAAGACGGGCTTGTGCCTCTGCCTGTGTGTCATAACTTGCAGTTGCCTTGTGTGTTTTATAAATATTGCCATTAATTCTTAAAAGATTCGTATAATACATTTCTTTTAAAGCATATTCTGGTTGCCAAGTGGTATATTTTAATCTCCATTCATCACTGCCAGAAAATTCTCCGCCATAAGAGGAAGTTGTTGCTAACCAAGCTGTTTCCCCCTCACGGTTGGAATATGTTCCTAAATCTGAATCAGAACCCATATAACCGTCATTGTAAAGCCCTACACGAGACGCTTTTTTTGCGAGATTTTTATCTGCAATTTGATAAGACATATTTTCTGGTGTTGTATCAATATGACAGTAATCAGATAACCATTGACGGAATGTATTTGGTGTACGAATTAGTACTGGAATTGGGTCAGGTACTATTGACAAAAATTTATCAAGCACTTGTGCTTTTGATGACAAGTCTGTATATTTTCCGCCCCATTGTTCGCCCCAGCTCCCGACAAATCCAGTTTCTACAAATGAAATCACATCACTATATTTTTCAAGTAATTTGCTATCGCCAATTTGTTGAATATGCTTTAATACTTGTGCAAAATCTTTCGGTTCTGGATTGGTCGTACCGTTATCATCATAACGAAAACGCAACCCAACTGTAACATTATTTGTTCTTGCTGATTGTAACGTATTTTCAAGACTTTCAAAAAATATATCATCAAAATCATAATCTGTATTACTAGCATTCATACCAGAAGAATATGCACCAATTCCAATTAATAATAAAGAATAATGCGTGACATTGGTAGACCAATTTTTATTTGGCTCTGCTTTTATCCATAAAGAGGATGTATAACCGCAGTCACATGGTTCAGGTGTATAACTTGTGCTTTCTGTATAATTAATCCCTGAATCTTTTAATACAGCATCAGCAGAAATAAAAGGCATACTTGTCAACATATGTATTAACATAGCTCCTGTGGAAACAACAGCAATTATTTTTTTCATAATATTCATTCATCCTTTCTGATTATCATATATTTTCTATTATAGCATAAATTCTAAATTTTTTCAATAAATTTTGAAAATTTTTTAAATAATAAAAAAAGACTGGAAAAATCAGTCTTTTTTTTTAATATAACGGAGATGGTGGGATTCGAACCCACGAGCCGATATTAGTCGACTAAACGATTTCGAGTCGCTCTCGTTATGACCACTTCGATACATCTCCATAGTTTTTCACAGTAATTTTTCATATCAGCCTGTCCGAATTTCTTCGGACAAGACTAATTACTATTTTTTATTTTAATAAATATAAATTCCTACACCTTCATATGCACTTTTCACTAAGACATCACTTGCATCAAACGTATTAATTTTGCCATCTTTGTTAAAATCATAAATTGCAAAATAAGCATCAGAGAAATTTCGTTCATCATTATCTATGCCTAATGATGCGGCAATGTGTAAAATATAAGTAGCATCTATGGCATCAACAACACCATCTGCATTACAGTCACCCATTAATTTTTCAGGACGTGCAACAATGACATTACAAACCGAAGTATTGCCGTTATTATCTGTTGCTGTGATTTCTGCTTCACCATAATTTTCAGCTTTTACTGTACCATCATCTGAAACTGTAATAATATTAGAATCAGAAGAAACAAGTGTGACATTAGCAGAATTTTTAATCATTTCTGTTGCACCGATTGTATCTAGTACAATGCCAGTATGAGTCAACATAGAAGTTGCAGGTAAATTAACTGTTACTTGCATAGAATCTCTTGAACCGTTGCTAGAAATCGCAGTAATTGTTGCTGTGCCGTTAGAAATACCGGAAATATTCCCTACAGCATCTACTGTTGCAACTGCGGTATCAGAAGATTCAAAGTTTAAAATCCCATCACCAGTTAAATCTAATTTTACAGAAGCATTTGGTTCAGTAATCACAAGCTCATTTTTAGAAAATTTCACTTTTTGAGAATACATAACATCAAGGTCTACATTTCCAGAAATTCCCTTTACACTACCAGTTGCGGAATACTGCCACGCATGATAATCACCTTTGTAATTGGTTTCTGTTGTATAGTGTGCAAGCCAGATTTTATATTTCTGAGATAAATAATCAGGGTCAAGATTATCTAAATAATAAGACTTGCTTGCATAAATACCTGCGTCATAACCTGCTTCTTCAATTTTATTACAAAAAGCTTCTACAATAGCCGTACGCTGTTTAATTGTCAGATTTGCTTTTTCTAAGCGTCCATTAGCATCAATATCTTCAATATCAATATAGACAGGCATAGTAATCTTGTAATCTTTTAATTTAGAAATCACAAGATTGGCTTCTTCAACTGCTTCTTGTTCTGTAATTGCTTGTGTAAAGAAATACACTCCAACATCAAGTCCAGCATCAATTGCACCTCTCATGTTAGTATCATACGTAGGGTCAACTACTAAACGCCCTCCGTCATAACCACGATATCCCACACGAACAATGGCATAGTCTATCCCATCCGAGGCAACCGCATTCCAATCAATTGTACTCTGAAATCTGGAAACATCAATTCCATTCAGTTTAATATAGTCCGTAAATTTACTATTATGTACTAAATCATCTGTATCTAAGCTTGCACGGGAAAGT
>JAAVHJ010000018.1 GCA_014799805.1 Ruminococcus sp.
ACAAAATGTGCAGAACATGGCATTACGTTATTATAATATATTATAAATTATTTATAAAAAAGGTCGGTGTATTACGACCTTTCATCCTATAAAAAAAGTCCAGTGAAAAGCTGGACTTTTTTTGAACAATAAAGCAAATTAATTCAAATTTTCATTCTGATATTTTTCCATGAATTCGCCAAAACTGCTGATATTTCCTGCACCATATTCCGCAGAAAATATTAATATCAATGTTGCATCAAAGGCATCTATTTTGTCATCACTATTTATATCAGGATTAATGCTATTCTATGTTATGCTGGTATCTGTTGAGGAAGGATCTGTATCAGAAATCATGTATTCCTCATCATAAATTTCACACTAAAAAGACACTCAGCTATAAAGAACAAAATTCTGAAAAAGTAACGGAATATCAGGAAGAAAATTTCAGAGAAAAAGTATACTTGCTGCAAAACTCGGTAAAAAAATAATTGCACCAAGGCAATACAGCAAAACAATGAACTAGCACTTTTCGAAATGTGGTTTGAAAAGTGCCTGTTGCCATGCGTTGAAAAAGACACAACGATTGCTATAGATAATGCATCATTTCATCGAAAAAAAACGCTTTATCAAATATGCAGTAAATATGGTTACAACCTTATTTTTTCCACTATATTCTTTTGAGTTCAATCCCATTGAAAAATATTGATTTGTGCTAAAACACAGAATAAAAACTTTCTTGTGTATAAATATTTTTTGATATTCCTAGCATTCTGTTTTAAAATAGGACAACTATACTCCGCAAACATGCTGTGATTGAATCAGTTAGTGATTTTCTGAAAAATATCTGTGATATAAAGCAGTCTAAACATCGTAGTGTAACTAATTTTCTTATCAATCTAGTTTCTGCTCTAGCAGCTTACTTATTTCTGCATAAAAAGCCCCCTGTCTATTCTGATTCTAATATGCAGGAGGGCTTTTTATGTCTACTTGACTGATTTTTTCTGTCGAACTCATATTATGATGTGTTTGTTTAGTTTTCCTACGGATAATCTGCCTGCAGTGGAAACAGTAAAATTTCTTGGCATAAAAATAATTTTTATAAGGCGAACAGAAAAAGTCTGCGATTTTTGAAAAATCAACGAGCATCCGAACAATCTGAAATTGTTCGGGTCACAAAGTACGAACATTGACGACATGGAAACACCTGTTTATATTATATCATAATTTAATAAAATTTTCAAGGATTATTTATCCGTTTCCATAAAAATCTATTATTTTCACAAAGTATCATTCTTTTGTTTAGTGATTTTGCCATAGGATAAATAGAATATACCGTCAATTTTTTGGTCACTCACAAGGAGGAAATGTCATGGCTCGCAGAGGAGAAAATATCTATAAACGAAAGGATGGACGATATGAAGGGCGTTATCCTTCTGGGTATGCACAAGACGGAAAAACAAAATACCGCTCTGTCTATGCAAAATCCTATCAGGAGGTCAAAGAAAAACTGCTGAAACTTAAAGCAGACAAACAACAGTTTCAGTCCGCTGGAAAACTAACGGTAAAAATTCTCTTTGAAGAATGGCTTTGTGCGATAAAATTTCGGGTTAAATCTTCCACTTATGCAAATTATCAAATGAAAGTAAATAAACATATTCTGCCTATATTTGGTGGTTTGCGTTACGAGAATTTATCAGCACAGATGATTCATGATTTTATACAGAAAAAAATTAGCTCCGGATTATCGCCAAAATATGTATCAGATATTGTAATTGTATTCAAAACGATGACAAAATACGTCAGTCGTGTGCATAGATTCCGAAATCTGATTGCAGATGTAATTCTGCCAAAATTACAGAAGAAAGAAACACAATTATTTTCAGAAAATCAGCAGAAACAGCTTTGCAGATATCTGTTGAAGAATCAAAATCATACGTCTCTATGCATTCTCATGAGTATATATACAGGACTTAGAATCGGTGAAATCTGTGGTTTACAATGGTCGGATATTGATTTTGAGAAAAGCATTCTGACCGTCAGGAGAACTATCCAGAGAATTCATACAGGGAATAAGACAAAGCTACAAATTGATACTCCTAAAAGCAGCAGTTCTCAGCGTTCTGTACCAATTCCAGAATTTCTGATGAATCTACTCAAAATATTCAGAAAACAGAATAACTTCTATCTTTTGTCCGGCACAGAACAGCCCGCTGAACCAAGAACGATGCAGAGAAGATTTAAGGCAATTCTTAAAAAAGCAAATCTGCCGTCAGTGAATTATCACAGTATTCGTCATTTATTCGCTACGAACTGCATTAAAGCCGGATTTGATATTAAGACACTTTCAGAAATTCTAGGTCATGCTTCTGTTGAAACAACACTGAAATTATATGTACACTCTTCTATGAAAAGAAAAATAGAGTGTATGAACAAGCTCAAATTGATAACTTAAAGTTAATTAACCGTCAGAATTCTTGTTAATCAAACGATAAAATTCCCTAAATTTTGTGAAAAATGAAAGGCATGTCGTCAATGTTCGTATTTTGCGACAGTTGTAATGCTTTGTGATTATTATACTAAAATTGCTTGAAATTATCAAGCAATTATTTCAAAGAAAGGATATATGTTTATGTTTCATTACTTGACATTATTGTGGGTATTATAACTCTTGAAAATACAGCAAAAGTGATTAGTAATATTATTGTAAGGGGAACTCTCACAAAAAAATACTATATTCAGGAGAGACTACTACTAATATTATATTCTTTTCATGAATTATATTTTTTGGATATAACAAATAAAAATATTTTCCTTTTTTATTTATATACACAAAAGATATGTCTAAATTTAAAATTACTTGTTTTATTTACTTGAAAAATATGAAATTAAGGTGATAAAAAATGAAAATACTTATTCTTGATAAAGATATAGATTATTTAGAACGTTTTCAGCATTATTTAAGCAAAAAATATGTACATATGCAAATTTTTGTTTGTGATAATCTTGAAACGGCTAAAAATTTGGTACAAGGAGATATATTTGATGTACTTTTATTTGATGCAGAATTTAATAACATAAAACTAGAGGAATTAGCAATTGATAGTTCTAATATTATTTTTGCATATATTTCTGATACAGATGAAATTATCAATGAACAGGACACTATTTTTAAATATCTTAGCGTTTCAGAATTATATTCTAGTATTTGTGAGTTATATGAAAAAAAGAGAAATCGTGTGATTAAATCAGGTAAAACAGAAAAATTGACAGATAAGAAAACAGAAATTATTACTTTCTTACCAGTTCATGGTGGTGCAGGTAGTTCAACAATGGCATCGGCATGCGCAATTTGGTTTAGTTCTAAAAGTGAGGTATTATATATTAATTTAGAACAACGTCCGTCAGATTCTGTGTTTTTCTCCAGTGAAAACAAAAAAGGGATTACAGATATTGTCGCATTTTTAAAAACAAAATACACAGATGATGGCATTGCTAAATTGCTGAAATCTGTGATTCAGAAAGATAAAAAAACAAAAGTATCTTTTATAAAAGGCTATACAAATATTATGGATTGTGTTTCTATGTCAGAAAAAAATTTAGAAATATTATTAAATTTAGTCCAAAAGTATACAGAATTTAGATATATTATTATTGATGCTGATTTTATTGTCAGTGCTGTATTACAAAAATTAATTATTTTATCTGATAAGCTTGTTTTTGTTTCTTCTGGTTCAGATATATCTAATTGTAAGCTTGCTAAAATTCAAAGATATTTAGAGTTATTAAAACGTGATACTCTGGAAATGCCAGAAAATTATATGCTTTTAAATCAGTATTATGGCATGAATAACGAAACAACTATTTTGCATGACATGAAAGTTATTGCAAGACTAGCAAGATACCGTACAGATGACAATTCAAGAATTACTTCACAGAGTATTATTAATCAAGTCTTGTCTAACAAGGATATATTTTCAAAATTAAACTCTCAGGTAATTATTGAAAATAGTGAATCATAAGCTTGAAAAGGAGTATTTTTGTGAACAAAATAGATGCAGTTGCTGAAATTGTAAAAAAAATATGTGAATTAATTGAGAATGGTGTTATTGTTTCTTCTGTTCATGATGAGAATGCACAAAACTTTGAAAAAGCAAAATTCAAATCTGATGGTGTAAAAAAATATAGAGAAGCTTCCGATGAAGAATATAGGTCTTATATAACAGATTTATTAGACAGTCTGCTTGATGAAAATGGAGATTATCATGCTTCAGATGGAACACTTGTTTATTTTACGCCAGATGAACGAGGACAGCAAATTATTGAACAAGTGTTTGCTGTTTACAGAGGTCTTGGCGTGCTTGATCCACTTTTGATGGATGAGGAAATTACAGAATTAATGGTTAATGGTGCAGAAAATATTTTTGTTGAAAAAAAAGGTCGTGTACTCCGGCTTGAACAAAGAATATGTGATGACAAAGACTGTTCTGATGAAGAACGAAAAAAAAGAGGAAGAACACAGCTAAGGAAAATTGTGCATAGAATTGTAGATATTTGTGGTAGAGAAGTTAACGAAGCAAGCCCAATTGTAGATGCCAGACTAAAAGACGGTTCACGTGTGAATATTGTATTAAGTCCAATTGCAATGGATGGTGATACGGTTACAATTCGTAAGTTTTCAAAAACGCCTATGAGTATTGAAAAATTAATTGCTTATGGTTCGATTACAATTGAAATTGCTATGAAATTAAAATTACTAGTAGAATCAAAATATAATATTTTTATCAGTGGTGGTACAGGTTCAGGAAAAACCACTTTTTTGAATGCATTGTCAAATTATATTCCGTTTGATGAACGTGTTATTACAATTGAAGATTCTGCGGAATTGCAAATCAATGGTGTTAATAATCTAGTAAGACTAGAAACAAAACAGGCAAATGCAGAGGGGAAAGGTGCAATTACTATTAAAGATTTGATTAAATCTTCTCTTAGAATGCGTCCTGAGCGGATTGTCGTCGGAGAAGTTAGAGGTGAAGAGGCTTTGGACATGCTTCAAGCTATGAATACTGGTCATGATGGTTCACTTTCTACAGGTCATGCCAATTCTGCAAAAGATATGCTAACTCGTCTTGAAACTATGGTCTTGCAAGGTGCTTCTGGTCTGCCTTTAGATGCTGTCCGCCGTCAGATTGGCTCAGCTTTAGATATTATTGTTCATCTTTCCAGAATGCGTGACCATTCCCGTAAAGTTGTCGAGATTACGGAAGTATTGGGATATGAAAAAGGCGAAATTATTTTAAACCCGATTTATGTTTTTCAGGAAGATGAAAAATCTACATTGGAACATGTTTCAGGTGGACTTGTCAGAACAGAAAATAAAATGCAAAATACTGGTAAGCTTCGTCAAGCAGGTATTTTAGAAGATTTATAATCACGGAGGATTTACATGAAATCAAAAGAATCAAAATTAAATTTGAAAAAAGAAAAAAAGCCTAATAAAAATCAAGTTGTTGAAAATAGGGGCATTACTGGCGAAGGTACAGATTATACAGTCTATATTCTTACATCAAAACAGAAATTAATGGCTATATTAATAGGTTTTTTAATTGGTTATATTGCTGGATATGTTTATTTTGATAATAGTACAGTTGGTTTGATTGTTGGTCTAGTTGCAGGCTATAAAGCAATTTCAATTTATAGAAATAAATTATTTCATGATAGAAAAAAAGAATTAAGATTGCAATTCCGTGATTTACTTGAATCGCTTAGTAATTCTTTTACAGTTGGCAGAACGGCAAGCAGTGCGTTTGAGAGTGCATATTCTGATATGATTGCCGAACATGGCGAAAATGCTTATATCGTAAAAGAAATATATTTAATTTGTATGGCTTACAAAAATCAAGGCATTGAAATTAAAAATTTGCTAAATGATTTTGCGGAAAGAAGTGGTATTGATGATATTAGAAGCTTTGCTGGTGTATTTGAAGTGTCTACAGATTTAGGCGGTAATGTTGCAAAAGTAATTCGTGAAACAAGAGATATGATTAGTGATAAAATTGAAATTGAATTAGAAATTCAAACAATGGTGACAGGACAGAAAAATCAGCTCAATGTGCTAGCAATTATGCCATTAGTCATGTCTTTGCTAACACGGTCATTTAGTACAGGTGATGGAAGTCAAGCGTTAGTAATTGGTGTAAAAATATTTGCACTAGGTTTATTTGTGTTCGCTTATTGGATGGGAACAAAAATTGTAGATATCAAGGTATAATAATATTATGAATATTAATTTAGTAATTGGACAGGAAATTGCACATGCTGAAACAGATGTAATTGTGAACGCTTCAAATGGTTGTGGCTGGATGGGTGGTTTTCTAACAAGAAAAACATTACAGAGTGGCGTTGCTGAACATCTTAATTATTATACACATGGCAATATTGAAAAAGAAGCTAAAATAAAAGCAAGAAAAATTCGTTATATTTCTGCATTTTTAATTGGGACATCTCCTGGAAATATTTTTATGACATCTAATCATGAATTGAAATGCAAAGAAGTGATTCATGCGGTAACAATGCGTTATCCTGGTACATTTAGTTCTTATCGTCATGTAGAATCTTGTTTAAAAAATATTTTTCATTATTGTGAAGAACAGGGACACAAGTCAATTTCTATTCCATTGTTGGGGTGTGGCACTGGACGGTTGCATGCCAAAAAAGTGATAGATTTGATTGAGAATATAGCAAAAAAATATGAAGATATACAAGTATTTGTCTACAGTCTGAAAAAAATTAATTAAATTAGAGTTAATGAAAAGAGGGTGGTTCTGGTGTATTGGTTAATGCTGATTTGTTTGATTGTTGCAACTGTATTATTTTTGATATGGGTATTCTTGTTTTTCAGGTATAAAAATCAGTATCAAGGTATGTTAGACGATATTGACGGAAAAATTTTTACACTGAAGGAGATTTATTTTGTTGGTTTGGGTGCAATTGAAATTTATGAACAGGTCAAACAGAAAAAAATATCAGGAACTGACAAAGCACTTGAACAAAAAAATAAACTTGGTGAAGTATTTGGGCGTGATAATGCGGAGCTGTATTATTATATCACAGTTGGCGCACAGGTCTCTTTGATTCTAACGATTTTACCAATTGGTTTACTGTTAGTTTGTGCATTACAGACTGCCATAGGGCTAGTTCTTGGTGCATTGCTAACATATGCTTTGGTATATGGTATTCAGTCTAGTATCAATGCATCAGTAGAACGGAAGAAAGACGCTATCATGAGTGAATTTCCAAAAATGGTTTCAAAATTAACACTATTAGTAAACGCTGGTATGCTTGTGGGCAGAGCATGGAATGAGGTTGCTAATTCCAATTTTGAAAATTCACTTTATGAAGAAATGCGTTTTACATCAAAAGACCTTGAAGAAGGGCAACGTCTTGAATCTGCTATGGAGTCATTTGCGGTACGATGCGGTATTAAAGAAATGAGAAAATTTTCATCTATTTATGTACAAGCTGTTAAAATGGGGGCAGGTGATTCCATTGATTCTATGAAACTAATGGCAGATGAGGCATGGGAGCAAAAAAAGCAAATTTCTAAACAAAAAGGTGAAATTGCAGCACAAAAATTAGTACTTCCAAACATGATAATGTTTATAGGGATTCTGATTGTTGTTGTTGTGCCGATTGTTTCTATGATGTTTGGGAGTTTTAGCAGTATCTAAAGGAGGTGAAACGAATGAAAAAAGTACAAAATGCTTTAATGCAGTCTTTTCTGAAAGCCAGACTGGAAATGTTAAGATTACAGCAAGAAGAAGACGGTGCTGAAATGGTAGAAACAGTAATTTTAGTTGGTGTTGCTGCTATAATCGGTGTAATCGTTTTAGCTTTACTTACTGGTGATAATCATGATGGCGAAGGTGGTATCTTGGGCACAATCTTTGAGAAAGTGCGGGGAAAAATCGAAGATCTATTCAACTAATAATAACCTTTGAAAAAATGAATTACCGGCTATCTCCCATGCCGTAGCCGGTAGTTTTCCAAACAGCAGAAAAATATTTCTACTGTTTGGAAAGCTAAAAATAGTAAAAATAAAGGAAGTGACCTTGTGCAACAGTTTTTAGTAGAGCTGGATTATATTAAAAATCATTTTCCTGATTTTGTGATGTTATGGGTTCCAAGAATAATTATTGGAATTATTGTATTGCAAATTATTTTAGGGTTAATTAGATTTTATCTTCGTCATTCTGAAACAGGCAAAGCAGAACAAATAAAAAGTGGTAGCATGACTGTTATGTTAATTCTATGGGTTGCGGTTGTGATTTTAATTGGTGTAGATTTTTATTATTATTATATAACATATCTAAGAGAATGAGGTGGAATTATGAACAAAATTAAAAAGTTTCTGAAAGAAGAAAAAGCTGCTGCCCAAATGATAGAAGCTGCTATTATTTATCCTGTTGTATTCTTGACGATTTTCCTAATGATTTACATGGGATTATATATTCTACAGTCAATTACAGTTGGTACCTATGCACAAAAAATTGCTATGCTTGCCTCAAGAGAAATTTCTACCCCTGGATATTATACATTGATTTCGAAACAAGAAAAATATTCTAGTTCTGCCATTGAATTAGATGCAACTGCTGATGAAATTGAATCACTTGTCGATACTACAAAACTTGCCAATGAAATGACAAGCTTTCCTGTTGTTTATCGTTACTGGCAAATAGGCAATGATAAAATTCTTACAAGTACAACAAAAGATTATTATCAAAGTATTTTAAAAACGATGGTTTCAGAAAATTCTATTCTTGTTCCTCAAAATGATGGTGCATTAAAAGTAAAAATTTCTTGTAAAAATAATATAATTTCACAGTTAGTGACTGTTGAAGTAGAACAGGAACTCATGCATTTTGCAGTATTAGATTTTTTTGGAATTGAATCACCAACAGTTTCCGCAACTGCTGTAGCAACTGTGAGTGATACAGACGAATTAATACGCAATACGGATTTTGCAGTAGATACAATGGATGCATTGGCTTCTAAACTTGGGATTGATACCAGTAAAATAGGTGGAAAAGTTAATGAAGTATTGAAAAAATTAAAATTAATAGATTAATATTTATAACTCAAGAAAGGACTTCCAGATATGTTAAAATTTTTCCGAGAAACAAAGGCATATACTTCTATATTTCTGTGTTTAATTCTTTTGCCGATGGTGACATATTCTTCTATGATTATTGATGCTTCCCGTTTACAAAGTGCAAGAGTACAAGTACAAAGTGCTGGAGACCTTGCTATTAATGCAGCTATGTCAGAATATGAAAAAATTCTGGAGGATATGTATGGGCTTTTTGCCAATGCAAAAACGAATGATGAAAAACTGAAAAAAAGCATTGAAAATTATTTTACAGAAACAATTAGTGGTGTAATTGGTGAGAGTGAAGACCCTTATGTAAAACAATTTATAAGTGCATTGGCAGATGTGGCTGTTGGTGGGAATGGTCTTCCTGAAGATGCTGAATTTACAAATTTCTTGCAATTGCAATTAGCGGATCAAGAAGAAACAAATCCAGCATTTGTGTTTCAACCCGTGGAAAGTTCTGCTATTTCTAATGCAAATATTATGAAAGGGCAGATTATTGACTATATGAAATATAAAGGACCTGTTTCTGTTGGAAGTAATTTTCTTAATAAATTAGGATTCTTGCAAGATACGAAAGCTCAGTCTGAAGCAATACAGCAGAAAATTGAGCTGACACAAGAAATTGCTGATTTAGATAAACCAATGGAAAATGCTTATAATGCAATTAAGGAATATAATGCTACTGTTGAAAGTTTTAATGATACATATTATAACGAAACTGACCCAAATAAAATTTTTAATATGATATTTTATGATACAAATTGGAATCTTGATGTAATGAGCAGACTTTATCTATGCCAAAGATATCTTAATAATCTAATGAAACAGTATTGTAATGATAAGACAACTATATCCTATAACGAGATAAGCACAGATAATATTGAGTTGTCTCTTGATACAAGTTGGCGAGAAGATGCAGATTTGAATCATAATTTGAGTGAGGAAGAACTTGCAAATGAAAGTCTTGACAATGCTATGACACGATTAGACAAGTTTGAAGCTTGGATTAATCAATTTGTCTATTTGGATTCTAGTACGTTTAGTAAAGCAGCAGACCAATTTTCGTCTGGGTTTGAATCAAGATATGGAATTATTGATTATAGTTTTGGAGAAGATGGAGAAGCAATTGTTAATTTTAATAATAACATTGATAAAGTTGAATATTATGCAACATATGGGAATTTAACAGAATGGAATGCAACACTTAATTTATTCAATGACCCAGAAGAAGAACATATTTTTAATACTCGTAATGAAACATTCGCATTGCAGTTAAAATTAATTCCAAATATCAGTAAAATTGCAGAATATAAGGCATATAGAACCTATTTTACAGATTTGAGAAATTTGTATGTGCAAAAATATATTGAATATCAAGATATTTATGCACTAAAAAATCCAGATGCTGATACTAGTCAAGATGAAACATATAAAAAATATAGTAAAATATGTAGTTTAGTCATGAGAATTGATGATGGCTGGGAAAGTAGCAATACTTTTACAGCATATAAGAATTTTTTAAGGAATTTAAATAATGGAAAGTATGCTTATATTGCCGATCATTACCGTGAAAAAGCTGATGATGAATTTGTAGCGTATTATAATGTCATCAAAAAATTAGAAAGTACAACGGATACAGCTGTTAAAAATCTTAATAACTTAATTAATCAAGTAGGAGGCGTAGAAAGTAAAGCAGATTCTTTAACACAAAATATAAACACCAATGTAAAAGACGATTCTGCAAAAACGCAAATGAAGAGTGATGTGGCAACTTTAAAAGAAAGTGTCAGCAAAGAGGATATCACACAATTAAGAGATGTTTTGCAAATATATCATGAACGTTTTGAATCATTAAAAGAAAAATTGGAATCAGTACATTATTTTAATACTGATAAAGATAAGTTATATTCTCCATATGCTACCTGGGGCAATATAGAATATCGAAATCGTGAGGAATATAATTTTCCTGTTAGTGATAACATAACAGATGCAGACAAGTTATATAGTGAATTTACTTCCAAATATTCTAATATAAATAATACTGAGATTATTGTAGATTTTTATTCTGGAACACCACAACCAGATTTCAAAGACGGAGCAGATAAAATTGATGGCGGAAAACATACAATTAATGGAACAGAATATGATGAATGTTTTTACAATGTTCTCCGCAATACTGAAGAGGCAGAAGGACAGTCAGATAGTACAGATGCAACTACCTCTGAGAGTAAAAATACTTTAGAGATAGCTAAAAGTGTTTCAGGTTCAGATGTAAACCCCGAAAAATCAGAGTTTACCGTAAAAGATACTTCTAGTCCAGAAACACCAGCAGTTACTGTTCCAACTAGTGGCACACAGACTGAATTTAGTGCAGCGGTATCAGAAATAAGTTCAGGGACATCTGAAACTTATGAATCAGCTAGTGCTGGAGATATTCCAGATGCTGGTACAGATGCTGACAATGCAAAAAAAAGTGCTGAAAATGGGAAAGAGAATCTTTCAAAAGCTAATGATTTATTAAAAGCTATTGCTGAAATCGGGGATAAAATTAAAGATAATATTTATCTTGAAGAATATTTTACAGAAATGTTTACTTGCTTAACAGATAAGAAACTTGGAGCTGGAGAGCTTCAATTGATTAATGGCTATAGCAATGATTCAAAAAAAGCTAAATTTATTAATCCCAGCAATGATTGGTATGGTGCCGAAATGGAATATATCTTGTGGGGAGATAGCTCAATTGAAAATAATTTGAACACGACTGCAACAACAATTTTCTTGCTTCGTTTTGCTATTAATGCAGTGTATGCTTTTACAGCTGCAGATATTCAGTCAATGGCAACAGCAGCAGCAGAATTGCTCGTTGGCTGGACAGTTGTCCTTGTTCCAGTAGTACAGGTTTGTATTACATTAGCAATCGCTCTTGCAGAAAGTGCAATAGATTTGGAAATGCTAAAAAATGGTGAAGATGTTCCAATTATTAAAGATAGTTCTACATTTATGTGTTCACCTACAGGTATTGTTAATAGTGTTGCTGATACAGTGATTGATAAAGCTACTACAAAGATATCTGATTATGTATCAAACAAGATTGATGAAACGATTGATGGTATTGAAAATGCAGCTACAACAGAAATCAAGGATTGTGTTGATAAAATAGATGAGGCACTGCAAAGCTATGTTGATCAACAAGCTAATTCGATTACATCAGCTATTTCATCGCAATTCACTACACCACTTGTAACAAGTATCACACCAATCTTAAGCAGAATTAATGAAACTACTGACACTGCTTTTAGCAATGCAGATGCTGTTACAAACGAGATAATTGAAACAACTTGGAAGGAAATTGAAAATAATATCAGTAACATGAATGAAGGAATTATTAAAAAATATGCTTCTGATGCATTAGAAAATGCCAAAAGTGATAAAGATGAGTTGATTGAGAAAATCGCGAATGAAATAAAAAATGCTCAGCAAAATGCAACGCTACCAAGTCCTGATTCAATTAAGAATGTAATAAATGATAAAGTAAAAGCTTGGGTTGATACAATTATAAATCCAGTTAAAACAGAATTATCAGAAATGAAAGAATCTATGAAAAATGAAATTATAGATAACCATGGTGGTGAGCTTGCTACAAATTTAAAAAGCTATATGCATGAACAAATTGATAATGTTGGGCAGGAATTAAGTGGAGTAGCAAAAGATACTATTAAAGATGCCGCTTCACAAGTAGCTGAAAATACTATTAGTACAAAATCTACTTCTGTTGCTGCTAAAGTTACCATGAATTACAAAGAATATTGTAAATTATTTATGTTTATTGGATTGGTAAGTTCTGATAATCAATCTAAAATGCTTCAAAGAGCGGCTGTGTTAATGCAATTGAATGTAAATTATGCTGTCAAAGGTGGTGAAACTGTTGAAGCTATTGGAAATACAGATTTTCATATGAATAATGCCTATACACTGTTTTATATCAGTGCAAATATGAAAATGGGAACATTATTTCCATGGGCAGTAAAATTAGATGATAATGGCACAGAAGTAGAAACAAGTTTAGATTTTTCTAATTTGGGCACAAATTATGTAAACTTGAAATACAGCAGTATTGCTGGTTATTAACAAAGGAGACAAAAGGATGAATTATAAATATATGGGATTGGGCCTGTGTTTAATCATGCTATTGACAGGGTGTGGAAAAGATGCATCGTCTTCTAATGATGATAATACTATATCAAATTTAGATGATAGCAGTGTAATTTCTCAATCCAATGAAGAAGAGATAGTAAATCAATCAATAGAATCACAGGCAGAAGTACAAGTATTGCGAACAAATGGCGTTGAAATACAAATTCCTGAGGGTTTTCAAGATGAAAATCGTTATGGTTATCGCCTATATGGTAAAGAAACAGGAAATGGTAAAATTTATATTAATTATATTGTATATAATACTGTTTCAGATACAGAAAAACAAAACATGCAAAATGAAGAACTTCCTGATTTTTTTAATTATTTAGTATTTTCATGTGTAGATGAATGCTATGATGCAAGTAGTAGTAAATTTGAAATGACACCTGATACACAGGAAGAAATCACAGTATTAAATAACCCCGCAAAACTTGTTTCAGGGCATATGTATGCTAATGAAGAATATCCAGATTTGTATTATCAGGCTTGCTATGCAATGGTTCCATTGCATAGCTATGATGGTGTAAGATTTCCGCTTTGTTGGATTGTATTCGGAGAAGATACAGAAGAAAACCGTTCAGAATTGACAAATGCATTTGATGTATTTGTCAAACAGGCTGTAGAATATTAGAGGTGAAATCATGAGAAAATTCATAAAAGATGAAACTGGTGAGTTTGCCATAGATGCAATTTTTGGAATTACGTTTTTTATGATTTCTCTGATTGTTATCATGTTTATGGCATTAATCATTCGTGTACAGTCAAATATTCAGTATGCATTGGGACAAACAGCAAAAGAAATTTCAGGATATTATTATTTAGTTGATAAAATAGGATTAGCAGCGGCAACTTCTGGAAGTAATGAAACAACAGATGTAGATAAGACAATTCAGACAATTGTAGATTTTTCTGGAAATGCTCAAAATACTGCGGGGACTGTTCAGGAATTTGTGATTAATGCTACCGATTTAGAAAATATTAATTCAATAGATTTTGGAGATTATGAAAGTAATTTAGAGGAAAATTTAAACAAAGTAGAGTCTAGTGTGAAAGAGTCTTATGAAAGTTTTAAAAAAATAGAATCTAGTATAGAAAATTTGGATGGAGATTCTGTTACACAAGTATTAAGTGTATTTGCACAAACTGCTGCAAATAGAGCTGTTAGTAATTTTATTGCACCAATTATATGCAAAAAACTCATGCCAAAATATCTTTCTGCACAGAAATATAATACTATTGATGAATATTATGAAGCAATTGGTATTTCAAACGTAAGTTTTAAAGAATCACAGTTTTTGACAGATAAGCGTTCTATTAAAGTACAAATAACTTATCAGTTAGACCTTGAGAAATATACACTGGGTTTTGTAAAAAGTCCAATGTATTTTAAACAAGTGGCTTCCACAGCTGCATGGGTTCGACCAGATGGAAAAAATTTGGTAGCACTAAGTGATTTAAAATAGGAGTGTGTTGTATTGATAATATTTTATATTATAATAATTATAACTACTGCAATATTAGCAATATTGTCAGCAGAATATCAGGAATGCTATCGAAAAGAAAAAATTTTTTCAATGCAAAATATTAAAATAAATTTTTTACAGAAGCCAATGCATTTTATTATATTTCTTGTTTTGCATATTGTTTTTGCAATACTTGCTGTTTTGTTTTATCAGAGAAAAAATCTAAATCTGGTGCAACTTCCACAGTATATCATTTTTTGGGATTGTATTTTGTTAAGTGCTTGGATAGATTTTCTGGTAAAAAAAATTCCGAATTTAATTTTTTTAATTTTACTGGCAGTAAGAGGTATAGGGATATTAGCAGAAATGATATTTTATTCTAATGAATTATTTCAAGTTTTATTGACTTCGTTTTCAGGAATGCTAATAGGTGGTGCAATTGTTCTGGCTTGCCGTTTGATTTCGAGAGGTGGTATCGGTGCAGGTGATGTAAAATTATTTGCATTAATTGGATTTTATTTTGGAGTTATACCTGCTATGAATATTTTATTTTATACAACGTTTTTGGCTTCTATGATTGCAATTATTTTATTAATTGGTAAAAAAGCAAAAATGAAATCTACGCTTGCGTTAGGACCTTTTGTATTTATTGGACTGAATGTCTATTATATTTTATTATCATGAACTGGAAGTGAAGAAAATGAGCAAACTTATTCCCTATGTATTAATGATGGCTATTTTAGGTATGTTAGTAATTTCATGGAAAAATGTACTTAGTTATTATAGCAGTATTGCACAATCTTATCAATCACATATTGATAAAGCTGAAGCTTATATGGACAAAAAAATTTATATTGATGCGGTAAATGAATATGAACTTGCATTAAATATAAAATCAAATGATTATGATACTGCTATGAAAATTGTAGATTTATATGATAAAATGGAAAATACAAATGGCTGGATAAAAGCCTGTCAAAATGCAATTTTAGCAGATGAGTTTCAAAAAGAGCCTTATGTTAAACTAGCAGATTATTATATTGAAAACAAAAATTTTCAAGATGCCTATGATATATTAGAAAAAGCAGAAAAAAAATTAGATGATTTAACAGAAATTACGCCAAAAATTATAAAAATCAAAGGAGAATATAAATTAGAAAATTTAAAATACGATTTTTCTACACAATTTTGTTATTCTGATAATTTGAAAACAGGTTATGCTGTTGTTAGTTTAGATGATAAAAAAGGACTGAATGATACCTCAAGAAATGTTATTGTTTCAACAATGTATGATGATATCGGGCTTTTAGGACAAGATGTGATTCCTGTTCATCAGGATAACGAATGGTATTATATTAATGAAGATGGTTATCGAAAATTAGTACCAGAAAATCCTACTGAATATCTTGGAACATTTCATAATAATTATGCACCAGCAAAAATAAATAATATTTATGGCTATCTTGATAAAAAAATGCAAGAGTATCATTTTGAATACGAATATGCTGGTTGCTTTTCCAATGGATTAGCAGCGGTTAAAAGGGATGGAAAATGGGCTGTAATTAATACTTCGTTTGAGAATATTACTGGGTTTGATTTTGATGAAATATTACTAGATGAATTTGGTTTTTGTTGTATTTATAATGTGTTTTTTGCAAAACAAGGTGATAAATATTATTTATATAATACAGATGGCAAATGCATTTCTGATGGTTTTGATGATGCAAAATTATTTGTTTCTGATGAGCCTGCGGCGGTCAAAAAAAATGGCAAATGGGGATTTATTTCAAAATCTGGTGAAATTGTGATAGATTTTATATATGAAAATGTAGATTCTTTCAATCTTGGTTATGCACCATATTGTGAAAATGGCAGTTGGGGTTGTATTGATGAACAGGGCAATATTTTAATTGAACCAATATTTGATACTATGCACGCATTTGCTAATAATGGTTATGCATTGGTTGAATTAGATGGATTTTATAAATATGTTATTATTACAATTTATGAATAAAATTTATAAGCAGGTGAAATTCTTATGTTGACAAGAGTACAAAAAGGCAGTAATATATATGCTGTTTATGAACTAAATGATTCACAATTACAGATTGATAAAATCAGTTTTATGATGATTAATAGTAATCAACAACATAATATTGGACTAGCTCCCATTACATTTGAGGAAATGAATGGTGTATATTATAAAATGTTGTTTGATGTAACTGGAAAAGTGACCCTTAGGGAATATATTGGTAAGCACATTTCGCAAGAAGATTTTAGGCAAATGCTTTTAAATCTAATTGATACAATTGAACAGTTTGATGAATACATGATTGATGTAAATCAAATTTTGCTTGATATGGATTCTGTTTATATTAATGCTATTGATTATAGTATTGCATTTCTTTGCATTGCTTTAAAAGGTGTAACACAGGTATACCGTCCTTATGAATTTTTTAGAGCAGTTGTACAGAATAGTTATGTAAATTTAAATATGAATGAGGTCAGTTATTTTAATCATATTTGGAATATTACTAGTAATGAAAATGGTTTTTCATTAAGTAACATGAAAGCTGCTATACAAACAACAGATAAATCTAAAAAAAAGGAAGTTAGTGAACAATCGGCTTCTAATGTGCCTAATATTTCTAATGTGATACAAAATAATAATAATAATAATAATAATAATAATATTTCAAAAATTGAACAACCACAAGAGATTACTGTTACACAACCAAAATTTACACCACTATCCCAACCAATTTTGGATTCTGAACCGGAAGAACAAAAAAGCAGTGGATTTTTAGGCAAACTGTTTTCTTTTGGAAAAGGTAAGCAATCTGAAAAGAAAGCAGAAAAAAGGAAATCAACTTCAACAGGCGGACTTGCAGGACTTAGAACTAAAGCCAACAAAACTGGGAAGGGTATTTTGTTCGAAAATAATGAAAATCAAGATGCTGTTGCAAATTTACAACAGCAGTTCATGGTACAGCAAAATCCTGTAAATTTATCTGAACAACAGCAATTTGAAAATAATCCTATTTATCAGGGAACCACAGTATTAAAAGGAAAATCTCCTGAGTATATTTATCCAACTCCACAAGTAGCACCAATCCCACAACAGAATATTCTAGTGCAAACCTCACCTCAACCGTCAACAATTTCAGAAACAATTCCTGAAACAACTGTATTAAAAAAGCAAGTTTCTGAGTCAGAAATTCCTGAAACAACTGTATTAAAAAAGCAAATTTTTGAACCAGAAATTCCTGAAACGACTGTGTTGAAAAAAAATAGTTATCCGCCGAAATCTGTTCCGAAAAAAACAGCTTGTCTTATTAGATTACAGAATCATTCCAGATTTTTTATTTATAAACAGGTATTTTCAATTGGACGTGGTATGTCAGAAATTGATTGTGCTGTCAATGATAATACAAATGTAAGTCGTCATCATGCGGATATTAAACAGCATCATGGAGAATATTTTCTGTTTGTTGTAACAAGAACAAATGAAACTTATTTAAACGAAGAAAGTTTACAGCAAGGAGCTGAAAAGAAATTGTCTGATGGGGATAAAATTCGCCTCGCAGATGAAGAATTTGAATTTAGAATTGTATAATATAAACAGGTGAGTGAATAAATATGAATTTTTTAGTATCTGCTTCCACGGATATTGGTATTTCAAAAAAAACAAATCAAGATAGCTATAATGTTACTGTTGTAGATACTGTTCTAGGAAGAATGGTGATTGCTGTATTATGTGATGGTATGGGCGGACTTTCAAAAGGCGAAATCGCAAGTGCTACTATGATTGATGCATTTCGTAAGTGGATAGTAAGCAGACTTCCAGAATTATGTAAAAGCTCTATTACAGATACGGTTATTCAAAACGAATGGTGCGACATTGCTGTTATTTATAATGAAAAAATTAAAAATTATGGTCGAAGTATTGGGATTGATTTGGGAACAACACTTGCTGCAATTTTATTAACAGATTCTAGGTATTATATTATTAATGTTGGAGATTCCAGAGTTTATGAAATTACAGATAAGGCTATTGTTTTAACTAAAGACCAGACTGTAGTTGCAAGAGAAACAGAGTTAGGCATTATTTCAGAAGAACAAGCTAAAAAAGACCCCCGCAGAAGTATACTCCTGCAATGTATAGGTGCGTCTGAAGAAATTGTACCAGATATGTTTTTTGGAGAAATTAAAAAAAATGCAGTTTATATGCTCTGTAGTGATGGGTTTCGTCACGAAATTACTAGAGAAGAAATTCAACAGTATTTGAATCCCAGAAGAATGCAGAAACCTAGTCAAATGCAACAAAATATAAATGCATTAATTGAAATTAATAAACAACGGAAAGAACGAGATAATATTTCTGTTGTTGCAATTCGTACTTATTGATAAAATAAGAAAAAAGGGTGAAAATCTTATGCTAACGAGAGATACTATCATAGATAATAAATATAAAATTCTTGACGAAATCGGTCACGGTGGCATGAGTACTGTTTATCGTGCGACTGTAGAACGTTCGGGAAAAATTTGGGCAGTCAAAGAAGTAAGAATTTCTGAAACAGATGATAAAATTGCAAAAGAATGCTTGCAAGCCGAGATTGATACATTAAGAAATTTAAATCGTTCTGCAATTCCTGAAAAAATTCGTTATAAAATTCCAGAAATTGCTGATATAATTGATAATGGTGATAATAATTTAATTATTGTTATGGATTATATAGAGGGCGTTTCTCTTGATAAAGTTATTGAAAAAAAAGGGGCACAATCAGAAGAAAAAGTTGTCAACTGGGCAATGCAACTTTGTGAAGTATTAGGTTATTTGCATTCTAAAAAAATTATTTATCGTGATATGAAGCCCTCTAATGTCATGCTGAAAAAAAATAATGAAGTTGCTATTATTGATTTTGGCACGGCGAAAAAATACGAATATTCTGGAGAA
Source organism: Ruminococcus sp. (assembly GCA_014799805.1). Classification (GTDB taxonomy): domain Bacteria; phylum Bacillota; class Clostridia; order Oscillospirales; family Ruminococcaceae; genus UBA3855. Next base: position 19,748 of record JAAVHJ010000018.1, read on the forward strand.
ACACAAGGACTTGGCACGATAGGCTTTGCCGCACCAGAACAACATGGCCAGTTTGGTAGAACTGACGAAAGAACAGATATTTATTGTTTGGGAAAGACAATGTATACACTTTTGACAGGGATAGACCCTCGAAAATCACTTGTTATAGATACTTCTATTAGAAAAGTGAATCCGTCTTTTTCTCCAGGATTAGACCAAATTATTAAAAAATGTACGCAACACAATCCTGATGATAGATACCAGTCTTGTGAAGAATTATTATATTATCTCAAAGAATATAAAGAAATTGATAAAGGCAGTCGAAAAAAGAAGATTCTAAAAGTAGGCATGTTTTTTACTAGTATTGCAATTTGTATTGCTTGTGGCATTTATGGATATTCCCTGAATGAACAGGCGAAAGCTTTGGCAACAGATACTTATCAGGAATTATTAACACAAGCTGATATGATTATACTGGATGCAGAAGATAATTCAGAAAATAGTAAAAACAAAACTGATGAAAAATATAATCAAAAAATTAATTTATATACAGAAGCAATTTCTGTTCCTGATAAAGCAGGAAAATTAGATGCTTATCTTGCTTTGATTGAAACTTATAAAGAAGATGATAACATTTTTACAGAAGAAGAATTAACACAGCTTAATTATTTAGTAACACAAAATGAAACAGCTTTAAAAGCAAATCCTGAAAATTATATAGAAATCTGTTATGAAATTGGTAATTTACTCTGGTATTATTATGATGATACTAATCAGATGACAAAATCAAAACGTGCTGTAAAATGGTTTAAATTAATGCTAGATTATATTAATGAAAATCAGGAAAATGAAATCATATTAAATTATCAGAAAGATACAGAAAATTCAAAAAAACTCGGTTTGGCAGAATCTTATGAAGAAATAGGTGCTTTTTATGAAGAAATTGCTGGTCAAATCAAGCAGGGGAAAGACGATGGAGCTTATAAAAATTTATTCTGGAATCTTCAGAATTTAATGGATAAACTGACAACTAAAGACAGAGAAAAAACAATGATTGTACGTTTAGAATTATTAGAAATGGTTAGATATTCACTACATAGATATGCTACAGATTTTAAACGAGATGGTATTGAAGAAACCAGTGCAAAGTCTTTATATAAGCGTGTACAGAATGTGTTAAACACGATAGATCTTGATAAAACACACCCATTATATTCTAAATTTGAAGAAATTAAAGCTAATATGGAAGATACGGAAAATGCTATTCAAAATGCCTATGGTACAACTGTAAAAGAAACAGAAGGGGAAGAAACAACAGGAAAGGAAACAGAAATACCATGAATGTAGAAACTCTACAAAATATGTCAAAAATTGCGTTTGTGATTGCCATTGTTGCCTTTCTTTGTGCAGTTCTCATGTTTTTTTTGTTTAATATTCCAAAATTGTTTAGTGAATTAACTGGACGAGCTGCTAAAAAATTTATTGTAGAAGCAAAGAAAAAAAATGAAGTAGATGAAACTATAATCAATCCTGGAACGAGTGAGATATTACTTTCTTCGGAATTGATTTCAACGAAATTAAACAGTCAGTCGATGTCAGAAGCAACAACAAAATTAACATCTAAATTGATCTATCCACAAGAAACAACAAGTCTTACAGTTAATCCCTTGACACAATATTCAGCACAACAGAATAATAACCAGAAAATTCCTAATGTGAATTTAGGAGCTAAATTTTTGATTGTAGAAGAACTTAGTTTTACAAGCAGTACAGAAATTATTGAATAATTTAGGGGTGAAAAAAATGAAAAAAAGAAAAAAATTAGCAGATCGTATATTAGCGACTGCGATTTCTACAGCATTTACACTTAGTTTTGTGCCAGTCCCGGCATTTGCGGAACAAGTAGTAGAAGAATCTTATAATAATATTATAAATACAGAAGAAACAACTGAAACTGAATTAAAAACTACAAAAGAAGAACAAATTTCTGATTCAAGTGAAATTTATCTGGAAGAAACAGAAGAAAATTTTACTGATACTACAACCGAAATTTCCAAAAATTATCAAATACTAATTAATATTCCAGAAGAAATAAGAAATACTTGCACTGTAATAGTGAATGGTAAACAAGAGGGAATTTTTGTTCAAGAAAATGAAGTCGTAACACTAAAAGCAATGTTTTCTAATAATAATGAAAATGACGAAGATGACAAGAATTATGAAATTGAAACTATTAGCATTGGTAATATGATTCTTTGCCAAAATATAGATATTTCTGAACGAACAACCTGTGAAAGTAAAATTACAATTAATGAAAGTTTGGCCGACGAAAATGGAAATATTATAGTGAATGTAATATTATCAAAGTATCTTTTTGAACAGGATACAGTTTTAACAAAATCAAATAATCAAGATATTGTTTCTGATTCAAATGATAATAATATTATTACAAATCAATTTCAGATAACTGGTGGCAGAAATGATGAAGCTGGTAGAGTTAGTTTTTATATGAATAGTGAGGATGACAATTTCAATCCAGAATTATATGATGATGGGGTGGAGACACTTATTTGCGACTATGATAAAACAGCAGTTGTTTATATTCAACCTAATGAGAATTTTTATATTAAGTCTATTAGAATTAATGGCGAAATCTACCAGCAAACACTAACACAGAATAACAATGGTTATTATTTTTCTATTGAAAATGTAACCCAAGATATGCAAGTTGATGTTGAAATTTTAGAACGTGAAGCGATATGGATTTCACTTCCAGAAAAAAGTGACGAATATACTTGTTACAATTCTGATGTCATATTGACAGTAGCATCAGAATCAAATAATTTTTCTGATTTTATATCTGGCATATACTGGGTTGATGGAAGTTATGAAAAGTTTTTACTTAATATGGATACAAAACAAATTGTTGTCCCTAAAGAAACAAATCATAATAATATTGCTGTATGGATACAACTTTTTGATAAATATGGACAAAGTGTTAAAATAAAAAGCGATACATTTAATATTAATTATATTACACCAAAAATTAGTATTGTAATTGATGGACAAAAACAAAATGAAGATTCTGCATATTACTATACGGAAAGAACAGCGACTATTTTAATTGATGACCGTGAATATACATTTCCTACTACAATGGAAGGATTTGCGAATTTATTTAAAATTACAAAAAATGGTCAAGAGCTATCTATTGAAGAAAAAATAGCAATGCTTCAGTATGATAGAAGTAACTATCAACAGCTTACAAGCGATGGCATTGCCTATGACAGAGTAACTGCATATTTATATTTTAGAGATGATGCAGAATACGATTGGGAATTTAATTATACGAATCTTGCTGGAATTACAACACAAAAATTTGTAATAAATGCTAAAAATCCTCATCATTTTATAATTGATAAAACTGCACCAGAGGGTTCTATTATAATAGAACAAAATATTTGGAATCAGCTTTTAGAAAAAATTACATTTGGCTTTTTTAATAAAAAGGAAATCACTGTTACAATTGATTCACAAGACTTTACATCTGTGAATACAGCATATTATATTAGTAATAGCACAGATGCTTTAACATGGACAGAACTGGATAATATTCCAGAAAAAGAATGGCAGATATATTCTAATAGTTTCACGTTAGCACCTCCAAAGCGTTTTGTTATTTATGCTAAATTAATTGATGCTTCTGGAAATTGTAAATATATATCTTCTAATGGGCATATTATTGATAATGAAAGCTCGGCAATTATATTAGATTTTACTGAAAATAAAATTTATACTGAAGATGTTAAAGTTAAAATTAATGTTAATGATAAAATAGAAACAGAAGAAAACAAAGATGAGAATATTTATTCTGGTATTAAAAAAGTAGAATACTGGCTTAAAATTAATGGCGAAGAAACAGAGTCTACAACATTGTATGAATTTAGTGGAAATCTTGAAGAATTATTATCAGAATGGAGTTCAGAAATTACAATTCCTGCAGAACGAAATAATAATTCTAATGTAATATTATATGTAAAAGTAATAGATAACGCTGGAAATGAAAAAATAGAGCAACATGAGTTTAATATTGATATTGATGAGCCAATTGTTTCTATCTCATATGAGGATAGTGATGGAAATCAAGTACAGCCTGAAAATGAAAAATATTTCAATGGCGAAAGAATTGCAGTCATTCAAATTGAAGAACGAAATTTCAGTAAAGAAGCAGTTGAAAAAGGTATTAAAATCAATGGGAAATCTCTTGCAGATGTTCTGGAAGAACCAGAATCTGATTGGAATTGGCAACTAGTTGGACAAGATGAACATTGGAAACATGATTATAATGCTAATATTCATGAAACCAAAGTGAAATTTTCTGAAGATGGTGATTATCAATTTGATATTATTTTTACAGATGAAGCTGGCAATTCTACTGAAGTACATCCTAATTTTGTAATAGATAAATCCAAACCCAAGGCTGAAATTTCTTTTAGCAACTTTACATGGAATAGCTTAGTAAATGGTATTACATTTGGTATTTTTAAAAAAGATGAAACTACTAAAGTTAAAATTACAGCTCGAAGTGATAGAAGTATTATCCAAAAAATAGAATATTATCTTTATAAAATTCAAAAAAATGAAGAACATGTAGAAAATTTGACACAAGAAGAATTAGAAGCCTTAGCTCCTGAAGCATGGACACTATACACCGAACCTTTTTATATTACAAAATATGAAAATATTAGCAATGTTGTTTATGCAAAAGTTACGGACATGGCTGGAAATGTAAGTTATATTAGTTCTAATGGTTATATCTATGATGATATGAATTGTGAGATTAATTTAACTCCAGATAATACTAATGCAATTTATCACTATAATGAAACTGGTGAACATGTATATTATCATGATGATGTAACAGTAAATATAGAAGTCAAAGATTATTTTCCGTATTCTGGTATTAAATCCGTGGAATATTGGGTTACTGTCAATGGAGAAAGAACTGTTGATGATGAAGAAACTATTAGTGGAATCTATCAGGCGGAAAACAAACAACAAGAATCAGATAAAAACAAAGAATATGATATTTGGACAGAAACTATTACAATTCCATATAATAATAGTAATATCGAATTACATGTAAAAGCAGAAGACTTTTCGGGAAATATAAAAGAGGAAGTATTAGAATTAGATATTGACAAAACAGCTCCAGAAATTGAAATCAGTTATGATAATAATAAAGGCAATTTATATACAGATGGGCGTTATTATTTTAGTGACGTTAGAACGGCTACGATTAAATTCAAAAAAAGAAGCAATCATTTTAGTGAAATAGATGCCAGAAATAGTATTACTATTTCAGATATTTATGGCACAGAGGGCGTAGAAACTACTTACCAATGGGGAGAATGGAATTTTATAGAAGGGACTTCTTTTAATCATGATGATGATATTCATGTGATTACAGTTCAGTTCTATGGTGATGCAAATTATCATATAGATATTGATTATTCTGATATAATTGGATATCATTGTTCTAATATTACAGGTGCTGATAATTCTATTGGATTATATGATTTTACAGTTGATAGAACACAACCGTTTGGAACTGTCACCGCATTTTCTAATGAGGGACGTGAAGAAACATGGGACGAGCTTGTGAATCCATTAAGTTTCGGATTCTGGTCAAAATCTAATATTCAAATTCTTTGGGAGACTGTTGATGATATTACTTCTCCTATAAAATCAATAGAATATTATCCATCAACTTCCACAGTTGCTTTAACTGAATCAGAACTTAGAAATATTAAAAATTGGACAGCTTTTAATTTTATCAATCTTTCTTGGAATGGTTACAGCACTGTTTATGTAAAAATTACAGATTTTGCTGGAAATTCCGCTTATATTAGCACGAATGCTTTAATCGTAGATGATAGTGCACCTTATGATGAAATGATACCACCAGATATTTCTATAACGCAGGAACAATCACAAAGTGGCATTCATAACAGTGATGTTTCTGTGCATGTTGTTGTGAATGAGCCATCTGTAAATGAAGTTTATTCTGGTTTAAAATCTATTTCTTATCGTGTTTTAAATATGGGGCAGGAAACTGCAAGCGGTGTATTATATACATTTGATGCCGTTATACCTCAGTACAATGAGTTATTACAAACTTGGGAAGGTGATATTGTAATCAGCAGTGAGCAAAATAATAGCAACGATATTGTTTTAGAAATTTATGCTCAAGATAATGCAGAAAATTATTCCGTAGAATCTCTAGCATTGAGTATTGATGTCACACCTCCAGAAATTACAATTTCATTTGATAATAATACGCCTTTGAATGATTTATTTAAAAGTAATCGTACAGCAAGAATTAGCATCACAGAACGTAATTTCAGTGCAGATTATATAAATATTACCACTACTCACAATGGTGTAGAATATAAACCCACAGTTGCTTGGACACAAAGTGGTGGCACAGGAAATGGTGACAATACTGTATGGTATACAGATATTCCATTTTCTAATGATGGTGAATATACATTCCAAGTAGATTGTTCAGACCTTGCCGCAAATAAAAGTGGTACTATACAATATGCTAATGATACTGTGCTTCCAACAGAATTCACTGTTGACGCAACAACGCCAGAAATTAATGTAAAATTTACTGATACAGATACTGAGCCACAAGGAAATTATTATAAATCTGCTCGTACAGCAATTATTACGATTGATGAGTTACATTTCAATGCAGAAAAAGCCTCCACAGGTATTACAGTCAAAGGCAATAATGACGGTGAATCTGTCAATGCGGTTATTAGCGATTGGACAGATAATGGTACTGTGCACACGGCAACAGTTTCTTTCACACAAGATGCAGAATATAATTTAGCCGTTTCTTATGCAGACGAAGCTGGCAATGTTGGAACAGAATTTAAAACGGACTTCTATATTGATAATATTGACCCTGAATTACGTATTTCTGTCAATGATAATGAAGAATTTAACGCTTATGCTAATGAAGTCATTCCAGTGATTCACTATCAAGATAGTAATTTAGATAATTCGCAAGTTACAATTGAAATGTCTGGTATTAATGTTGAAGTTTCCGAGCCAAAAATTACAAATGATTCTATTAGTTTTACACTAACAGGAAAATCTGGGAAATCTAAAGTATGGACAGGAAAAATTGAAGATATTATAGACGAAGGTAAAAATAAGGGAAAAATTTATGGCAAAATGGTAATATTTGATGATTTCCCGTCTGATGCAAACAATCTTGAAGATAATGAATTTGATGATATTTATACAATTTCTGTTTCTGTAAAAGACAAAGCTGGACGTATTTCTAATTCTAAAAATTTGGATAAAAATAGTTTAAAATTCTCTATAAATCGGTTTGGATCTACTTATGATACAAGTCAGATTCAGCCTTTGCTTGGAACATATGCACAGGAAGCACAAGAAATTATTATTTCTGAAATTAATCCAAATGCATTAAAAGAGTATTCTGTTGTTTTATTCAAAAATAATGAAACCCTTACACTGAAAAAAGGTACAGACTATGATGTTGTTTCTAATAATAAAGAAACAGAATGGCACGAGTATATTTATAAAATTCACAAAGATATTTTTGATGATGATGGTATTTATAGCATTACACTAAATTCAAAAGATAAAGCTGGAAATGTTTCTAATAATATGCTGGATACAAAAAACATTGATATTAGTTTTTGGGTAGATAAAACCCCTCCCACAGCAGTTATCGCAAACCTGAAAAGTAATCACTCTTATTATATAGATGAAAATGAAATGACAATTCTTATGTCTGCAAATGATAACTTGAAACTTTCAGAAGTAACCGTTTATCTTGATGACGAAAAAACCGCTTATCAACATTGGAACGAAAACGAAATTGAAACTAATTTTAATAATGGAGAATTTTCATTTAAAATTGAAGCGGAACCACTTCTTACAAGTACTTCACATCAATTAAAAGTTATCTGTAAAGATGCATCTGGAAGGGAAAATAACCCCGTTCTAATTGATGGTTTTAAAATAATTGTCAATAAATCTGTAAAATCTTGGACTTATTTTGGAATTATTGCAGTTGTTGTATTGGTAGCTGGTACAGTTATTACTACTATCGTTATCAGAAAAAGAAAACAAAATATAATTAAACATGAGTTCGATTAAAAAAATAGAAAAAACCGCCAAAATGTGCTATAATGAGAATAACCAAAAACTCAAAGTAGCAGAAAGGCGGTTTTTTCTATGGAACAGGTGGCAATTTTTTATGATGCAGACGATTTTTGTAAGACATATGAGAAATATTGTATGCATTCACTGATGATGGAAAAGCAGAGAATCATTCCAAGAACCAGAATGGCACTAAGTGAAATTATAACAATCTTGATTAAGTAAAACAAGCAGAAAGTTTTTTAGGCAAAAGAGAATAAGTAACTAAGACATAAATAAGGTTGACAAGGAAATTTGTAATACTATGTTGTCTGGAAAGTTCGATATTACAGATTGCAAAAAGCAAAGCGATTGTCAAAGTTGAGTCACGCCC
>JAAVHJ010000019.1 GCA_014799805.1 Ruminococcus sp.
ATTAATTTTATTTTCTTTCTTAACAACATCTACTGCTGAACTAAATTTAAGTTGATAATATTTTTTTATAATAAAATCATATATTTCATAGTTCTTTGGTTCTGCTCCAAAAGTTACTTTGCATACTGTAAACTTACCATTTTCAATATGCTCAAAAATACCTATCCAGAAAGGGTGTTCAAAAAACACTGTCAATCCGCCTGTTATTTTATCCACAATAAAATCCTCCTTAAGTAAATTAACAACGAATGGACGACCCAAGGAGGGAGGGCTACTTATACTGCTAACAGTACGGACAGACTACCTACTGTCTCTACATATTGCTCTGTGTTTGTGTTTTTATCGTTGATTTTATATATTATTTTATAGCTTAATTTAATTCTGCACGAGAGAACAAATCTGCAATTAAATCCAAATCATCGCAAGCTTCTCTGAACGTCAATGCAAAATCAGATAACGCAACAGGGTCTTCAGAATACACAATAAATGTATCTGCTTCCGAATCAAATTCGAAGTTTTCATCATCTCCCTCATAAATTTCAGCTAAGAAAATTTCAACCAGAGCCTCCCAATCATAACCATTGCCAAGAAATCCCTCTTCTGCTCGTTTCTGAAATATTTCTGTAAGATAACCATTTTCGATTGCTAAAAAAAGTGTATACTGTCCTTCATTAGATAGCCAACGAAATGGTTCAATTTTTCTGCTGAATTCTTCACTTGTATAATCCATCATGAATTTCTTTCCTTTCTTAGAAATTTTTTAATATTATAACATATTATTTTTTATTTGTCAATACGTTTGATTTTTTGATGATGTATTGAAATAGTTGACAAAAACTGAAAATATAGTAACCAGAGTATTTCACTCTGGTTATTTTTAGTAATTTATTTGCAAAATTTATTTATCACACCACAGGCAATTTTATTTCCTGAATTTCCTGAGGGTTGGGTGTGGAAATCATCAGGGCTATCATGAATAATGATTGTTTTTCCAATGATTTCATTCATACAAAAACGATTTGTTAGAAATATAGACAAAGCTTTTCCCTCGTTCCCGAACAAAGGCGGAAAATCTCCAGCGTGATATGGATGCTTGCAATTATCAGGATTATCATGTGTCAGTGCATTTGCAAATGGGTCTTTTTCATTTCCAGTGCAAGATGTTCCACTATGAATATGAAATCCAAATATTTTATTATCACATGTGTCATTTTCTTTTGGCAAATTGTTAATTTCCGCATAGACAATGACTCCGTTACATATCTGATAAAATTTTACAATTCCACATATATCAGAATATGTCTCACTGCCTTTTATCATAGCAATTGCTTGTGGCTGATTTTGGAGCAAACAAACGATTGGCAATTGATTTTTATAATAAAATTTTCTGTTCATAGTTAATTCTCCTCTCAAATATACTATATGCTGATATCTACTATTAAGTTCATTTTCTAATTCTACCTATGACAAAAAATGCTGTCTTGACAGGATTTATTTTATATGCTAGAATAAAAATTGATAAAAAATTGATATTTATATAATATAATTCTCAAAAAAAAGTGAGGTAATTTACATGTATAAAATATTAATTGCTGATGACGAAAAAGATATTGTGAATTTACTAAAAGATTATTTTGAAATTAATAATTATCTGGTCATCACGGCACATTCAGGAGCAGAAGTACTTGAAAAAATAATGCAAAAGCCAGATATTATTTTACTTGATGTCAATATGCCAAATGGTGACGGCTTTTCCACATGCAATAAAATTCGTGATTATGTATCCTGTCCGATTTTATTTTTAACAGCTAAAATTGAAGATAGTGATAAAATTTCTGGTTTTGCCTCTGGCGGAGATGATTATATTATTAAGCCATTTTCTATTGAAGAACTTGGTGCAAGAGTTTCTGCACACATACGGCGTGAAAATAGAATCAAAGCACAAGAAAATATTAGATTTTTTGGAAATATTATTATTAATTATACGACAAAAACCGTTTCTGTAGAAAATATAATCATTAAACTTGCAAAAAAAGAATATCAAATTATTGCCTTATTATCATTAAATTGCGGACAAGTATTTGACAAAGAACGCATTTATGAAAAAATTTGGGGCTATGATGCAGAGGGGGACAGCTCCGTCATTGCGGAACATATTCGAAGAATCAGAACAAAACTTGCAAATTATCATGAAGAATATCATATGGAAACTGTATGGGGAATGGGATATAAATGGATAAAATAATTGCGAAACTCCAACAAAAACGGCATTCTTTAAAATGGGGCTTTCTATTTTATTTGCCAATTTTTTTAATCATTGCATATTATGGTACGTTTTTGATTGGCATTGCAACAAATGATTTGCAATTTTGGTATAGAGAGAATTACAATGATGTAGTATTACGTACAGATATTAGATATGAAATCATGATTGATGAAAATAATCATGGAAAATTAATAGCTATTCCATATAGCTATGAAGAAAATAGTTATCAATATGCCGTGACTTACTGGATTATTTGTAATACACAATTTATTTTAATTCCAGCATGGGTCATGTTTTGTATTGCTGTTCCAAGTTTGTTGTTTTATAACTGTGAATTAAAAAAACCAATTCGTATTTTGTTAGAATCTTCTCAAAAAATAGCCAATAATCAACTTAATTTTAGAATAGAATATAAAAATCCAAATGAATTAGGTATGCTATGTAATGCTTTTGAAGAAATGCGGTTAGCCTTGTATGAGAATAATCAAATACTATGGAATTCAATGGAAGAACGTAAGAAATTAAATTCTGCATTTTCGCATGATTTAAGAACGCCTTTAACTGTATTAAAAGGCTATGCTGATTTTCTTGAAAAATATATTCCAGACGGCAAAATTTCTGAAGAAAAGCTGTTATCTGTGATTGGCATGATGCATTCGCAAATTACTAGGTTAGAGCATTATACGCAAAAAATGAATGCTGTGCAGAAATTAGAAGATATTATTCCAGATAATCGGCAAGTCAGAACAGAAAAATTATTTGCAATGCTACAGGAAACAGGCAAATTATTATGTCAAGAAAAATTGCAGATAAATTTTAATTTTGATAAGAAAATTATTTTTCTTGATACAGCACTTGTCATGCAAGTTTATGAAAATATGATTTCTAATGCTTTGCGTTATGCCAAAAATGAGATTAAAATTAATTATTGCATATCTGAAAATAGATTAAAAATAATTGTATCAGATGATGGGGATGGCTTTAGTGAGAAAGGACTAAAGCAGGCATTACAGCCTTTTTTTAGAGATGATGACATACAAGAAAAAAATCATTTTGGCTTAGGGTTATATATCTGTAAAATTTTATGTGAAAAATGCGGGGGAAATTTTTGGGTTGAGAATGATGAACACGGTGCAAAAGTAACAGCAGAATTTTTTTGCGGTGAAATTTTTAAATAAAAAATAGATAAAAAATTGAAATTTATTAATTATACTAATAGCATAGTGAAAAAACTATGCTATTATTTTTTTGAAAGGATTGAATTTAATTTATGAAGAACAAAATTGAAATTCAAAATGTCAACAAGTTTTACGGCAAGAAACAAGCTTTAAAAGATGTAAATCTTGTGATTCATCAAGGCATGTTTGGCTTGCTTGGTCGTAACGGTGCAGGAAAAACGACACTCATGAAAACGCTTGCGACTCTGCATAATGCCAATAGTGGAAAAATTACTATTTGTGGTGTGCCTGTGGAGCATGCAAAAGAAATTAGAAATATGATAGGTTATTTGCCACAAGATTTTTCTATGTATCCGACTATGACAGTCAAAGAAAGTCTGGAGTATTTAGGCGTATTATCAGGCATGAATAAAATGCTTAGAACAGAACGAATGGAATTATTGCTAAAGCGTGTCAATTTAACAGAACATCAGCATAAAAAAGTCAAAGCTTTATCAGGTGGCATGAAACGAAGATTAGGCATTGCACAAGCTTTATTACATGACCCCAAAGTATTAATTGTTGATGAACCAACAGCAGGACTTGACCCAGAAGAACGCATTAGATTTCGTAATTTGCTATGCGAAGTCGCAGAAGAACGAATTGTTATTTTATCTACACATATTGTCGGCGATATTGAAGCGACTTGTGAACAAATTGCCATTATGAACAGTGGAGAGATTTTATGGAAAGGTACTGTTTCTGAATTATTAAAAAATGCAGAAAAAAAAGTTTTCACGGCGAATATTAATAAAAAATATTTGTCCCAAATTAAAAAGCAATATATTGTAACAGGAATGCTTGTGCAAGGAGGATATAGCACTGTCAGAATGATTTCAGAAAATAAACCAGATTTACAAGGTGTTTTGCCAACAGAGCCGAATTTAGAAGATGCTTATATGTATTGTTTGTTTTGTCATGGTTGCGTAGTGGCAGGAGGTGATATTTAATGCTATTTTTCAAAGAATGTAAGAAAATTATATTTTCCATTGCATTTTTAATTTATTGTGCTGTGATGATTTTATTTTATTTTACACAATTTCATAACGATTGTTCAGGACCAATAGACAAGCCCCATCAAGATAATATGATTAATTACAATCCCTATGGTTCTATCATAAAAGAAGACCCAGAAATTGTAATGCCAAATGCAATTGAAGGATTAATTAACGAATATTTAAGAGGCAATTTTAAAGCATATCCATTTGGATTTTATAAAAGTGTTCGCTTAAAAGAAAAGCAAAAAAATCAGGTTGCTGAAATTATTTTTGAATTATCTGGCATTACTCCAGAAGAATTAAATAGTTTTGAAGATTATGAAGAGGGTTGCTATTTAGTAGACGAAAATGGACAGGTTACTTATCAGGAAGCGAAAACACTGGAATTTGATATTCCTGAAAATTTAAGTTATGAAAGATTTCGAGAATTAATGCGAGAAGTAGATAAAATTATTGGCGGTGGTTCTGATTATTGTGATGAATTTATTCTAGGTAATTTTTCACTTGTGCCGAAAACTTATGAAGACGCTCTGGCAGAATATGAAGAATTTATGCAGGAAGATAATTTAATCAAAGGCTATGCCAGATTACATTGCGATTATATGGGAATTTTCCTGTCAATTCTGCCAATATTTGTAGTAGTTAGTTTCTTAAATCAAGATAAAAAATCCCGTATGCAAGATTTAATTTATTCCAGACCGATTTCATCTGTGAAATTAATCTTTACAAGATATTTTGCATTAGTAATTTGTTTATTATTGCCTATTATTCTAACGACTTTTTTAGCAGATGCCCGAGTTAACAATATTTATCCAGATAAAAATTTAAATCATTTTGTGATGTATCAATATATGCTTGGTTGGCTTTTGCCCAATATTATGATAGTTTCCGCAGTGGGCATGTTAATTGCAAATTATTCAGGATTATTAGCAATTTTTGCACAGGGTGCATGGTGGTTTCATAGTGCGTTGGCAACAGGCAATTTAACAGGCAGTATTGGAAAATTTACTCTTGTGATGCGTCATAATAATTTAATGGAACAAGATGTTTTCTATGCACAATGGAATAATATTATATTTAATCGCATTTTTTTCACGGTTCTGGCTATTGTAATTATCATATTCACAGTGTTTATTTATGAACTAAAGCGAAAGGGTGTTATTCATGGATTTCAACCTAATTTTAAAAAATAATCTAAAGCATCATTTTTTACCGCATTTCGTATTAGCAATATTTCTTGCATGTGTGACACCTGCGTTATATGGGATTTCTTCTTTAAATGCAATAAACGCTTCCAGACCGTTGGAAATGTTTTTATCAATGACTGGCATTATTTTATTAACACCTGTTTTTCAGCCTGAACAAAATGAAAATCTCCGTGATTTAATTCGTTCTAAAAAAATAGATTATTTATTCATTTGCTTGATAAGATTATTATATGCTATATTTTTTCTTGCTTTGCTATTTGGAATTTTTGTAATTATCATGCATGCTTCTGAAAGTCAGGTGAATATACAGCATTTCATAGGTGGTTTTAGTTCTGCATTATTTTTAGGGACATTAGGATTTTGTGTTTCTGGAATCAGCAATAATGTTATTTTGGGCTATATGATAGCAATGATTTATTACGTTGCAAATTTCGCCATGAAAAAAGAATTAAAATGCTGGTATTTATTTTCTATGTCAGCAGGCAGTTTTCAAGAAAAATACTGGTTATTAGCCACAAGTATATTATTAATCATTTTTGTTTTTATCTATTTAAAATTTACCAAAAAATAAGAGGTCGGAATTTACCCGACCTCTTTTATTTATTTTAATCATTATAATTCTTCTGACAGCCCAACAATATATTGCATAATTGCCAAAGAATCACTTGGAGAAACAATGCCGTCTCCATCTATATCAGAAGCCTGTTGTGCAGAGATACTTAATACTGTCTGACCAAGGATTGCTTTGTTGACGGAAATCACATCAAT
>JAAVHJ010000020.1 GCA_014799805.1 Ruminococcus sp.
ATTTTAAGTTATTCAGAAGATGGGACACCAACCTATGCAACACCTGTCAGCGTTCCAGGAGCTGTTTCACTATCAATTGATGCAAATGGCGAATCTGAAAATTTCTATGCTGACAATACTGTTTATTATGTAATCTATAATAATTCTGGCTATGAAGGTGACTTAGAATTAGCTTTAATGCCACAAATATTTGCAATTGACATTCTTGGTGAAAAATTAGATAATAACGGCTTACTTGTGGAAAATGCGAATACTGAAACTTCAGAATTTGCATTATTCTGGGAGTTTGACGGCGACAAAAATCATGTACGACATGTGGCTTATCGTTGTTCGGTTTCCAGACCAAGTATTAACGGCAACACAACAGAAGATAGCAAAACGCCAGAAACAGATACATTATCTATCAAAATATTGCCTTTATCAAACGGCTATGTCAAATCAAAAACTGTTCCATCTACAAATAGTGAAATTTATGACGAATGGTACAATTCTGTTCACTTGCCTGAATTTACGACAAGTGCTACAACTTTAGAAAATTGACGAGGTGTGATATATGGCTATTAAAAAAAATATCATGATTGACGGCAAAGAAATTCCATTTAAGGCGAGTGCTGCTGTGCCTCGTCTATATAGATTAAAATTCCGCCGTGATATTTACAAAGACTTAAAAGACCTAAAAACAAATGTAAATCCAGAAGATAAAGAAAATTCAAGCTTAGATATTGAATCTCTTGAAATGTTTGAGAACGTGGCATATATCATGGCACAACATGCAGACCCTACAATTGCAAGTAGTCCTGATGAATGGCTAGAACAGTTTAATGTATTCAGTATTTATGAAATTTTACCCAAGTTGCTAGAGTTGTGGGGCATGAATATCGAACAACAAGTTGAATCAAAAAAAAATCTCGCCCAATTGACAGGGAAATGACAACACCACTTTTTCTACTTAGATGCAAGCAACTAGGATTTCATTTAGATGAACTAGAATTACTGACAATTGGCATGATTAATGACATGTTTATAGAACGTGAAAATGATGATTACAAATATGCATATAAGGCAACACAGGAAGATTTTAACAATTTCTAATGCTAGACAAAATAGGTGATAAACATGGCATCAAAAAGAGTAAAAGGCTTTACAATTGAAATTGATGGCAAAACAACAGGACTTTCTAAAGCATTAAATGAAGTCGACAAAAATATTAAAACCACGCAATCAGAATTAAAAGATGTAGAAAAATTATTAAAGCTTGACCCAACCAACACAGAATTATTAGCACAAAAACAAAGACTTCTGGGCAAAGCTATTTCAGATACGGAAAATCGTCTTGAAACGTTAAAGTCAGCCAGTGAAAAGGCAGCAGCGACAAAAGATAACTATGATGCGTGGAAAGAAAAATATGACCCAATTCAAGAACAAATCAGTAAAACTTCTGAAGAACTAAAAAAATTAAAAGAACAGGACGAAAAAGCAAAAGAACAGCTATCAAAAGGCGAAATCACACAAGAACAATATAATAGCATTCAAAAAAATGTTGAGGAAACATCTGATAAACTAAAAGCTCTAAAGCAGTCTGCAAAAGATGTGTCTGATGAATTTGGTAATCCTATTTCTTCCAGTCAGTATGATGCATTGCAACGTGAAATTATTGAAACGGAACAAGAATTGCAGAATCTACAGCGTGAAGCAGATAATTCCAAAGAAGCACTGGTTAAAATGTCTGAAACAGGCGAAAAAATGCAATCTGTAGGAGATAAAATCTCTGGTGTTGGTGAAAGCCTTATGCCTGTGACGAATGGTATTATTTCCATTGGAACAGCAGTAGTTCAGACTGGAGCTGATTTTGATGCGGAAATGTCAAAAGTGGAAGCAATTGCTGGAACTATTGCTGATGAGGATTTACCTGACCTTATTGAAACTGCCGAAGAAATGGGATTGTCGTTTGAAGAAGGTGCAACGGCTACTGAAACGGCAATGAATATCATTAGAGCAAAAGCTCGTGAAATGGGGTCTCAAACAAAATACTCCGCTAGTGAAGCAGGAGAAGCATTTGAGTACATGGCAATGGCTGGGTGGAAACCGTATGACATGCTTACTGGTGTTGAGGGTGTTCTGAATCTTGCTGCCGCATCTGGTGAGGAACTTGCCACTACTTCTGACATTGTAACGGATGCCCTAACAGCACTGGGCATGGGAGCAGAAGATGCAGGGCATTTTTCTGATGTTCTGGCGGCTGCATCAAGCAATGCAAATACAAATGTGTCTATGTTGGGCGAATCTTTCAAGTATGTTGCACCTATTGCTGGTGCATTGGGTGCAAATGCTGAAGATTTGGCGATTGCTCTTGGTTTGATGGCAAATTCAGGAATCAAGGGGTCACAGGCTGGAAATGCTCTGAAAAATGGGCTTACTAACTTGACAGGTGTATCAAAAAAATACACCAAAGAAATGGAAAATCTGGGCTTGATGACTACTGAAACTGTCAACACCATTGACCAAGCAGAAATTGATAAGGCTCAGGCAAAAGTTGCAGATAAAACAGCGGATTTGGAAAAAAAGCAAATTGCTTATAATCAGGCACTTGAAACATATAGCAGCGATTCACCAAAAGTGCAGAACGCTATGGGCAATGTAGAAACAGCACAAATCAACTTAAATACAGCTATTTCTAAGTATGGTGAAGATTCGTCAGAAGCTCAAAAAGCAGCAATAAAACTGGAGCAAGCACAAAACAACTTAAACTCCGTCATGTCTCAATGCGGTGAAGAATCTCCCCAAATTCAAAAAGCATTAATTGATTTGGAAACTGCTGAAAGACATTTGGAAGAAGCACAGAACGATTTGGCAACTGCACAACAAGGTACATGGGAAACAGTCGGAACTGGCAAATCTTTGCTAGTTGATGAGTATGGCAACATGAAATCACTAGGAGAAATTATGGATATTCTCCGTGAAAAAATGGGTGGTGTTGATGTTGCCATAACCGATGCTGAGGGAAATCTCCGAAGCTATGACGATATTATTGCTGACTTGGAGCAGTCAGAAGAAGGACTGACGCAAGCGGAACAACTGAAAAGTGCAGCAGTTCTGTTCGGAAAAGATAATCTTTCTGGAATGCTCTCAATCATCAACGCTTCTGAAGAAGATTACAACAAGCTGAGAGATGCCATTTATGGTTGTGAGGGAACAGCCGAAACTATGGCAAAGACCATGCAGGATAACTTAGAAGGACAACTAACTATCTTGAAATCACAGCTTGAAGAATTAGCAATTTCATTCAGTGACATTCTAATGCCAACAATTCGTGCGATTGTGTCTAAAATTCAGGAATTTGCAGATAAGCTAAATTCACTTTCTCCAGAAATGAAAGAAACGATTGTTAAAATTGCCTTGATTGTAGCAGCAATTGCACCTGCACTAATTGCAATTGGTAAAGTAATTACTACAATTGGAACGATTTTAACTATTATCCCAAAAATAGTAAATGCTATCAAATTAGTAAAAACTGCTATGATAGCACTTAACACAACATTCTTAGCAAATCCTATATTTCTTATTATTGCAGCGGTTGCAGCACTTGTAGCAGGTTTCATTTATCTTTGGAATCACTGTGAGGGATTCCGTAACTTCTGGATTGGATTATGGGAAGAAATCCAGAATACACTGTACAGCTTTTTTGAGGCGTGGGAAACTGGATGGAATACTATCAAAGAATTTTTTACGAATCTTTGGGACGGATTCATAGATTCTATCATTCTTGGCTGGGAAACAATAGCAAATGCTTTTTCTAGTGCTTGGGAATCTATAAAAACAGGTTGGAATAATTTCATAGATTCTATCATTCTTGGCTGGGAAACAATTACAAACGCTTTTTCCAGTGCCTGGGAAGCCATTAAAACAGGTTTAAATGATTTCATAGATTCTATCATTCTTGGCTGGGAGACAATTGCTAACGCATTTTCCAGTGTCTGGGAATCTATCAAAAATTTCTTTACAACTGCCTGGAATAATTTTCAGGAAAATTTCAAGACTGGAATAGATAGTATTAAAACGTTTTGGACGAATGCCTGGACAAACATCAAAGATTTTTTTTCTAATACCTGGAATAATATCAAAACGACAGTAAAAAACATCATGAATAATATGAAAAATATTATTTCTACTATTTGGAGTAATATGAAATCAGCGATTTCAGAAAAAATCACAGGTATCAAAGATAGCATTGTAAATGGCTTAAATTCTGCTGTAAGCTTTATAAAAAATCTTGCAGGTGAAGCTTGGTCATGGGGTGCTGATATTATTGATAATATTGTAAATGGTATTAAAAATAAAATCAATGATGTAGCAAACGTTGTATCAGATGTTGCAAACACAATCTGGGAATTTTTACACTTCTCTGTACCAGAAAAAGGTCCTCTTGTCAAATTTGAATCTTGGATGCCCGACTTCATGAACGGATTGGCTAGTGGTATCAAAAAGAATCAAAAAGTCGTAGAAAACGCTGTAAACGGTGTAGCAGAGGCAATGCAACTTTCTATGAATAGCGACTTGAATTATACGATTAGTGGAACTAATGCCATGATGTCTGGTTCTTCTGCTGGAACAGTCAATAACTACTACAATGACAACAGCCAAACGTTCAATCAAAACAACAATAGCCCAAAAGCATTAAGTAGATGGGACATTTATCGTCAGACAAATAACTTGCTTAGCAGAGTTAAGAAAGCGGGATAGTATGCAATTTTTTACTTTAAAAGTCGTAAATTCTTCTGGTGAAAGTTTTGAATTAACACATAACACTAAAACTTATGTTGTGAAAAATATTAGCGGATTGACAAGACCCACAACAGACATCAACACCAGCACAGGAACAGGAGACGGCACATATTATAATTCCTCAAAGCTCCAACAAAGAAACCTAGTGATTGATGTTCTGTTGCGTGGCAACATTGAAGCAAATCGGCAGAATTTATATAAAATTTTCCCCTTGAAAACAGCTTGTACAATATATTTCAAGAATCGCAACAGAAATGTGAAAATAAAAGGTTATGTAGAAGTTTTGGACGGTGATATTTTTACCAGTCAGGAACAAATGCAGATTTCTATCATATGTCCACAGCCATATTTTGAGAGCTTACAAACGATTCATACAGAACTATCAAAAATCATGCGGTTGTTTGAGTTTCCGTTTTGCATTACAGAGCCGATACCTTTTTCAGAGAAAAGAAATTTGCCTTTATGTAGTATCTTAAATAATGGTGACGTTGCATGTGGTTGTGTTCTCACAATTTCAATTTCTGGAGAAGTCACAAATCTGAAAATCTATAACGTAGCAACACAACAATTTTTCGGTCTGGATTACGAATTTCAAGAAAATGACCAAATCACGCTAAATACGCAATCTGGACAAAAAAATATTTCCCTGATTCGTGACGGAGAAACAATTAATTTATTAAGTTCTATGCAATCTGGTTCTTCATGGATTCAGCTTGCTACTGGAATTAATAATTTTACTTTCACGGCTGATGGAGCTGACTTCGTGAAAATCATCTTTGCCACTGTGGAACTGTATGGGGGTGTCTAGCCTGATTTTATATGTTTGGAAATTTGACGGTGAAAAATATCAGAAAACAGCCATTATTGATGATGCAACTTCTGTTATCTGGGTGAGAAGATTCCAAACCGCAGGAGAATTTGAAATTTATATCCGTGCAACGAAAGAATTATTTACATTATTCACGCAGGAAGAATTGCTAATCACAAGGCATGATGTTCCAGAAAGTGCTATGATTCCAGAGAGAATAGAATTGACAACGGATTCAGAAAATGGCAATTATTTGATTATTTCTGGGAAATCTGCTGAAAGCATTCTCGGCAGAAGAATTATTCCCAGAATTACAACTTATAGCGGAACAGTAGAGGTATGTATTCGCTATCTTGTGGGTGTGAATCTTATCACTTTACCCAATAGCAACAGAAGAAAAATTAAATTACTAGAATTTTCGGAAGCCCATGGTTATCCAGAAACAATTACGAAACAAGTCACAGGCAAAAATTTATTAGAAACGATTTCTGATATTTGTATGACTTATGGATATGGCTTTAAATTGTCATTTACAGGAGAGAAATTTATTTTTGATGTTTACAAAGGTATTGACCGAAGCTTACAGCAATCTGAAAATCAGTTTGTGATATTTTCACCAGAATTTGAAAATATTGGCAATACAAGCTATGTCTATGATAAATCAACGCACTACAACTCCGTTACAATTGCTGGTGAGGGAGAGGGCAAGGACAGAAAAATTTATACGGTACTAACTGACTTTACAGAAGCAAAAGAGCTTTTCCTATATGAAAAATGGATTGATGCAAGAAATATCTCCTCTAATGCTGAAGATGGTGAATTAAGCGATGAAGAATATGAAAGCATTATGACACAACAGGCAAAAGAAGAATTGGAGCAATG
>JAAVHJ010000021.1 GCA_014799805.1 Ruminococcus sp.
AAAAAAAAATTACGGTAACATTTTATTTTCAAAAATATCTTAAAACAAAAAAATAACCCCCGCCTAGAAAAACAGAGGATTTTTGTTTCAAAATATAAGCATTTAATTAATTCGCATTTAACTTGGCAACTAGTTCTGGCAAAGCTAATTCAAATTTTACACCATACCAGTGAGAGCTATCATCTTTTGTTTTTTCAATGCAGGAAACAGTATAATCAGCAGAAATTTTTGCAGATTCATAAGCTGTAAAGCCATGTAAATATGCTCCTACAAAAGTAGATGCAAAAATATCTCCTGTACCATGACAATTTTTTGCAATTTTCTTATGTTGATAATATTGAATTGGTTGATTTTTTTCTGCAATAAAAACGCCTGTTGTTTGTTTTTCAAAACTGATACCAGTTAAAATAATTGTCTTTAATCCTGAGAGATTTTTTAATTTATGAATAATATTAAAAATAAATTCTTTATCGTAAGATTCTTGATATGGCGTATCTGTTAACATGCAAGCCTCTGTCAAATTCGGCAATATGAAATCTGCTCCAAAGCAAAGCGGTTTCATCGCATTAATATAATTATTATCAAAAGCTGGATAAAATTTTCCATTATCACCTATCACAGGGTCAACAAATAATTTGCAATTCTCTGTGCCAAAGTTTTTAAAAATATCAATTACATGATGAATTTGTTTTTCATTGCCAAGATAACCAGTATAAATCGCATCAAATTTAATATTTTCTTGCTTCCAGTGTTCTAAAATTGCTGGCATATCGTCTGTTAAATCATGGCAAGTAAAATTTTTAAATCCTGATGTATGGGTAGATAATACCGCAGACGGCAAAATACAAGTTTCTATGCCACAAGCAGATAAAATCGGCAATGCAACTGTTAAAGAACATTGTCCCACACACGAAATATCTTGAATTGTTAAAATTTTGGGATAATTCATGAATATCAACTCCTATTATTTTTATATGATTTAAGATAAATAAATTATAACATAATGGAAAATAAAAGTCAAATAAAAAAAAATGATTCTGCATGTTGTACAAAGATATTTAAAAACAGATTGACTTTTTAGGGAACTTGTGCTATAATAAAACTATTAATTTTATTATTTAAATTTAAAAGTGAGGTTTTGCAAATGGGTATTTTAAAAGCAGTTGCAGCGGCTGTTAATAGCACACTGGCTGACCAATGGAAAGAATTTTTTTATTGTGATGCAATGCCATCTGATGTGCTTGTAATGAGGGGACAGAAAAAAATTTCTAAAAAATCAGCGAATAAAAAAGGCAATGATAATATTATTACAAATGGTAGTATTATTACAGTTGCGGATGGACAATGTATGATAATTGTTGACCAAGGAAAAATTGACACAGTTTGTACTCAAACAGGAGCTTTTGAATATATTAATTCTGGTGAACCTAGTATTTTTGATAGTTCACTGGGAGAGGGTATAAAATCTACATTTGAAACAATGAAAAGCAGAATTCAATTTGGTGGGAATGCTTCACATGACCAAAAAGTATATTATTTTAATTTAAAAGAAATTATGAATAATAAATTCGGTACGCCCACGCCTGTGCCGTTTCGTGTGGTAGATAGAAATATTGGCTTAGATATTGATATTAGCATTCGTTGTAATGGAGAATATAGTTATAAAATCACAGACCCATTGTTATTTTATCATAACGTTTGCGGAAATGTTACAGATATCTATACAAGAGAACAACTTGCAAGTACACTGAAAAGTGAATTTTTAACAGCTTTGCAACCAGCATTTGCAAGAATTTCTGAAATGGGGATTAGATATAGTGCATTGCCTGCACATACTTTGGAATTAGCAGATGCGTTAAATCAAGTGCTTTCCCAAAAATGGAAAAAAACAAGAGGAATTGAAATTTGTAATATTGCCATTAATCCCGTATCGGCTTCCAGAGAAGATGAAGAATTAATAAAACAAGCCCAAAGAACAGGCATGTTACAGAATCCTACTATGGCAGCGGCAAGTTTAGTATCTGCACAGGCAGATGCCATGCGAAATGCTTCTCAGAATAGCAATGGTGCAATGATGGGATTCATGGGTATGAATCTGGCACAACAAGCAGGCGGCGTGAATGCTCAGCAATTATATCAAATGCCTGCACAGGCAGTTTCTGTGCAACAGCCAGCAAATTCAAATCATTGGATTTGTTCTTGCGGTATGCAGAATACAGGGAAATTCTGTGCAGATTGTGGAAAACCAAATCCTGATAATAATAATAATAATAATAATAATACTTGGACTTGTTCTTGTGGTGCAAATAATACAGGAAAATTTTGTTCTGAATGTGGCAAACAGAAGCCCTCTGGTACAAAATTTTATCGCTGTGTAAAATGCGGTTGGACACCTGAAAATCCAGCAAGACCGCCTAGATTTTGTCCAGAATGTGGTGATATATTTGATAATAATGATTTAGTTTCTTAAAAATATTTGATAAATAGATTAAAGGGGATGAATTTTTTTCATGTTTCATTTTATTTTAGGTGGTTGTGGCACAGGAAAATCTACTGTACTTATGAATCGAATGAAAGCAGATTTGCAAAATCAAAAAGATGTTTTATTACTTGTGCCAGAACAGTTTTCGTTTGAAGCAGAAAAAAAGTTATATGCATTTTTAGGTGCAAAATTATTTAATGATTTTAAAACTTATAGTTTTGCGACGCTCTCGAAGAAAATTCTACAAGAAAGCGATAGACGAAATCATAATTATGCATCTGAACACGGAAAATTGTTATTTTTATATCAAGCTGTCCAGCAATGTCAACAGCAAAAAGAATTACAGATTTTGGGCAGGCAATATCATTTTGAGTTTCTTGCACAGCTACAAGGAATCATAACAAAAATTCGTAAAGCAGGCGTTACTACGGAACAGTTATATTTTACAGCTCCTGTATTTTCTGGAAAATTAAGCCAGAAAATACAGGATATTGCAAAAATTTTAGATAAATATGATAAAATTTTAGAAAATCATGAACTTTGCGATAGTTTAACAGACTTGACAGAATCTGTAAATCTTGCTATTATGCGTGATTTTTTTAGTCATAAGCAAATATATATTGATGAATTTGATAGCTTTACTGGTGACCAGTATAAAATGTTAGAAGTCATTTGTGAACAAGCTGAAAATGTTACAATTGCCATTCGTTCTGACGCAATGCAGAAAAAATTATCTGGTATTTTTGTTGGGGGCAATCATACTTATGAACAATTAAAACGACTTGCACCAGATAATATCATCATTCATGAATGCAAAAATTATCAACGTTCTGTCTATTCTGATTTAAAATGCATTGCGGAACAAATTCCAAGGAAAAATAATATGCTGAATTATAATTATTATCAATATCAAAATCATGTACATATTTTTTCAGCTTATGACAGCATTTCAGAAATAGAATATATTTGTGCGACTATTTGCAAATTATTAGCAGAAGATAAAAATCTAGCATGTCGTGATATTGCGATTGCAGTCAAGCAAACTGAAATTTATCTACCTTTGTTAGAACGTGCAATGGTCAGATATCATCTGCCTTATGATATTGCCATTAAGAAATCTGTCCTGCATACAGAATTAATTCGTTATTTTTTGAATTTACTTGAAATTTTATGTTCATCATCATGGTCAACAGATATGATTTTACGTTATTTAAAAAATCCATTTTCTGGCTATGATTTAGAAATTATTTCTATGCTGGAGCATTTTTGTTTTACTTATAGCATTGACAAGCAGGACTGGACAAAATCTTTTTATGAACAAAGTACAGAAATATGTGAAATCATAGAACAATTCGGCGGACAAGCGTTGGAAAATTTGCGTGCAGAATTAATTAATTTATTACAGAATTTCAAAAATCAATGTCATCAAGCAAATGTCAAGCAAATCTGTTATTTATTATATCAGCATTTATGTGATAAAAAACAGAATTATCAAGAAATTTATCAAAATTTAACTATTTTGCAACAGCATGAATTTATTACAATCTGGAATATCTTATCAGATACTATGGATACAGTTGTCAGTATATTTGGCAATGAAACAATAGCAATTACAGAATTAAAAAATTTATATCATATTTTTCTGTTATTATTACAAAACAGTAGTTTTTCTATGCCACCACAAACACTGGATAGCATTTGTATTGTAAATGCCCAAACAGCCCGTTTGAATAAACCCAAAATTGTCTTTGTAGTCGGTGTATCAGACGGCGTATTCCCTAGTAATATTAAAGAAAATAGCATGTTCCCGCAACATGAACTAGAGCTATTAGAAAAACAAAATATTAAAATTTCACGTCTTTTGCCAGAATTATATTCAGATGAATTATTAATTATAAATAAAATTTTTTCTGCACCGTCTGAGCAATTATATTTAACTTACCCAAGCGTAAATGCAGACCATGAATTAAGCAATTGTTCTATTATGATTGAAGAAATTCTTAGATTATTTCCAGATTCCGCTATTTTGCAAACACAGGAGAATATTAATTTAGATTATTATGCATGGACATTAGAATCAGCATATTTTCATTTTGTAAGAAATTTAAATCAAGATAATGCTATACTTGCGTCTTTGCGGGAAATTTTAGAACAAGATGCTGTTTATGCTTCTAAAATAGAAAAATTATTTCATGCACAAAAAGAACAAAATATTCATATTTCGCCTGAAATTATGCAGAAATTAATTGGTGATAAATTACATATTTCTGCTTCCAGTATTGAAAAATTTTATAATTGCCCGTTTTTATATTTCTGTTCACACTGTTTGCATTTATACGCACCAGAAAAAAATCAATTTACTGCAATTAATATTGGCAATTTTGCCCATCATTGTCTTGAAAAAATTCTCAAAAAATATGATATTCCTGCATTTTTGGCATTATCTGAAACGCAGTTACAGGAAGAAATTAATTTATTATCTGATAATTTTTCAAAAGAAAATTTTTCAGATGCCATTCGCCGTGATGGAAGATTTCAATTAAATTATCACATGACGGGGCAAAATTTACTGCGATTATTGCAACATATGCAGGAAGAATTAAAAGATTCTAAATTTAAGCCATTTGAATTTGAAAAAAATTTAAAACCTTTTGCAATGAAAAATGGCAAAATTTTATGTCACGGTAAAATTGACCGTGTGGATATTTATCAAACAGAGCAAGAAATTTTAATGCGTGTCATAGATTATAAAACTTCTGAAAAAAGATTTTTACCAGAACGCCTTGCAGATGGTTTAGATTTACAAATGCTGATTTATTTATTTGCATTGGAAGAAATGCAAGAATACGGAGAAACAACAAGTCCCAGTGCAGTTTTATATATGCCAAGTGGTTATTTTAATCATTACGAAGACAGAGAAAAGAAAAAATCGGCAAAAGATGCTTTGCAGGATTATTACAGAATGAAAGGGCTTTTATTAGATAGCAGTTTAGAACATACGGAACCAGACCTTGTTTCTGCACAGACTTCTGTGATGAAAGCAAATTCCAAAGATTTATTTTCTATTAATTCTGAACAAATGCAAAATTTAAAACAATATGTCTATCAGAAAATTTTTGATATGGCAGATAAGCTTTATGCAGGAGAAATTGCACCTGTTCCAAATTTATATAATTATGGTGAAAATACAGGTTTTGCAAAAACGCCATGTTATTATTGCATTTATAAAGACTTTTGCGGAAAAGCCAAAACTGAAACCTGTGAACGTACAGCAGAAGAAAAACAACAGGCTTTGGAGGCTGTATTTGGCAAAGATACGAAAGGAGAAAATCAGGAATGAACTGGACACCAGAACAAAAACATGCAATTGAAACCCGTGGTACAAGTGTAATTGTATCTGCTTCTGCAGGAAGTGGAAAAACGGCTGTTCTTGTCAATCGTCTTTTGCAGATTCTCTCTGACGTGGAACATAAAATAAAAGCAGATAATATTATTGTTGTGACATTTACAAACGATGCCGCAGCAGAAATGAAACAAAGATTAATCAAAGCATTTTCTGAAAAATTAGATACAATAAGTCAAAGCCAAAATCAACAGCTCCAAGATGCAGAATATGATTGGCTATTAAAACAAAGAAGTTTATTAAATCAGGCAAAAATTTCAACAATTCATTCATTTTGTTTTGATTTGATTCGTGAAAATGCAGAAGAATGTGGGGTATCTGCACAGTTCAAAATAGCAGAATCTGCACAGGAAGATATTTATCGCCGAAGAGCATTACAGATTGTTTTAGAAAAATTCAGCAAAGAGCATACAGAAGACGCAGAATTATTATTTTCTTATCTCTGTAAAAAAAATGATGAAACATTAGAGAAATTTATTTTAAGCATTGATAAAAATTTAAATTCTCTTGCATTTCCTGATATCTGGTTAGAACAGGCAGAAAACATTTGCAAAGAAGAAAATACAGTCTTGCTGAATTGCATTATTGAAAATTTTTGTAAGGAAGTAGAAGCTGTCATTGTATTGGCAAGTAGCGAAAAAATCAAAGAAATTGCTCAAAATGCTATGACACGTGAAATTACAAAGAAAAATTCTGAACCGCATCCGTATGTAGGCATCATTCAAAAAGATATTGAAAAAATGAAAACTGTGATACAAAAAGTAAAAAATTCTAGTATTACAGAACTGACAGAATTGACAATTAAAAAAATCGGGTATAGTTCTCTTCCAAGAGACCAGAAACATGATAGCATTGATATAGAATTACAAGATTTATTTAAGCAAATCCGAAAATTTTATAAAGATATTTATTATGATAAATTTGAAAAATTCATAATTCCTTTGAAATTTTATACAGAGGATAAACAAAAGCAAAATAAAATTATTCCTTTGTTATTAACACTCACCAAAGCTT
Organism: Ruminococcus sp.; assembly: GCA_014799805.1. Taxonomy (GTDB): domain Bacteria; phylum Bacillota; class Clostridia; order Oscillospirales; family Ruminococcaceae; genus UBA3855. The sequence continues at coordinate 6,900 of JAAVHJ010000021.1, forward strand.
ATCGTGATGAATTATTTGAAGAAAAAAAGCGACAAAATATATTATGCTTTGATGATGCAGAATATTTTGCATTAAAATTACTGGCAAAAACAGACCAACAAGGCAGAATTTGCAAAACACCACTTGCAATTGCTTTGTCTGAACAGTATCAATTAATTATGGTAGATGAATATCAGGATTCTAATAACAGACAAGACTGTATTTTTAAATTATTAGCTCATGAGAGCCAAAATTCTGAAAATCTTGATTTGAATTATGGAGATAATATTTTTTTAGTGGGCGATATGAAGCAATCTATTTATTCTTTTAGAAAAGCAAATCCTGAAAATTTCAAGAAAGCGATTTCTACACAAGAAATGCAATTAATTAAATTAAATAAAAATTTCAGGAGTTCTCAGGGTGTCATTAATTTTGTAAATGCGTTATTTCAATGCATTATGACAGAATCCTATTGCGGAGAAGTAAATTATGCTGAAAATGAACAGTTAAATTTCGGAGCTGAAATTTATCAAAATCTTGATACGATTTACCAGCGTACACAAATTTTATTTCCACAAGATAATACATCTCAATTTGAAAATGCAGATAAATTTTTATTACAGGCAGAATGTATTGCAGATAAAATCGCTCATATGATTGCTGATCAAATACCAGTTATCACATCTACAGGAATTCGTCCTTGCGAATATAAAGATTTCTGTGTTTTAATGCGTACCAAAAGCAATCAGAAAATTATGGCAGAGTCTTTTAAAAAGCGTAATATTCCGTTTATGTGTCAGGATAACAATGGATTTTTAATGCTTTCCGAAATTCGTCTGATTTGGAATTTGCTTAAAATCACAGATAATCCTATGACAGATGTTGCAATGGCAAGTGTATTACTATCACCGTTATATGGTTTTACAACAGATGAATTGGCAATACTTAAACTTTTGGGAAATGATAAAAAACGCTTGTATTTGCAAATTCGCTATGTAGCAGAATCAGAACAGGAATTATCACAGGAATATTCTGCATTATATCAAAAATGCAATTTATTTTTAAAACAACTGGAGCAAATCAGAACACTTGCGGACAAGCTGCCATTAGAAATATGCATTCATGAAATTTATGATATGACAGATTTATTATCTTTACAGAGCCTATATGAAAATGCAGAACAAAGACGTGAAAATCTTGAAATTTTTGCCCAACAAGCCCAAAGCTATCGGGAACATGCAGATTTAACAGCACAAAGCTGTTTAAGCGGTTGGCTTAGATATTTAACACATATAGAAGAAAGTGAAAACAGTGAAGACTTTGCTCCGAAAACTGCATTTTATGCACAAGCAAATTTTGTATCTGTCAAGACGATTCATAAAGCAAAGGGTCTTGAATATCCGTTTGTATTCATTGCCAATTTAGAAAGAAAATTTAATTTTAATAATCCAAGTAACCCGACAGTTTTATTAACAAACGAAGAAGGAATTATTGGATTAAAATTAATCGACAGAAAAAATTATTCAAAAATCAAAACTGTTGCTTTTTCTTATTTGGATAATATTCGCATTCTGAAAGAAAAACACGAAGAAATGCGGTTACTTTATGTTGCCCTAACAAGAGCAAAACAGCAATTATTTTTAGTCATGGACGATAAAACCTGCAAAACAGATAAAAACAGTATATTGTTAGAAAATTGTCCTGAAATTGCCTTTATGCTTGCAAAAGAAGCAAAAAATATGCAGGAATGGATTTTGCAATTTTTATCAGCAATTGGAGAAGCAGAACATGTCCAACAGGCAGTTATTAATCATCAAAGCAATCATTCTGATTTTGCGGATTATATTACCTGGAATCCTGACCAGCAAATTCAAACACAGGAAGAACAAAAAAAATGTATTATCCCCACAGCATTGCCTGATAAAAATTTAGTTTCTCATATGCAAAAGCAAATTGCTTATCAATATAATACTTCCCAAACAATTCTTCCTGCAAAATATAGTGTTACAGAATTATCCCATGAAGAAACAGAAATCCAAATTCATGAACCAGAATTTTTATTAAAAGACCTTGAGGGAAATATGCTGGAATTAAAAGGCAAAGCCAAAGGAACTGCAATTCATAAAATCATGCAATTGATAGATTTTAAACAAGCAGAAGAAAATCTTTTTGAAGAATTAGAACAAATGCAAAAAGCAGGAATTTTATCTGCCATAGAAACAGAGGCATTAGAACCCAGAAAATTAAAAGCATTTTTTGAAAGTAATTTATATCAACGCATTGCTGTTTCAGATACTATACAAAAAGAAAAACAATTATTTGTCAGAATTGCAGAACTAAATTTACCAGAAAATTCAGAACTTGCTAACAATTATGCTAATACAGATGGGATTATGATTGGTACACTTGATTTATTATTTCATGAATCAGATGGTTGGGTGATTGTAGATTATAAAACAGATAAATACCAAGATGAATCAGAATTGTTAAAAAAATATAGCAAGCAATTAGGCTTATATCAGAAAGCTGTAGAATTAATTTTAGGCGAACCTGTAAAACAGGCGTATATTTATTATTTTACGAAAAATATTGCTATCGAAGTAGATTTAGAAAATATTGCTTATTAAATATAATTTAAATTAATAAAAATAAAATGAAAAAAGTGCCAGTTTTTAAAAATTGGCACTTTTTTAATAGAAATCGCATAAATTATAATATATCCCTGAAAGGAGAATCTATTCATGCCAAAAGTTTTTTTAAGTCCTTCTACACAAGAATGGAATCCCTATGTGAATGGTGGCAATGAAGAACAATATATGAATTTGCTTGCTGATGCGATGGAGCCTTATTTAAAAGCAAGCGGTATTTCTTTTGTAAGAAATGACCCTGCCAGAAATGCTGTTGGAGCAATTGCAGATTCTAATGCTGCCTATTATGATGTACATCTTGCATTGCATAGTAACGCCTCACCAGAAGATATGGCAGGTATGTTACGAGGAATTGATATTTATTATTCGCCCTATAGCATATCCAGTGAAAAATTAGCAATTACCATTGCAAATAATATAAAAGATATTTATCCGATTCCTGAAAAAGTGACAGCACGTCCGACTACTACTTTAGGAGAAGTCACCCGAACAAATGCCGTTGCGGTTCTTTGTGAACTGGGCTATCATGATAACCCTGAAGATGCAAGTTGGATCCGCAATAATTTGAATGCAATTGCCAGCAATCTGGTAGCATCCCTTTGTGATTATTTTGGATTGCCATTTGTTTCTCCTGTCGCAGTTGTAAAAGGTGTTGTTGTCACAGATGGTTCTGGTTTAAATTTACGAAGTTTTCCAAGTCCCAGTGGTGATTTGATTACTTCGATTCCAAATGGTTCTTCTGTGACGATTTATGGAAGTGTGAATAACTGGTATGTGATTACATGGAATCAATTCACTGGCTATGTTGTTTCTGATTATATTGTAGTTGGATAATAATAATTGCAATAAGCCCTGTTATTCACAGAGCTTATTGTTTTTTTATTAAAATTTAGGCAATTCGCTGGAATAAGTCTTAGAACATTTGCCACATGCCCAATAAGTATATGCATAATTACCAAGTTCATTATCCCAAAGCTCAATTACTGCATAATTTTCAGGTGAAATCTGTTGTGCAGCACTACAATTTGCATTAATATGCACACAATTTGTTTCTAAATTTAAAATAAATTGTAATGTTTTTGGTTCATTTGCCTGTACTGGGGGTTCAGTTTGTGGTTGTGTTGGCGGAGATGTAGGCGGTTCTGTTTTAGACTCTGTTATAGGTTCTGTTATGATTTCTTTAGGAGCAAAGGGGTTTTTATCCATTACATCGCCATTGTCTGTATAGATCCAATACTCAGCCAACAGGTCACCGCTTAGCATAAGTTTTGCATCCTGTTCTTCTTGATTAACATACTGATGAATTTCTATATTCAAAACATTTTCAGAAATACTAGCTTTAATCGCTTGTTTTCCTGTAGTATCTTCAATCACAAATACTTTTGCTTTTTTACCATATTTATTATAAGCAGACAGGACATATTCAGGCATACTACCATTTGCATCAACAACAAGACATTTCCAATCACCAGTTACATCATTTTCGACTTTATCATAGAACACAGGGTTTAAAGATTCAATATCTTTGTCACTGACACCAATTGCATTTTCTCTGTGCGGAATTGTTTCTATGACTGCTTCTGTTGTTTCTGTTGTTTTATGTTCAGTTGCTTTTGTTGTTTCGGGTTCCGTTTCTTTTACTGTTTCTGATTCAGTTTCTGGTTCTTCTACTGGTTCATAACTAATATATACAGGATTTTCAAGATAAATAGTTCCTAACATATATCGCTTAAAAGTACCCTGAACAGTAATCATATCGCCTTCTTTGATATCTTTAGGCAAAATATCATCTAATTTTTCATCAAAATCAAAATTAATTTGAAATTCATAATAATCATTGTAACTCACATCTGTCAAAAGTTGCAATGTATGATAAAGTTGATAACCCAAAGTACCCGTTATTTCATATGTAATATTCTCACAATCTTTTTTCGCCTGGCTATCGTCCTGTTTAAATTTTAAAGCTAATTCATCAGCAGTTAGCTTTGTAATTTCTGGTTTATCTACAGAATCAACAACTTGTTCTGAACTGATTTCTGTTTCTATTATAGCATCGGAATTTTCCTTTGATTTTGAAGAATTTGCACCACATCTTGAAAGTAAAAGCAATGCGATAAGTCCAACGCCAATTATAGTTTTTTTGGATTTCATGTTTGATTCTCCTTGTTATTAATAATATAACAAAAACTGCTGTGCGGCTTTCATCACGACAGCAGTTTCTATTTTTAGTAACCTGAAAATTTAGTGCGGATAACAGGAGTTGAACCTGCACCCCCTTGCGAGGACTAGCACCTGAAGCTAGCGCGTCTGCCTATTCCGCCATATCCGCATATAATAACATCTTACTATTTCCATTCTTGTACTTAACAGTAATTATTATAGCATAATTTTATTTATTTGTCAAGTATTTTTTTGAAAAATTTTTCAAAATTTATTTTTTTTATGAAAAAGACTAGTAAAATACAAAAATATATGCTATAATATAAATATTCCTGTGAAATAGAAAGGATTGAATAGAATGGATTTTATTTATTTAGATAACGCTTCTACAACAAAGCCGTTTGCCTCTGTCGTACATGCTGTTACAACATGTATGACTGAAAATTACGGCAATCCGTCATCTTTACATAAAATGGGGTTACAGGCACAGCTTTGTATGGATCATGCAAGAGCGACTATTGCAGATTCTCTTTGGACAGCTCCAGAAAATATTTTATTTACATCAGGTGCAACAGAAAGTAATAATCTTGCCATTAAAGGAATTGCGAATATTTATGGCAAAAGAAAAAATCATATTATTACTTCTGCTGTAGAACATGCCTCTGTTAGAAATACAATTGAAAAATTAGAACAACAAGGTTTTCAAGTGACTAGAATATTTCCAGACGAAAACGGACATTTTCAAGCAAAAGATTTTATCAATGCTGTGACAGACCAGACATTTCTGATTAGTATGATGCTAACAGAAAACGAAACAGGAAGAATATTACCAGTGCAACAACTTTTTAAATTTATCAAAAAAAAATATCCTAACATAATTACACATTGTGATGCTGTGCAGGCTTACATGAAAATTCCTATTAAAATAAATCAATTACAAGCAGATTTATTGTCTATTAGTTCACATAAAATACATGGTATCAAAGGTGTTGGGGCTTTGTATCTTAAAAAAGGCATTCGTTTAGAGCCGATTCTCACAGGTGGAAAACAAGAAAAAGCCATTCGTGCAGGAACAGAATCTGTGCCATTAATTCATGGATTCGGACAAGCAGTCAGTCTTATGCAAAATAATATTCCAGAACGCTTAGAACAAGCAAATTTAAAAAAAGCTTGTTTATTAAATTTATTATCTGGAATATCAGATATTTTTATTAACAGTGATGTAACTGGCGAAAATTCTCCCTATATTGTAAATTTTTCTGTTAAAAATATTCGTTCTGAAATTATGTTGCATTATTTAGAAAGCAAAAATATTTATGTTTCCAGTGGGTCGGCTTGTTCCAAAGGTGCAAAAAGTGGCGTTTTGTCAGCTTATCGTATCCCAGATAATTTAGCAGATTGTGCAATTAGAGTTAGTTTTTCAGAAGAGACGACAGAAGAAGATTTGCAAGCTCTGGTAGAAGCTATTAAAAATGGACAAAAAAATTTAATTCATAAGTGAGTGAAATAAATCATGAATAGAATGCTCTATCTTTCTAATATCATTAGTAATAAAAATATAATCACAAATCATTATGATTTTGAATATGCAGGAATAAAAGGCTATGCTGAAGCGATTGGCTATAAAATCATTTTTTTTAGAAGAAATTTATTTTCTATGTTAGAAGTAATCAGATTTTTTGAGATTATAAATCCAGAAGAAATTATTTTTTGCAATGCTATTTTAGAAAAAATAAATTTTCCCCTTAAATTTGGGACGAATTGCTCTAAAATTGATAAAATATTCGGAAAGGCAATTAAAAAAGAGAGCTATTTAATAGATTGCGATAGCTATTCTTATAAATTGTCAAATAATAATTTGATTGTTTTAGATATTGCTATTAAAAACAAAAAATTAATAGGATTGGAAATGATATATAATCAAGAAATTATCACTAGTATTGAAAATGACTAAAAGGGGAAATTTATATGCAGATTACAAATCCTGAGATTGATAAAGGGAAAGCGTTTGATTGGGGCAGAACTTCGGAATTATATGCAAAATTCAGGGATATTTACCCAGAAATTTTTTATCAGAAAATTATTGCAAGAAATATTGGCTTGAAACATCAGAAAATATTAGATTTGGGAACAGGGACAGGCGTTTTGCCAAGAAATTTATATGCTTATGGTGCAGAATGGACAGGCATTGATATTTCTGAAAATCAAATTATACAGGCAAAAAAACTTGCAGAACAACAAAACATGCAAATTACATTTCAAGCTTGTTCAGCTGAACAAGCAAATTTTCCAGAAAATTATTTTGACGCTGTAACAGCGTGTCAATGTTTCTGGTATTTCAATCATGAAATACTAACGCCGATTTTGTCTAAAATTTTAAAGCAAAATGGCAAAATTTTGATTTTATATATGGCATGATTGCCATTGGAAGATACTATTGCTAAAGCAAGTGAAGAATTAGTATTGCAATATAACCCAGATTGGACAGGTGCAGGCGAAATCAGAAAACAAATTGCCATTCCAGAAGCAATATTATCTGAATTTAAATTAATTTCCCATGAAGAATTTGATGTAAAAATCCCATTTACAAGAGATTCTTGGCATGGAAGAATGCAAGCTTGCAGAGGTGTTGGTGCATCACTGTCTGAACATGTACTTGTAGAATGGCAACAAGAACATAAAAATTTATTAGAAAAAATTGCACCTGAAAATTTTGAAATTCTGCATTATATTGCCATTGCAGAATTAGTAAAAAAATAATAAAAATAGTAAGAAAGGCTGATATTATCATGAAAGAAGTTATTTTAGTAAAATATGGCGAAATGGCTCTCAAAGGGCAAAATAAATATAGTTTTGAAGATATGCTATTCAGAAGCATTAAGCACAGATTGCATAATATAGGAAAATTTCAATATAGTTCCGCACAGTCTACGATTTATATTGAAACCTTAGAAGATAATATAGATTTAGATGAAGCTGTTGAAATTTTAAAAAAAGTATTTGGCATTGCAAGTATTTGTCGTGCATGTATCTGTGAAAAAAATTTTGCTGATATTCAGGAAAAGTCTCTGGTATATTTAAAAGAGCAGTTAGAAGATGTTGCTAGCTTTAAAGTAGAGGCAAAACGTGCTGATAAAAAATTTGCCATGAAATCACCTGAAATTTGTAGAGAATTGGGTTCTGCAATTTGTGAAGCATTTCCTGAACTGACAGTTGATGTGCATGAGCCAGAATTGACTGTTATCGTTGAAATTCGTGATTCTCATGCATATGTACATGCAGGAAAAATCAAGGGTGCAGGTGGTTTGCCTTTGGGAACAAGTGGGAAAGCAATGTTATTATTATCTGGTGGCATTGACAGTCCTGTTGCTGGCTACATGATGGCAAAAAGAGGGGTTATTATTTCTGCGATTCATTTTGTAAGTCCGCCTTATACGTCCGATAGAGCCAGACTAAAAGTAGAGCAACTTTGTGATAAAATGACAGATTATTGCGGAGATATTAAATTTTATTGCGTGCCGTTCACGGAAATTCAGGAGCAGTTAAAACGCCGTTGTCCAGAAGAATTTTTTACAATTTTAATGCGTAGAATCATGATGATAATTGCTCAGGAAATTGCCAAAAAAGAAAATTCTCTTGCATTAATCACAGGCGAAAGTGTTGGTCAAGTGGCTAGTCAGACGATTCAGGCAATGGTTTGTACAGATGCAGTTTGTCATATGCCTGTATTTCGTCCTATGATTGGCATGGATAAAACAGAAATTATTGAAATTGCCAGAAAAATTGACACGTTTGATATTTCCATTCAGCCTTATGAAGATTGCTGTACTGTTTTTACGCCAAAACATCCAAAAATTCGTCCGCAATTAGAAATTATTGAACAAGCACAACAAGCAGGCGATTTTGCTGAGATGATAGCAAAGGCAATTGAAAATACAGAGTTGAAACTATTCAAAATGCATTGTTGAAAAGCAAAAAAATTGTGAATGTTATTGAAATATAATAACTGCCTTGACAAAGTATATAAAAATGTAGTAAAATAAATATTAGAATATAATTATGATAAAATGGAGGAATTTACATGAAAAAAGAATCTGCATCTAACATGGATAAATATATGGCGATAAAAAATGCAGTACATGAGCAAGAACTCGCAGAAGAAGCTGTTCAGGCAAAACAAAAAAATAATAAAAAAAAGAAAAAGAAAAAAAAATCTTTGGGAAGAAAAATTGCTGGTTTGTTCCCTGAAAAAGGCGATAGTATATTTGAAGTTTTCAGGAAAATGATTTTTTTAGGTTCTTCTGCGGTATTTATTGTTTGTTTGGTTTTAATCGGACAATATTTTTGGGATAATTACAAAGCAAGACAAGTACTTGAACCAATCAGACAAGCGTATATTAAACAGGCAAAAGAAGAAAAGGAAAAAATAAAGCCTATAGAAGATAATCAAGAAGATAGTTATCGATTGCTTGACTCCGCAAAGGCATTGTTAGAAATTAATAGCGATGTCGTTGGGTATATTCACATTCCGAATAAAACAGGTGAAGAAGAATCTTATGCCATTAGTTATCCTGTGGTACAAAGAAGAAACAAAGCAGATGGAAATTCTTATTATTTAGATAAAAATATTAATAAAGAACAAGCAAGAAGTGGTTCTATTTTCATGGATTATCGAGATTTTTTTGATTATATGCTACCAGATTTAGACCAGGACGGAAAGCAATTGGACACTTACAAGAGGGTAGAAGAAAATTCAGAAAATTTAGTGATTTATGGTCATAATATGCATGATTTTTCTATGTTTGGCGGGTTAAAAAGATATATTAATTCTGAGGGATATTATGAAAATCATCCGATTGTAGAATTAAATTCTAATTTTTTGCAGTATCAATATAAAATTTTTGGTATGATAGTTGTAGATGCCAATGATGAAACAGATACAAAATTTGAATACTGGAATGTTATGGATTTTGAAGACGAAAAAGATTTTTATAATTATGTCAATGAAGTAAAACGCCGTACTGTGCGATTAACAGATGTTGATGTGAAATATGGAGACCAGTTGTTAACTTTGTCAACTTGTAACAGCACGTTTAGTAATGGCAGATTGGTTGTATTTGCTCGTTTGTTACGTGAGGGAGAAGATTTATATGAAGGTTGCACCAGTGTTGAAAATCCTAATGTAAAATGGTCAAATAGTTATTATAAATGGCATAAAGAAACTTATGACCCAAATGCAGAATTTGTGCCATACGGTTAATTTATTAAAAAACGAAAAAACTACGAAAAGAGTGTGATAAAATGGATTCTAAAAAAACAAAAAAATTATGGGCAACGGCTGGAATCTGTGGTGTAGTACTTGTTGCACTGACAGCAGGATTATTATTACTAAATCATAAAAATTCTGCACCAGAAGAAATCATTCCTGCTGATATAAGTGCTGAAATTCCTGAAACAGTGCCAACAAATTCAGCTCCTGAAGCAGAACAAGAAGAATTTAATCTCAAGAATCTGGCAATTCAGGAAGGGAATTTTGGATTATCTCCTTCTATGACAGGTATGGCAAAAAGTATGCGGGAATATAATCAAGATTCTATTGGTTGGATTCGCATTGCTGGTACACAGGTAGATAATCCTATTGTACAGGGTGATGATGATGCCTATTATCTGGATATGGGATTTGATAAAAAATCTTATCGTGCAGGAACAGTTTTTCTGGATTTTAGAAATTATTTTGATTATGATGCTAGTACTTGGTCAGATAATTTAATTTTATATGGTCATAATATGGCAAATAATGAAATGTTCGGCTCACTTCGCAGATATCGTCAGGATTTAAATTATTATAAAAATAATCAGTTTATTGAACTGGATTCTAATTATGAACATGCAACTTATGTGATTTTTGCATTGCCCATTACTTACGGCGGTGCAGATGCAGAATGGACTTATTGGAATAAATTAGAATTTCCAGAACAGGCTGATTTTGATGATTATATTAATCATGCAAGAGAAAAAAGCCTTGTAGATATTAATGTTGATGTGCAATATGGAGATAAATTAATTACATTATCCACATGCTATTCTGATGAAGATGATTCCAGATTTTTAGTCATTGGCAGAAAACTCCGTGAAGGCGAGACTGTGGAAACATTTGCAAATTCTTAATAACAGAGGCAATTTTCATGCATGGATTAAAAAAATATATATTTCGCCTGTTACTAGTAATTTCAGCAGGAAGTTATGTTTTGCCAATTCCAGTCGTTGCAGAAACAGGCGAAAAATTAAGTACAGTAACAATTATACATTCTGATGCAGAAAAAAAAACAGAAACTCCAAAAAAATCCAGCCAGTCTCAAAATTGGTGGAAAGCAAAATTAGAAGATTATGATAATTTATCTAATAGTTCTGTTTCTTATGAAATTGTTGAAAATTTTACAAGAAAAGAGCCTGTATTAATTTCTGATAATTCCCGAAATGATGTGATAATTTCCAATGAACCAACGCCATCTGTTGTTTCTGATGTACAAGAGGGATATTTTGCATTTTCTACTTACGGTTGGGGGCATTGTGTCGGATTAAGTCAAAACGGTGCGAATTTCTATGCAATTTATGCTGGTTGGAATTATCAGGATATTTTATTTCATTATTATCCTGGAACAGTACTTATGAATACAGGCACAGCTGAAACAGAAATGATAACTGTGCAGGAAATCCCAGGAAATTCTTTGCAACAGGTTTCTGAAATTGTAAATTTAGAAATGGGGGGGTCTTTTAGCACAGAGGCACTCAAAGCACAGGCAGTTGCTGTATATACTTATATTAAATATTATAATAATGATTCTCATGATTTAAAAGGCAAACCAGACCCTCCGCAAAATGTAATAGATGCTTGTGCATCTGTATTGGGTGAAGCGTTGTATTATAATAATCAATTTGCAATGACAATGTTTGGAGCGTCCTGTGGTGGTATCACAGCAGATGCTTATGATATTTTTGACATGGATTTGCCTTATTTAAAAAGCGTTTCCAGTGATTTTGATGCGGATTATGACCCGCATTATGGTGATGTTGTTTATTTATCTATCGAAGAAGTAAAAAACAGAATTCAAAATGCTTATCATATTCAACTTTCTGATAATCCTGAAAATTGGATTCAGCTAATACAAGGCAATGGGGGATATGTTCGGCAAGTAGTACTTGATAATCAAATTACTGTAAGAGGTGATGCATTTCGATATGAATTGGATTTAAAATCTCCGAAATTCACTTATATTTTAGCACCTGAAAAAACAGAGGAAATTACAGAAGAAACTAGTAATAAAATAAATGATGAAATTTTAGAAACTGTAAATCCTGATTTAATATATTTGCCAGAGTAAATCAAAAGAGAACGCTTTCTCCTGTGAGACGTTCTCTTTTTTATTATTTTTATAATTATTTTTTATGCAAAAACTTGCTTGATACTATCATAGTGCAGGAAAATCCCTTGTTTTGCAAGTTCTGCAATTTGATTTTTATCAGCAAGCATGAATCCTTGCATTTCTGCTAATTGTGGTGTAACGTCTTGTTCGTCAAAATCCAGAATAAATTTATAAATATCTACAAAATAATTATCGCCTTTGCTTTCACGATGATAACTAAATACATAGCCACCTTTGGCATTGCTGACATCAAGTCCAGTTTCTTCCAAAACTTCACGATAAACAGCCTGTTCTGAACTTTCTCCTGCCATGACACCACCGCCAGAAACTTCCCACCAGCCAGCTGCCCAATGTTTATTTAAGGCACGCTGTGTAATTAAAAATTTGCCGTCAGGTCTACAAATCACACCTAAAACTGTTAAATGATAATCACCATCTTGCATGGTAAAATCATTTCTTTGCATGGTACGACCAGTTAATTTCTTGTCTTTGTCGTAAATATCCCAATATTCCATAAAAAACCTCCTGTGCTATAATAAACATATTTATTATAGCATATATTTTTATAAATGTCAATCGTTTTGCTATTAAATAAAAACATAATCTGGATTTATATTAACAGATTTTATATAATTATGAATCACTTCTTGACAAATCGAATCCCCAATAACAATTAAAACCGCTTGTCCGTCAGCAACAGGCGAAATTTCAATTTTTTCTCTAGTTGCATTAATTTTTAGCCATTTATTATCTGCAATTGGCAATGAACCTTTTAAGCGAAAAATAGTTCCACAATTAGAATCCTGCATGATAGTTTTTATGATTTCTGCAATTTGATTTTCAGGAATCTGTACATGCATAAAATAATGTACTTCGCTTTTTAAATTATCTATATGAAATTTTTTCACATAGCTTGCATGGGCATAGCCTGCACATGAAAAATGAAGATAATCTTGATTTGTAAAATCTTTCCAATTTTTTATGATAAAATCTTTTTGTTTGAAAATTCTATTGCATTGAATTTCTGCAAGCATTTGATTGAAAGCATTTAAAATTTTTTCAGGTAAATTTTTTAAATCTCCTTGTTGCAAATCATCTAATTTGCTTAGAATTAATTTACCACAACATGCAGATTCTGAAGCTAATAAATAACGCATCTGTTCTGAAAGACTAGTATCTAATTCAGCATTGATAATGCCTAAAATACTGCCAATTTCAAACCATTTGTCAAGCGGTGATTCATAAAGAATATCAAAAAATTCATCCATGTCAAAAATTCCTGATGGTTCTATAATAATTCTGTCAAAATGTTGCATACCTAAAGCAATTAACTGCGTTTTGAAACGTCTTTTATGACAATCTGCATCACAACCGCCAGAAATCATTTCTAATTGACAATTTTCAGATTTCAAATCTTGTAATAACATCATATCTATATTGACAGCTCCGAAATCATTTTCCAGGATTGCAATTTTCTTGCCTTGCTGAATCAAATAACTTGCATATTTTTTTAAAAAAGTTGTTTTTCCTGCACCAAGAATCCCTGTAATCAAATCTATTTTTGTCATCAAATCATAGCCTTTCTGTAATATTATCATTTTATTTTATCATAAAATACGAAAAAAGTCAATTATATTTAATAAAATAAAAAATGCAAATTTTTTTTCGTTTTTTTGAAAAAAACACTTGACAAATCAAATAAAATATGCTATACTATAATAGTTGAGAGAGATAGGGGTATAGCTCAGTTGGTAGAGCAGTGGTCTCCAAAACCACGTGCCGAGGGTTCGAGTCCTTCTGCCCCTGCTTTTTTTCTGAATTAATAAAATAGTATGAGTGGAGCAAGAAAGACCGTGAAATTGGTCTTTTTTGTATTTATATAAAAGGCATCATGTTATGAGTATATTAGAAATATTTAACCAATGGTTGATTTTAAATCACTGGACAGTAGCATATAAATTTAATACATTTGAGATAGAAAAACATGATATTTTAAAAAAATATGATAATTTATCTTCGATTGAATTATATATTAATTTTTTAAATATATTTTCTAAAATAGAATCTTGTGATACTTGCACTTGGTTTCTATGTGCAGAAGATTATAAACAAGATTACAAAGAAAACGAATTTGCATGGAATGAGTTTGAAACCATATCACTTGCATATGCTATGGACGAATCAGAACAAGATGACATTAGAAAATGGTGGTCTTGGCATTTACCAATTGCTATTTCTGTAAAAAATGCATATTATTCTTACTTGGCAATTGATTTAAAAAATAATTTTGGTAGTATCGTTTTTGGAGAAGAACCAGAATTTGAAATAGCTTCTATCATAGCTCCTGATTTTGAGAGTTTATTAAAACTTATCATTGACGGCAAATTAAAATTAATATAGAAAAAATGAAAAGAATCTCCCCGCCTATAGAGACGGGGAATTATTTATTATTCTAAGCTATCAATTAATTTTACAATATAATTCATAATACTCAATGAATCTTCTGGAGTTGCCATTCCATTGCCGTCAATATCTGCAACACGAATTTGTTCTGCTGTCAATACTTTTTGACTAAGAATCGCTTTATTAATCGTAATAATATCAAGAATATCTATAACGCCATCAAGATTCACATCACCCATTTTCGCATTATTTTCTACAGGTGCAGTTGTTTCACTTGGCTCTGGAATATCCATATTATCAGTAATTGCATAATAAGCTGGTTTCGCTGTATAATCTTCATTAAATAAAAGCGGATATTTAGATGCTCTCCAACTTTGGTCATCAGTCGTACCCCAGAATACAACAGAAGAAATAGAATCTTTATGGTCTATAATTGCATTCATAATATCAGAATAATATTCTGCCTGTTCTTTAAAATGTTCAGTATCATTCACAGTGGCATCAAGTTCTGTAATCTGCACATCAAGCCCAGTATCACAGAATGCAGTAAGAGCTTTATTATAAACATTGACAGCAGGGAATGCATCAGATCCAGACCGTGCATCAAGATGAGATTGCATACCAATTCCGTCAATATAATGTCCATCAGCATTAATTTCTTCCACCATGTTGACAATCGCCGTTGTTTTCGCTGGCATATACTCATTGAAATCATTGTAATATAATTTACAACCCTCAGGAGCATATTTTTTTGCAAATTCAAATGCAGGCTTAATAAACGAATTATCACCGAAAATCTTTACCCAAGGAGAATTTGCAGAACCTTCTTCTTGTGAACCAGCGGCTCTATAACTCCCATCATCGAGCCAACATTCATTGACAACGTCCCAAGCATAAAAATCCACATCTGAATATTCTTCTTTTACAGCAGCAAATACATTTTTAATATAATTCTCCATGCGGACAAGCATTTTTTCTTTAGAAACCCATTCCCCATTTTCGTCATAATTTTCTTTAAAAAACCAAGTTGGGGTTTGCTGATGCCAAACAAGCACATGCCCTCTCACAGGAATTTGATTATCTCTTGCAAAATCTAAAATAGATTTTGCACTTGCGAGACTGATTTGCGGATTTTCATCATCACCATTTTCAGCCATAGCAAGACAAGCATTTTTATCCAGAATCGCATCTGGTTTGAGTTCATTTCCAGCAGTAATGCTATTAAAATGCTTTAGAATTAATTCTTTCGTGGAATCGGGTGCAAGTTCTTTTGCTGTTACAGCAGTACCTATTTTGAAATAATTTGCATAGACATCTTTGAGAGATGCAATATCTGTTTGTGGGTGATATACTTTTGCTTGTTTTAATACAAAATCATCAATATAAATATTATCTGAACCACCTTCAAAATATACATAAACATCTGTCATTTCTTCTGTATAGCTGATTTTTAAATTTTCAACAGATTGCCAACCTGCACCATTTAAATTTGCAAGATTTTCATAATGTTGCTCACCACTTGCATCAGTATATTGGAAACTAACAGTAATACTTGTATAATATTGCCCCATAACTTCAGCACTGACTAAATAAGCCACACCTGCTTCACATTTATCATCTAAGCGAAAAGCAGGACCATTCCAAGATTTTGAACGTTCACCCGCACAAAGTGCCTTTGTACCACTAACAGCATTATCTTCACTGGCAGAAATAACGGTTGTATCGTTTTCGCCTCTGTTTGTCCATGCAGAAACATCACCATCTTCAAAATCAGATTGATAAATAATAACTTCCTCTGCATCATCTTCCGCATGAGCTGGAATCATTGGCATAGAAACTGCAATACAATTTAATGCAATGATTGCAGATAACAAGCGTTTTTTTATCATTGAAAAATCCTCCTAAATTAAATATATAATAATATAATAAATCTACAATTTTATTTTACATGATTTTTTCTAATTTGTCAAGAGTTTTTAGTAAATTTGATAGTTCCTGAAAAAAATAAAAATTACCAGAAAAAGCTTCTGGTAATTTTAACACGTGCCTGGAGGGACTCGAACCCCCGACCTACTGGTTCGTAGCCAGTCACTCTATCCAGCTGAGCTACAGGCACATCATATTTTATCTTATTCCATTCTCTCAACAAATATTATTATAGCACAAGTCTAAGCATTTGTCAAGTGTTTTTTTCAAAATTTTTCAAAAAAATTTTAAAAAGCCTGTTTTTTCAATAAAACAGGCTTTTTTATAATTATTATTCTTTTGGTTGAAGAACGGCATAGCCATCATCGGCACGCTGATAAACAACATTTGTATTGCCTGTTTCTGCATCTTTAAACATAAAAAAGCTATGTCCAAGCATATTCATTTGTAAAATCGCTTCTTCCACGGTCATAGGTCTCAATTCAAACTGTTTATAACGAATTACAGTAATATCTGTTTCTTCCACAGTATCTACAAATTCTTGCTTAAATGCATTATCTTTCAAACGTTTTTCAAGACGTGTCTTATTCTTGCGAATCTGACGAATAATTTTATCAATTGCTGCATCAAGAGCATCATTTTTGTCTACTGCAAGTTGTTCCGCACGGTAAATCATTTGATTATAGCGTACAGTTAATTCTAATTTAATTTTTCCTTTCAGCTCCATCAGCATTAATTTTGCATCAGCTTCATCATCGAAAAATTTATTTAATTTCGCATCAAGCCGATTCTGTGCATACTCCGTAAAAGCTTGAGAGATTTGCATTTTTTTTGTGTTTACAGTTACTTTCAAAATAAGTCCTCCTTTAATTGGAAGTCATCACTTCCGATAGTAATCTTATTATAACATATTATCTAAAAAAATGCAAGTGTTTTTTTAAATTTTTATAAAAAATTATGAAAACTGTAATGATATTTTAGAGAATTTTTAAAATCTAGTTGCAGATTTAAAAAAAAAGTATTATAATGATAAACAAAAGCGAGGTGATTTCAAATGTCAGAATTATGGGAAATGCTTTCTTCATTGCAAATATCTGATTTAATGCTTTGTATGCTATCAGTTGTAATATTAGATTTATTTGCGATTTCTATTATGTTATCCGCAAGACGAGAAAGCAAATTGTGCCAAAAGCGTTGGCAAAAAGTCAGTGCTGGATTAGAACTTCGACAAAAAGACAAGCATTTTCCGCTAGAAGCAGATGAAATTTTATTAGGCAGACATGTTTCGGCAGATATCAGATTAACAGATAGTTATGTAGCAAGGTATCATGCAGTCATGACAGTTACAGGAGGTGTATGGAGCATTACAGATTTAGATACTAAAAACGGAACTTATGTGAATGACAAACGCATCAAACAGAAAAAACTTGAAATTGGTGATTGTATTCGCTTAGGCAATACAAAATTATATCTTGCCAAATGTTCTCAAACGCAAACAAAAAATAAATAAAAAGCAAGGAGGAATTTTTTATTTCTATGTATCAAAATAAATTATCTTATGCAAGCTCTGTAATATTATTATTTTTAACACATATTTCTATGCTTGCTGTTGTTTTTATTCGGGGCAGTGTAGCAGGCGTATTTGATTTTATAAAATTAACAGGAGCTGTACTGGCTTTAGATATTGGTTATTTATTAATCACACTGTATTATAAACAAATGACATATACACTTGATTTTATGCTATTGGGATTATTAAATATCAGCCTAATTTTTCAGTCTTGTTTTGGCGGAATTGGTTTATCAATCAAGCATTTGATTTCTTGCATCATGTGTCTTGCAAGCTGTGAAGCAGGTTTTTTATTGACACGTAATCATGAATGGATTAGAAAACAAAAAAAATATATTTATTTATTAATTTTTTTATTATTTTTAGCAATTATTTTTTTGACAGATAATCAAAAAAAATGGATTACACTAGGAGAATTATTTTCTATTCAGCCCTCAGAATTTATAAAACCCTGTTTTATTCTGGTATGTTCAGCCTCTATTGTAGAATTACACAAGAAATTAAAAATTTTATTTTTCTATGTCTCAAAAGATACTTTGTTATTATCAATTATTGCTTTATTTATATTTGCGTTGCAATGGTGGTGTCATGATTTAGGAAGCCTGCCGACATTTGCATTAATTTTTGTTTGTTCACTGGTGTGCAGATTATGCTATCCAAAAGCAAAAATTTCTAAAAAATTTATTATCATTTCCTGTATATTTAGTGTGATTTTACTAATTATTGCATGGACATTTGCACCAGAATATGTACAAAGAAGATTACATGTTAACATCTGGGCTGACCGTTACGGTGATGGTTACCAGCAATGTGAGGCATTAATTGGGATAGCAAAAGGCGGTTGGCTTGGCGTAGGTGCAGGAAACGGCAATTTATGTAATATATTTGCCTATGATTCTGATATTGTCTTTGCAACTATCTGTGAAGAATGGGGGCTATTATATGCAATATTAACAATTTTATTAATTTTAATTATGCTAATGACAGTGTTAATCAATCCCCCAAAAAATTATTATCATGCAACTATGACGGCAGGCGTGACGGCAACAATTTTAGCACAAATGGCTCTGAATATTTTTGGTTCGTGTAATTTAATTCCATTTACAGGCGTTACATTGCCCTTTATTTCACAAGGGGGAAGTTCCATGATAACATGCGGTTTTTTAGTTGGCATGTTAAAAGCCGGACAATCGCCGTTATTTCATCATGAAGCATTAAAACGCAAAAGGAGCGTGTAAAAAATATGAAAAGTATTCATAGAGTACAGCATTTAATTAGTATCATGCTATTACTATTTTTGGGCATATTTGGATTTTTAATATATAAGCTCCAGAAAGAAGCAGGATTTTATATCTCAAATGCGTCTAGCATATCGCTTGGTTATGTCTATGACAGAAACGGAGATATTTTATTTGACCAAAACGCAAATACACAAGTTTACGGTTCTGATTATTTTTTAGATATTGGTAATCTGATTGGCGATGATTCCCATCAAATGAATAATACACTTGTTGCACAGAACATTGGTGCACTTGCTAATTTCAGCTTTATGCTTGGTGAACAAGAAAATGGACAATCAGCGATTTATTGTACACTTGACCATAAAGTCAATCAAAAAGTATATCAGGCATTTGGCTCTAAAAATGGCTGTGCAGTGGCTTATAATTATTTGACAGGTGAAATTTATGTTTGTTTCAGTAAGCCAAGTGTGAATATTTTAAATCATTATGCTGATTTAGATACGCTAGAAGATGGAAGTTTACTTTGTAAAGTATTTTATCCGACAGTACCAGGTTCCACACAGAAAATTGCAACAAGCATTGCTGCTCTTGAAAGCTTTGGCTATGATAATTTAATGCAAAAAAATTTCAACTGCACAGGTATTTATACAAATTTAAGTAATACTGATATTAAATGTCACAGACTTGCGGGACATGGTGAACAAAATATCATACAAGCTTTTGCTAATAGCTGTAATCCATATTTTGCACAACTTGTAGAAGACAGAGAATTACCACTGGAAGATATTCAAACTATTTATGAAAAAATGGGATTTTATATCAATCAGCAAGGTTCACAGAAGTATCTTGACATAAACGGCTTAACCGCTTTTACAGCATCTACAACGCTGACAAATAAAACAGATTTTAATACACAATGGGGCTGTATGGGACAAGGGGAAACGCTTGTAAGTCCATTACAATTAATGCTTTGGCAAAGTGCAATTGCAACGCAATCTGGTAAAACAACAATGCCATATTTCATAAATTATATCACAAAAGTAAATGGTGCAATTACTTCACAAGCACAAATTTCTTATAGTAGCCAAATGTTTTCAGAAATTACAGCAACACATATGCATGAAATTATGCTTGATAATGGTACAAAAAATTATATAGATTTATTACCTGGCTATGACGTCGGTGTCAAAAGCGGTACCGCACAAGTCGAAAATGGTGACAAAGAAAATTCTTTACTGGTTGGTTTTGTAGATGATATTAATTTCCCGATTGCGTTCTGTGTTGAAATTGATGATAGAGTTGCTGGAGAAGTCAGCACATCAGATATTACAAAAGTTTTATTACAAAAATTGCATGAAGCTTTGATTTCAGAGTAATATTAAATTTTTCCTGTTTTTAAATTTTTATAAAAACAGGAAAATTTTTTTTAAAATTTCATAGGCATGAAAAAAGAAAATAATATAATAATTCTTTTCATCAAAAAATCTATTGACATTCTGTAAAAAATAGGCTATAATAAATATAATTATTAAAATTTTTAGGAGAGATTATTTATTTTATGAATGATTTTAGATATGCATTAAAACATGCTTTTCGACTGGCAGAAGATTCAGCCTCACATGAAGAAATAAAAAAACGTATTCTGAGTGGTGGACAAGTAACTGGTACAAACATGTGTGTATTAATCTGTGCAATTTTAATTGCTTCTGTTGGATTAAATACTGGTTCAACAGCTGTGATTATTGGTGCAATGTTAATATCACCCTTAATGGGAAGTATTTTGGCAATGGCTTATGGCGTAGCGTCAGCCGATTCACATCAGTTAAAAAGAAATATTTACGGATTTTTAATTCAATTGACAATTAGCTTACTAGTATCAACAATTTATTTTTTATTATCACCGATTAATGAAGCTAGTTCTGAATTAATGGCTAGAACACAGCCAACTTTCTATGACGTGATTATTGCAACAGCGGGTGGCTTTGCTGGTATTATTGGCAGTACAAGACATGATAAAGTCAATAATATTATTCCTGGTGTTGCCATTGCAACAGCGTTAATGCCTCCTGTCTGTACTTGTGGTTATTCTATCGCACATGGAGAATGGCAAATGCTTTCTGGTGCAGCTTATTTATTTATTGTCAATTGTTATTTTATTTTTCTTTCGGCAATGTTAATTTTAGATATTTTAAACATTCCAAAAGTTAGTACACTTACTGATAAACAATGGAAACGCATCAAGAAAAAAATGATACGCAATGCAGTAATTGTATTAATTCCAAGCATTGTATTTACATATTTAATGCTAACAGATTAAATTAAAAAAAACAGCTCCAGAAAATAAACAAACTGGAGCTGTTTTTTATTATTTTTCAGAAGATTTTCTTTTAGCGACTTTGACTTTTTTCTTTTCAGAATTTTCAGGCAATTCTTCTGGCGTTTTACTTTTCTTGAATACCAGAGCTAAAATTGCAATAAATGCCAATGCGACTAATACAGCAACTAAAATAATACTACGCATTGTTTTATCGCCAACTAATGTTGCATAACTAGTCATTCTGCAAAGCGTCATGTCATTATTTTTGGATTCTATTTTATAATCCATTGCATCACATTCAAAACAATTAACGCCTGACCATGCTGGAGCAAACACGGCTTTTTTTATTTTATTAGAAACACTGACACCGATTTTAGCAGAAGATTCTAATCCTGCATCTTTCAAATAACAAGAAATACCTGTATCTGATTCTGAATCCTGCCAGAATACAAGATTACTTTGTACACCATCTGCACTATTTTCTGTGATAGTAATTTTACCACTGACATGAATTGGCATAGATGACATTGCAAGAATACCACCACCTAAACGATTTTCACCTGATGCAATATTATTTTGAATAGATACCGTACTTCTTAGTGTTAATTCAGCGATATTATTTACAAGAATGCCACCTCCGTGTACACCAACATTCTGTGTAAGACTTCCACCAGATAATTCTACAATACCTGCTTGTGCATAAATACCACCGCCAGATTGTGAACGATTGTCAGAAATTGTTCCGTTTGCAAGCTTAAAATTACCACCTGACAAAGCAACACCGCCACCACATTGACTTGCTGTATTATTTGAAATCGTTCCGCCACTCATGCTGAAATTACTTTCTTCTCCAACAAGCAGAACACCACCGCCACTACTTTCTGTTTTATTACCAGTAATATTACCGCCCCACATGTTGACTGTACCACCAGTTTCTACATAAATACCACCTGCACCATCAAGACTATTACCACCTGTGATAGTTCCACTGTTGCCAAGTTCTGTATTTGTATCTGTGAGATTTAATACACCGCCATTTTGCACATGAATCACTTCACCATTTTCAATTGCAAATTCTAAATTACGATTAATACTACAGCCATTTAAATCAATTGTAATTTCATGACCAGACGGCACACATAATACACCATCAAAGGCAAAGCCTTCACCTGTGCCAAATCTTGTCCCATAAGAAGAAACCCAGTCTTGATATAAAACAATCATAGCAGAAGTACCTGTCATAGCCGTATTCCACATTGCCTCTGCACCGCCGGAAGTCGTATTATCATAATAATAAGAAGTTTCATTATTAACAGTAACAGAAGCAACTGCACCTTGTGGGACATAATTCACAGCATGACTGTTTCCATTTGGAACAGATGCAAAAAATAATACACCTGTTAAAACTGTCGCAAAAATATTTTTCAATTTCATGTATTGATTCTCCAGTTCTTTAAAATTAAAATATCTATTATTATTATACAACGAATCGCTTAAAATTACAATGTCACAAAAAAGCAGATTTATTGTCCTATTTTGGCATAGTATTTTGTGCATTTTGACAAATTTTCAATATTTTTGCCTACTCCTTGACAACTCCTGTTTTTTGCAGTATAATAATTACTATAATTTTTATATCACATGCAAGAAAGGGGTTTTTCATTATCATGCAATTTCTGAACAAATTAGAACGCAAGTTTGGAAAATATGCCATTTCTAACCTAATGTCAATAATTGTCTTTGGCATGGCACTGGTTTTTTTATTAGATAGTTTTACAAGTGCAAATCCTGATTATGAATATGGCTTAAGTTCGTTATTATATTTTAGCCGTAATGCAATTTTACATGGGGAAATCTGGAGAATTTTAACATTTTTATTTCTTCCCCTTGAAAATAATCCATTGTTTATTATTTTCATGTTATATTTTTATTGGCTGATTGGTAATGCATTAGAACGACAATGGGGTAGTTTTAAATTTAATATTTATTATCTAACTGGCATAATCGGTACAATCATTGGTGGATTGATTACAGGTTTTGCAACAAATACGTTTTTAAATTTATCTTTATATTTGGCATTTGCAATGATGTTTCCGAATTTTGAAATATTATTATTTTTCTTTATTCCTGTTAAAATAAAATATCTTGGCATTCTGGAAGCGATATTTTTGCTAGTTGAATTTATCATCAGCGACTGGGCAAACAGGGCTTGTATTTTAGTTTCACTGATTAATATCATATTATTTTTCGGCAAAGATTTCTATCGGTCTGTAAAAGCATTTATTCGCAGAAAACGTTATCAAAGAAAAAATAAACAAAATCAAACGAACTGGAGAAATAATCATTGGTGGGAAAATAAATAAATTTATAAAAAACCGTCTGGGAAATCATATTTCAGACGGTTTTTAATTATATATTATTATTGTTTATATTCTTGAATTATTCTGACAATAATATCATGTAATGATTCTACTTGATAATCGCCTATAATTGGCTCAAGATGAGAACCGCCAATGCCAGAATCATCTGTCAAGAAAATATAGTCACTATTTGTACAAATTGCAATTGCTCTGCCAAATAATTCTGTTTCACGGGAGCTGTTAGAAGAAACCACTGGCACAAGGTGAATGCCTTTTTTAGATGCTTCAGCAACTGCCTGTTGCAGCTGTAAAATATCTGTTGAGAATTCATGTGGAGGTGCATCATAAATTAAAAATGCAATTTTCACAGAATCTTCTTGCCATATACTATTGCAAATTGTTTCTGTTAAAATCTCTGCAACAGCTTCTGGTTCATCTCCTCCACCAGATGCACTTTCTGCACAGAGTAAATTTTTAATTTCTTGTGTATCACTTGTAAAATCAAAGCATTTTGTGACATAACTATCACCATCATCTTTATAGAAATTTACAGAATATCTTGTGTTTTCATCTCCGACTTCTTCGGCAATCGCACTGAAATCACTTTGCAAAAACAGCATTTCATCACCCATAGAACCTGTTGTATCTACAATAAACATAATTTCTGTATTCGCATATAATTTTGGTTCTGTATCTAATATCACATCATATTCACTGTTATAACTTAATATTTCATCTTGTGAATTATCTGATGTTGTAGTAATATTTTCAAAATCAAGTGCTATTTCTTGTGAAATATTATCCTGCTGAACAATAATTTTATTACCAGATTGTTCTGCATTCGCAAACAGATAAGCTACCCCGTTTTTATTTGTTTTAGAACACCAAATCGCATTATCTTCCTGCATAAGCATGACTTCTGCATTTGGCAACAGTTCGCCGTCTGAATTTTTCACTGTAACGGCAATTCGTCTTGTTGGGTCAATTCCAAAACTTGGAAATTGAACTAATCCAGTGTTGACTAAATTTTGAAAAAATCCCCAATTATTATTATCATTCCATTGACCAGCTGTTAGCATACCAATTTTAGATTCTTGTGAATCAAATTCACTAGTTACTTGAAAAGCTTCCCCATTTTCATCTGGTATTATTTCATCAGCAAGCATATCTGATTTTGGTGCTTCTGCGTTTAATTCTGGTTCCATGTCAGCAGGAGCTATTTCTGCTTCTGGAGACTCACCATCATAGCTAAACATATCATCGCCTCCAAATCCTGCATAATCAGCATCCGGTAAATCTCCTGCATCATCAAAAGCCGCATCTTCGGCAGCTCCATCTGCATTATCTATCACATTCATAGCAATAGAATTTTCGGATTTTTCAGCTATACCGCTACGGCTCATATCAGATGTTGCACCACAGCCATGATAGCAAATTGCTGTCAGAATACCAATTAACAAAATTAATTTTTTTTCATATTTCATAAAAATTTTCCTCCTCAAATTGCTTTTATTATAAATACGAATTTACATGCCCATTTTTATGGTGTGATATTGCACAAAGTTTTTTAACATATTTTGTTAGAGATTGACAATGCTTGTAAAACCTGTTATAATAAAGCAGGAGGTATTTTTTATGAGTATTTACAAATTATTAAAAACAGAAAATCTTGCAAGACGTGGACAAGTTACCACTGTACATGGCGTTTTTCAGACGCCATGTTTTATGAACGTTGGCACATCTGGGGCAATCAAAGGTGGTATTTCTTCGCCTGAATTAAATGACTTAAAGTGTCAGGTTGAATTATGCAATACTTATCACTTGCATTTACGTCCAACAGATATTGTAATTAAACAAATGGGCGGTTTGCATAAATTTATGAACTGGCAAAAACCAATTTTAACAGATAGTGGAGGTTTTCAGGTCTTTTCTTTGGCAAAACTGCGTAAGATAAAAGAAGAAGGTGTTTATTTTCAATCACATTTGGACGGTAGTAAATTATTTATTAGTCCTGAAGTCAGCATGCAAATTCAGTCAAATTTAGCAAGTACAATTGCAATGGCTTTTGATGAGTGTGTAGAAAATCCTGCACCATATGATTATTCTGCTCGGTCCTGTGAACGTACCACAAGATGGTTAGTTAGATGCAAAAACGAAATGCAACGATTAGCAAGCTTGCCAGATACGCTGAATCCAAAGCAATTATTATTTGGCATTAATCAAGGCTGTACGTTTGAGAAATTACGCATTGCACACATGCAAGCGATAGCAGAACTTGATTTAGATGGCTATGCAGTAGGAGGACTTGCCGTTGGTGAACCCACAGAAGAAATGTATCGGATTTTAGATGCTGTCGTGCCATATATGCCAGAACAAAAACCTAGATATTTAATGGGTGTAGGCACGCCGTCTAATATTATTGAAGCTGTTGCAAGAGGGATTGACATGTTTGACTGTGTCATGCCAACCAGAAATGCAAGACATGGAACGATTTTCACATGGTCTGGCATTCGTCATATGAAAAATTTAACTTATCAGACTGACCCAAGACCTATGGACGAAGCTTGTGACTGTCCAGCATGCAGAAATTTTTCAAGAGCCTATGTCAGACATTTATTTAAGGCAAATGAAATGCTGGCAGGACGTTTAACAGTGATTCATAATTTATATTTTTATAATACACTCACTGAAAAAATCCGTGAAGCTTTAGACAACGGCAAATTTGCAGAATTTAAAGCAAAATATTCAGAATTATTAGCAAAAAAAGCACCAGAAGATTAAATTTTAATTTTTTAAGAACATGGGGCGATTTTATGAATTTTTGGGAATTACTGCTAACAGCAATTAGTGTTTCTATGGACGCATTTGCGGTTTCTATTACAGATGGGCTATGCTGTAAAAACTTGCAAAAAAAGCAATTTATTTCCATTGGCTTATGTTTTGGAATATTGCAAGGTCTCATGCCAATAATAGGTTTTTTCTTGGGACAGACATTTGCAAATTATATTAGAGTAGTGGATCATTATGTTGCATTAGTATTATTAAGCTATATCGGCGGAAAAATGATTTTTGATGCTATTACAGAAGCAAAACAAGAGAAACCAGAATTTTATGATTTAAATTTTAAAATCATATTGGTACAGGGGATTGCGACTAGTATTGACGCATTAGCACTTGGCGTTAGTTTTTCGGCATTGGCAAATATAAAAATCATGCCTATTGTAACAGAAATTATGCTAATTACTGGAATATTATCTATCATAGGTGTTTGTTTTGGCAAGCATTTAGGGAAAAAATTTGGCAGTTATGCATTATTCTTAGGAGGATTTATTTTAATCGCACTTGGTGTTAAAATCTTTGTAGAACATGTATTTTTTTCATAAAATCAAAAAACGCATAGTAACATGCTATGCGTTTTTTATATTACTAAATTAATGACTCTCGCTTTGCTTCACGGAGTCGTTTTTTTTCCTGACGAATATCAATGCCATTAAATGGTATGACTTCATAAATAGAAAATAGTCTGGAAATGAGTCTTTTTTCATAAGAATCATAAATTTCATCTCCATCAAGATTTGTGCTAATAATTGTTGGAAGTCCTTTATTAATTCTTGTATTAACAATCGTATACATTATAGATGATATAAAACTAGAACGAAATTCTGTTCCTAAATCATCTAATACCAGCAAGTCTGCATGTAATAATAAATCTAATGTATCTTGTTGAGACGTATTATTTTTAAAATGTTCATTTTCTATTTTGGATAATAAATTTCCAATAGAATCATAAATCACAGCATAGCCCTGTTTTAACACTTCTGTTACAATTGATAATGAAAGATGTGTTTTTCCAGTGCCAACATCTCCCTGAAATAATAAACTAGGAGAATTCATATTAAAATTCATGGCATATTTTTGACATTTTCCCAAAATCATAGCCATATCTGCATAGCATTTATGATTTTGGTAATAAGCCAACGAAAATTGTTCAAAACTGCAAAGTGTGAGTTGTGTATTTTGATTCATTTCTTCAATTGCAAATTTCGCAACTAATTTTTCAAGACAGGTGCAATATTGTCCATTGTTGATATATCCAGTATCATTACATTTTTGGCAAGTATAATGCAAATCTAAATAATCAATTGAATAACCATTTTTTTTCAAAAGCTTCTGACAATTTTGTTGTGCCTGTATATTTTGACGTTCCACAGATTCTATATCTTCACCACGCATAATTCTCATAACAGTCTGTGCAAGATATTGATTAATTTGTGCAATTTCAGGTATTTTCTTGTCAATTTCTTGACAACGTTGTTCATTTTCGATTTTTGCCTTTAAACGCCGATTCGCAACCTCACGCAAGGCTTTTTGAAATGCAATTTGATTCATAAATTAATCTCCCTCCAAACGATTGACAAGACTAAGATAGCCTTCCATTTCTTCTCTTGTGAATTTTTCCTTTTTATTTTTACTTTTTCCTTTTTTCTTGTCTTTTGTTTTTTCATACTTTTTAACAAATTCATCACGTACTTTCTGGGCTTCTTCTAAAGTTGTCACATTGGCATCTGACCAACTTTGCAAAATTTTATCAATATATTTAAAATTTTTCTTTGCAATAGATTCTACGGTTACATCATGTGCAAATAATAATAATTCTTCAGAATAGCCGACAGATTGCCAACGTGCAATAATTTCTTTCTGATTTTTTGTAGGATTAGAATCCATTTCAAATAATCGTTTGATATAGGCTGTATAAGTATAAAATTCTTTTAAATGCTTGACTTTTCTATTAGCTTCTTCTTCTG
The DNA here is from genome assembly GCA_014799805.1 of Ruminococcus sp. GTDB lineage: Bacteria > Bacillota > Clostridia > Oscillospirales > Ruminococcaceae > UBA3855. The sequence continues at coordinate 35,733 of JAAVHJ010000021.1, forward strand.
TAAAAATTTCATCTTCCCACCATTGAAACGCAATTTTGTCAATATTACGTACATCTAGTCTGTTAATTGCACTGCAATAATCCAGTAATATGAAAATCACTTCATTATGAAACCCCAGATAATCATGCATCCAAATTAATGAACGTATTTGCACAGCATTTTGGTCACGTCTGAAATAATCTTTTGATTTTTCTATTAAATCATTCAATTCTGCGGAGCTTTCTATCATTTCTTTAATATCTTGATTAGATAATCTAGTCAATTCTTCACTAGTATTTCTGGAGGGTTTAAATTTTATTTCTTCTATAGGCTGTTGTTTTATTTCTGATATTGGATTATTTTTTTGTATATTATTATTATTATTATTATTATTTAATGCAAAATCAAAAGCATATTTTACAACAGGTTCTGGTTGCGAACCATCTTGCAAAATATTTACTTTCAGCCAAAATTCCAATGCTTCTTCTACAAATTCTTGATTCATTCGCAATTTACTAGCAATCTGTTTCGATGTAAAATTTTCCTCAGGATATCTTAGAATATACAATAAAACTTTTAAGTGATTTTCATTGGCAAGTATAATTAAATTGTCCACCACAACAGATGGTATTGCAAAAGCTTTAAAACCGAAATTTACCCGATATTTCATAGAAATATTATTACTCCTGAATTGTTGTATCGACAAAATCCTGTTCTGCAGATTGATAGCCTTTTCTACCCAATACTGTAGACAAAATTCTTAAAACAGCATGAATGATTAATACAATGCCAATGATTTTAACAGTTTGTTCTACGATAGTCATAGGTCTTGTTAAAATATAAACAGACAAACATGCACTCACAACACAAAGTAAGAAGCCAATCCACCAATGCGGAAGCGTTTTTCTAAAGCAGAAATTTCTATAAAGACCATTCAGCGAGCTAATTAAAACCCAACCGCCGAATAATACAGGAATTAAAAATTTTAATACAGATGGAACAATTGCCAGTAAAACCCCTGCAAGCAAGAAACAACAGCCATAGCCTAACATTTCTTGTGAACGTTTTTTTGGAATAAAATACAATGCTAATAGCAAAATGCCTATTAAAGCTAATATTCCGCCAAATATCTTGCAGACAGTTGTTAAAATATCTGGTTTTGCAGTGAGAATGATTCCCACTGCAAGTGTTATTAACGAAAATAAATTCGTATACCAGAAGCTTTTTAAATTTAATTTACCGAATTTCATAATAAAAACCTCCTAATTTTTTATGATTATTTATAAATAATGTCTCAGCCATTTAAAATAAAATTTTTTTGATAGTTTTGCATTTTGATACATGCCACTTGCTAATATAGCAGCAGTATTGCTTACATAATGCAATTCACCATTTGACAGCGGATAGGGACTATATCTTAATTTTGCACCAAGTTGAATTGCCATAGACAAGCTATAATAAGAATTCATATATTTAGCACATAATTTTTCTGATTCTTCAATTAATTCTCCAATCGTAACAGAACGAGTATGTACCCCACATTCTGACATTAAGACTGCTAAATATTGATAAGCATATTTAGAAGCTTGTTCCCTGTTTTCCTGTGTTAATTTCTTTTTATGTTTCTTTAATGCAATTAATCTTGCAATTCTGAAAATTAATATTATCACACAAACGATTGCAGAAATGCTTAGTAATATTAATATAATAATAAATTTTTTTGATAATTTTATTGTTTCTGCAATAGTTTCTTCTGTTATCTCTGTTGATTCTTCAGTTGAAACAGAATTTGTTGTAGAAATAACTACTGGTGTAAATTCTGATTCTGCTATCTCTGGTATAATATTATTTTCTATTATTTTAGACGGCTCTGAAAAATAAGAAAATGTAAATTCAAACGGAATCCAACCGATGCCATTTAAATAAATTTCTGTCCAAGCATGTGCATTACTGTCCAGAATTTCAGAAACATAAGCAATATTGCCTTCTAATTCTGTTTGATTTAATATATTGCGAGAACAATCAATCATGTAACCCTCACAATATCTTGCAGGAATACCTGCCATACGAGCCAAGACTGTTCCAGCAGTTGCATAATGCTCACAGTAGCCTTTTTTATTTTTTAATAAAAAATAAGAAACATGGTCTTGATTAGCAGGCGTTTTCCCAGGAGCAAGTGTATAAGAAACTTCATTGCAAATTCTCTCACGAATTTCTTGTAATTTTGCAACAATTTCTGACGGAGAAGCTGTTTTAGCATTAAAATTTTCAAATAAATCTGCATAAGTATTTTTTACGATTTGCATATCTGGCGTGTCTAGCAAGTAAGTTTCTTGTTCATAAGCAAAATCAGAATAGCCACTGCCACAAAGAATACCTGCTTGTGAAGCTTGCGCTGAAAAAGCATTATCGCCATAATATAGCATATTAAGCTGATTGCTTTTCGGCAGCCAAACAGAATTATCATTTTGCAAAAGCTCAGAAAACAAATCAACATGATTGGTATGCGTTAAAAGACTTGCAGTATTTACAGAAGTCACAGAATCAGGATTCATGAAAATTTGTTCATAATCCGCACCACCTGTAATAGAATAATTACTAGTATTTGTAATAATTTGATTAAGATTACAAGAAATATCTTCATTTTTCATAAATCCATATGGAATGCATTTTTCTAAAATTTCTGTTGCATGATACAACGAAAGCTGAATATCATGTAATTCAGGAGCTGTATAATATAAAAATTCTTCTGGATAATAATTTAATTCCTGAAATGCATTCGCAATACTTTCTTGCAAGTTATCCTGGTAAGCTTCTTCTGGCAAAATTGTCCAATTTATGCCATTATATACATGACCTGTTCGATATTTTAAATAAATTCTGCTGTCAGGATTTTCAGAAAAAGCAATGCTAGTAACTGGTATATTTTCAAAAATCTTTTCATCAACAGTTCCAAGATTAATTAATTCTTGATTTTCATCATAACCAACATAAGAAGTTCCATAATCATCTAAAATTGTTGTATCTGATAAATGCAAAGAAGCAACATAATTTTGAAAATTTGTTCTTAATTGTTTAATATTCTCTGGTCGTTCGTAATGATTCAGATGCAGTAAAAATTCAGAAAGTATTAATAATAATATTATTATGCTTAACATTGCAATACCCGTATCTTCTGAAAGCATAAACCGCATATGTGATACTGGAAAAAATATATTTTTTCGCCTTAGAAAACCTGTTTTACTTGCACGCGTGATACCAGAACTTGCTAATTGTATCGCCATAATTGCAAACCAGAATGCCACTAATAATAACATAAAGCCATGATTAGGGACAATTCCGAAAAATAAGCCAATTTCTACAAATGGAAAAGTTGCTAATAAACTCAGGAAAAAATTTTGATATCTTAATACGGCAAAGCATAGCATCCAGATAATCGGAAATACAAGAAAGCATAAAACCCAAGTCACACTTGTAATTTCTGAATAATCATGCTCCATTGTGAAATATTCCCAATCTGTTTGATAAATTGTCTGACATAATATATTAGTAAAATACATTAATCCACTGGAAATACATTGCCTTTTCCAGAAAAATAAACCACAATAAACTACGCCTATGATTAAAATCGGTACAAATCCGCTTCGTGGTTTCATTGCACAGTATGAAAAAAATATAAATAATCCTATCATGACAGCAATTAAAACGGGAAGCGAATACGCTGGCGAAAACATGCTTAAAAATGTAAAAATACTGCTGAAAACTCCCACAAATGCAACCAGTAATAATAAAAATTTTTTCCTGTGCCTGTGGTGATTTTGTAAAGCCATAGAAAATGTATTCTCAACATGAACACCATTTTCTGTAATCGAAACTTGCTGTTTCATAGTTTTAACCTCATAAATCTAAATAATTAAATTATAATTTTTGAAATATTTTCTTTCCATTCTGTAGGATTTATTTTCTGTAAACTTACCCAATCAGAATTTAAAAAAATTTCTTTTTCTGTCATGACAAGCAAATTTTTTTGATTAGCATTGACCTGTCGTTCTAATACATGAAGTAATTCTTCACTAGTATCATTTGTAATTAGCGTAACAGAAGAAAATTGCTGTCCCAATAATTCATCTTGTAATCTCTGTATATTGCATGTCATATGTTCCAAAGCATGATATACTTCACAGAAAATAATTTCTAATTCCTGCACAGATGTTAATTTTCTAGTTACTAATTTATCTTGTTTGCTGTCAAACCATGCCAATGAAAAACAAATATTATTTTGTTCTGCCAATTGTGATGCAATAGAATATACAAGTGTCAGCATTGTCTGTGCTTGTTTCATACGCTCAATACCATTTGGAACACTTTCAGGCAGATACTCTATAACTAGTAATACTTGTTTTTCTATTGGAAAACCAAATTCTTTGACAAATAAAATATCTTCTGATTTAGAACTTAATTTCCAATGAATTCTGCTGACAGCGTCACCAGCATGATATTCCCGAATATCAAAAATTTCAGACGGGTCATCACCAGCTTTATTCGCATATTGATTACTTTCAGGTGCATAGACAGCTTCTGCTTCTTCTGATAGCGGAATATAAATTTTTTCAGGTAATACTAATAATTCTAGCAAAGCATTCTGTTTTCTAAGTTTTGTCCCAAAAATATGAAAAAAATCTAATGCTTTTATTTGTTCTAAACAAATCTGTACAGCTCCACAACAGTCTGGTTTTACATAAAAAGTCAATCTGGTTGTATTTTTTCCATGCAAAGGAAATCTGATTTGAATTGTTTCTGATTTATCACTGAATACATGCCGGATTTTTACAAAAGCTCGTGCTTTGGGAAAAAATAACGGACAGTGATTTTCTATCATGACAGATACTGGAATAGATTCATTGATATTACAAGAAACCACACTACAGGTAAGTGAAGCATTACTTGTAAATTTTAGCCAAATCAAGAAAAATTTTAATACTATCGGCAATAATGCAGATGCAATTAATACTACCAATGCCAAAGAATCAATATATAAAATATAAAAAATAAGCAAACCAATTAAAAAAATCAAATAACATAATTTTGTGCGAATCATAATAAATTTATCAATCTCCCTCTGGTACGGGTACAGTAGAAAGAATTTCTTTGACAATTTTTCTGCTTTGTTCGTTATCTTCTGTGCCATGTAATAATAATCTATGACAAAATACATCTGCACAAACAAAAGATATATCATCTGGCAAGAGATAATCCCGCCCCTGTGCCCATGCACAAGCTTTTGCCATTTGCATTAGTGCAATAGAACCTCTTGGACTAATGCCCAAACGTATTTTACTATGATTCCGTGTTGCCTGCACTAAATCTACGATATATTGATATATCATATCACTGACATAAACATGCTCTACTTCGTGTTGCATTTCCAGTAATATTTCTGTATCAGCCGTTATTTCTATATCTTCTAAGGGATTAGAAGTCTGTCTTGCTTTTAGCAAGGAAATTTCATGCTCTGCTGATGGATAGCCCAGAGACAACCTGACTAAAAATCTGTCTAATTGTGATTCTGGAAGTCTCTGCGTACCAACACAAAGTAATGGATTTTGTGTTGCAATTACAATATGTGGTTTTGGCAAAGGATACGTCATGCCATCTATCGTAACTGCACCCTCCTCCATAAGCTCTAACAAAGCTGACTGTGTTTTACTAGAAGTTCGATTAATTTCATCAGCAAGTAGCAAATTACAAAAAGCAACACCTTTTTTAAATACAAATTTGTCACTTTGTCTTTGATACATTGTAAAGCCTGTTACATCTGTGGGCAAAACATCAGGTGTAAACTGGATACGCTTGCAAGACAGCGAAAGTGTTCTGGAAATTGCAAGTGCAAGTGTTGTTTTTCCAACGCCAGGCATATCTTCTAATAACACATGTCCGCCAGCTAGAATCGCAAGCAAAATTTTAAAAACAACATCATTTTTGCCTTCAATTGCTTTTGAAATTTCAGTCAACATTTTTTGCAACTCTGGCTGACGTATCTGGACACGCATCGTTTTTGTATGAGTCATTGAACCAATCCTTTCTTTTTTATTAGTTAGTAATATTATAGCATTTTTTCTTTTAAAATGCAATAGTCTTTTTTTCCTCTCTCTATATAAAACACTTTTCAAGTCCAAAACATGACAATTTTTTTCAAAAAAATTCTCTTGCATATAAACAAGAGAATTTTCATGATAGTATAAGATTACTTTTATATTGTTTCGTCATTTTTTACTTTGGATGAAACTACTTTTTCTTTTGGAGCTATATCAGAAAATTTAATATATGCTTTATCATCAATGCATACTAATTCAACTTTGCTTTTATTTATAACCTGATTGTAATTAGTTAATTCTTTTTTCAATTGTTCAAAAGGAGAACATTCAAAGCATTCTTTTAATAACTCTGAAATGAATAACAAAAAATCAAGGTTGCTTCGAAATTTATTTATTTTACGTATTTCAAAAGAAAAACGGGCAACCAATTTTTTATAATTTTCTGTTTCTAATTTAATATCCTCTTTTACTTTATCAATATAGCTACTATTCATATTACCTGACAATATTATTTCAAGATAATGTGCTAAAAAGTAGGTATATAGTGCAAATTTATAAGAAAGTATAATTTTTCCAATTTTATTTATTATATCCGAAGTTTTCTGAATATTTTTTTTAGTGTTGATTTTTAATCCTGTCAATTCAACTTTTTGTTTCTCAAAAGTATTACTATAGGAAATTAAATCAGCATAACTATCGTGTCTAATTTGTTGAAGTCGCTGAATTGTAGCCAGCTTTTGATTAGTGTTCATAAATTCAAATGTCTGTATTACTTGTTGCAAATCGTGATAGTTAGCAAATAACTTACTTTGTTTTTCATTTTCATAAAATTGCTGGATACTATCAATTTGTGATAATTTATTATTTATCTCAGTAAGAAAATATTGCCCAGTTACCATTGATAAAGCAAAAAATACAGAATTAGCAATCAATGGACCTTTAGAAGCGGCCTTTAGCAAAGCTTGCCCTGTAATATCATTATTTGTACCAGCACGAACAATATTTGCTCGTAAAAAGCCATTGCCCTGTTTGGCTTGCTGTAAAACTCCAAGACCTTTATCAAAATAAACACGATATGTTCCATGATGACTGATAGCATGAGTTGCAAGGCCTGGTAATTGTTGAAAAATCATATTAATTTGTCCGATATAAGAACATGGAATTTCTCTATATCCAGAAGCACACATATTTTCTAAATCATCAATAGCTTCATTTGAAACATGGACACCATGTAAATTTAAGTAATTGCGAATTTCATTGTTAATTTTATCTTCATCATCATATGAATTATTAAAATCTTTTTTCTCATTAACCATATATTATATTATCTCCTTGTTATTCATAGCACAGAAATAAAAAACAAGTCACCTACTAAATTAGGAGTGTATCTGAAAATTTTTTCTGCCTAATATACTTTTTCTGCATACAGTTTTCAAAAACAGCTTAAAATAGCTATTTTGTTAATTAAATATTATTTTCGTGACATTAAAACTATACATTCTACATGTGTTGTACTAGGAAATAAATCAACAGCTTTGACTTTTTCAATCATATAATGATTCTCTGCAAAAATCGCAGAATCTCTTGCACAAGTAGCTGGATTACAAGAAATCATAATAATTTTATCTGGTTGCATATTGATAACTGACTGAATTGTCATGCTATCACAGCCTTTTCTTGGAGGGTCAAGAATTACAATATCTGGCGAAAGTTTTTGTTCTAATAATTTTTTAGAAATCATTCCAGCATCACCACAATAAAATTCTGCATTAAAGATTTTATTTTGCCTTGCATTTTCTTTTGCATTTTCAACTGCTTCTGGAATTACTTCCACACCAATTAATTTTTTAATACTATCAGCCATAGAAAGCCCAATTGTACCAGCTCCACAATATAAATCTAATACTAACTCATTGCCTTGCAAGTCAGCATAATGTTTGGCAATCTGATAAAGCTGTTCTGCCTGTGCAGTATTCACTTGATAAAACGATTGCGGAGAAATTTTAATCTGATTTTCACACATAGTATCAATTATAAAATTTTTTCCTGTTAATAGTTTTACTTTCTTGCCCATAATCACATTTGTTTTTTCTGAATTTACAGACTCTGAAATGCTAACAATATCTGGAAATTTATTTTGTAAATCTAATAGAAAATTTAATTTTTTATGAATAGATTTTCTTGTAATAAAACATAGCATAATTTCCCCTGAATGATAGCCTTTTCTTAAATAAATATGCCGTAATTCCCCAGTATGAGATAATTCATCATAAGCCGAAATATTTGCTTTTTGCAATGCTGGAAGTAAATAATTTAATATTTCCTGAAATATTGGAGGGTGCAAATAACAATCCTGAAAAGCAATCACTCTATGACTATGTTTTGCATAAAATCCGCATACTAATTTATTATCTTTCATCGCAACAGGATATTGTGCTTTATTGCGATAAAAATTTCTATTTTCGCCTCCTAAAATTGGTTCAAATACAGGATTTAATTTTCCAATTCTCGAAAAAGCGTCTTTTACAAATTGCGATTTATATTGCAATTCTGTCTGATAATCCACATGCCGAAATACACAACCGCCACATTGCCGAAATACTGGACAATCTGGAGTAACACGCCCTGTTCCAAACTTTAATAATTCATCGATAATCCCAAAGGCATAATTTTTCAAGACTTTTACAATTTTAACTTTCAATTTATCGCCAATTGCCGTCATTGGCACAAAAACCGCCATGCTATCAATTTTACAGACACCGCTTCCCTCAGTTGTCATGCCTGTAATTTCTGTTTCATAGATTTCATTTTTCTGTAGCATTTAAAATCCCCCTTTTTTTATATTAAATTCTAAATAATTTTTAATTACTTCTGTTGCACCAAATTTTAATAATATTTCTCTTTCTAGCATAGAACTCACACCGATAATTTTCCCTGCTTTGGCACGTTTTGCAGATAAAATTCCTGATTTGGCATCTTCAAATACCAGACAATTTTCTGGCTGTAAGCTTAGCAAATGAAACGCTTTTAAATAAATATCTGGTTCAGGCTTACCAGCAAAACTACCATCATTATAAATAATCTTATCCAATGAAAACCATTTATTTAAATTCAGGTGTTCAAAGAAAAATTGCATATTTTTCAAAGCTGACGCTGTTGCAATGGTAACAGGAATATGATTATTCTTCAAAAAATTCAGAAATTCAGGCAAACCCTCTGCAAGATGAAAATCTTTGCTTTGCAAACATAAATTTCTATAGATTTTTTCCTTTTGTTCTTCAATTGCAATGCTTTCTAAACCTGAAATTTTTTTATTAAGAAAATAAGACAAAATACTTTGTGCGGACCTGCCATATACATGTTCATGAAATTCAGAATCAGAAATTTTTCTGCCAATACTAGATTCTAAAAATAAATTCCAAGCTTTGTCATGTAAATCTTTATCAAAAATCATTGTGCCATTAAAATCAAATACAACGCCTTTTATATTATTATTATTATTATTATTATTATTA
>JAAVHJ010000022.1 GCA_014799805.1 Ruminococcus sp.
GTCTGACTCAGTGCGCCATGTGAACATAAAATTGAACATTACTATATGCACTCAGCTTTCTGCTGAATGCTTTTTCATATTTCGTTTGCTTGGTAGCTATATATACGGTGTTGCCTATATTATACCATAGTTTCTAACAGAAATCAATATTAATTGCTTATGTATATAATAAGAAAAACTTATTAATTTAATAAGAAATCCATATTGATTTATTACAAAATGCATGTTATAATATGCTTATCAAATACAAACGGAGGTAAATTTCTATGGCAAAGATTTTAACTGTCTACTATTCCCGCAAAGGTGAAAACTACTGGAACGGCAGTATAAAAAACATTTCAAAGGGCAATACAGAACGTATTGCGGAGTTTATTCAGGAAGCTGTCGGCGGAGACTTGTTTGAGGTTGATACTGTATGTCCCTATGATAAGGATTACTACAAGTGCATTGATGAAGCTAAAAAAGAACTGCATGACAATGCACGTCCAAAAATTAAAGCATACCCTGAAAATTTTGAGAAGTATGAAATAATTTTCGTTGGCTATCCAAACTGGTGGGGAACTATGCCTATGTGTATGTTCACACTTCTTGAAAAGTATGACCTTACTGGAAAAATTATTATCCCGTTCTGCACAAATGAGGGTAGTGGTATGGGTTCAAGTGAACATGACCTTAAAAAAATTTGCAAGGGTGCTATTATAAAAAATGGTTTGTCTATACATGGTGCAGAGTCAGAAAACGCTAGAATGAAAGTTTCTGCATGGGCAAAGAAGTCTATCTGAAACGGAAGGAGAATAAAAACATGAATACAATTTTACTTAACGACGGAAATAAAATTCCTGCTGTCGGATTTGGAGTGTTTATGATTCCGAATGATGGCTCAACATATAGAGCAGTTACTGAAGCACTGAAAGTAGGGTATAGACATATTGACACTGCCGCTGCATACTTCAACGAAGAGGAAGTCGGAAAAGCAATAAAAGACAGTGGCATTCCAAGAAAGGAAATATTTGTTACAAGCAAATTGTGGCTTCAAGACTATGGCTATGAACCAGCTAAGAAAGGTATAGAAACTTCTCTCACAAAACTTGATATAGAATATATTGATTTATATCTGCTTCATCAGCCATACGGTGACGTTGTCGGAGCGTGGGAGGCTTTGGAAGAGGCAAAATCTCAGGGAAAAATAAAATCAATAGGTGTAAGCAACATGACTCCGAAAATCTGGAATGAATTTATTCCGCAGTTCAGAACCTTACCAGCAGTTAATCAGGTGGAATGTAATCCGTTATTCCAGCAAAAAGCCTTGCGTGAAATACTTGACAAGAATAACGTGAAACTTGAAGCATGGTATCCTTTAGGACATGGCAACAAAATGCTTATTGAAAATCCAATTATTACTGCCATTGCTGAAAAGTACGGTAAAAATGCTGGACAGATTATTCTGCGTTTTGAGGTGCAGGAAGGATTCATTGTTCTGCCAAAATCAACAAACCCTCAAAGAATTGCAGGAAATATTGACATTTTTGATTTTGAATTAACCATAGAAGAAATGGAAAGCATAAGAAAACTTGATACTGGAAAAGGCTCTCATAATCCCGAAGCGGAGGGCGTTGGGGAAACTCTTCTTGCAAATTTCAAAATTCATGACTGATTTGGGGGGAACTATGAAAACACTGATTTTATACTATTCACAGGCAAGAGGAAATACACGTCGAATTGCCAGAATGATACAAAAATATACTGGTGCTAATATTGCTGAAATAGAAACTGTTGTTTCCTATACAGGCAGTTATGATGATATTGTCAATCAGGGACAGGAAGAAGTAAATTCTGGTTTTATGCCTGAAATTAAGCCTTTGTCCGTGAATCTTAGCGACTATGACAGAATTATTCTCGGAACTCCGACATGGTGGTATACAATGGCTCCAGCTATGAAAACTTTTCTTAATCAGTACGATTTGTCTGAAAAAAATATCATTCTTTTTCAGACACATGGCGGTTGGGAAGGTCATGTATTCAAGGATATGAAATCTATGATAAAAGGTAATGTTACAGAAGAGTTTGCAGTACAATTTGATTCCACGGGTGGAAGTCAGCTTATTACTCCCATTCCAGAAATTGAAGTATGGATTAGAAGTATAGCCAATGACTGACGAAAACAAAATCATAGCATTGTACAAAGAAATGTATTATGCTATGATTAACAAGAATGAGGCAGTACTGGAACGCATACATGACGATAATTTTATACTGATTCACATGACCGGTATGCGACAATCAAAAAAAATATATATTTCTTCAATCATGGACGGAACACTGAATTATTATTCCTCACAGCATGAAAACATACAGGTGAAGATTACAGGCGATTCAGCCAGATTAATTGGACAAAGCTGTGTAAATGCTTCTGTTTTCGGCGGAAATTGTCACACATGGCGTTTACAGCTTGCATTCCAGCTTGTCAAAAAAATAATGACTGGTATTTTACAATGGCAGTCGCTTCAACTTACTGATTTAAAGATTCTAAAATAAAAAAATAGTTGGTGAATTATGCTAAAACAAATCAAATATTTTCAGTCGGTCGTAAAGCATAGAAGCTTTACTGAAGCCGGCGAAGAGCATTATATATCACAGTCAGCGATTTCGCAACAGATTAAGTCACTCGAAAATGAGTTAGGTGTGGAGTTGCTGAAACGCTCAAAGAGAAGTTTTACATTAACACCTGCTGGTGAGTATTTTTATAACAAGAGCCTTGTTCTTGTTGCGGACTTGGAGGCAATCTGTCGTGAAACTCAGCATATAGCGGGTTACAGAGGTGAACTGCTTAAAATTGGAGTTCTAAGATGTTACAGTGGTAACGAATTCCAGAGTACAGTTGCAGTATTTTCAGCACAGTTTCCAGACGTTTTCGTTGAAATAAGTCATGGAAATCATGATGAACTTTATGATAAACTCCGACATGATGAAATTGATATTGTGCTGAATGACCAACGCAGAGTATTTTCAGACAAATATTATAATATTATTCTCAGTGAACAGGAATACAGCATTGAAATTTCTGCGAAAAATCCTATTGCTGAGCTTGAATGTGTCAGCATAGAGGACTTGAAAAATATTCCGTGTATACTTATCTCCAACAAAGAACAGCAGGAAACAGAACGAAAATTTTATCAGAATGACTTAGGATTTCCCAGCGAGATAATTTTTGTTGAATGTCTTGAAGATGCCAGAATGCTATTGATTCAAGGTAAAGGGTTCATGCCTGTTGAGGGTAGTAAAAAATATGTACAACTTGGAGCGGTCTCAAAGCAAATAATGCTGACAAGAAATGACAAGCCAATTATCCGAAAATATTGTGCTTTTATAAAGCAAAATAATCCTATAAAACATACAAAAGAATTTATTGAAATTCTGAAAAATGAATTTGCAAAGGAGTAAATTATATGAAAGATGTAATGATTTTAACAGGTACAGGGCAAATTGGAATGGCAATTGCAAGAAGAATGGGTCATGGAATGAAGATTGTCATTGGTGACAGGAAGTCTGAAAATGCAAATGCTATCGCTAACATCATGAATCAGGCTGGTTTTGACTGTGAAGCTATGGAAATGGACTTGTCCTCACGTGATTCAATAAAATCAATCATTGCTGAAGCTCAGAAGTACGGCGAAATTAAAATGCTTGTAAATGCTGCAGGCGTTTCACCATCACAAGCACCTATTGAAGCAATTTTAAAAGTTGACCTTTATGGTACAGCAGTACTTCTTGAGGAAGCTGGCAAGGTAATTGCAAATGGCGGTGTTGGTGTGACAATTTCAAGTCAGTCTGGTTGGAGAATGCCACAGCTTACCGCAGAAGAAGATGCTTTACTTGCTACAACTCCTACTGAAGAATTACTTAATCTTGAAATTCTCAAACCTGAAAATATTAAGGATACGCTTCATGCTTACCAGATAGCGAAACGCTGTAATGAAAAGCGTGTCATGGCTGAGTCTGTGAAATGGGGCGAACGTGGTGCAAGAATCAATGCTATTGCACCAGGAATTATTGTAACACCGCTTGCACTTGACGAATTCAACGGGTCCCGTGGTGATTTTTATAAAAATATGTTTGCAAAGTGTCCAGCAGGCAGACCTGGCACTGCCGATGAGGTTGCAAATGTTGCAGAGTTACTCATGTCCAACAAAGGAGCATTTATTACAGGCTCAACATTCCTTATTGATGGTGGTGCAACATCTTCATATTTCTATGGAGCACTTAAACCAGAAAAATAAAAAGTCTCAATTCTGAAATATACATTTAGATTTGAGTTTTTTCTAAGTTTGTTAATTAAATGGATTATGTTATCCCAAGATTTACCAAAAAATTATGAAATCTGTACTGTTTATGTCGAAGCTATACTTGTTATTTTTTATCTGCATACTCCGAATACTTCACATATTTCTTTTATTGTATGTTTTGAGGGCAAGTGTTTTACAACTTGCTCTCTTAAATTTTTATTGTCAATGATATTTCTATTTTATCATATTTCCAATTAAAGCTATTTATTTAATATCAGTATCTAAATAAACTGTTTTTCTTCTGTTTTGTTGCATAATTCATTAAAATGTTGCGTAAATACATGCTATTGAATATAATGTTGCATGTTATGTTACAGCATTGCGTAAACAAAAAAATAATTAGGCTGTGTTGCAATTATTTAGAGTTTGTTGCAATTCTGCAAAAGATATTGATTTTTACGCAACGATATGGTAAGATATAATCACGAAAGATAATCCTGTGAACACAGTCAAGGAGGAATTAGCGATGACTAAAAGAGAAATGGAATTTTTGGGAGGGCGAATGACCCAACTTCGTGAAAAAAATGGAGTAAAAAGCCTCCAAGCTATGATGAAACAGCTACAATCCAGTGATAAAGAAGAATATCAAGTCTATAATAAATCAACACTCTCAAGAGCCGAAAACGGTTCTGCTGGGGAAAAGACTATTGTTAAATGGGCAAAAGCCTATTGTTATGTATTCAACTATTCTGAAAAACAAACTGAACAATTCCTAAGAGGTGACAAAATCGCTGTTCCAGATACATCAGCACTTTTGAAAAACCCTCAGTTGGTGGATGAACTTGGTGAGGAATATAATATTGTTGTTATTCCCGACATTGTTATTCGAGAACTTGACAGCATTAAAAATTCAAATACAGGTACTCTGGGTAAGCGAGCATGGGAGATTATTAAAGGAATTGGTTATGGTGAGCGAATTGTCAAGATGAAATACAGTGGCGATAAATCTATTAAAAAAGATGAACAGATTATTGCAGTAGCCAAAGATGCCGCTGAAAAATATGGCTGCGAAGTACAAATTATTACAGATGATGCTGACTACTCAGCATTTTTGAAGGGTGATGATACAGTAACTGCGTTACATTTAAGAGAGTATATGATAACAAAGCAAAAACTTATCAACATGAACGGGCTTGTAGAGCTTGATAAATACTATGCTGATGATTACTCCGACATTATTCCTCCTAATGAAGATGAGATCAATGCTTTTCTGCCTGATGGAAACACCCTGATAATATCAACAGTAAGAAATCGTAAATACAGTTTTGAGCAAAGGAAGGCTAAAATACAATGGCTTATTGCCCATAGTGCTGATATTGACAAGAGAGATTGCAAACATAGATACTTTCCTCCTCTTACTCACGCAATCCAGATGACTGACTATAATATGTTTATTTTCCTTCTGAATGAATGCCATGCTAATCCGAATGTAGGCAGTCGTAATCCCCATGATGCAGGAAAACTCAGACAGAAAGACATAAAACGTGAAAAGAATGAAGGTAATATGCCATTAATGGTTGCAGCTTGGGACGGAAAAGTAGAATTTGTGAAAGCTCTCTGTGCAGATGAAGGAACAAGTATAAATCAACAAGATGCTAATGGTTTCACTGCTTTGATAAAGGCTTGTTATTGGGGTTTCTTAAAATGTAGAGATATACTGTTAGAAACAGGAGCAGATATAAAAATTGTAGATATAGATGGTTTAACTGCTGAGGATCATTATAATGGGTATCTTGAAACAGGAAGAAAAAAATCAAATAAGCAGAACAAGAAAGGAAGGCGTTTCTGATGATTGACTGTGCTTGCATAAGTATAAACAATCATTGTAACTTAAATTGCACCCATACTCCTGAAAAGACTGAATATCTCACAGAAAACAATATGAATGTGTATAAGATACTTAATAATATTAAAAATCATATTGACAAGTATAATATATCAGGATTCAAACTTGGCTGTGTTGGTAATGGAGAACCACTTCTCGATTATGATTCTTTGCGTGCATATATAAATTATATCAGTGACTATCTTGCTGATGGCAGGATAGCTGCTTACACCATAACAAACGGAACACTGGTAACAGAGGAAATTCTCTACTTTTTTAAGACTTACAAAGTCAATATAGGATTCTCGATAGATGGTATATCACAAATACATAACAAATACAGGTGCAATACTCATATTGCAGTTTTAGATGCAATAGAAATGTTCCGTATGGTAAACGGTCACTATCCTTCAATGAACTGTACAGTAAGCAGAGATGTACTTGACAGAACTGAGGAAACAATCGCTTTCTTTGAACCGTTCGGCAACAAGATTACTTTCTCTCGAATGATAGGAAAGAATGGCATCACGCTATATGAATTCCAAAACTTTCTTGATAAGGCAAAAGTAAAGTTAAATATCCGTACAGGAGGTTATGACTGCACAATGTATGGTGGTATGTGTGGGGCAGGTATAAATAATATCTTCTACGCTAATGGTAAGATATATATCTGTGGAAACTGTGTTGATTTGCCCGCAATAGCAGATGCTGATACTCCGCTTGATATGATAAAGCCTGATATTCCTGAATTTAATCGGAATACTTGTTTTAGAGAAATACTGAAAAAATCATAAGCAGAATGGATTTTAATATATGATTGCCACTATTAATAGAATATCAATAAATATGAGCGAATGCAAAGCTGACTTTGCTAATTTTATGATAACTTTGAAAATTGCTGAAGAAGTGAAGCATGTGCATGGGATCATAAATAAAGTTCCAAAGACAGCTTTTAACAGCTAAAAAAATAGAAATAAGAAAATGAGGTAATGTCTATTGAAATATGTACTTTACGGACTGCCCTGTGCAGGAAAGACCACACTGCTCAGTGAGCTATCTATTCCTGTTATTCATGGCAGTATGGAACTAAACAAGATGGCATCGGGAAGATTTTTGGAGCTTTCTAATGCTGAAAGGAACGAACTGCGTGTAAGGTACGCAAAGAACCTTTGGGGAAGAAATGACAAATTCATCTCTGATGGTCACTATTCATTCCTTGATGATGTTGTCTTTACTGAAGCCGATGGTAAGTTATATGATGTTTTTCTATATTTGTACTGCGAGCCGGAGATAATAAGTAAACGGTTCAAACTTTCGTGCAAGAACAGTCAATTTGCAAATCTGTCCACTAAACATATACACAAGTGGCAAACCTTTGAGATAGAAAGCTTACGTGCCGAGTGTCATAAGAGATGTAAGGATTTCTATGTAATAAGTGATATATCTTCTATAGAATTACAGGTACTTATTGACAGAATCGAGAATGGTTTCGGTTCTTATAGACTTGCAAAAAACATAACGGAGAAGATACAACAAATTTATCCTATGCCTTGTGAACTACATATCTGTGATGGTGATAAGACCATCATAGAACAAGATTCTTTCAGTGTATGTACAGACGACTATGTCACGCACATTTTCGATGGCAATTTCTATACGGACTATCAATCATTGCAGTTCAGTAGAGAAGTATATGCACTGGACTATAATACTGATAAACTCAGTACAATACAGCTCAATGACATGATTTACAGCAGGATAGCCCATAAAAATTATTTCGTGCTGTCATCAGGAATAGATCATCTTTGGAAAATGCTTGCTGAACAATTTGAATTAAAAAATGTTATTGCAGATACACTAATCTCTGCCGATACAAAGTATTTTGTGGTCAAGCTGCTGCAGGAAAAAGGCTACACAGTAACAGCTTATGGCGACAGCAAGAACGATTTTTACATGTTGAAACATGCTGATACTGGATATCTGTACATAGGTGCATATCTTAGCCGTTCGCTGAGAGATACAGACACTTCAGGTATCAAACTGCTTTATGATAAATCGCCATATATATTGGCTGACGTGGATGAAAATACCGCTGATGATATTTCAATATGCAAATCAGATTCAGGTATCAATGGTTCAAGGCTTGCAGATACGCACATACGACTTGGCAGAATGCTTGGCGAAACTATTCACAGGTTCGTACCTAATACAGATACCGCAGTTATCGTTCTTGATAGAGGTGGTAGGTTCTTTGGTGACGGGTTATATACAAGTTTTGGAGGTATATTCTACAGTTATGATTCCAAAAGGGACAAGCTACCCAAGATTCACCACAACATAGCGGTTATTGTTGACAGTGTTATCAATACTGGCAAATCTATTCTAAATATGATAGACAAGCTGAAACAATTTGCACCCGAAATAGAGATATTTATTGCCACCAATGTCATTCAAGAGAAAGCTCTAGATCATTTGAAAGAGTATAAGATTTTTGCAGTGAGAACTTCTGCTAACTCTTTTGTCGGCAGTAGGCAGGCTAAACAGAACGGAAAGGGTCCAGATACGGCGGATAGATTGTTTAATTATATTGAATGAAAGCAAAAATGTATTATGGCTTGGGAGTCAAATGAAAAAGGTAATCCTGCTTGGTTAACTAATTGGATAAATAAACACAATGACATTAATAATTTAATTAATGATATTTATAATAGCATAAAGCAAATAAAAAAGCAATTCAGAAACAATCTAAATCAGATAAAACAGCATTGATGCAACAGACTAAAAAATCAGAATTGCATTTTTTCTGAAAATATGCTATGATAATAATTAAAATACTAATATGAGGTGAATTTTTATGAACGAATGTGAAACATGTGCTTACTATAGCTATGATGAAGAATGTGAATGTTATGTCTGTGAAGTAAACATGGATGAAGACGAATATGCAAAGTTATTGCAAGGACATTACAAACGCTGTCCATATTACTATGAGGGCGATGAATATAAAATCGCAAAAAAACAGTAAGCACTATCTGCTGATTTCAGAATTTTTATATATTTTTGCAGTCGGGATATCCTGTATATCACCAGAAACTTCCATTTTTTTATTTTCTTATTTTCATGGGCTTTCCACATATTGCATAAAAAATTTGCTTTATTTCAGTTTTTTTATAATCTATCAGAATTATAACTACTTTTTTGAATTCAAAAAGCCACAAAAAATCCAGATTTCTTAAAATCTGGATTTTTTGTTTAATTTTTATCTTTATAATATAACAAACAATGACAATATCCTTCAAAATCAGGATCTGCAATTTGGTCCCGAAACTCTTTACACATACATTTATTTTCAGGAATCCGTTCTAAACGGCATGGACAATAACCGCCTGTTTGTTTCAAACCTTCACGAATTTGATTTACAATTTCCTTATCTTGATTCAATCTAACCATAATATTCAAGAAACCCCATGTTTTTTAAATAATTCTAATATTTGAGAAGCGTTTCGTAAACCGACAACTGTTTCTAAAATTTCGCCGTTCTGGAATAATAGCATAGTTGGAATATTCGCAATTCCAAATTTCATAGCTAAATCACGGCAATCATCTACATTGACTTTGCCAATCTGAAGTGATGCATTTTCTTCATCTAATGCATGGAGAATTTCACCTTGTTTCATACAAGGTGGACACCATGTTGCCCAAAAATCTACCAATACAGGTGTATGATTTTTAATAAATTCTTGAAAATTATCCTGATTCAAATTAATTATCACAAAAAATCCCTCTTTTCTTTTTTATTTATATTATATTATTTCTTCAAACAAGAAGTCAGAATCATCTCTTGACTTCTTATTATAGTTTCTGCGTAAAATAATATTTTATGCTGATTCTTCGTCTTCATCTTCATTTTCATTATCTGTAATAGCTGGTATACTAGTATTATTCGTACCTGTAATTGTAAAATTTACTTCTACTTTTGTCCAAGTTGCAAAATTTTCTTCTTCAAAAATCTGTGCAGAATATTCTTTACAAACACTTAATGCATCGCCATCTTCATCATATAATGCACCATCTGGTGTACGTGCATCTTTTGGCGGATTATTCACCCACGTATTATAGATAGTCGCTCTTGTGTCTTTTCCATCTTCAGTAGATGTATAATTTTTATTAGTTAGTTCAATTTCATTGCCATCTACAAAAATACTATCTATAGTAATCACTGCATTTGGATAAAGACTTTCTCCATTTGGAATCATAACTGCCATAAAATCAATTCCTTCTGGTGTATATGTTCCATCTGGATTGCCTGTCATAGCATTACGAAAACCTCTTGTATTGGCATTAACACTGACAGTATAAGTACCATCGCCTTTAATATCTGCAATTTCTGCATCATAAGCTAACATATAACCACTTTGTTTTGTAGAACCCCAATATTGAACTTCCCACTGACTGCCTACAATTGCAAGATAAGCTTGCCCTTCTTCTGCTGTATAGGCAGGTTCGAATTCATCTTCTTCAGGTATATCTATATCACTAACACCAGCGATTTCGGGAGATGTTTCGGGGGCATCATGTACGATATTATCACTACTATCAGACAGTGTTTCTGTTTCATTTTCGTCAGGCTTATTACAAGCCGTAACAACCATGCCCATCATCAAAACAGCAATGAAACTAGCCAAATATTTTTTTATGTTCATGAAAAAACCTCTTTCTTAAAATTTAAATTCTAAAATTTATCTATCATAGTCAAAAATTCATCTGGAATATAAGACTTTGCTTTTAATGCAATCTGTTCAGGTATTCCAAATAACGGTTCTGCTATAGAACCTACAATAGCTCCTAAAGTATCACTATTACCGCCAATAGAAATTGCATTTCTGATTGCATCCTCAAAATCTACAGCTTCTATCACACATTGTATGGCTTGTGGCATAGTTCCCTGACAAGTTTCATCAAATTGATAAAAATCTCTTATTTCATCTAGTATAAAATTTTCTTTTGGTGTTCTAATAAATTCCCAATAGTTTTTTAAATCTTGTTTTGACCATAATTTATGTTCTAAATTGCTTTGCCCATTCTATCGCAACAGGGTGATTATGTGAAACGGCTGTGACAATTTCGGCAATTTGCAAACAGGTATTTAAATTGTCAGAACTATAAGCACAGGGACTAACTCTCATACAAGCACCATTCTTGAACCGACAATATCCCCAATGATAGCACCTAGCATAATATTCCCTCCAATATTACTAAACTAGTATTTTAATCATACATGATTATCATAAAAAAAGCAATATATAAAATATCTAAATTTCATATATATTTTTAGGCTAAAATTATAACAATCAGACAAAATCCGACATTCAGGACAATTCTTCCAGTTCGCATAGCTCCATAAAGCAAGCTTCCGACTGATTTTTTAATGTTTCTAATTCCGCACAAACTTCCTGCATTTTTTGATAATCTGTACAAATTTCAGGTAATGTTAATTTTTCTTCTGTTTCTGCAATTACTATTTCTAAATTTTCAATTTCCTGTTCTAATTCCCGCATACGATTCCTACGCATAGCATCTGCACTTCTTTGTGCTTTTGTTCTGTAAGAATTACTGGAATTAGCTTGTTTTTTCTTTTTTTCTTCTGCTAATTTTTGTTCTTGCTGTGCAATTTGAGAAGCAATTTTTGCTTTTGC
This sequence comes from Ruminococcus sp., assembly GCA_014799805.1. Lineage (GTDB taxonomy): Bacteria > Bacillota > Clostridia > Oscillospirales > Ruminococcaceae > UBA3855. Next base: position 11,865 of record JAAVHJ010000022.1, read on the forward strand.
CTTTTCTTCCAGATAATGTTCAAATCCGTATGGATGCAAAACAGCTCCCTCAGGTGTTAATTCTAATAATTGTGTGGCAAGTTTTTTTAAAAAATATCTGTCATGTGAAACAAATAATAAAGTTCCTGTATAATTATCTAATGCTTCTTCCAACACTTCTTTCATAGGCAAATCTAAATGATTTGTTGGCTCATCTAGTAACATAACATTTGCATGTTCCAGCATGAGCAAAGCAAAACAAACTCTTGCACGTTCACCGCCACTTAATGCAGAAATCGGCTTAAAAACATCTTCGCCTGTAATTCTCACTTGTCCTAGAATATTTCTGATTTCGCCATCTAGCATAGCAGGAAATCTATCATGTAATTCATCAATGACAGTATTTGATAAATTTAAATGCATACTTTCTTGGTCAAAATAACCTGTTTTAATATTTTTATTAAATTTTATGATTCCATCATGTGGCAAAATATTTAAAATTTCTTTTAAAAGCGTTGATTTTCCGATACCATTCACACCGATAATGCCTAATTTTTCGCCACGTCTGACAGTGAAATTAATATTTTCAAGCAATATTTTTCTAGCATTTCCTTCACCTACAGAAATAGTTGCATTTTTGACTTCCAGTACATCCAGAGGCGGTTCTATTTCATAATCAAATTTTAAACCTGCTTTTTTCTGTTTTGTAATAGGCTTTTCAATCCGTTCTATTTTATCAAGCTGTTTCTGACGGCTTTTCGCACTCTTAGAAGTAGAAGCCCTTGCCATGTTTCTTGCAACATAATCTTCCAGTTTTGCAATTTCTTTCTGTTGTAAAATATATTCTTTTTCCTGACGTTCTACAGCAAGTTCTTTCTGAATCATATATGCAGAATAATTGCCTTTATATCTTGTTAGTTTCCCACGTTCAATTTCACAGATACTTGTACAGAGCTTATCCAGAAAATATCTGTCATGTGAAACGATTAGCAAAGCACTTTTACTTGTCTGCAAATAATCTTCTAACCATTGAATTGTTTCAAAATCCAAATGATTGGTAGGCTCATCAAGAATTAATAAATTCGGTGCTTCTAATAATAATTTTGTAATTGCAAGTCTGGTTTTTTCACCGCCACTAAAACTAGAAACGGGTCTATGAAAATCATTCTGTGAAAAACCCATGCCAAATAAAACAGTTTTTATTTTTACATCAATTTCATAGCCTTCATTGGCAAGAAACCAAGAAGATAATCTATCATATTCTTCTGTTAATGCAGGATTATTATTTGCAAGTTGCTGTTCTAATTCATGCATTCTGTTCTGAACTTGCAATAATTCAGAAAAAACACTTTGCATTTCTTCCCAGACTGTCAAATTAGAATCCAATGATGCAGACTGTGCAAGATAGCCGATAGAAGTTTTATTTGCACAAATAATTTGTCCATCGCTTTCTAATTCGTGGTCTGGTAAAATTTCGCCTAGTAAAATTTTTAGCAAAGTCGATTTTCCGCAACCATTTGCACCAATTAAGCCGATTCTGTCATTATTTTCAATTTGTAAATCAATATCTGTCAATAACGGCACACCGTTATAAATTTTGTGAATCTTGATTGCTTTTAGCAACATGTCTAACACCTCAAAATTATAATTAATTATAATTTTATAAATTTATTTCTAATCCGACTGGACAATGGTCACTGCCCATAACTTCTGGATAAATTTCTGCTTTTGTAATATATTTCGCAATGCGGTTAGAAACTAAAAAATAATCAATTCGCCAACCAACATTTCGTATTCTTGCTTGGTTCATGTAAGACCACCAAGTATAAGCATTTTGCTGTGTTGGGTGCAAATACCGAAACGAATCTGTAAAACCTGCTTGTAATAATTCGCTAAATTTTCCACGTTCTTCGTTAGTAAAGCCAGCATTGCCAATATTTGCCCTTGCATTTTTCAAGTCAATTTCCTGATGGGCAACGTTCATATCACCACAGATAATCAAAGGCTTTTTCTTATCTAATTCCAGTAATAAATTTCTGAAATCATCTTCCCATTGCATTCTATAATCTAATCTTGTCAAAGCTCTTTGTGCATTAGGAACATAAATATTCACAAGCTGAAAATTTTCATATTCTGCAATAATTGTTCTGCCTTCTGTCATATGATTTTCAAAATTAAATCTTAAATTCAAAGGCTCTTGTTTAGAAAATAATGCCGTTCCAGAATAGCCTTTTTTCACAGCACTATTAAAATACTGATACCAACCGTCAAACTTAGTAGTAACTTGTTCAGGTTGCATTTTTGTTTCCTGAATACAAAACATATCAGCGTCAAAGGCTCTGAAATAATTTTCAAAGCCCTTGCTGATATTCGCACGAAAGCCATTGACATTCCATGAAATCAATTTCATATACCAAAATTCTCCTCAAGTTCCACAACTACTGTATTACGTTTTGCAGAAATTAACAATAATATATTACCTTTCTTATCTAATACCTGAATACAGCCATTTTCTTTTCCAATATATACATTTTCAAAATGATACTCTAAAACTGGCATATCATTATGACTCAAAACCAAGATTTTATAATTACCTGTTCCCATGTGCTTCAATCTCCTTTCAGGATTCTAAAAATACTTTAAATGCTCTGTATGCTGACCAAATATCAGTCTTTGCAACTAATTCATAAGGTGCATGCATAGATAATACAGGCACACCAATATCAATTGTATCAATATTTAAATTTGCGATATAAGCAGCAACAGTTCCGCCTCCGCCCATGTCGACTTTGCCTAATTCTCCAGTCTGCCAGATAACATGATTGTTATCAAGTAAATTTCTGATTTCGCCGACAAATTCAGCAGACGCATCAGATGTACCAGATTTTCCTCTTGCACCAGTAAATTTTGTCACACAAACACCATGATTTAAATAAGCACAATTTCTGCGTTCCAATACTTCTGGAAAAGTTCCGTCAAATCCTGCATTGACATCTGCTGACAAGCATTTAGAAACAGTCATAACTTGTCTTCCATTCGCACCAAAGCATTCTGCTAAGTCATGAATAAAATATTTTAAATATGCTGATTTTAAGCCAGTATTGCCATCGCTTCCTGTTTCTTCTTTGTCAGTTAAAATCACAACACTTGTACAATTTGGAGCTGAAACATCTAAACTTGCTTTAAAAGCAGGATATGCACAAACTTTATCATCATGCCCATAAGCACCAATCATACTCCTGTCAAAGCCAATATCTCTTGCTGGAAATGCAGGAACAGCTTCTAATTCAGCAGAAATAAAATCATCTTCAATAATCCCATATTTTTCGTTTAACATTTTTAAAATCTGAAGTTTTACTAATTCACTGCCTTCATCACAAGCAATTGGCATGGAACCAATCACAATATTTAATTCTTCGCCTTTAATCCCTTGTGCAAGTGTTCTTCTCATCTGGTCGTCAGCCAAATGTGGCAATAAATCTGTAATATAAAATACAGGGTCTTTCTCATCTTCGCCGATACAAATTTCAATTTTAGAACCGTCTTTTTTGATTATCACACCATGCAATGACAATGGGATTGCTGTCCATTGATATTTTTTAATACCGCCGTAATAATGCGTTTTAAAATAGCCAATTTCATTATCTTCATAAATTGGGTGCTGTTTCAAGTCCAAACGTGGAGAATCAATATGTGCTGCACAAAGACGAACACCTTTGCGAATATCTTCTGTTCCAATCGTTGCCATAATCACAGATTTTCCACGATTATTCACATAAATTTTATCACCAGCATGTAGTTTCATACCTGCCTGAAATAAAACATACCCATTTTTTTCTAATTCTGCAATCACAAATTGATTAACTTCCCGTTCTGTTTTGGCTGAATTCATGAAAAATTTATAATCTTCACAGAATTTATCACATTCTGCTAGTTCTTGTTCAGACATACGCTGAACAGCATGTTGATTTTTAGAAAATAACTTTTCTTTTAATTCTTTTACAATTTCTTTTTGACCCATAATAAAATAACCTCTTTTCAATAAAATTTATAAAATTTAAAATTCAAGTCACCTGATTTAAATATTTTTCCTGACAATACACTTTTAATTTATCAGCAACTTCTTTGGCATATGCAGAAAGCTGTTCCAAACTAGCATTATTTTTTATTATATAATCAGAATGCTGAACAAAAAATGTTTCTTCTAACTGTGCATTCATGCGTTCCAGAGCCAAATCCCTTGTTAAATTATCCCGTTGCATAATTCTCTGACAACGTAATTCTGGATTTGCAATCACTGAAATAATCATATCACAAAAATCAGATGCTTTACTTTCAAATAAAGTGGGTGCATCTAATAAAATTAAATGTTTCCCTGCATGTGCATTTTGATGAATTAATCTGAAAATTTCTTCTGTAATAAACGGATGACAAATACTATTTAAACTTTCTAATTTGCATTTATCTGTAAATACAATTTTCGCAAGTGCTTTTCTATTTAAAGAATTATCTGCATTTAAAATTTGATTTCCAAAATAATCCACTAATTCTATCAGGCAAGGCTTGCCAATTTCTACAACATCACGAGAAATTTTATCTGCATCAATTAAAGCAAATCCATTTTCTGAAAATATTTTTGAAACTGTGCTTTTTCCTGCACCTGTTTGTCCTGTTAGTCCAATCACAGCGACAGAAATCATATTTTAATCACCTCAAATCCTGAGGCACGCATTAAGCGATTATAAACAGATAAATCAGCTCCAGTTTGCTTTGGCATTCTGACATAAACGAGCTTTGCACCAAGTTCATCTAATTCACGAAATCTTAAAAATAAATCATGTGCCTGTGTGATTCCGTCATCACCATAATGCATACAAGGAATACCTGTAATTTCTTTGTCAGAATCGAATAACAAGCAATAAATTCCCTCTTGTGCATGGTGTTTCACATAATCAGCAAAACTTGCAAAATCAGGTGAATCTACAGGCAAAATTTTTGCTTTTGGTGAATAATGCTTATATTTCATACCTGGAGAAGCAACTTTTGTATTGCAATCAATTTGCTGAAAAATCGCTTTGTCAATATAAACATGTTCTGCAAAGGGCTTTAAATCTTCCAGAGAAATTATCCCAGGTCTTAAAATATGAATCGTTTCAGGATTATCAAAACAAATTACAGTAGATTCCACACCAACTTGACATTGTCCACCATCTAAAACTGCTGAAATTCGTCCGTTCATATCGTCCATAACATGTTTTGCAGTGGTTGGACTAGGCAAACCAGAACGATTTGCAGAGGGTGCAGCAATGGGACAACCTGCTAATTGAATAATTTTTTTCGCAACAGGGTGTGATGGCATACGAACGCCAATTGTTTCTAATCCTCCAGAAGTCACATAGGGAATTTCTGGACGTTTCGGAAAAATCATAGTTAATGCGCCTGCCCAGAATTTTTTTGCTAAACTAATTGCAATATCAGGAATTTCAAAAGCAATTTGTTCTAACATGTTCATATCTGCAATATGAACAATTAAGGGATTATCTGCTGGACGACCTTTGGCTTGAAAAATCGCACGGACGGCTTTTTCATTAAAAGCGTCAGCTCCTAATCCATAAACAGTTTCTGTTGGAATTGCAACTAATTCGCCATTTTTGATTAAATTTCCTGCAATTTCTAAATCTTCAGGTGTGTTTTTTAATAATCTAGTTATCATGCTTCTTGCCTCACCAATTTTTCTGCTTGGTCTGCCGTTGCCAATGCATCAAAAATTTCATCTAAATCGCCATTTAAAATATTTTCTAATCTATATAATGTTAAATTAATTCTATGGTCTGTCATACGTCCTTGTGGATAATTATAAGTTCTGATTCTTTCTGAACGGTCACCAGTGCCGACTTGTAATTTACGTTCAGAAGCAATTTTATCGCTTTGTTCTTGTTGCATAGATTCAAACAATCTTGCTCTTAACACTTTCATTGCTTTGTCTTTATTTTTATGCTGACTGCGTTCGTCCTGACATTCTACAACCAGACCAGTTGGCAAATAGGTAATTCTAACAGCAGATTCTGTTTTATTAATATGCTGACCACCTGCACCACTGGAACGAAACACGTCAATTTTTAAATCAGTTGGATTAATTTGCAATTCTAATTCATCAGCTTCAGGCAAAACAGCAACTGTTACTGTAGAAGTATGAATTCTTCCTTGTGATTCTGTTTCAGGTACACGTTGCACACGATGCACACCGCTTTCATATTTTAATCTGGAATAGGCACCATCGCCTTCAATAGAAAAACTAATTTCTTTATAACCGCCTAATTCTGTAGGATTTGCATTTAAAATTTCTAATTTCCAACGATGAGATTCTGCATACATGCTATACATTCTGAAAAGCGAATTTGCAAACAAAGACGCTTCTTCTCCACCTGCACCGCCACGAATTTCAATAATGACATTTTTATCATCATTGACATCTTTGGGCAATAATAAAATTTTTAATTCCTGTTCTTGTTCTTCCAATAAAATTTTAGTTTCTTCTAATTGCTCTTGTGCCATTTCTTTCAATTCTGTGTCTTGACCAGAATCATTTAATAATTCTTGTGCTTCTTCAAAATCTTGTTTGCTAGTTTGATATGCTTGAAATGCTTCTATAATTGGCGTTAAATTTTTATATTCTTTCATTAAGCTAGCATATTTTTCATGATTGGCAATAATTTCTGGATTAGAAAGCATTTCACTCATATTTTGATATTTTTCTTGCATTGCTAATAATTTTTCAAACATGTGATTCACCAGCCTTTTCTTGTTCTTGTCGGATAACTTGTTTAATATATTTTTCAAATTTCAGTCTTGGTATCATGAATTCTCTGCCACAGCCAATACAACGAAGCCGAAAATCCATTCCCGCACGAAGTACTAACATTTCTTTTGTACCGCAGGGGTGCTGTTTTTTCATAACAAGTTTATCATTGACACGAATATCCATAGTTTAAATTTCTTCTCCTTTTAAAATAATACAGATTATATTATACTGCATTTTCTGAAAAAAGGCAATATTTTATGTGTATAGTTTTTGTAATTTGTGCAATAATAATAAAACCAAAACAATAATCCTGTGCAGGATAACTATTTTTATAAAATTTTAATCATCAGGAGAAGTGATACTATGCAATTAAATAAAATAACAGGAGAGTTTGCCTCAGAAGAACTTGCAGAGCTTGCAGGGGGAAGAATCCGCAGAACAATTCGCAATATTCGTAGTTTATCTATTCGGAAATTAGGAAAAGCAATTCCCTCTATGCAAGGCAAACAAAAATATACTATGCTACCTGCAAATTTAAGAATGGAAAATTATATTACTGATGTTATGATTTCTGATTTAAGCAATTCTATGTTTCCAGAATATTACTATAAAAAAAATGCAGAATTAACTGTTATCTGTGACAGTGATTGTGTTTCCAGTGTTTCTGCAATTATGCAATCTTTAGGAGCTATTAATATGAAACAGACATAATTATTCATTTTGTAATTAAATTTTGACAAAAAAGTAATGATTATTCTCTTGACAAGTTGGAAAAAATATGATAGCATTAAGTAAACGGAAATCAGCCGGATGTGAAAAAGTTCTCTGTTGTAATCGGAATAAGTTCTATTATTAAGTTCTATTCCGTAAGAGTCCGGCATAGAATACAACAGGACTTTTCCTAAAAACAAAAATCGGAGGTCGAAAACATGTATCAAAAACGATTCAGTCCAGAAGGAGCCATTCTGGACACTATGGAAAACCAGACAGCCATTTCCAGTCCACAGATGCTGATGCAAGCACAACTGACAGGAAAAATTCTGGAAGCAAGAGTCACAATGTGTGATAGTAATCACAACATGTGGGTGCAATTACCATGCATGAAAGGTATGATTCCACGGGAAGAAGGTGCAGTTGGAATTGCAGAGGGTGAGCTGAGAGATATTGCATTAATTGCACGTGTAGGCAAACCTGTTTGCTTTCGGGTACTTCGCATTGAAACAAGAGAAAATGGCGAAGAAATTGCAATTTTATCACGCCGTGCTGTACAAGAACAATGTATGTCACAATTTTTAGCAAATTTAAATGCTGGTGATATTATTGATGCAAAAGTGACGCATTTAGAACCATTCGGGGCATTTGTAGATATTGGATGCGGTATTGCATCTATGGTGCCGATTGATGCTATTTCTGTATCACGTATTGCACACCCGTCTGACAGATTTGTTGTTGGACAAAATATTCGTGTTATTATTAAAGGTATTCAAGGCAAGCGGATTCTGCTTTCTCATAAAGAATTATTAGGCACATGGGAAGAAAATGCAGAATTATTCCATGTTGGTGAAACTACTTGCGGTATTGTTCGTTCTGTTGAAAAATACGGCGTATTTATTGAATTAATGCCTAATCTTGCGGGACTTGCAGAGCTTAGACAGCCTGTAGAAGTCGGTCAGCGTACAAGCGTTTATATTAAAGCATTGATTCCGGAAAAACTAAAAGTCAAGTTAATTCTGGTAGATGTTTGTGAAGGACTTGTGACACCTGAACCATTGCATTATTTTTATCAGGATGACCATATTGACCATTGGATTTATACGCCAAATGGTGCTGGCAAATACATAGATACTGTATTTGATGGAAATTTAGTTTAAAAAATCGATGATCCGGTTCTGAAAAGAACCGGATTTTTTTAAATCATAAATTTTATAAATTTTTCAATTTCAGGAATAGAGATTTCTTTTTCCCAACGTTGCACAGGTTGTTGATTTTTAAATAAAATGACAGTCGGCAAATTTTTTATTTGATAATATTCAGCAAGTTTTGCATCTGTGTCAATGTTTACAGAATATGCAGAAATTTGTTGGTAATATATTTCAGAAAATGTATCTAATTTTGGTTCTAGTATTCTACATGGCATACACCATGATGCATAAAAATCTACTAATACAGGATTTTTTTTACTTTCTTCCAAAATTTCTGGAAAATATTTTTCTGATGTATGAAATAACATGGCCAGCACTCCTTTCTGAGATTTATTTTAACACAAATATTATAATTCTGTCAAGTCAAACTAAAAAATAATTTTGCAAGCTGAATTTATTTCACTAAATGATAACAAAAAATCTTGTCAAAAAATTTTTTAAAAAAATTTTGGAAAAACGCTTTACAAATCAAAAAAAATATGTTATAATAAAAAACATACCGTGTACTTGGATTAAGGGTTACGCTCTGTAAGAGATTTTTACCTGCCTTTTTCTATGTTGCGGAAAAATATTATTTTCAAAGAGGTGAAATTTATGTTGCGTAAAGAAGAAAAAACTTCTGTTATCGAGGAAAATCGCAATCATGCAACGGATACAGGTTCTCCAGAAGTACAGATTGCTATTTTGACACGCCGTATTAATGACTTGACTGAGCATTTAAAAGTACACAAAAATGACCATCATTCAAGAAGAGGCATGCTCAAGATGATTGGTCGCAGAAGAAATTTGCTGGCTTATCTCAAGAAGAAAGACATTGAAAGATACCGTGCAATTATTGCAAAACTTGGTATTCGTAAGTAAAAAGCACATAGGGAGGGCAGAAGAGCAATCTTTCTGCCTTTCTATGCGTTTTTTTTGAAATTTGAAGTTAGAAGTGAATCATAAATCACTGTCTTGACAGCGATTGCTTAGCGTTTGACCGTGTTCCTGTATTTAAAATCGCACAGGAACAGGGTTTTGGGCTAAAAACGCTGTCAGGCACAAAAAATATGCTGAAAAAGCGAGGAAAATTTTTATGTTTGAAAATTATAGAACTTTTGAAACAACATATGCTGGCAGACCTCTTGTTGTAGAAACAGGCAAGACTTGTGAATTGTCTAACGGTTCTTGTTGGGTACGTTACGGCGAAACAGTTGTTATGGCAAATGTAACTGCAAGTGCAAAGCCAAGAGAGGGTGTAGATTTTTTCCCATTGTCTGTTGATTATGAAGAAAGATTATATTCTGTTGGTAAAATCCCTGGTTCGTTTACAAAACGTGAGGGCAAGCCTTCTGAAAAGGCAATTTTAACATCTCGTATGGTTGATAGACCAATTAGACCGCTGTTTCCAAAAGATATGCGTAATGATGTATCTGTTGTTATGACAGTGCTTGCTGTTGACCCTGATTGTTCGCCAGAAATTGCTGGTATGATTGCAACATCTATTGCGATTTCTATTTCTGATATTCCATGGGATGGACCAATTGCAGGTATTAGCGTTGGATTAATAGACGGCGAAATTGTGTTAAATCCAACCAAAGAGCAAAGAGAACATAACGATTTGAATTTAACAGTTGCTGGAAGTGCTGAAAAAATTGTCATGATTGAAGCAGGGGCAAATGAAGTTGATGAAAAAACTATGCTTCATGCAATTTTAACTGGCCATGAAGAAATTAAAAAAATGGTTGCATTTATTTCTGATATGCAAGCACAAATTGGCAAGCCTAAATTTGCGTTTGAATCCCAAGAAATTCCACATGAAATGTTTGATACAGTGGAAAATCTTGTTGGCGAAAAAGTAAAATTTGCCCTTGATACAAATGACAAAAATATTCGTGATGCACGTCTGAAGCCAATTATTGATGAAGTACATGAACAGTTGGACGAACAGTACACAGAACAATATGGCGAAACTGCTGTTGCAAAGCTTGACGAATGTTTATATAAACTCCAGAAAAAAATTGTTCGTAATTGGCTATATAATGGAAAACGTGTTGACGGTAGAGGCATTGACGAAATTCGTCCATTATCTGCTGAAGTAGGATTACTGCCAAGAGTACATGGTTCAGGCTTATTCACAAGAGGGCAGACACAAGTTATGACAATTGCAACATTAGGACCAGTCAGCGACGCACAAAAAATTGATGGTCTTGATGAAGAAACTTCTAAACGTTATATGCATCAGTATAATTTCCCGTCCTATTCTGTAGGCGAGACAAAACCTTCCAGAGGACCAGGAAGACGTGAAATCGGACACGGTGCTTTGGCAGAAAAAGCATTAGTTCCAGTTTTGCCAAGTGTGGAAGAATTTCCTTATGCAATGCGGTTAGTATCAGAAGTATTAAGCTCTAACGGCTCTACGTCACAAGGTTCTATCTGTGGCTCAACGTTAGCTCTTATGGACGCAGGCGTGCCAATTAAAGCACCTGTTGCAGGCATTTCTTGTGGATTAATTACACTTCCTGATAGTGATGATTTCATGACTATGGTTGATATTCAAGGCTTAGAAGATTTCTTCGGCGACATGGATTTCAAAGTTGGTGGCACACATAAAGGCATTACGGCGATTCAGGTTGATATTAAAGTTGATGGCTTGACACCAGCAATTATTGAACAGGCATTTGAAAAAACCAGAAAAGCAAGATTATATATTTTAGATGAAATCATGTTAAAAGCTATTCCTGAACCTCGTGCAGAAGTCGGAACTTATGCACCAAAAATGCTACAAACAAAAGTACCTGTTGATAAAATCCGTGATGTTATCGGACAGGGTGGCAAAGTGATTCAGAAAATTTGTGCAGAATGTGATGTCAAGATTGATATTAACGAAGAAGGCAATGTATTTGTCAGCGGTTTTGATATGGAAAATACCAGAAAAGCTGTTCAGATTGTAGAAACGATTGCAAATGACCCTGAAGTTGGTGCAATTTATAAAGGCAAAGTTGTTCGTATTATGAGCTTTGGAGCATTTGTTGAGATTGCCCCAGGAAAAGACGGACTTGTGCATATTTCGCAATTAGATAAGCACCGTGTGGAAAATGTGGAAGATGTTGTGCAGATTGGTGATGAAATCGTTGTAAAAGTCCTTGAAATTGACAGACAAGGCAGAATTAATTTATCCAGAAAAGAAGCACTTGCCGATATTGCTAGAAAAAAACGTAATTAAATCATAAAAACTGCCAGATAGAATAAATCTGGCAGTTTTTGATATTAATTATTTTTAATAGGAATCCAAATTTGACTTTTATAATTGGGGTCAGTCATGTTTCCAGCAGGATAAGCTTCAATATCTAGCTCATAGGTAGGCTGATAATTTGAAGTTGGGAAAAATTCAGTGCATAGTTCATGCCAAAGTTGCTGAATTGCATCAGGCATAGCACCTGTGCATTCTAATATTACCCATGTCCTTGCAGGTATTGTATTGATACGATAACCATCGGGTGCAATCGTATCGGGAGCGCATGCAACTGCAATAGAATAATCAAATTGTTCACAGTCAGTGTGACCACTGCCATAGCAGATACCAAAAATAAAACTATTGTCAATGGCATGTTTCAACAATGTGGCAATTGTACCGTCATGATGAGATTTTTCCCAGAATGCAGGAATTGTGTTTATATTCTTTTCACCAACTACCATATGTTGCTCGATTTTTTCGAGTACTGTAAATGATTTTTTTGAGGAAATTTTGTAATCCATAGAATTTCCGCCTTTCAATATAATTTGCACTTTGAGACGAGAAAAAGACTTGAGTTGACTATTTTTCTTTCTTGCTTCTGACGGCGTGACACCATGAAAATTAGTAAATGCTCTTGTAAAGCTTTCTGGAAATTCATAACCGTATTTTAATGCAAGGTCAATAATTTTAATATCCGTTGCCATTAACTCATTGCCGGCAAGTGTGAGTTTCCGATTACGGATATATTCTCCAACAGTCATGCCACATAGAATTACAAATATTTTCTGAAAATAATATGGTGAACAAATTGCTTGTTCTGCTATTTTTGTATAATCAAGTTTTTCAGTCAGATGATTTTCAATATAATCAATGGCTTTTTGTATACTAGATATCCAATTCATGTGATTTGTTTTCCTCTCTCTTATCTCTTAGTGTAATTATAGCATAACATAAATTTTATTAAAAATCCTGATTTTTTATGTTTTGTTATGTTAAACTGCCAGATTAGAATATTTTAATCTGGCAGTTTTATATTTTATTATTTTATTCAAAATATCCTAAAAATTCGCCTTTTTGGATAATATGATTTTTTGCTTTTTTCAAGACTTTTCTTTTTGTAGAACAAGCTTTTAAATCAAGTAAACAGTCTAATGCATAGATAGTAAATTTATATTTATGTGTTGTATGTTTGGGCGGTTTTGCACCTGCATAACGATGAAAACCATAAGCTATTCCCTGTATTCCAAATTCTGTATATTTCTCTGCTGGAATTGCTTGGGGAATTTTATTCTTTGCAGGCATATCCCAAATAATCCAGTGTGTAAAATTTTTAATCGGGTGACTTATGTCTTCTAGTGTAATAATAAGCGTTTCCGCATGGTTAGATAAATTTTTGATAATAAATTCTGGTGAAATATTTTTTCCTCTGCCAGTGTGTTCTATCGGAAATTTATCACCATTTTTCATACCAGTGCATGTGAATTCAAGATTAAACATTAATTTCTGCTTGGTCGTCAGAAACGCCATTTACATCTAATACAGGTTGCACGCAATTTGCAATAAATTCTTCAACTTGTTGCGGACATCTGCCAATGAAATTTTCGGGTTTCATGATTTTTTCTAACTCTTGTTTAGAAATCATAAACATTGGGTCTGCTAGAATTAACTCACAAAGATTATTATCTAAACCCTCTTGTTTTACCCGATAGCCCGCTTGCATAGATAATTGACGAATACGCTCATGTAATTCCTGACGATTTCCGCCTTTTTTCACAGCGTCCATCATAATATTTTCTGTTGCCATGAACGGCAGTTCTGCCATCACACGCTTTGTAATAATTTTTTCATAGACAACAAGTCCATTTTCAGGGTCTGTTACATTTAGCATAATATTTAAAATTGCGTCTATGCCAAGAAAAGCTTCTGCTACAGCGATTCGTTTATTTGCAGAATCGTCCAGAGTTCTTTCAAACCATTGTGTGCCAGCTGTAAAAGCTGGATTTAATACATCACACATGACATATCTTGCTAAAGATGTGATTCTTTCATCACGCATAGGATTGCGTTTATAAGCCATTGCAGATGAGCCGATTTGATTTTTTTCAAATGGTTCTTCCATTTCTTTGAAACTCTGCATTAAACGAATGTCATTAGAAAATTTACTTGCTGATTGTGCAATTCCTGCTAACACAGAACATACTTGATAATCAATTTTTCTGGAATAAGTCTGACCAGAAACAGGCACGACAGAATCAAATCCCATTTCTTCGGCAATTAAATTTTCTAATTGCTTAATTTTATCCGTATCACCGTTGAACAATTCCATAAAAGACGCTTGTGTGCCAGTTGTGCCTTTTGAGCCTAATAATTTTAAAGATTTCATTCTAAAATCTAAATCTTCTAAATCCATGAGTAATTCATTACACCAAAGTGTCGCTCTTTTGCCGATTGTTGTTAATTGTGCTGGCTGTAAATGCGTATACGCAAGACAAGGCAAAGCCTTATATTTATCAGCAAATATTGCAAGCTGTGAAATAACTTTTATCAGTTTTCTTTTGACCACTTGCAAAGCGTCACGCATGATAATAATATCTGTATTATCGCCAACATAACAAGAAGTCGCACCAAGATGAATAATTTTTTCAGCTTTGGGGCAAGCTTTGCCATAAGTATGTACATGTGCCATTACATCATGACGGACTTCTTTTTCTTCTTTTGCAGCCATTGCGTAATCAATATTATGAATATTTGCTTCCAATTCGTCTACTTGTTCTTGTGTGACGTTCAGACCTAATTCCATTTCTGCACGAGCAAGTGCAACCCATAATTTTCGCCATGTGGTAAATTTTTTATCAGCAGAAAATAAATACTGCATTTCTTTACTTGCATATCTTGTGCAAAATGGGCTTTCATAACTTTGATTTGACATAAATTAAAACCTCCAAATAATAATTTAAAATTAAAATAATTTTAAAATTTTTCATGTTTCCATAACAGAACTGGATTTATATAATCATAGGGACGGATAACATCTGGATTCTGTTCGGCATAAGAAAAAATTTTTTCAGCCAATCCTTGTTTTAAAAAATCAATTAAAATATAAACTGGCTGTTGCATCATGACATCACAGAGATTAGAAATTGTAATTGCGATTTTATGATTAATTTCTGTAATTTCAAAAGGCCATATCTGACAGTCAAAAGGCTTTTCTGTACCAAGCATACAGCCTGATTCAGGATTTAATAACGGACAGGAAAATAAATCTTGTTCTTCTGTTAAATCCATGCGAAATAAATAAGATTCCTTGCCTTTGGAAATAAATTTTATATCAGGCAGGAGCTGTTCGCATTTTTGGCGAATTTCACGGCTTAAAATAGGCGTATCTAAAATATTATATCTGCTAAAAATACAGCATAATTTGCATTCTGCACAAGTATTTCGACTTAATAATTTTGTCAGCATAATATATATTCTCTCCAGTTTTTCATAATGCTAGTTTTATTATACTATATTTTATAGAAAATTGCAATAGTTTGAAGTGTATTTTTATATTTTGTGAAAATTATAAAAATTATGAAAAAATCGTGAATTTTTTCTTGTATTTTTGAAAACAGTATGCTATAATAAAATTATAATATTTGTTTAGAGGGGTTGCTATGCAGACAAAAATTTATTGCTGTGTGAAAATTACACTACATTTTATTGTCATGATGATGATTTCAAGATATATTTTTTTAATACCGCCTTTGCAGAAAAAAAATAAATCTGTGAATCCGCAATTTTTATTTATTACTTGTAGTTATTTGTTGCTATTAGGGACATGCTTATTATTTGGTATTCTACCTGCAAATATCCTGTTAGGTATTTCTATTGGTATTTATTGTTTCTTGACCAGTACGGCAGGAAAACGGCGGTATTTTAAAATTTTATTAATATTTCCCATTACTGGTATTTGTTTTGGTTTACTAATGCCTTTGGTCACTTTGCCAGTTGTTATATTGCATTTAAGTGAAAATGCAGAAGAAATTTATTCTATCATATTCTATGCAGTTATTGGATTTGTTTTATTCATCTTCTGTGTGACAGGACGGGAATGGCGTAAAGATTTCAGAAATGAAATGTGTTATAGAAAATTAGAATCATGGGAAAAGGTTTTATTATATATTATTGGCTGTTTGATGTTTGGCTTTGTGGCAGGCATTTATGCATATGGTAAAATTAATGCAGAAAATTTCCGTGAAATTGCTATGCTAGAAAGTGTTGTGAGTAGCTTAAATGGTTTTACAGTTACACTTACAATTATTATTTTGATTCTGGTTGGCAATAAAAAGGCACATATGCACAAAGATTTACTGGAAATGCAACATAATATTATTATTACTATGGCTGATATTGTTGAAAATCGTGATGAAAATACAGGCGGTCATATTAGAAGAACTGCAAAATATGTTGAAATTATTGCAGAAACGCTTCTGGAAAAGGGTTGGTATCAAAGTATTTTAAATCAGCAATATATTAATAATATGGTCATTGCTGCACCGTTGCATGATATCGGCAAAATTCATGTTCCAGATTTGATTTTGAAAAAACAAGGAAAATTAACTGACAAAGAATATGCAATCATGAAAAGTCATACTGTAGAAGGCAGAAAATTATTACTGAATGCTGAAAAAACATTAGGGCATTTTGATTATTTAGATATTGCTGTTGAAATGGCTTATGGACATCATGAATGGTGGAATGGAAAAGGCTATCCGCAGGGAATTACAAAACATAATATCCCGTTATCTGCCAGAATTATGGCAGTCGCTGACGTATTTGATGCTATTGTTTCTCAAAGATGTTATAAAGGCTCTATGACGATTGATGAAGCTTATGAAATTATTAAAAACGAAAGCGGAAGTCACTTTGACCCGATTGTTGTAGAAGGCTTTTTAAATGCAAGAGAAAAAATTAGTGAAGTGTTACGAGATTTTGAAGAACCATTAATTTTAGAAAAAGAATCTTCTCATGTTTTGTAAAACATGGGAAGATTTTTATAATTATAATATAATAAAAATAAATCATAAATAATTTTTTAAAAAACACTTGACAAGCCCGGAAAAATATGCTATAATTAATACCGTTGAGAACGTTGTAAGAAATATACCAGTAAGCGGATGTAGTTTAGTGGTAGAGCATCAGCTTCCCAAGCTGAGTATGCGGGTTCGATTCCCGTCATCCGCTCCAAGTGTTCTTTACAAGTATTTTAATATGCGCCTTTAACTCAGTTGGATAGAGTAACTGCCTTCTAAGCAGTAAGCCACTGGTTCGAGTCCAGTAAGGCGCGTCCATATGGTGGGTATAGCGTAGCTGGTTAACGCGTCAGTTTGTGGCACTGAAGACCATCGGTTCGAATCCGATTATCCACCCTTGGTTTTTTTCATAGGTGAAACTCTATATTATGCAAGAAAAGGCTGGTTTTTCAGTCTTTTTTTGTTACCTGAATATTTTAAAAAAGGAGAATGTTTATAAAAATAAAATGAAAAATAATTTTTATATAAAACAATTATTTCATGCTAGAAAATTAAACTCAGATAAAGATTATCATATATTTGAAAATGCAGTAAAAAATTTATATGATAAAATAACAATTCAAGATATTTATAAAATATGTAACATTTTTTGTGATAATACCAATGACCATGAATTTATGTTCCAATTAGTTCATTTGATAGAGCAGATAAAAGGAAAATGTTATTTATATTGCATTGCTAGGTGTTCTCCAGATATGACAGAAGCAAACGAATTGGCTATGATTCTAAATAAAAGAATTATTAATAGTTCAGAAAATTTTTATAGCTATATTCAAGTCATTCGTGAATTACAGGAGCCTTATAAAACAAATATTCTAAATTTATTAATAGACATAAAACATGATGATACTGAAAAATTTGGAGATAAAATTGATTTCTTAATAGAAAAAGCAAATAAGATTTTTTAAAATATTTTGTTATATTCGCTAAAAATTTATTTTATATACTCTTAATGCACAAATACTCCCAGTTATTTATATAATAGAATCTTTATTCAGGTAAAATCCATTCGTTTTAAAAAATCAGCCGAAGCGTTCCAAATTTAAGAAAGGAACGCTTTTTCTATGTCTGAATTATGTCTGAATTTTTCGCAAAATTAAGCATTTTATGATACTCTTATTATAACATAATATTTCGACAAAATCAAGCCCTAATTAAGATATTTTTGGGAAAAATAATTGAAAATAAAAAAATAGGAGGATTTATAATGAATCGCAGTATTTATCTTCGCAAAGATGGTCGTTGGGAAGCACGTATTTTTTTTGGAACAGATGAAAACGGGAAACGAAAGTCACGTTCGTTCTATGGAAAAACCCGTGAAGAAGCAGAACATAAATTATTAATGTTACAACAAAATTTTTCTAATGCATATGTAATAACGGAAATGACGGTAAAAGAATTAGCCGTTGAATTTTTAAATACACTTTCTATTAGATTAAAAGAATCTACAGTTGCAAATTATCGTATGAAAATTGAAAAGCATATTATTCCAGCGTTTGGTGAAATACAATGCTGTTTATTAAATAATAAAATTATTTATCAATTTATTGAGCAAAAATTAAAATCAAAACTTTCTGTCAGATATGTTACAGATATTCTTGTGCTTATGAAATCTATGTTCCGCTATGCAAGCCGTGAATATCATATGAAAAATATGCTGGAAGATATCACTATGCCAAAATGCCAGAAACCTGAAATTAAAATACTCTCTGAGAAACAACAGGAAATTTTAAAGCAATATATCATGAAGCATCAAAATGTTACAACATTGGGAATCGCTTTATCACTTTATACGGGTATTAGAATTGGGGAATTATGTGCTTTGCAATGGTCAGACGTTGATTTAAAAAAACGAATTCTGACCGTCAGAAAAACAATACAACGCATTCAAAGCCCAAATAAAACCCAACGTACCAGATTAGTGATTACTGCACCAAAAAGTCATAGTTCCTGTCGGGAAATCCCTATTCCTGATTGTCTTTATGAAATGCTTTTAAAATTTAAATCTAATCAAAATATTTATATCTTGTCCAGAAAAACTAAACCTATTGAACCCAGAACAATGCAATATCGATTTGCAAAAATTTTAAAAAACGCAAATTTACCGTCAGTGCATTATCACACATTACGGCACGCCTTTGCAACAAACTGTGTTGCATTGGGCTTTGATATAAAAATATTATCTGAAATTCTTGGACATAGTTCTGTAGAATTAACGCTGAATCGCTATGTACATTCCTCTATGAAACGCAAACAATATTGTATGAATTTACTGTCATGGTCGGTTTTATAACGTCTTTATAACGTCAATTATAAATTCCTGTCCGTCATGATAGCTTATTTCTGTTGCGTAATTCAGGCATTTTTTTATATTTTACGTGAAATGCTTAATTTTGCGAAATCTCTTTGAGATGCAAAATAAATGCAAAATAGAAGAAAAGGAGTTAAAATTATGACATGTACAATTATTTCATCAGGTGATGAATTAAAAACAGTATGCCAGAATGAATCTGAAGCACCATTTATCAACATGAAAGTCAAATTACATGAGTATATCTGGAATTTATATACCAAAGGTTATGATAAATTTTATTTAAATTGTGATTATGGCATTCCGTTATGGGCGGCAGAATTTATTCTCTCACTGAAAGCAGGCAATCAAATTGCGCTGCATATTATGATACCCTATGAAGAACAAACCACTGATTGGACAGAGGAGCTTCGCAATCGTTATTTTGCGATTCATGAAAAAGCTGACAGTGTGACGTTGGCAAATACAAGATATTATCCGTCTTGCTATCAAGATACAGATAAACAAATGATTGATAAAAGCGATATATTAGTTATTTTTGAAGAAAAAAACAGTGTTGCACCTGCTGAAACCTATGCAAAAGAAAATAACATACCAATTGCATATATGCCAGTTTTTTAAAAGCCCCCACGTCTAGTATTTGTTATATTGATTATATGAAAAAAATACTATTTTGTCAATAGTTTTCAAAAAAATATTATAATTTATCCAACGGCTAGGAAGACGGGAGGAAATTTTTTGGAATACGATTGAATATGACCTATATAAAATTTTAAAATAATTAATTTTTATCGTGTTAGGCAAAGTATCTAAAAATACTTTGCCTTTTTTGTTATTTTTAGAGAAAAATTAAAAAATCATTGCTTTTTTTTAAAATTTATGTTATAATAAATACTAGTTTATAGTTTATTCATGAATTTTTTTTTTATTTTAGGAGGCGTTATTATGCGGTTAACAAAAACGGTTTCTTTATTGGCAAGTCTTGCCTTAGGAAGCACAATGTGTGCAAATCTAACATCTGTATCATCTATGATACAGGCACAAGCTGAAGACATTGCTTATCCTGTACAATATTTCCGTCTTGGCATGTTTGACACGAATCAAAATGTGAATGCTTCTGATACAAGTCTTGTTCCTAGTGGTCAGAATGGTCTCACCAGTGAAAAATGGTCTTTAAATTATATTAGCTCTGGTGTATTTGAAATTGTGAATGCTTCCAATGGTTATGTATTAACTGCTGTCGGAAATAGTGTCACGCTTTCAGCAGATGCAGATTTAGAATCCCAACGCTGGAATATTGAAGGTGTAGAAAAAGATTTTGATGGCTATGATTTATATTATAAAATTACAAGTAATCTTGATTCTTCTGTTGCTTTGACATATCAAGAAAATTCAGGATTTCAGCTTGCAAGTTATTCTGCTACAGATTATCAGAAATATAAATTAAATCTTGACGGATTAGAGGGTTTCGCTGGAAACTGTATGACGGATTCAGGAGAAAAAGCTGGTACAATTGGTGGTTTATTAGGGGAAGTTGTTTATGTCTCTAATGCAGATGATTTAGTAAAGCAATTAGATTCTGTAGAGCCAAAAACAGTTGTTGTAACAGCAGATATTGACCTTCAAAAATATTCTCATACAAGAATCAGAGATAATAAAACATTAGTTGGTTGTTATGGCAATCATACAATTTATGACTCATATTTCAGAACAAATAACGAATATGGCAAAGATGAACCAAGTGATAATATTATTATTCGTAATTTAAAATTAATTGCAAAAAATGTTCCAAACAGAATTTTAATTAACGTTTGGTCATCAAGACAAATTTGGATAGATCATATTTATTTTGAATCACAGTTAAATTATGACAGAACAGGTGACGGACAAGACGAAGTCGGAAAATTTATCTGGATTAATACACCTTATGAGAGTTATTATGATGCAAAAGATAGAATGAGAAGTCCTGATTATATTACAATTTCATATTGTCACATGAAAAACAGATATTGGACAGTTGCCTATGGTACACAGAACGATGAAATTACAAGAGATAGAACAACTTTATTATATAACTGGTGGGATGAAAATGTCCGTAGATGTCCACAAATTGGCAACGGTTCAGGGCATATTTATAATAATTATTATTCTGCTTATGGTGTGGATAACAATGGCTCTGGAACAACTGGTATGATTGGTGGTGATGGTTCAGATATTGTTTCACAAAATAATAGATTTCAAGGTTATAGTTTATCACAAGCTTTGACAATGGGTGGAGATGAAACTAAAAATCCTGCTCGTGATGATAATTCTTATTTATCTGAATCAGTTTCTGGTACACCATCTGCAATTAATTTTCAATCTAAAAATAGTTCTGCTTGGTATCCGAATCAGTCCAATTATGGCTATGAATTGCTGGATGCGTATAATACTAATGGCACAGATACAAGAGATTTTTGTATGAAATATTCTGGTGACATGGTTTCAGAATCTGATATGAAATATATTACTGATTTTGAATTTAGTAACTGGATTAATACAAAATATGAAAGTCCATTTCTGAAACAAGTAGAATTTACAGCACCTGTTGTTTCAGCTCCTGCAAGTTTCACAGAAAATGTAACTTATCGAATTAAAAACAGCAATTCTGGATTATATATGCAAGTAGATGGTGCAAAAGCTGAAAATGGTGCAAATGTTCAACAATGGGGAACTTCTGACGAAACAATTCATGATATTTGGAAATTTGTTGATGCAGGAGATGGCTATTATTATCTTGTTTCAGCCGTTGGTGACGGTGGAAGTTATGTGTTAGATGTTGCTGGCAAAAAAAATTCCAATGGTACAAATATTGATATTTATCAGTATAATGGCGGTGACAATCAGAAATTTATGCTTACACAAAATGCAGATGGTTCTTATAAGATTTTAACTAAAATTTCAGAGAATCAATCTTGTATTGAAATTGCAGATGCTGGTACTGGTTCAGGCGATAATGTGCAACAATGGGAAATCAATTATTCAGATTGTCAAAACTGGATTTTAGAACCAGTTGCTAATTCTGGTTGTAGCATGAATACTGGTATGATTTATGAATTTGAAAATAAAAATTCTGGTATGGTACTAGAGATTGAATCTGGAATCATGGCTGAAAATACGAATATTCAACAATGGACAACAGGGCATTTTGATAGTCAAAAATGGATATTACAAAAATTTGCTGGCGGTGGAAATTATTATTATATTCGTTCTGTTGCAAATCAAGACTATGTACTGAAAGCTATGAGTGCAGAAAATGGCGGTAATTTAGCAATTGTGCCGTATTCTTCTAAAGATAGTATGATGTTATTTAAATTTTCTAAAAATCTTGATGGCAGTTATTGCATCATGACAAGAGCCTCTAAAGATAATTGCTTACTAGAAATTGAAAATGCAAGTGTGAATTCAGGTGCAAATGTTCAGCAATGGGAACCAAATGGAAATGACTGTCAAAAATGGAATATTATCACTGAAAAAATGCCAGATAAAACTGAAAATATAATTGGTGATATTGACCAAAATGGCAAAATAGAAGTATTAGATTTAGTATTGCTTCAAAAATATTTGCATAATCAACAAAATTTTAGTCAACAGCAGTTTCTCAATGCAGATATCAACCAAGATAATATTGTAAATATTTATGATTTTGTATTGCTGAAAAAATTGATTCTTAAATAATTAATTAATCATTAAAAACAGGAAAGGCATTATCAAATGCTTTTTCTGTTTCTAATTTAACAATTGTTTCTAAAAATTGATTTGCGTGAAAATTTAAAGAAAACGCTTGACAAAATCTGAAACATGTGTTATAATAAAACAAATCATATGATTTGAAATGCGATGACGGGAACAAAATTTTAGAATCAGATTGCAGAGAACTGTTGGCAGGTGTGAAACAGTATTTGAGCTAAAAATATAACTCCTCCCTGAGCAGATACGCTGAAATATTAGCTAGTTAGTAAGCGTATACGGATTTCTCACGTTATAGAGATATGAATTTTGTGTAAAACCTTGATTCAGATGAGTGGGCATTTTAAATGCCAAAAAGAGTGGTACCACGGGATTGTAAATCTTCGTCTCTTTTGTGTTTTGATAGCACAAAAGGGATTTTTTTATTTTTATTTTTAAATTTTAAGAAAGGCGGATAGTATATTTATGAAAAATTTTGAAAAATATACAAAACAGTTTTTTGCAATTGAAAATTCTCCCATGCGTTGGGCAAAAAAAAATTATATTGAAAAAGCTCCTATTTGGTGTAGCGTTGATTTGCGTGATGGCAATCAGGCATTAATTATTCCCATGAGCTTGGAAGAAAAACTGGAGTTTTTTAAACTGCTTGTTAAGATTGGTTTTAAAGAAATTGAAGTCGGCTTTCCAGCAGCGTCAGAAACAGAATATGAATTTTGCCG
This sequence comes from Ruminococcus sp., assembly GCA_014799805.1. Taxonomy (GTDB): domain Bacteria; phylum Bacillota; class Clostridia; order Oscillospirales; family Ruminococcaceae; genus UBA3855. The sequence goes on from JAAVHJ010000022.1 coordinate 35,619, forward strand.
TGCATTAATTGAACAAAATTTAATTCCTGATGATGTGACAATTCAGGTTCTCACACAGTCCAGAGAGCATATCATTGCCAAAACTTTTGAGGCTCTCAAAGGCTGTAAAAATGCGATTGTGCATTTGTATAATTCAACTTCCTTGGCACAGCGTGAACAGGTATTTAGAAAAAGTAAACAAGAAATTATTAATATTGCTGTTTTTGGTGCAAAACTCTGTAAAGAGTACAGGGAAAAAACAGAGGGTAATTTCAGATTTGAGTATTCCCCAGAAAGTTTCACGGGAACAGAGCCAGATTTTGCCGTTGAAATCTGCAATGCAGTAATTAATATCTGGCAACCGTCTGAACATGATAAAGTAATTATTAATTTGCCTGTTACAGTTTCGCATTCTATGCCTCATGTCTATGCAAATCAAGTCGAATACATGTGCGATAATTTAAATAACAGAGAAAATTTAATTATTTCCCTGCACCCTCATAATGACAGAGGTTGTGCTGTTGCAGATACAGAAATGGGTTTGCTTGCTGGTGCTGACAGAGTAGAAGGTACACTGTTTGGTAACGGTGAACGTACAGGAAATGTTGATATTATTACATTAGGCATGAATCTATTTTCACAAGGCGTTAATCCAGAATTAGATTTTTCTAATATGCCAGAATTGACAGAACTCTATGAGCGTGTAACCAGAATGCATGTTTATGAAAGACAGCCTTATAGTGGCAAACTTGTATTTGCGGCATTCAGCGGTTCTCATCAGGATGCAATTGCAAAAGGCATGAAATTCCGTGAAGAACAAAATCCCGACCATTGGACAGTGCCTTATTTGCCAATTGACCCAACAGATGTTGGCAGAGTTTATGAAGCTGATGTAATTAGAATTAATAGCCAATCTGGTAAAGGTGGGATTGGTTATTTACTGGAAACGCAATTTGGATTGGATTTACCGAAAACGATGCGGGAAGAAGTTGGCTATTTAGTTAAGAATATTTCAGACCATGCGCATAAAGAATTAAAACCTGAAGAAGTACATGCTATTTTTATGAATCATTATGTAAATATTAAAACGCCTTTAGAATATCAAGAAATTCATTATATTCAGAAAAATAATACACAGTCTTCTATACAGGCAACAATTTCTCTGACTAAACATGGCGAAGCCTATACACTCAAAGCGGATGGTAGTGGCAGGTTAGACGCAGTCAGCAATGCACTTCGGGCATTCTTAGGCGTGAAATTTACGATTAAAAATTACACAGAACATGCTGTGACTGATTCTTCTGATTCTGATGCAATTGCTTATGTTGCAATCGCAATTGAAAATGAAAATAAAATCTATTGGGGCGTTGGTATCAAAAAAGATATTTCAGAAGCATCTGTTGCGGGATTATTTAGTGCATTAAATCAGTATTTAAATCGAGCATAATTTTATTATTTTACAGGGCATAGAATTATCATAATTTTATGCCTTTGTGAAATTTAATATAAAATTTTGTTGAAACTTGTCGTTTCTGCTGATTTTTTGTTATCTAATTGACTGTAATTGAAAAATATGCTAGAATAAAATTATATTAAAAATTTTTTCCGTGAGGAGTCGTAATTATGAGTGAGAAAAATCCGAAAATTCCGTTTATTACCAAAGAACAGGCGGAAGAAATCTGTAAGACTTTTCCAACGCCGTTTCATATCTATGATGAAAAGGGCATTCGTGAGAATGCAAGACTTGTGCAAAAAGCGTTCAGTTGGAATAAAGGCTTTAAAGAATATTTTGCTGTGAAAGCAACACCAAATCCATTTTTATTAAAAATTTTACAAGAAGAAGGCTGTGGTGTTGACTGCTCTAGTTATACAGAATTACAAATGAGTGAAGCTTGTGGTTTTTCAGGCAGTGATATTATGTTTTCTTCCAATGTGACACCAGCACAGGATTATGAACTTGCCTATAAACTAAATGCGTATATTAATTTAGATGATATTACACATATTGAATATCTGGAAAAATTAACAGGCATTCCAGAAACTATCTGCTGTAGATTCAATGCAGGTGGTAAATTTACAATTTCAAATGAAATTATGGACAATCCAGAAGATGCTAAATATGGCTTTACTCGTGAACAATTGTTTGAAGGTTTTAAAAAATTACAGGAAAAAGGTGCAAAACATTTCGGCATTCATGCATTTTTAGCATCTAGCACCATGACAAATGAATACTATCCAACACTTGCAAGACAATTATTTGAATTAGCAGTTGATTTGCATAAAGAAACAGGAGCTGATATTAAATTTATTAATTTATCTGGTGGTGTTGGCGTTGCCTATCATCCAGACCAAACACCAAATGATATTTTAGCAATTGGTGAGGGTGTTCACAAGGCATTTGATGAAATTCTTGTGCCGGCAGGTTTAGAAGATGTTGCTATTTTCACGGAAATGGGACGTTTTATGTTAGCACCGTATGGACATCTTGTCACAAGAGTTTTGCATAAAAAGCATATTTATAAAGAATATGTCGGCGTAGACGCTTGTGCGGCGAATTTAATGCGTCCTGCTATTTATGGTGCCTATCATCATATTACAGTACTTGGCAAAGAAAATCAGGAGCATAATTACAAATGCGATGTGACTGGCGGTTTGTGTGAAAATAATGATAAATTTGCAATTGACAGAGTATTGCCACAAATTGAAATTGGTGATTTATTAGTCATTCATGATTCTGGCGCACATGGGTTTTCTATGGGCTATAATTATAATGGCAAATTGCGTTCAGCAGAATTATTACTTTGCGAAGACGGTTCTGTTAAATTAATTCGCCGTGCTGAAACATCAGCAGATTATTTTGCAACGTTTGATTTTTGTGATATGATGCAGGATTATTTGAAAAAATAATATACAGGGAGGTTTTTTGACCTCCCTTTCTGTGTGATTGCAAGAAGATAACTATAATTTTTTAAAAAAATTAGTTTATTTTAGAAAATGCGACAAATTTCTATTTTTTTTGCAGTAAGCATTGACAAATCATAAAATCTCATGTTATACTTAATTCAGATTGGATTAAATTAAATTTAATTAAAAAAGAGGTGATTTTTATCAATATCTGGCATAATATCAGCCCAAAGCGGATTAGTGCAGAAGATTTTGTTGCTGTCATTGAAATTCCGAAAGGCAGTAAAATCAAGTATGAACTGGACAAGGAAACAGGCTTAATGAAATTAGACAGAATTTTACATACTTCTACACATTATCCAGCAAATTATGGCTTAATTCCAAGAACTTATGCAGATGATGCTGACCCATTAGATGTATTGGTTTTATGTTCAGAAACGCTGTATCCCATGACACTTGTAAGATGCTACCCCATTGGTGTTATTCGTATGATTGACAGTGGCAAACATGATGACAAAATTATTGCCATTCCGTTTGATGACCCAAATTATAATACTTATCATGCAATTGATGAATTGCCACCACATATTTTTGACGAAATGACACATTTTTTCAGAGTCTATAAAGAACTTGAAAAAAAATCAACAGCTGTGAATGAAGTCGAGGGCGTAGAGATTGCAAAGCAGATTATTTCCGAAGATATCGAAAGATATATTGAGAAATTTTGTAAATAATTTTTTGAGGAGCTGTAAATTATGATAAATACTAGTAATAAAATTTTATTTGACCATGAAAATAACGTTGCCCCTTTGGGCATGATTGTCATGGCAAGTGCAACAGAATTAGGCAACAAGATTAATGATTATCTTGTAAAATGGGCAATCAAAGGTGGTTTTCAGACAGATTCTTTTTTGATTGAAAATGAATGTCCTAGATTTTCTTCTGGTGATGGCAAAGGCTTGATTAAATCTACCATTCGGGGAAAAGATTTATTTATTATCACAGATGTTGGCAATTATAACTGTACTTATGATTATTTTGGCAAAAAAAATGCAATGTCACCTGATGACCATTTTCAGGATTTAAAACGTATTATTCAAGCTGCCAGTGGTAAAGCGAATCGAATTAATATTATCATGCCAATTTTATATGGCGGTCGTCAGCATAGAAGAAATTACAGAGAATCTTTGGACTGTGCCTTTGCTTTGCAGGAATTAGAACGTATGGGCGTTTCTAATATTGTTACTTTTGATGCACATGACCCAAGAGTACAGAACGCAATTCCATTGATGGGTTTTGATAATGTGATTCCATCTTATCAGGTATTAAAAACCATGTTTCAGAGCATCACAGATTTTCATATTACAAAAGATAAATTCATGGTTGTCAGTCCAGATGAAGGTGCATTAAATCGTAATATGTTCTATGCGTCTGAATTGGGTGTTGATTTGGGTATGTTCTATAAAAGACGTGATTATTCTAAAATCGTTAATGGCAGAAATCCTATTACTGCACATGAATATCTGGGTAATTCTGTTGAAGGCAAAGATGTATTTATTGCGGATGATATTATTTCTTCTGGTGAGTCTGTATTAGATATTGCCTATGAACTGAAAAAACGCAATGCGAAAAGAATTTTTGCTTATGCGACTTATTCGATTTTTACAAATGGTCTTGCAAAATTTGACAAAGCTTATGAAGAAGGCTATATTAGTGGCGTATTCGGCACAAATTTAACTTATCGTTCACCAGAATTATTGCAGCGTGAATGGTTCCATGAAGTAGATGTTTCTAAATATGTAGCTTATTTTATTGCTTCTATTAATCATGATGTTTCTATTAGCACAGTCATAGATCCACATGAAAAAGTAAGACAGTTACTTGAAAAATATAATTAAAATATTCAGCTCCCTTGTATGATAACAGGGGAGCTGTTATAATCATATGATTAATCTTCTGTTACTGTGACTTCACTGTTTTCTACGTTAATCGTAATCGTATATTTTTCATAGCAATGAAATCTGACTTCATTTTTATCTGTATCATTTATAATAGAATCCTGTTCAATATTAGCATCTGATAAATTATGCAAATGATTAAATACTTCTAAAGCACGGTTATTTGCATCTTTTTGTTTAAAATTATCTGTTTCTAAGAAATTTTTTAAATCCTGATAAATTTTAGCGTATTCTGCATTTTCTTCTACAGCAAGTGTTTCTGTAGTAGTTTCTTGTTCTGTTGATGTTGTTGTTGTTTCTGTTTCTAGAGCCGATTCTGTCACTTGTTCTGTTGTTATTTTTTCTGTTTCTGGAACGGATTCTGTTTCTTGTTCTGCTGTTATTTTTTCTGTTTCTGGAACGGATTCTGTTTCTTGTTCTGTTGTTTTAATTTCTTCTCCTGTGATTGCCTGTTCTAATGCATCCGCATCAAACAAATCAGATTTTTTATAATTAATTATCATAGGTTTATAGCCATCTGGACTTTCTTTATTATTTAAATATTTTTCATCATATTTACCCTCTTTTATTGTTAAGCTATCATCTAATTTTCTGATATAAAATATTTTATTTTCATTTTCTTGTATTACATATTTTTTGCCATTTTTGTCTTGCACAGTGCCATTTTCATCTTCTATCAAAGAATATCTAATATTATTACTAGCATGATATATTAATTTTTTACCAGATGCCCAAACGCCGACGGTATCACTGACTGTTTCACCAGTATCAAATTCTTGATTTTCTGTTTCTATAATGCTGTTTTCTGATTCTATATCAGTATCTTGATTATTACAAGCTGTAAATGCAAAAATACTTGTAAAAATTGCGATTATTAAGCATAATTTTTTTTTCATAGAAATACTCCTTTTTTTATTTTATTTTATTTCAGTATAGCATATATTTTTTAATTTGTCAACTGTTTTTTATTACTGGTTCACGTAAATCAGTTTTCATATCTTAATAATATATGTACCAGCAATTTAAAAAAAGCAATTAATCTCTATGAAATTTGCAAAAAATCCCCTGTTTGCAGAAACAGGGGATATTATTTATTTTATTATCATTCGCCTATTATTTTTGCAACTGCACAATCTAGTTCTGTTGACTCATGCAATTCAATCACGCCTAAATCACAACATTTTGCAAGTGCTGAATCAAAAGGAAGCTGTGCTAATAATGGAATATTATATGCTTTGGCAATGTCAGCTGTATGACTTTCACCATAAATCATAATTTTTTTACCACAATCTGGACAGACAGCATAGCTCATGTTTTCAATAATACCCAATACAGGAATCTGCATCATATTTGCCATTTTTACAGCTTTCTGCACAATCATAGATACTAAATCCTGTGGTGAAGTAACAATGACAATACCATCTACGGGAATGCTCTGGAATACAGTTAAAGGCACATCACCTGTTCCAGGGGGCATGTCTACAAACATATAATCTACGCTATCCCAAATAACATCTGTCCAGAACTGTTTTACAACACCTGCAATGACAGGTCCTCTCCAGATAACAGGGTCTGTATCATGTTCCAGCATTAAATTGACAGACATAATATCAATGCCCATTTTAGACCTTGCTGGAAGCATGCCTAATTCATTGCCAAGAACTTTTTCTTTTATGCCAAATGCTTTAGGAATAGACGGTCCCGTAATATCTGCATCTAAAATAGCTGCATGTTTGCCTGCCCTTTGTACACCAACTGCCAGCATAGAAGATACAAGAGATTTTCCAACACCACCCTTGCCACTGACAACAGCAATGACTTTACCAATTTTGCTTAATTGATTTGGCTGAGCTAATAAACTTTGTGGTGCTGTACGTTCGCCGCATGCACTTCCGCAAGTACTACAATCATGTGTACATGCATTTTCCTGTGTTTGTTTTTCTTGTTCACTCATCAAAAAAAACTCCTTTCCAATTAAAAATTTTAAAATTTAAAATAAAATTATTATAATAATTATAATAATGGTGCAAAAATTCTCAAAACAGAACTTACAATCCGTTTTGGTAGTGGCCTTTTTTGACAGTCTTCTAAAGAAATTTCTATGCTTTTTTCCAGAGTTTTTTCAAAATCTCTGCGAATCTCTGTTACAGTTTGACTGCCATATAATACTGCCGCACATTCAAAATGCAGATATAAACTTCTGTAATCTAAATTAATCGTTCCGACAACGCCTATATTATCATCAGAGCTAAAATTTTTCGCATGTAAAAAGCCAGATTCATATTCAAAAATTCTGACATGCTGTTCTAATAATGCTTTATAATAACTCCATGCAATACTGTAAACATACCATTTATCAGGAATATGAGGCATTAAAATTCTCACATCAACGCCTTTTTTTGCTGCTAGTCCTAATGCTGTAATCATTTCATTATCAAGAATTAAATAAGGCGTCATAATATAAACATAATTTTTAGCATTATTAATAATATCTAAATAAACAGATTTGCCGACATATTCGCCATCAGTTGGGGAATCTCCATAAGGCTGTATAAATCCGTCATAATTACTTGGATAGATTTCTTTGGGTCTATATTTTTCTAACTTGCCATTATCAATTTCTTCTAAATGCCATAATTGCAGAAACATAATAACAAAACTCCATGCACTTTCCCCTTTGCATAGCATTCCTCCATCTTTCCAGTGTCCAAATCTTACTTTTCGATTGACATATTCATCAGCAATATTAATACCACCAGTAAAAGCCGTATGTCCATCAATGACTAAAATTTTTCTATGGTCTCTGTTATTCTGTGAAGAAGTCAGAAACGGCTTAAAATTATTAAATACTTTGCATTTTATTTTATATTTTTCTAAATTTGTAAAATATCGCATAGGCATAATAAATTCTGTTCCAAAACCATCATACATGATTCTGACATCAATGCCCTGAGAAGCTTTTTGTTTTAAAATTTCTAATAATTCTTCCCACATAGAACCTTTGTCAATAATAAAAAATTCAAGAAAAATATAATATTTTGCTTTTTTAATTTCCTGTTTCATAGCTTCAAACATTTCTTCACCAATCGGGAAAAATTTTGATTCATGATTTCTATAAACTGGATAACCGCCATAATTTAATAAATATTCTGATAAATTTGCATGTGAAATATTTAATTCCTGAAGCTGTTGCATGGTATGCTTATCTTGTGGAAGATATTTTTTAGTTTCTTCGACACGGCGAGCATAATTTTTTTTAAATTTTCTGTGACCGACATCGCCTTTTACTAATAAATAAGCCAATCCTGCAAGCAACGGAACAACAAGCATTGCAATGATCCAAGGAAGTTTATATTCTGGATTTTCAGACGTATTAGAAATATAAATGACTAGAATAATATTTAGTACTGCTAGTCCAAAATAAACAGATAAATAATTTTGACTTAAAAACAAGATTGTCAATACTAAAAAAGCAATCTGAAATAATAGCATAAAAATAATTGTTGTATTTCTGTTAAATAAAATTCTGATTAATTTTCTTAGCATTATTTATCCTCCTTTTGGAGATAATTTTTTAAATACTTCCCTGTATAAGATTCAGGAATTTTTATAATTTCTTCTGGCGTACCCTGTGCAATAATATTACCTCCAGAATCTCCGCCCTCACGACCTAAATCAATAATTTCATCACAGATTTTAATGACATGCATATTATGTTCAATCACAACAACTGTATTCCCAGAATCTACTAATTTTTGCAAAATATCAATTAATTTATGCACATCTGCTGTATGCAAACCTGTTGTTGGTTCGTCCAGAATATACATAGTACGACCAGTTGCTTTTTTGGCTAATTCTGTTGATAATTTTACCCTTTGTGCCTCACCGCCAGAAAGTGTTGTTGCAGGCTGACCAATTTTAATATAGCCTAAACCGACTTCTTGCAGAGTTTTTAATTTTTTAACAATCTTTGGAATATGCTCAAAAAATAATACCCCTTCGTCAACTGTCATTTCTAATACATCATGAATAGATTTGCCTTTATAATGCACTTCCAGTGTCTCACGGTTATAACGCTTGCCTTTGCAAACTTCACAGGGAATATAAATATCAGGCAAGAAATGCATTTCAATTTTCAAAATACCGTCCCCCTCACAAGCTTCACAACGACCACCTTTGACATTAAAAGAAAATCTTGCAGGGGTATAACCATGTGCTTTTGCATCATTTGTCTGTGCAAATAAATTTCTGATATCTGTAAATACGCCTGTATAAGTCGCTGGATTAGAGCGGGGCGTTCTGCCAATTGGTGACTGGTCAATACAAATTACTTTATCTAAATATTCTATTCCTTGTATTTCCTGACAATTACCGCCTTTTATTCTGGCTCTGTTTAATTTCATTGCAAGATGTTTATATAAAATTTCATTTACAAGAGAAGATTTTCCAGAACCTGAAACCCCTGTTACACAAATTAATTTTCCTAAATTAAAATTTACAGTTAGATTTTTTAAATTATTTTCTTTTGCATTAATAATTTTAAGAACATGTCCATTTCCGACACGGCGTTTTTCAGGAACAGGAATGATTTTTTTGCCACTCAGATATTGCCCTGTAATAGAATTTTGACAAGATAATAATTTTTCAGGCGTTCCAGCAAAGACTACTTCACCACCATTGACACCTGCACCAACGCCAATATCAATGACATAATCTGCTGCTAAAATCGTATCGTCATCATGTTCGACAACTATCAACGTATTTCCTAAATCTCTCAAATGTTTCATAGTTGCAATCAGCATAGTATTATCTCTTTGATGTAAGCCGATACTAGGCTCATCTAAAATATATAATACACCCATCAAAGAAGACCCAATTTGTGTAGCAAGTCTGATTCTTTGGCTTTCGCCTCCTGAAAGTGTTCCTGATGACCTTGCCAATGTTAAATATTCTAATCCAACACTTGTTAAAAAATGCAATCTATCGCAAATTTCTTTTATTATTTTTTCAGCAATAAATTTTTCATGTTCTGTTAATTTTAAATTCTCGAAAAAATCTAGTGCTTTTGTTATAGATAATTTTGTTAATTCATAAATATTTAAATTTCCGACTGTTACAGATAATACTTCAGGTTTTAATCTTGCACCATTGCAGGCTTTGCAAGTTACTTCATTCATAGAATTTTCTAAATCAGCTCTTGCATAAATACTGGTTGTTTCTTCATATCTGCGTTCTAAATTGGGAATCACGCCTTCAAATGGAGCTTCATAGCTTCCACCGCCTAAAGCTTTACTGCGTTTTAAGATTAAATTTTCTCCATTTGTTCCATATAAAAATGCATGTCTGACATGTTCAGGTAATTTACAAAAAGGCGTTTCCAAAGAAATATGATATTTTTCAGCTAATGCCTGATAATACATCATAGCAATGGAACCATCTTCCAAATGATTCCAGCCAGAGGCATGAATCGCACCTTCTAAAATGCTCAGCTCCTGATTGGGAATAATTAAATCTGCATCAATTTTTTTAAATATGCCTAATCCTGTGCAAGTTTTACATGCACCATAAGGATTATTAAACGAAAATAATCTGGGCGTTAATTCTTCCATGCTAATATTATGCTCAGGGCAAGCATAGTTTTGTGAAAAACTTAATAATTCGCCTCCTAAGACATCTACATGAATCATACCGCCTGTGAGATTAGCTGTTGTTTCCAAACTATCTGTTAATCTGGAAATCATATTATTTTTAACAATTAATCTATCCACTACAATTTCAATTGTATGTTTATTATTTTTTTCTAATTTAATATCTTCTGACAAATCATACTGAATGCCATCAATTCTCACACGAACAAAGCCACTTTTTCTAGCTTTTTCAAGTTCTTTTATATGCTGACCTTTTTTGCCACGAATTACAGGAGCAAGGAGCTGAATTTTTGTTCCCTCTGGTAACGCTAAAATCTGGTCTACAATTTCATCAATAGACTGTTGAGAAATTTCACGACCACAAACGGGACAATGCGGAATGCCAATTCTTGCATATAATAATCTTAAATAATCATAAATTTCTGTGACTGTTCCGACAGTAGAACGTGGATTTTTAGACGTTGTTTTCTGGTCAATCGAAATTGCTGGAGATAAGCCCTCAATACTATCTACATCTGGTTTTTCCATTTGTCCTAGGAATTGCCTTGCATAAGAAGATAAACTTTCTACATAACGTCTTTGTCCGTCTGCATAAATTGTATCAAATGCAAGTGACGATTTTCCCGAACCAGATAAACCTGTCATGACAACAAATTTATCTCTTGGAATTTCTACATCAATATTTTTCAAATTGTGCATTCTGGCACCTTTGATAATAATTTTATCTTTCATGAATCTAACACCCCAATTTATAGTTATATTTATATTTCTTTTAGCTTTGCAATTTCATCACGCAGAAATACAGCATGTTCAAATTCCAGCATCTTAGCAGCTTCCTGCATTTGTTTTGTAAGAGATTTTATTAAATTCTCACGTTCTTGTTTAGACAATTTCTGATAATCTGTTTCATCTGCAACAGATGCCTTACTGGAAATTTCAATTACTTCATGAATATCTTTTATAATTGTTTTAGGAATAATATGATATTTTTGATTATAATTTATCTGCAAATTTCTTCTGCGTTCTGTTTCCAGAATGGCCCGTTCCATAGATTTCGTAACAATATCAGCATACATAATAACTTTGCCATTGGCATTTCTTGCAGTACGTCCAATTGTCTGAATCAAAGACGTTTCACTTCTCAAGAATCCCTCTTTGTCAGCATCAAGAATTGCTGTTAAAGAAACTTCTGGAATATCCAGACCTTCTCGAAGCAAATTAATTCCTACAAGTACATCAAATTTTCCTAATCGCAAATCACGGATAATTTCCATACGTTTCATCGTGTCTATATCATGATGTAAATATCTTACACGAATGCCCATTTGTTCTAAATAATCTGTTAAATTTTCAGCCATAGCCTTTGTCAATGTTGTAACAAGCACACGTTCTTTTTTATCTATTCTAATATGAATTTCAGATAATAAATCATCTATCTGTCCTTCAATTGGACGGACACTGATTTCAGGGTCTACTAATCCAGTTGGACGGATAACTTGTTCTACAATTTGATTTGCATGTTGTTTTTCATAGTCTCCAGGCGTAGCACTTACAAAAATTGCTTGTTTTATATGCTGTTCAAATTCAGAAAATACCAATGGTCTGTTATCAAATGCACTTGGTAATCGAAAGCCATAGTCAACAAGCGTTTGTTTTCTGGCTCTGTCACCAGCACTCATGGCACGAACCTGTGGAATTGTCACATGACTTTCATCTATGATTAACAAAAAATCTTCTGGAAAATGGTCAAGAAGCGTAAGCGGTGTACTCCCAGCTTCACGCCCTGCCAAGATTCTGGAATAATTTTCAATACCAGTACAAAAGCCAATTTCCTGTAACATTTCTATATCATAATTTGTTCTTTGTGCAATCCGCTGTGCTTCAAGCAGTTGATGATGTTCTGTAAAATAGGCAACACGTTCTTGTAATTCTTTTTTAATTTCAAGAATCGCTTTTTGAGCTTGTTCAGGGGAAATCACATAATGTGATGCTGGAAAGATAGCAACATGTTGTAGAATTTTTTTTATTTTCCCCGTAAGAACTTCAATTTCACAGATTCTGTCAATTTCATCACCGAAAAATTCAACTCTGATTGCAGTATCTGTCGCATTTGCAGGAAAAATTTCCATGACATCACCACGCACACGGAACTTATTTCTTGTAAAATTAATATCATTGCGTTCATACTGAATTTTTACAAGTTCCTGTGCCAAATCCGAAATTGCTTTTTCCATACCAACACGAATAGAAACTGTCATATTGCGATATTCTTCAGGGCTTCCCAATGTATAAATACAAGATACACTTGAAACGATAATGACATCTTTGCGTTCTGCAAGAGCCGTTGTTGCGGAATGTCTTAACTTATCAATTTCTTCATTAATAGCAGAATCTTTTTCGATATAACTATCTGTACTGGGAATATATGCTTCTGGTTGATAATAATCATAATAACTAACAAAATATTCCACAGCATTTTCTGGAAAAAAAGCTTTTAATTCTGAACAAAGCTGTGCTGCTAAAATTTTATTATGTGCCAATACAAGTGTAGGTTTATTTAATTTTGCAATCACATTTGCGATTGTAAATGTTTTCCCTGAACCAGTCACGCCTAGCAGGGTCTGTATATTTTTCCCGTTTTTAAAACCCTCTGTCAGCTCCTGAATTGCTTTAGGCTGGTCTCCA